>BPEH01000020.1 GCA_019654715.1 Fidelibacterota bacterium | reverse complement strand
ATGAGGTAATAACATTTGATTCTGAATCCTTTGGGTTAAGCCTGAATTTTCAATGGGAAATTTGATGTATGGGGTAGAGCGTTAAATGGCCGTAGAGCAGCTTTTAAAGATTATGAATCAATAGATTATGAATTGTCTTATCTAGCTTTTTCAACAATTATTCGATCTGCGCAAACCTATTTTCAGGCAGTTGAAGCCTCTGAACAATTAAAAATTGCTGAGGAGTCCTATGCGAGTCTGGAGAAAATAAGAGATTTGGTACAAGATCGGTTTAAGCGCGGTCTTAAATCAAGTTTAGATTTTCGTTTAGCTAAAAACTTCAGTATCTACAGCAAAAATTGCTATAAAAGGATAGAAAAAATCAACTTCACTCCTTCAATCGAGGCTTGGAGATAATTTCTGGTAAATACCCTATAGGTCTTCTTGTCTCAAATCATGCATTACCAGAACAATACCGCACATATCTTTGGGATACCAGCTGATTTTAATTACTCGTCGTCCAGATATTAAGGCTCTTATTCTCAGAGGGGAAAGGCATCGGGTTAAACTTGAGTCAAGCAAAGCGAAATTTGTTACCAGGATTATGCTAAATGGGTCTGTTGGTACATCAGCAACAAAGTTGCGAGATATACTAAATAAAGAAAAAAAGTCTGGTCGTTAGGCCTGGAATCCCAGCCCTTTATTTAATGGAGGCAGGCTAAGATCTGCGTTAAAATTCAAGAATCAGTAGTAGAAAATTCCAAGCAAGAATTAATTCAAGGATTATTATTAGCATTCTCAAAAATTTGAAACAATATTATATTTAGAAGAATCTATAAAAGTAAAGATTGAAGCAATTAGCAATGCTGAAAATCAGTCTGAGTCTGCATATTTACTTTCTTCAGAAAGATATGATAGGGGTGTGACTACGCTAGAATCTGTATTAAACAGTCAGCGACAGTATAATGATATTCGTTCCCGATATCTCACATTAAAAAGACAAAGAATAGAAAACCGCTATCTCTATTATTAGCAATAGGAGGTAGTTATGAATCGCAAACCGTTAATTGATAACATAACTGTAAAAATATGATGAAAAAAAATATAGGTATTATTATTCTACTAGTAAGTATTCTACTTCAATTATTCTTATTACTCTTAACCCCGAAATTGAGGTTGAAAGTACCGAAAAAAAATTTACCCTATGTAAAAACGAAAAAGATAATAAGTCAGACGATAAATGCCACTATTTCTTCACAAGGTGTTATGCGCCAGAAACATCGTTAACTATTCTTTCAGAATTAAGTTCAAATGTAAATGGCTTTCTCCTAAGATGGAGCCAGGATCCAATTTTAATAGGAATGATACGTTAATTATACTTGATCGAAGAGATTATGAACTTGCTTTTATTACAGCACAATCAAATATCTTGAATGCAGAAGTAATTTAGAAAGAGAAAAAGCCGAATCCGATTTAGCCAACAAAGAATGGGCCGGTTGGAATAGGTGAGGGCAGCGACCTTACGCTTCGAAAGCCACAGTTGGCCAAGGGAAAAGCAACATTAGCAGCAGCAGAAGCGAATCTAGAGCAAGCTAAGCGTAATTTAGAAAGAGCAATAATTATTGCTCAGTTTGATGGTCGGGTACAAAGCCGGAATGTTGAAATAGGGACTACAGTATTTCCCGGACTGTATTATCCAAAATATATGGTACCGATTATTTTGAAGTACGGTTAGTTGTTGCAGATCAAGATGTGTCATTTACAGGTTTAGATTTTAATGGAAAACTCTTATCAAAAAATAAGCAATTTAAAAATTGAATTCTCTCAAGGGTCAAGGGCCTCAAATTATCGATGGAAAGGAAATATTGTTCGAACAGAGGCAGAGGTAGATCCGCTAACAAGAATGTTGGCAATTGTTGCTAGAATTGATAATCGTAAAAGTAAAGCTACATCACAGACTCCGTTGGGTATTGGTCAATACGTGTCTGCTGCAATAAATGGAATAGAAATTGAAAACGTATCTTTTAAAACCTAGAACTCTTGTTCGTAATGAATCCGTTTGGGTTGTAGATGATAAAAAAACTTTTCGGAAAAAGAAATGTAGAGATAATAAGGTTTGAAAATGAAAAGCATTTATTGAAAATGGTTTTGAAATAGGCGATCGACTTTTGATGACACGCCTATCATCTTTAGTTGATGGACAAAAAATAACCTATGATATGGATTAAGAGAAATTTTAATGAAGCCGATAACACGCTGGTTTGTCCAAAATAAAGTAGCTGCAAATATGATGATGATATTCATCATCATCGCGGGTTTTGTAACAATCCCTTATATAAAAATGGAAGTTTTTCCTGCAATTGAGGTAGATATTATCAATGTTTCTATTGTTTATCCTGGTGCCTCACCAAGTGATATTGAAGAATCTATCTGCGTGAGAGTAGAAGAACGGTTGCAAGGCCTTGAAGGAATTAAAAAGATTACATCAACAGCGTCTGAAAATTTAGCAGTTATATCCGTCGAGATTCTTCCAGAACAAGTTGCGGAAGAATGTTAGACAAAGTAAAAGCGCAAATTGATGCAATTAATTCATTTCCAGATGATATTGAAAAGCCAACTATTCAACAAATTATTGCGGTTTCTGAAGTAATTACAGTAGCAGTTGATGGGGATCTTGATGAAGATAACCTAATTAATTTAACAGAAGTAGTAAAAGACGAGATTGACGCGTTACCTGAGGTTACATATACAACACTTGTAGGCAAAAAGAATCGTGAAATAGCAATAGAAGTTAGTGAGAGAACACTGCAGAAATATGGACTATCCTTAGAGCAAATTTCAAGAGCGATTAATAGTTGGTCGATAGATTTGCCCAGCGGGAGTATTGAAAGTACTAATGGAGAAATCTTAATTCGTGCAAAGAATCAAGGATATAGTATAGATGATTTTAGTGCTATTCCTGTAATAACTGATGAAGTTGGGTCCGTTGTACGTTTAGGTGATATTAGTAGTATCAATGATGGTTTTACAAGCAATGAATATGAAATTCAGTTTAATGGTAATAATGCAAAACTTATTCGGGTCTTTAGAGTTGGCGATCAGAATGCGTTAGATATTTCTAAATCTGTAAGGGATTATATAGAAAATAAATTACCAGATTTACCGCCTGGTGTTAGTCTGACGCCATGGAATGATGAAGCATTGTTATTGCAGGGGAGAATTGATCTGCTAACAGAAAATGCAAAATATGGGTTATTTTTTGTTCTTATAGTTCTAGCATTTTTTTTAAAACCAAAACTTGCTTTTTGGATATCTCTTGGTATTCCTATTTCATTTATGGGGGGCTTTTGGTTTATGCCAATAATGGACCTTTCCATTAATATGCTTTCTTTATTTACATTTATTTTGGTTCTTGGGATTGTGTGGATGATGCGATTGTTGTTGGTGAGAATATTTCACTATTTATAGAACGCGGCTTAGATCCTGAAGAAGCTGCTGTGCAAGGTGCCGCCAGGTTACCACCCCAGTAATTTTTGCGGTATTAACTACTATGGCTACGTTTTCCCTATGTTAGCGTTGGGGGAACATTGGTCCTATAGGGGAAAATTTTTTCCTTTAATAACATTATTGTTCTATTTTGGTCCTTAATTGAATCGCTGACCATATTACCAGCTCATCTAGCTCATTCAGTAGATAAAAAGCCAAAGAAAAAAAAGCTTAGACTCTTTCAGACCGCTGGGATAAATTTCAAGATCAAGTAAAAATTTTCTATCAAACTTTGTTGAAGCGGTATAAGCCCACACTGGTACTTGCATTAAACAATCCTTTGAATTCTATTTCAATTGCTATTGCTATATTTATTTTAACTCTAGGAATAATTTTAAGCGGCATACTTAAGTTTTCTTTTTTTCCACCCATTGAAGGAGATATTGCAATTGCAACAATTGAATATCCTTCTGGAACTCCAATTCGGTAACTCGTGATGGATTTAATGTGTTGAATCAGGCTGCCCAAGAGTTGAACAAAGAATTCTTAAAAGAATACCCTTCAGAGAAAATAATACAAAATATTCTATCTACTGTGGGAGATCAGCCTATGCGGACAAAATCATCACAAGGTCCAGGGGCTCTAAATTTTCATTTGATGGCTCAAACCTGGCTGAAGTAGCATAGAATTAGCGCCAGGAGAATCTCGCTCTATAAGCACGGAAACTGTCGTGAGGCGTTGGAGAGAAATGGTGGCAGATATTCCTGGTGTGAAAGAATATCCTTTTTTTCCAGTTTATTTTCCGCTGGAGATCCGGTGAATATTCAATTGTCCAGAAATATATGGATGACTTGTTTTCTGCCGAGATGAACTCAAAGAAAAACTAATTGAATACCCAGGAGTTTTCAAGTAAAAGATGATTTTAATATGGGTAAAGAAGAATTAATAATTAGTTTGCTTCCTGCGGCAGAAAATTATGGAGTGACATGCAGATGGTTGCCTTCCCGGTCCGCCAAGCTTTTTATGGCCTTGAAGTACAAAATATTCAACGAGGTCGCGATGAGTTAAAAGTATGTTGCGTTATCCTGATGAAGAACGTTCATCAATTTCGAATCTTGAAGATATGATGATTCGAACACCAAAAGGATCGACCATCCCAATTCGACAAATTGCACAGCTTAATATTGGGGAAGGGTTTCTACGATAAAAAGAAAGGATAGAAAACGATCCATAAATGTCACTGCAGACGTAGACCTAACGGTTACCACAGGAAATGAGGTGATATCTTCTGTAACCAATGATGTATTGCCTTTATATTACACGTTATGGTTCTTTAAGTTACTCTTTGGAAGGAGAACAACAAGAACAAGGTCAGAACCTTTCTCTTTAGCTAGAAATTTTTGGTTGCAATGGTAGTCGTCTATACACTTCTTGCAATTCCTTTTGGTTCCTACTTTCAGCCATTAGTGATTATGTCGGCAATCCCTTTTGGTTTAACTGGAGCAGTAATTGGACATTTAATTATGGGAATTAACTTTTCTGTTCTTCTCTTTGGGTATTGTT
>BPEH01000019.1 GCA_019654715.1 Fidelibacterota bacterium | reverse complement strand
AGTATCGATAGAAAGTGCAGGGGAGGGGATTTGAACCCATGAACCTCTAGAGGAGAGGATATCTCACAAGCCGATCTTGAGTCCTTTCCGCTTTAATAATCCGCGGTTGACCGGGCTTCGCTCTGTTAAGATTCGCTACCCCTGCGCAATTAATTATTTAATTATAACAACAAATGCTTAAATAAAGGATTAAGATGAATCTATTTGAAGAAAATGAGTGATTGCATTCATCGCGAATAGTTGTTTTGGTACATTTTCTAGTCTTGACTTTAATATTTTACTATCTTTAATAACTAAGTTTTCGTTAGTTTGTGTGAAAAAGAGGATTGAAATTTTATGGCAATAATTAAATTAGCGTTACCAAAAGGGTTTTTAGAAAAAGCTACGTACAAGTTCTTTGAAACTGCAGGATATTCAATAAAGGGCCAGACACGAACATATAGGCCGATAATCAATGATGATAGTATAAGTGTTAAGATTTTAAGGCCGCAAGAAATTCCTAAAAATATACAGGAAGGAACTCAAGACGTAGGTATTTCTGGAGAAGATTGGGAAAAGGAGAATAAAGCCGACGTAGTAAAATTACTCAATTTAGATTACGGAAAGGTTAGAATAGTTGTTGCATTACCTAATTCAAACAAAAGCAGAAATTTTTCATCCGTGCTGAACAATCAAATAAAGAATAAAAAACAATTACGCATTTCAACAGAATATCTGAATTTAGCTAAACAATATGTAATGAATAATGAGATTTATAAAAAGAAATATGGAAATAAAACTCCGTTAATTATCACACCAGGGTTTTCAAGACTGGGACAAATAAGGATGTGAAGATAATGTTTTTTTTTGGCGCAACTGAAGCAAAACCGCCTGAAGAAGCAGATGTAATATTTGACGTGATTAAAACTGGATCAACTTTAGCGCAAAATAATTTGAAAGTAATAGATACAATAATGGAATCTTCTGCTTATTTAATTGCAAATAAGAAGGCATTAAAAAAACCTAAAAAAAGACAGAAAATATACGATGTATTGAGCCTATGTAAAGGAGTTTGTAGAAGCAAAATCTAAAGTACACATATTTATGAATGTAAAGAAAGACAACATAAATCGTGTATTAGGTATCATTCCATCTTTAGAATCACCCCCCATTAGTGAATTATCGAAAGATGAATGGTATTCTGTAAATACAGTAATACCAAAAGAAGAATTTCTTCAAATATTACCGTCTCTCAGAAAATATGCGCAAGGTTTGATTGTACATAGACCGGGACAAGTACTTCCACTAGATAAAATTCACGAAGACGAAGGTAAATAGTTTGATCAAGTATTTTGAAATAAATAATTCATCAACAGCAGAGCAAATCTCAAAAAAGATTCGTCGAAATACAGTAAAATCTAGGATTCAACATACGTAAAAGAAATAATGCAAAATATTGAGAAGAATAAAGACAAAGCTTTACTGAGATATACATCGAAATTTGATAAGGTTAAGTTGCTTCCTAATGAATTAAGAGTTAGTAAAAAGGAAATTAAATCTGCGTATTCAGATGTGGATTCAGATGTAATAAATGAGTTAAAGATTCTAAAGAAGTCAATAGAAAAAACTGAAAAGAAATTAATGAAGTCTTTTTCAAAGTTTGTGAATGAATTTGGAAATAAGAGATAAACGAAGTTATGTAAAGTATAATTTAGTTCCTTTGAATAGTGTAGGATGTTATGTTCCAGGAGGGAATGCAGTATATCCTTCGTCGTTAATTATGACTGCAGTTCCTGCAAAAATTGCAGGTGTGAAAAGAGTCATAGTATGTTCGCCTCCATCAAAAGATAAAAAATTAATTCTTCAGTATTGGTGGCAGCAGATATTTGTCAAGTGGATGAAATATAAAAAGGTTGGAGGAGCGCAGGCAGTAGCTGCAATGGGATATGGTACAGATATGATAAAACCCGTTGAGAAGATAGTAGGTCCTGGAAATATTTTTGTTTATCAAGCTAAGAAGATAATATCCGAAGAAGTAGGAACTGATTTACCTGCGGGGCCGTCGGAATTATTAGTAATTGCTGATGATAGTGCAGATAAAGAATTAATTGTTAGTGATTTATTTGCTCAATCTGAACACGGTATTGATAGTTTATGCGGGGTTGTTACGCCATCAAAGAAAATTGCGAAAGATCTAATCGGGCTAATAAAACAAAAAGTAAAACAGGTTGAGCGAAAAGGGTATAATCAGTAAATCATTACTTGGTAATGGATTTGTCGTATTAGCAAGAAACATGCAAGAATGCGTTGATTTCGCTAATTATTTTGCTTCTGAACACTTGGAGATTATGACTAGAAAACAAGATTCCTAGCAAAAAAAATAACGTCTAGTGGAGTTGTATTAGTAGGAAATTATACACCAGCTGCGTTTAGTGATTATGGATTAGGTACAAATCACGTATTACCAACAGGAGGTTCTGGGAAATTTTATTCGGCGTTATCTAGTATTGATTTTACCAGAAGATTTTTTGTAGCAAAAAAAACCCAAAGAGAAATTAGCAAGTAATTTAGATAGAATCGAGAAGCTAGCGAACCAAGAAGGTTTAATCAATCATGGAAAATCCGTAAAAGCAAGATTTGTAAAGGAAAATGACAAAAAAGTATCAAAGAAGGTTAATTAATAATAAAACAACCTATCTCAAAATCGCAGACAGTGATATTAAAAACATTAATACAGTTATTTTCGATTGTGATGGTGTTTTAATTAACTCAAAAAATTCATATGATAAATGTATAGAGTTAACAATTTCTTATATTTTAAAAAATATGTTAAATAAACAATTTATAAGTTTCAAGATATCGAAATCAACTCTAGAGTTGTTTAGGCAAACAGGAGGATTCAATAATGACTATAAATTTTGCTATGTAGTAATTTTAAAGATTATATCAATGGTTCCAAGTAGATTAAGCATAGATTATGAACAAGAATATGACATGATCAATACAAAGAATGTTTCAAATTCATTTAAGAGATTAAAGTCGATTAAATTGAATAGAATAAATGTTTATAAAAAAAATATAAAGACAGATTATACCAAAAAAATTAAATGAGTTAGCAAAAGATATTAAAAAATTCGATTTGGATTCCATTGAGAGTATAATTACCAAAGGGTTAGAGGTGGAACAACGGAATTTGATAAATTCTTCCAAACAATTATTAAATTTTACAAAGGATAGAAAAAACAATATCATAACTAATGTATTTGATGAATTTTTCTATGGTAAGAATCTGATAAAGAAGGCACGAAGAACAAAGAAGATTAATTTTAATCGGAAAGGTACCATTGAAAGTGAAAAAAATAATTGTAAAAGAATCTTCTCTAATAGCATTAAAAAGTAGATTTAATAGGAATATCTCGATTGTATCAGGAAGAGGAAAAATTGGAACAAAAATTTTTACTAGGTAAATTATTCAGATTTTTTAATCCAGATGGGAATGTATTCATTGAAGATTTAGCAAGAATTCCAAGATATGGGGGAAGAATTGACAAACCAAATCCTGTATCATTAAGAAAATCTGCTTCCAATCTTTCTAGAAAAGGAGACATATTGTATGTTGGGGATTCGATGGAAGATCTTTTAATGACTAAAGCGGCGGGTAAATCGAAGAATCAGAAGTATATATTCGCAGGAATATATGGCAGTTCACGTTCAGAACGAAATAAAATTAAGCTTTTCAAAGATAATAAAGCGGATATAATAATAAGTAATATTAACGATATACCAGAATTATTTAGTGAGTGAATTGAGAGAAGCTGAAGTAACGAGAAAAACAAAAGAGACTGATATTACAGTAAAGGTACAATTAGAAGGAACTGGAAATATAAGAATCAATACTTCGGTAAAATTCTTGGATCACTTAGTTACTTCATTTGCTACACATAGTTTAATTGATATTCAGATCGATGCAACTGGAGATTTAATTCATCATACAGCTGAAGATGTTGCATTAACAATAGGTGAAGCAATAAACAAAGCACTTGGAGAACGAAAATCGATAAAGAGATTTGGTTTTGCTATTGTCCCAATGGATGATGCATTAGCATATTCAGCAGTAGATTTAGTTAAACGTCCATTTCAAGTTGCAGATTTGAAGATAGATAAAGAAGGAATCGAAGATATGCCTGCAGAAGATATTTATCACTTTATTCAGTCATTTTCAACTAGTCTACAAGCAAACATTCATGTTATTGTAGAATATGGGAATAATGATCATCACAAAGTGGAAGCTGCAATAAAAGCAATGGCGCTATCAATGAGAGATGCAATGTCACCAGATAGTAGAAGAGATGGAACTCCCTCATCGAAGGGAATGATGTAATGATAAAGATTGCCATATTAGATTATGGTGTAGGTAATTTATTCAGTATCCAGACTGCACTAAAGAAGCTGGGAGTTACAACTATCGTAACATCAGAATTAGATACGAATTTAGAATATGATGGAATCATTCTTCCAGGTGTAGGAGGTTGGAAATATGCAGTTAAGAGAATACAAGTAAAACAGAAAATTCTAAATGATTATTATGAAAACAATAAACCAATTTTAGGTGTATGTTTGGGAATGCAATTGTTCTTTGAAAAAAGTGTAGAAGGTCCAGGAGATGGATTAGGGTTTTTTGAAGGTGAAATAATGCTTTTTTTGAATGATGTAAAGGTTCCTCACATAGGCTGGAATACATTAAAACAGAATAATAAAAACCGTATTTTAGATGGTGTTGAAGATCAATCTTGGGCATATTTTGTTCATTCTTTGTATCCAAAACCAGTTGATTCTAAAATTATATCAACTACAACAGATTATGGGATAGAATTTACGTCAATGATAAATAAGAATAATATATTCGGAACTCAATTTCATCCAGAGAAATCAGGAAAAGCTGGAGCAAGAATACTAGAGAATTTTGTATCAGTTTGTGAAAATTTATGAAAATAGTACCATCAATAGATCTTTTAGATGGAAAAGTAGTAAGATTAAAACAAGGAAATCCAAATTTAGCTACAT
>BPEH01000018.1 GCA_019654715.1 Fidelibacterota bacterium | reverse complement strand
TACGTTTCCCTTTATTTTAAAAAAAATCTGAATAACTTACCTAACAAAAATTTTGTTCCAATCTTTCCTCTTCCTGATACAATTGACATATTTCTATTAAATCTACTTTTTAGGGCAATTAACGATGATTCTTTGACAATTAATTTTTCACCCTCTATAGTACCTTTTCGATTAAAATTTATTTTCTTTGTTCTTCTTGCCTTCTTTATTAAATTTTTACCATAGAAAAATTCATCAAATACATTTGTTATAATATTATTTTTCCTATCCTTTCTAAAATTTAATAATTGTTTGGAAGAATCTATTAGATTTCTTTGTTCTACATTCAATCCTTTAGTAATCAAATTTTCGATCGAGTCTAAATCAAATTTTTTAATGTCTTTTGCGAATGTATTTAATTCTTTTGTAAACTCTATTCTACTATTTTTCTTCGTAATTCTATTCAATTTAATTGAATCTAATCTTTTAAATGAATTTGAAATATTTTTTGTATTAATGTTATTGTATTCTTGTTCATATTCTATAGATATGCTTCTTGGAATCATCGATATGATCTTTAAAATTATTACATAACAAAATTTATAGTCATTATTGAACCCTCCGGTCTGTCTAAATAATTCTAAAGTTGATTTCGATATTTTAAATCTTATAAATTGTTTATTTAACATTCTTTTTAATATATATGAAATAGTTAATTCTATACATTTATCATAAGAATTTTTTGAGTTAATTAAAACCCCATCACAATCAAAAATAATTGTATTAATATTTTTAATCTTGCTATCTGAAATTCTAAGATAGACTGTTTTGTTATTAATTACCTTTTTTTGATATTGTCTTGCCATTTTCCTTTACAAATCTTGCTTTTACGGATTTTCCATGATTGATTAAACCTTCTTGATTCGCTAATTTTTCAATCCTATTTACATTATTCGCTAATTTCTCTTTGGTTGTTTTTGCTACAAAAAATCTTCTGGTAAAATCAATACTAGATAATGCTGAATAAAATTTTCCTGAGCCACCTGTTGGTAATACGTGATTTGTACCTAATCCATAATCACTAAATGCTGCTGGAGTATAATCTCCCACTAATACAACTCCACTAGAAGTTAATTTTTTTGCTAGCAAATCTTGTTTTTTAGTCATAATTTCTAAGTGTTCAGGAGCAAAATAATTAGAGAAGTTAATACATTCTTGAATATTTCTTGCTAATACAACGAATCCATTGCCCAGTAATGATTTACTGATTATATCTTTACGCTCAACTTGTTTTACTCTTTGTTTTATTACTTGGATAAGATCTTTTGCAAGTTTCTTTGATGGCGTCACAACCCCACACAAACTATCAACGCCGTGCTCAGATTGAGCAAATAAATCACTAATAATTAATTCTTTATTTGCAGTATCATCGGCAATTACTAATAATTCTGACGGTCCTGCAGGTAAATCGGTTCCTACATCTTCGGATATTATCTTCTTAGCTTGATAAACAAAAACATTTCCTGGACCTACAATCTTTTCAACGGGTTTTATTACATTTGTACCATATCCCATTGCAGCTACTGCTTGCGCTCCTCCTACTTTGTATATCTCATCTACCTGACAAATATCTGCTGCTACTAATACTGATGAATTTATTTTCTTATCTTTTGACGGAGGTGAACATACTATGACTCTTTTTACACCTGCAATTTTTGCAGGAACTGCAGACATAATTAACGATGAAGGATATACTGCATTTCCTCCTGGAACATAACATCCTACGCTATTCAATGGAACTAAATTATATTTTATATAACTTCGTTTATCTCTTATCTCAACTTCATTCACAAACTTTGAAAAAGATTTCATTAATTTCTTTTCAGTTCTTTCTATTGACTTTTTTAAAATCCGTAACTCCTTTATTACATCTGAATCAACTTCTGAATATGGGGAAATTAATTTCCTTTTTACTTACTCTTAATTCATTAGGAAGTAACTTGACCTTATCAAATTTCGATGTGTATCTCAATAAAGCTTTATCTTTATTCTTTTCAACATTTTGCATTATTTCTTTTACATATGTTGAATCCATAGATTTTACTGTATTTCGACGGATCTTTTTCGAGATTTGTTCTGCTGTTGATGAATTATTTATCTCATAATATTTAATCAAACTATTTACCTTCGTCTTCATGAATTTTATCCAGTGGAAGTACTTGACCAGGTCTATGTACAATCAAACCTTGTGCATATTTTCTTAAAGATGGTAATATCTGAAGAAATTCTTCTTTGGGTATTACTGGGGTTTACAGAATACCATTCGTCGCTCGATAATTCACTAATAGTAGGCGATTCTAAAGATGGAATTATGCCTAATACCTGATTCAAGTTATCCTTCTTTACATTCATAAAAATTGTACTTTCGATTTTGCTTCTACTACTCCTTTACATAGGCTCAATACATCGTATATTTTCTGTCTTTTTTTAGGTTCTTTTAATGCCTTTTTATTTGCAATTAAATAAGCAGAAGATTCCATTATTGTATCTATCACTTTCAAATTATTCTGCGCTAAAGTCGATCCAGTTTCAATAACATCAAATATTACATCTGCTTCTTCAGGAGGTTTTGCCTCTGTCGCACCAAAAGAAAACATTATTTCTACATCCTTATTTGTTCCAGTCTTGAACCATGGTGTGATAATTATTGGAGTTTTATTTCCATATTTCTTTTTATAAATTTCATTATTCATTACATATTGCTTAGCTAAATTCAGATATTCTGTCGAAATACGTAATTGTTTCTTATTTTTTATATGATTGTTTAATAAAGCCGAAAAAAATTCTTACTCTTATTTGAATCTGGCAATGCAACAACTATTCTAACCTTTCCATAATCTAAATCAAGTAATTTAACTACGTCTGCTTTATTCTCTTTTATCCAATCTTCTCCTGAAATACCTACATCTTGCGTTCCTTCTTGTATATTTTTTGGAATTTCCTGCGGTCTTAAAATCTTTACACTTATGCTATCGTCATTGATTATCGGTCTATATGTTCGCGTCTGACCTTTTATCGTATATCCTGCATTTTCAAAGAACTGGTAAGTAGCTTTTTCTAAAGACCCTTTTGGCAACGCTAATTTAATTATTGTCATAAAATCTCTTCCCTCTTTTTCATACAAACTAACGAAAACTTAGTTATTAAAGATAGTAAAATATTAAAGTCAAGACTAGAAAATGTACCAAAACGATTATTCGCGATGAATGCAATCACTCATTTTCTTCAAATAGATTCATCTTAATCCTTTATTTAAGCATTTGTTGTTATAATTAAATAATTAATTGGGCAGGGGTAGCGAATCTTAACAGAGCGAAGCCCGGTCAACCGCGGATTATTAAAGCGGAAAGGACTCAAGATCGGCTTGTGAGATATCCTCTCCTCTAGAGGTTCATGGGTTCAAATCCCATCCCCTGCACTTTTCTATCGATACTTTTTTTTGATTGGAAAATCCATACAATTATTATGATTACTGGATTTAATGGCATTACTCCCCAAATACCATCTAGTACATACGTTGCTAATAGTGCAGATATCATTGGTAATGTTGTATTAGGAAAGGATGTGAGTATCTGGAATAATTCTGTAATTCGTGGAGATTTTAATTCTATCGTTGTTGAAGACTCTTCAAATATTCAAGATAATAGTGTACTACATGTTGATTCCAATGAACCTCTTCATATTGGCACTAACACAACCATTGGTCACGGTTGTATCATCCACGGATGTACAATTGGAAATTCCTGTTTAATCGGAATGGGATCTCTGATTATGAATAGAGCTATAATAGGATCTAATTGTATAATTGGTGCGGGCACGCTTATAACTCAGGATACAAAAATTCCTGACAATAGTATTGTTTTAGGAAGACCTGGAAAAATTTCTAAACAAATATCGCAATCTGATTTAGAATACATTAACTCTAACGCTAAAGCTTACGTTACTCTAAAAAATAAATATCTTAATCAATAATTTATTATTCTTTAATAAATTCTAAAGAAACTGAATTAATACAATATCTTTTACCCGATGGTAATGGACCATCATCAAATACATGTCCTAAATGCGAATTACATTTATTACATAAGACTTCCGTTCTAATCATTCCTGCAGTATGATCTATTTCAAATTTCAATGCATCATCATCATATGGTTCAAAAAAACTAGGCCAACCCGTCCCTGAATCAAATTTTGAATTTGATTTAAATAAATTATGATCACAGCACACACATTTGTAAATTCCTTTATCCTTTGTTTCATAGTATTTACCACTGAATGGAATTTCAGTTGATTTATTACGACATACTTCAAATTGCTCCTCCGATAACATTTCCTTCCATTCACTTTCGTTCTTATTTACTTTCTCAGGCATGAGACCGATAAGTTCTAAATTGATTTAACTTTTCATTAAATTTTATTATTAAAATGGGCCCGGAGGGATTTGAACCCACGACTTTTGGTTATCTCCTAATTATCCGAAGACCAACGCCCTATCCGGGCTGGGCTACGGGCCCAACATTATTGAAGTAATTTAATATAAAAGTACAAATCAATGAGAAAAGGATATTCACTACAAGTCCATAGATTCTCTTGTATAAGTGATTAGCAAATTGGAAGAAACAACTGATATTATTGAAGCCATTGAGAGCAATAAGGGATTTTTGATTAAAGATAATGATTCTCGCCAAGAATTAAAAATTCGTGGGTTTGGCGAGGGAAAAAAGCATGGATTGTTATTACGAGACTATGAAGCCCTATATCTGATTTATTCTTCTAAACTCGACGTAACAAAAGATAAAAAAAAGTTAAGTTTTAATGATGTTCTTCAAACCGCTTTACTAAGAGACGAAAATGCTTGGACTAAATTTTTAATTTACAGAGATATACGAACTCGTGGTTATGTCGCTAAAGAAGGATTTGGTTTTGGCGCTGATTTTCGTGTTTATGATAAAGGAAATTTCGGTTCCAAAGCAGCAAAATATATTGTGTTTGCAATGAATGAAGGTAATGAAATTAATATAAAATCCTTAACTGATTCTGTTAAACAAATTTCTAGAATGGGTAAAGTTCCTATTATTGCAGTTGTAGAAAGACGTGGTGAAGTTATTTACTACCATTTGTCTAAATCTCATTTTCGTGAGTTGTTTTGAACTTTAATTTAATTGCTTTACTTTCTTTAATTCGTCCTATTAATTCAT
>BPEH01000017.1 GCA_019654715.1 Fidelibacterota bacterium | reverse complement strand
GATTCTGCACGACCTGCTGCTCTTGGATTTTCAGAAAAATCAGGAATTCCTATGGTGGAGGGACTAATGAAAGATAGATATACAAAACGTGGAAGTCAAGAAGCTTTATTCAACCAAAATATAGAGAACTTTTAAAAAATTAATCGTTGGATTATGCCTGTTAAAAGTGCAATAGATGGTAAAGATGTGATTGTTATAGATGATAGTATAGTTCGTGGAATAAGTTCTAAAGCAATAGTAAAAACACTTCGTCCCTCTGGGCAAAAAGTGTTAAAATTCTTGTTACTTATCCTCCAATTCGTCATCCTTGTCGTGCGGGAATTGATTTTCCAACACATGAAGAATTGATTGCTTACAATACTTCTGGAAAAAAATTCTGATATAGATACTATAAAAAAAAAAGTTGGTAAATCTGTTAATGCAGATTTTGTTGGTTATAATACTGTCGAGAACCTCTCAGCTGGTATTGGAAAGAAATCCAACCAATTGTGTATGGCTTGTCATGATGGTGAATACGGAGTCCTTAACCGTAATCTTAGTAATGAAACCTCGGAGTGATTTATTCTGAATGTATTAGTTATTGGAGGTGGTGGAAGAGAACATGCTATTTGTCTTTCTATTTCTAATTCAAATCTATTAGAAAACTTTATTGATGCCTGGTAATCCAGGTATAGAGAATATGCAACTTGTATACCTGGTGACATAATGGATAATGATTTTATTCTTAATACATGTAAAGAAAATTTTATTGATTTTGTAATTGTTGGCCCTGAGGCTCCCTTAACAAATGGAGTCCTGACATACTTCAAAATGAAAACATCTATGTTTTTGGACCTGATTCCAAGGCAGCTGAACTCGAAGGCTAAAAAATCTTTATGAAAGATTTATGAAAAAAATACGAAATTCCTAGTGCTGATTATGAGACTTTCTACGATGCCGATTCAGCAATTTCATATCTTGAATCTAAAACTTTCCTATTGTTGTTAAAGCAAATGGTTTAGCTGCAGGTAAAGGTGTTATAATTGTCGATGAAAAATCTCAGGCTGTAGATGCCATCAATGACATGTTAATTAATAATAAATTTGGTTCTGCAGGAAGTTCTATTGTTATAGAAGAGTTCTTGGAAGGAAGAGAAACTAGTTTCTTTATTATTTCCGATGGAAATACTGTATTGCCATTGGGATTTGCTCAGGATTATAAACCAATTTTTGAAGGAAATAAAGGTCCAAATACTGGTGGAATGGGTTCTTACAGCCCCGTTGAATATGTAGACGAAAATTTAGAAAAAGAAATCTTGTCTCTTGCTCAAAAAACCATTGATCGATGAATAAGGAGGGTCGTACTTATCGTGGTGTACTATATGTTGGATTAATGCTTACTAAAAAAGGACCTAAAATATTAGAATACAATGTACGTTTTGGCGATCCAGAATGTCAAGTCCCCCTTCCTCGTATTAAAAATGACTTACTTGAAATCTTGATCTCTCTAGTAAAGGAGAATTGAATACAGTTACTGATTATGAATTATATCCGGACTCAAATATATGTGTTGTCATATCTTCTCCTGGCTATCCTGAAAAACCAATAACTGGTTCTGAAATAATAATAAAAATAATCATAATATATTACATGCCGGAACTGAAAAGAAAAATAATAAAATATATTCCAAAGGGGTCGTGTTTTAAATATTCTTGGCAAAGGTTCTAATCTTTCAATTGCTAGAGTGAAGCATATAATTTAATAAATGGCATTACATGGAAAGATATGTATTATAGAAGGGACATAGGTTTAATTGAAAATGATAACAAAGTAGCTGTAATTTCTGGCAGTAAATCTGATTCAAATATCACCGATTCAATCGGCAAAGTTTTTGATGACTTTGGCGTTGATCATGAAATTCGTGTAATTTCAGCACATAGAAATCATGATGAATTGCAAGAATACGTGTCAAATTCTGACGCTGATATATTTATTGGTGTTGCAGGTCTTTCTGCACATCTCCCTGGAGTTTTATCTGCTCTCACAACTAAACCTGTTATAGGCGTTCCCGTTAAAGCCGCATTAGGAGGAATTGATTCCTTACTTTCTATTGCACAAATGCCACCTGGTATTCCAGTTGCTGCTGTTGGAATCAACAATGGTAAGAATGCAGCTTTATTGGCAATTGCTATATTATGCATAAATGACGAAACACTTCATAACAAACTCGTCGAATATCGAAAAAGTTGGAAAATACAATGAGCACTTCAGATTCTGACTATTCTTTAATTAAACAAGGTAAAGTAAAAACTGCCTATGAATCTCCTTCTAATCCTGATACTATAATGTTTGACTTTTCAGATCGTATATCTGCCTTTGATGTAGTTATTCCAACTGACATTCCAAAGAAGGGAGAAAATTTGCGTGATTTTGCAAAATTCTTTTTTGATAATCTTAATGTACCTAATCATTTAATCGACACAGTTGATTCTACAAAAATGATTGTTAAAAAACTAGATATGATTCCAGTTGAATGTATTGTACGTGGTTATCTTTATGGTGGTCTATTTGATCGAGTCAACAATGGTGAAATAGAAATTGATTGCGATAATGTTTTAGCTACTAAATTATCAGAACCTATTTTTGACCCAACAACAAAATCTGATATTAAAGACGAACCAATTACTGAATCAGAAATTATCTCTCAGAACATTGTTTCCGAAGAAGAATTAAATTATTTAAAAAACACATCCATTGACATTTATAAAAAAATACTTGACATGGCATCAAAGTCTGGATTTCTAATTGCGGATTTGAAACTTGAATTTGGTAAGGACGAATCAGGAAATATACTTCTTGCTGATTCAATTGGCCCTGATGAATTCAGGTTGTGGTCTCTAGCTAAATATGAAGTTGGAAAAACTCAAGAGAGTTACGACAAACAGATTCTTCGTGACTGGCTCATTGATTCTGGATATAAGAAACAACTTGACGATGCCAAAAAAAAATAAATCTGATTTACCTACTCCACCTGTACTTCCTCAAGATCTCGTAGATTTGATCCAGGAAAGATACGCAACCGCTTATGAGAACTTTTCAAAATAATTGAAAATGACTAAATCTTGGTCCTACAAAAAAGCTGGTGTAGATATTCGTAGTATCAAGTCTAGTCACTCTGAAATCTCTAAATTACTGGATTCAACACTTTCTCTTCGAAATGGACGAATAGGTGAAGTAATCGCTGGTTCGGGTCACTATGCCGGCGTTATAAAACTTCGAAAGACGATTATCTTGCTTTCATACTGATGGGGTTGGAACTAAAGTTCTAATCGCTCAACAATATTCAAAATTTGATACCGTTGGAATTGATTGTATAGCAATGAATGTAAATGATCTTATCTGTGTCGGAGCTGAACCAATATCTCTTGTTGATTACATTGCTCTGAAAAAGAACAATCCTGTTTTAGTAAAAGAGATAACTAAAGGATTAGTTAAAGGCTCGAAATTATCTGATACTCCTATAATTGGTGGCGAAACTGCAATCATGCCTGACGTAATTGAAGGATACGGAAACAAAGCGTTTGATCTTGCTGCATCTGCTATTGGTATAATAAATAAAAGAACTAACATGCTTAATAGAAAAATTAAATCTGCCGACATAATCATTGGATTAAGAAGTTCTGGCATTCATTCTAACGGAGCTACACTTGCCCGTAAAGTCTTATTGGAAAAATATTCTCTTCGTAAAAAAATATACAAATCAAAACGATTAGGAGATGTTTTGCTTGAACCAACTGTAATTTATTCCAAAGCTGTTATGGTATCTTGAATAATATAAAATCAATTCATGGACTTGCTCATATTACTGGTGGAGCATTTACTAAGTTACCTCGTATCGGTTTTAGTTGGATTTTCTATAGATCTACCCGACCCTCCATTAATATTTGATTTAATTCAGAGAACAGGTAATTTTACCCGACAAAGAAATGCATAGAACGTTTAACATGGGTTACGGCTTTGTTATTATTTGTCCAAAATCCCAACATAATAACGTTGTATCTATTTTGGATGAATACAAGATAAAGAGTGACGTTATAGGCGAAATATTCGCTGGTTCAGGCGTAAAAGTTAACGGTAAATCTGTACTCTGATATTAACTGTTAATTTATTTTACACAAATCTTCTTGGTTATCGTTTGAATATGTACAAGTAAAGCAATTATTCTTTGATTCATTTAATCTCGTGTCGAATTCTTTTTCTGAATATACTCCAAATTTGCTGTAAATACTCTTGTATTTTGCTGCATTATCTCCAAATAACAGTACTATTTTTCCTTCTAATTCACCTATGGTTTTGTTTAATGTTGCTAAAACCGAACCCGTTGATGGACCTGCAAATAAATTCTCGGTCGCCAATAATTTCTTTATCATCTCAAAAGATTCTTTATCGGTCACTGTAATTTTTTCATCAATAACATTCATTCTTCTTTTTAATAGCTCTGGTTTCTCCGATTCGTCTAGGTTTCTAAGTCCTTGTATGTTGTGGTTCTTTTGTGGTTCTGCTGCAATTATTTTGATATTTGGATTTTTCTCTTTTAGAAATGTACCTACTCCAGTAATTGTTCCACCTGTTCCAATTCCAGTAATGAATGCTCCTACTTCTCCGTTGGTTGCTTTCCAGATTTCTGGACCCGTTCCGTAATAATGAGATCTAAAATTTGCATCATTGTTGTATTGATCCGGAGAATAATATTCATCTGGATGATTTTTTATTAATGCTGAAGCCAATGCTATTGCTTGATCAGTTTTCCCGGTCCAACTCTTGGACACAAATCATCTTCCGTCTCCAAAAGTTTTGCACCATTTGTTTTTAGAATATCCTTTGTTTCATCACTCATTCTTTCTGGTACTGCTAATTCTATTTTTTATCCAAGTGATTTTGCGAAATGACTTAAAGCAACTCCAGTATTTCCTGAAGTTGGTTCAATAACTGTTGTTTTATCTCTAATTAAATTTCCTTGTTCTTTACCTTCGTTTAACATCCATGCTGCAGGTCTTGCTTTTACTGATCCTGATGGATTACACCATTCGATTTTTGCATATATTTCTTTTTCTTTATCAAACAACTTATCTAATTTAACGAGAGGTGTTTTTCCTACACTGTTTACAATATCTGCTATATTTTCAATTTCAGGTGGATGTTGAGTTTGCAATATTTTCCGATTATTAAGCCGTTATATATTCATATAAGTTATTCTATGAAAAAGATACTTTGATTGTTTGATATAACTGGTGTTATACACTTAAATATATTTCAATGTAATTGATAAACGAATTATGAAAAACACTCTTGAAATTATTGATTTGCATGTTTCTATTGAATCGAAACCAATTCTTAAAGGCGTAAATCTAACTGTTAACAAAGGAGAAACACATGCTATAATGGGACCTAATGGTTCTGGTAAAAGTACTTTGGCGAATACTTTG
>BPEH01000016.1 GCA_019654715.1 Fidelibacterota bacterium | reverse complement strand
ATTTTTTTGAATAAGTCAGATATAGATTTGAAAGATCCAAATACCTCTCTAGCGCCAATAATACCTAAAGCATTAACATTCCCTACACCTTTAACATTAGTCAAGCCTAAAATTATATATTCAACATTTTCGACTTCAACAATCTTGCATTTCACTGAACTTAAATTAACATCTGGATTTAAAAATTTAACGCCATGTCTTTTAGCATCTTCTTTTAAAGTTTCTAAATTATAAAAACCCATTGGCTGCTGATTAAATATAGCTGTGAAAAATTCTTTAGGATAATAAGATTTCAACCAAGCCATATGATAAGCTGTAACACCAAAAGCAAACGCGTGTGCTTCGGGAAACATGTAATTACCATTAAATTTTATGGAATATTTTTTCAGCTATATTTTTACTTACATTCTTTTTCAATGCGCCTGCAATAAACTGGTCTCTAAATCTATTTATTAATTCTTTATTATTGCTTTTCTGCAAAGCTATTCTTAATTTATTAGCTTCAAATGGTTTAAATCCCCGACATCTATTGCTAATTGATTTATTTGGTCCTGAAATAATAAAACACCTAAGGTTTTTTTAAGAGATCTTATTTCTAATTCATGATCGTAATCCCAACTAAGTAGTTTATTTCTTCTCGATATAAATTGAGTAACTCCAGCATTTATGCCTACTCCTGGTCTAACTGCACCTACCTCATAAGCCATATCATTGAGATTCATCGGTTTTATACGTTTAAATTGTTTGTATTTGTGCAGCTGATTCTACTTGAAACACTCCAATAGTATCTCCACGATGCAAAGATTCTAAACATATTTATCTTCTACATCAACTCGAGACAAATCTATATAGTGCCCTTCTCTTTTTTCTATTAAATCAAGGGTTTCATGCATCTGAGACAATGTACCTAAAGATAATAAATCTATTTTTGCGAACCCTGCATTATCAATACTGTATTTATCCCACTGACATATAAATCTTCCCTCTATAGCGCTAGGTTGTATTGGAACATAATTTGTAATAGGAGAAGAACTTAAAATCATTCCTCCTGGATGTTGAGCCAAATATTTAGGGTAACCACAAATCTGCTTTGCAATATTAAAAACATCAGCATCAGTTTTTTTTGCGTTTGCAATAGATCTAGAATTACCTGATATTTTATTAGAAGATATACCAAATGCTTGGGCTACATCACGAATTGCACTTTTCATTTTATAAGTAACAATCATACCTGTAAGAACTGCATGCTCAGGACCCCATTTTTGATGAATCCTTTTAATCAATTGTTCCCGAATCTCCCTTGGAAAATCTATATCTATATCTGGGAGACAATTTGACATATCATCTGTGATAAACCTTTCCAATGACAAATCATATTTTATTGGGTCAATATGCGAAATACCTATTAAATATCCAACTAACATAGACACAGAAGACCCTCTTCCCCTACCTGGCGAACGTTCTTCCAAAGAAATTTCCGGATCAGATAATCCAATTTCAATCATGATTTCATGAGCCATTTCAATCACATCTCTGTATAAAAGAAAAAATCCTTCCAGTTTATTCCTTTCAATAAGATTAAGTTCTTCTTCCAACCTAGCCTTTATTTTTGAATTAAACTCACCATACTTCCTATATGCTGCTTCTAGACAAATTTCTTTAAGATACGATATTGTACTATAGCCTTTAGGCACTGAGTATGAGGGCAAGTTATAATCTAATTTTTCGGTCAAATCGAATTCACATAATTCAGCTACCTTCAAAGAATTAGATACTGCCAAAGGATACTCTGAAAACAATTCATTCATCTGAGCTACGTTTTTAAGATAGTAGTGGTCATTGGGTTTTCTTTGAATATGGGTATTGTTCAAAGAAGCATTATTGCTAGCCGCAATTAGTACATCTTGTATTTTTCGTCTTTCAGGTAAATGATAATGAACATTATTTGTAGCCACTGGTAGTAAATTAAACTTAAAAGCTAATTCCATAAGTTTTTTATTACGTGGCATATCTCCTTTAACGAAATGATTTTGAAGTTCTATAAAAACATTTTTTCTCCCAAAAACATCCAAATATTCTTTGAGTATTTTAGTTGTTGTATCAAACTGGTTTCCTAAGAACGTTTTAGCTAATTCACTCTTACTACAACCGGTTAAAAGCAATAATCCATCTGAATATTGATACAGCTGGGTTTTGTCCAATTCAGGTTTTTGTTTTTCACCTCTGAAATATTCTAATGATATTAATTTACATAAATTCGAATACCCTTTTTTAGTAGAAGCAAGAAGAGTGATATGAGACCCTCCTTGAAGCGACACTTCAGCACCTATAATCGCTTTCAAACCAGACATTTTCCCAAGTTCAGAAAATTCCATAGCAGCACATAAATTATCGTGATCTGTTAGCCCTAATCCCTTATAACCAATTTCTTTAGCTCTATTTAGCAATTCTGATACAGTGGAAGCTCCTTCTTGAAAAGAATAGTTAGTATGACAGTGTAATTCTAAATAATCATTGTTCATTTATTTGATTCAAGATTCATCATGCAAATATTTGCTTGTACCAAAGATTGTCCAATAAATCTTTAAATATAATCAAATTTTTTCCATCATTAAAATTCACTTTAAAATATCTACGGGATATAGGTTGATGAGTCCACCAACCCTCGGTAACTTCCCACTCATCAATAATTGAATTTATATACGAATATTTACGTCCAAATTTAATAGCAAATGGTTTTAAATTATTTTGTTCTTTTACATCTATAGCAATAGGAGTATTTATGAATCGTACCGAACTAATATTTTTCTCCTTTCAGGTATTCTAGAATATGGTTCAAAATCTCTTATCTTATAAAATGGAGATTCGACATTAAAACGCATTTTGAATTCATTAATCGCATTTTTCAGCGAAGATTCTTTTCGTAGATTAGAAAACAAGTTAAGTTGAACACCATTTTCATTTTCAACTTCATCTATTTGTATTCGTATTTTTTCAACAGGTCCGGGGAAACGATGATTTTGAACAATTCTTTTTAAAATATTAATAGCATATTCTTTTTCATATTCATGTGTTTTAAAAGTAACCAATTTAATCCACTTAAAGCCTCCCATCGACACACATACTAAAGATATTTTCTTAGGATATTTATTTCCGATTTGAAGTAAAATAAAACATTCAATAAGCAGAGATTCCACAGCAACAAGAAGCCTATCATAATTATCGGTGGGCTCAGAAAACTCAATTTCTTTTGAAAATTCATCTAGTATCTTTAATGGTTTGATTTTTGATTTGTCTACGCCATTAACAAAATCCCAAATAAACCCTCCCACTTTTCCAAATTGAAACAATAAATATTTTCTTTCAAGACCTGATATTTTTTGAAAATCATTTAGACCAAGAAAACAAATTCTCTTTTTCAATTCATCTGAGACAGGTAATAGGTAAGTAGACATTTTTCTTATATTGGTTTTTTTGAATTCCAAGGTTTTTAATTTACCAGGAGAAGACAATAATGCAGCTATATAAGAGGAATATTTACCTTGTGACAGACCAAGTTGTGCCTTAAAACATTCAGGGATAGCAGTTAGTATCATTTTGGCAATTTCACTACTACTATCAGATAAAGAAGCATGAACATTTGGAATACTAATATAAATACATTTATATTCTTCAACTTCAATACTATCAAACAGTTTCAACAAACTTCTTACTAGTTTATCAAACACATCAGAATAGTATTGGTCATCTTGCTCAAAAAACACCGGGGTTTTTTAAATTTCACCAAAACATCTTTTAACAAAGAGCCTTTGCAAATCCCACTAATGTTTTTTGTATGATCGATTACTACTTCTTTATTCCCTACAAATCCAGAAATCAATATTTGTTTTTTTGACAGATGTGGACGTCTTTTTAATTCTGCTTTAATTTTAAAATTTGGAAGTATCAAACAGGCAACATTCATTTAAAAATCAATATCCTAGGATGTTAATGTAATAAATAATAACAGAACATTTGTTCTGTTCGCAATACCTAGATAATTTTTAGGGTATAAAAAAAAAAGCACCGGGTTTTTAATCCGGTGCTTCTTATCAATAACTTTAGTTTGGTTTCTAAAGCTTAGCTACCACCAAGGAAGCTATAGCTTGCCAATCCAGACCTGTTATCAGGATGGTGATAGTTGTCCTTACCACCCATGAAGTAATATGTGAATGCTCCAAATCCATTGTGATCACGTACGTGAGTCTTTGGCTGGTTCAACATATTATTTCTGTTTACAAACACACCTCTTCGTGTACCTGTGAAACCAACTGTTGGTATTATGTAAAGTTCTTCAGCATTGATTGAGAAGATATCCTTACCTCTCTGAATTCTTTCAGGATGGTACTGTGGATATGCTCTACCACTCTGCCACATTTCTACAAGTTTCTTTACATTACCGCTAGTGTCAATCGGCCATGTGTCTGCAGGTGCTAGAGGTAGATAACTAGTATCTACGCCTGGAGCCATTCCGCTCTGACCTGATGTCTCATGATACAAACCGATTGGGTGGAATGTTTCGATTCCACTTCCCATTGGTACTAATCGAGTCCAGTTAACTGTCCAAGGGTTAGCCTGGTAACAGGAAAGGTCGATTGAAATACCGATTATACCGTCTCCGTTGTTAATGTCCTTACGGGCATTGTCAGAAGTTCGTATTTCTACTTCTATACCAACTTCTTCCCACATTGGCTCTACTAATTCAGCTACTGGCAGGTCTTCAGACTTACCACCGATAGTGAACCATAATTTAAGCCTTTCGCCATTAGCCATAGTTCTCCAACCATCTGAATCTCTGGTATCGAGACCTAGTTCATCTAACATAGCATCAGCTGTGTCAGGGTCATATGCTATATGCTGAGAAGCAACAGCAGGACCTGGATAGTATGGTGTGCTTGGGTGTGGTACCCATGTCTGTATTGTTCCTATACCAAGGAATACGACGTCATTGATGACTTCGCGGTCGATAGCATGGGACAATGCATGCCTGAATTTCTTTGTGCGCAATAATTTGCCTAATTCAGGATCTGAGTTATAGTACTGACTGATTAACAGACCAGCGTCCTGTCCACCTGTTGATGGCCAGTGATAGATACTGTAGTCACCTTTCTCCATGTTGGAGTTATAAAGTGGTACTTCGTTCAACTGGAAGTAACTTGTCCTGCCGTCTTCCTCACCATTCATAGCTCGGAATAATGCAACGGACCTCTCTAGTCCAGCTGTTGTTGAAAATGTATCAAAGTATGGCAACTGGTTGCCTTCAGGATCGAACAAGTTATAGTAATGGTTCCTTTCCTGCATCATGTAGTTGTCTTCTTTTATCTTTGTACATACAAAGGACATACATGGCATGTCTGGATTACTGATCTTGTTTGTCTTCTGACCAATAAGCTGTGACCAATCTTCTAAGTTTGCATCTTCGATAGCTTTCTGAAGAGAAGCTGCGTTAGCATGCTTAGGATGGAACTGCTTCAAATAGTCTGGGCAGTAGAACGGTG
>BPEH01000015.1 GCA_019654715.1 Fidelibacterota bacterium | reverse complement strand
TATCCCAGAGAAGAACTCGTAGGAAAAGGAAACGTAGGAATGTTTCATATTGAAGCGAATTTAAAGACCCTAGTTCCATTATTACTGCAAACTGCTTCAGAGAAAGGTGAATGGGAGGACGTAGTAGAATTAGTACGAAAAGACGGATCGCTTTTCAAAGGAAGATTAAATGTTAAACCATTAAAGCAAGATGGTCAACAAATTGGCTTTATGGGAAAAACAGAGTTTGTTGAGAATATTTAGAAAATAACAAGGTGATTAATTGAAATTAGAAGTCTGGGCAAAAGAATTAAGAATTCCATTTCTCAGTCTTCCAGCAATTTTTGTTCCACTTGGAATAACAGTTGCATTACTTGATGGATATTTTAATCTAGTATATGGCATATTAACATTAATTGGAATTGTCTGTATACATGCAAGTGTTAATGTCTTAAATGATTATTTTGATTTTAAGAGTGGAATAGATACTACTACAACACCAACCCATTTAGTGGTGGAAGTAGAGTATTCCAGAAAAACTTTTAGAACCAAGAAGTGTCCTCATAGGAGGAATTATTTTATTGGCAATTGGATCATTAATAGGATTATATTTTCTATATGTATTTAATTTCCCACCAATACTAATTGCTCTACTTGCAATTGCAATTATTACATCATTAGCATATTCACCGGTGTATCAACAATTGGATTAGGAGAAGTTTTTGTATTTTTAAATTTCGGTCCTTATTATTACAGGTGTATATTACATTCAAAGTGGTGGTTTGATAAGTACAGAAGCAATGGTTGTTGGATCAATAGTAGGATTAATGACTACAGAATACTATAATTAATCAATTTCCAGATACAGATGCTGATAAATCAAAAGGAAGATTTCATTTAGTTGCAAGATTAGGAAAAAAACGTGCTGCAGGAATATACAGATACATATTGTTTGGGGTTTTTCATATTGTTCGTGGTGTATTACATTTACAATACCACCAACAGCAATAATTGCATTTGCTGCTTTTCCTAAATTCAGAGTTGCTAATAAAATATTAAAAAATGAATATGAAAAAATCATGGAGTTAATTCCTGCAATGGGAAAAACTGTAATGGGAACAATACAAAGTGGAGTACTGTTATTGGTCGGTTATCTAATTTGGTATTTCTTATCAATATATTTCCCCGGAGTTACAACAATTCTTCCTGAAAATATTAGCTAAGTTTTAAAAAAAAAAACAACAAAGATTATATCGAAGAATGCTTTTCTGATTACTATGAGACAGTTTAAAATTGTGCGAGCAATCTAAAAAACATTTGAAGAAGAATTAAATAAATTATCTGAAGATGGATGGGAAATAATCCCTTAGGAAGTTCGTAAGTGTTGGTTCAACACGTTTTAATACTGTTGTATTATTTAGTGCCTATTAGAAAAAGAAAAAGCAGTTCGTCAAAGAAAAAAAGTAAATCTACATCAAGTAAGAAAAAAAAGCGGTCAATAATTCAAATACAAATGAATTTTAAGTAAATTAACTTTCAATAGGAAGATTATCTCGAGTACTCCAATCTGCAAATGATCGATCGTAAATTTTGACATTATTATAACCACATATTTGTAATGCAACAAATGTATGAGATGCTTTTTCTCCAACTTGACAATAGCAGATTATTTCTTTATCTTTTGTAATTCCAAATTTTTCAAAGAGAGTATTCAAATTCTCTATGTTTTTAAAGATATATCCATCGTCGCCTACTGCTATTTCCCAAGGAAAGTTTTTGGAATTTGGAATACGACCTGATTTAGGTCCCGCTGCAATAGTTCCATTAAATTCTTCAGGACTGCGAGTATCAAGCAATATAGAATTAGAATCGTCAATTTTAGATAATACATATTCATGATCAACTTTGAAATCAACTGTAGATTGAGTAATTGTAAAGTTTGAGTTATCGATTATTTCTACTTTATCAGTTACAGGATATCCTAATGACGTCCACTTAGAGAAACTAATATCAAGAAACTTTACAGAAAGTCCATAGTATGCTAGTGACCAGAATAAGCGTGAGGCAGTTGCACCGCCTCTATCTCCACATATAACAAGTGTAGAGTTAATATCAACGCCAAGAATACCAAGTAATTCTTCTATTTGTTCCTTAGAAGCCACGTCAAAATATGATGCAGTATCATTAAAACTCAAAATTTTATCATAAGGAACTAGTCTAGAATTAGGAATGTGAGCAGAATTGTATTCACGAGGAGATCTAATATCAAGAACTATAAAATTAGTATTATTGAGATTTTCTTTCAGCCATACAGAATCTAATAAAATTGACATTATTTTTTCCTCAAAAGAAATTTTAGATGATTTTCTTCTTCTTTAATTTCAATGATTTCATGACCGACACGATTAGCCCATGCTGGAATATCTTCTTTAGATGCAGGATCCGTAGGGTGAAATTTCTAGGATTTCTCCACTTTCCATTTTAGAAATAAATTGTTTAGTTTTGAGAACAGGAATTGGGCAGACAAGACCTTTAACATCAAGTGATTGATCGATTTTCAAAAAAAAGATTCACCAATTAGAAAATTAATTGTTATTATTTTTTATGAAGATTTTGAAAACGCCTTCGTCAATCTCTTCTGAGCTAAGAATTTCATGTCCGTCTTTTTTAACAGCTGAAGGGATATTTATTGTAGAAGGTAAGTGATCAACTGTAACTTCTAATACGTCTCCGTCATTTAATTTTTTAAGTTCTTTAACAGTATTAATCACTGGCCAAGGACATACTTGTCCGACAAGATCAAGTTTTTTACTTTGTTGTTGCGTAATCATTCATCTCCTATTGTTAATTGATTCAATAGTATATCTGATGCAATCATGTCATTTACGTCTTTCGAGATTTTTACAGTTCCGTTTCCTTTTCCTAGAACAGTACCAATAATATGTGGATCATAACCTGTTGATTTAAGTTCAGAGCTAATATTTGATATAATATTAGGAGAAGCAATTACTGCAACAGCTCCATTAGTGCCTGCAGTAGCATTATCCATAAGAAAGTTTTCAGTAGCATATTTAACAAATTCTGGATAACGCAAAGGAAGGTTATCAAGAGAGATGTCAACACCTGCATTATTGGCATGTTCTTTGAATATCATTATACCAGGTCCAGATAGATCACCAGTAGCGAGAACATGTTCGTTAATATCAAAAGAACTGCCAAATTCAGGCAAATACTTGTTGATAATCTCTGCAACCTTAAGATTAGGTTGATTCATAGTACTAATAACAGAATCTTTAGCATTTTGAACATCTTTAAGGGAATAACCAGTCTTTTCCAAGTCTTGAAGAAATGTTTCGTCGGCAACACATGATAGGAATACATTGATTGGAGCTAAATCTCCAAAAGGTCTAGTAACCAAGATTTGCATTCCAGTATCTAGAAGATCAAGTTTAGTAGGAGGTTCCTTTCGTAGTGTACCAAAAAGTGTAGCACCAATCAATAGTTTGCCACGTTGTGGTGATTCTGAAGGAAGTAATTCCATACCGTATTTATTAGAAAAGGTTTTCATATTTTTAGAAATATTATTTTGAATTTCTTCATTTGGTGCATCGACAACTGGAGAAACTTTTAGTTCTTCGTAACAGCCAAGGGAGATTAAATCGTTTAAGGAATTAGATATGGCAACATTAGTTTGTTGTTCAGAAGATGGATCGGCAGTTGGATCAATAATTTGAATAGTATCGTTATTAGAGAGGCACCAGCCATCAGATCGGCCTTCTTCTAAGAAATAAAATCAAATAATGCAAATTCAGCTTCTGGAAAACCGGTAATTATTGAATGTCCTTTTCCAACAGCAAAATGAACGTCAGATTTAGATATTGAGGTATAAAGAGTGCTCAATAATGCTTGAAATTTTTCTTGTTTTTCAGCATTTTTTTGGAATACTTGCAATAAAGAGATAGCACGTTTAGGATTAATTTGTTTCAAGTCGTCGAGATCAATTTGTGGGTCAGAAGGGTTATAAATTCTACGAGTTATTGTTGGTCCATCTCCAGTTAATGGAAATATGTCAGCGTCGACACGTTCGCCTAAGGAGATTCCCATTTGTTTAAGGCTAGGTTTTAGATTGTGCAAACTAGGATAAACGACAGTATCAAGATCTACTTTAACAGCACATCCTGCCACCCATCTAAGTGGATCCATTCCCATTTCTCTATATTTGGAAACATTATCCCAAAATTCTTGTTTTGTACTCATCTATAAAACAATTAATCAGATGCCGATAAATATATAAATATAACGGCATTATAAAATAAGGAGAATAGAAATGTCAAATACAGACGTAAATCGAAGAGATTTTATCAAATATATCGGGGGGGCCGCTGTCGGTTTAGGAATAGGAGGAGCAGGTTATCTATCTGCCAATTCCCAAGTCGGTACAGTAACAAGTGAACTTGATCAGGTAAAAGAAGAATTAAAAGGACGAGGACATTTAGGCTATGTCTTTGGTGCGGGAAAGGATCAATTGCAACAATTGATTTAGCACGTGGAAAAGTCTTAGCATCATCAGGACCTACATGGATTGCAGAAGCAGGAAGTATAGACTGGTGTAATCATTATCCGGATGCAAATGGAAACATATGGGGACTAGTAAGAAAACCTGGTCAAATAGGTTCTACAATTGCAGTTAATCCAACTACGAATGAATTAGTTCACGATGTTCCATTAGAAGGAAGATGGAGAATAAGATTAGGAGAAACAGATGAAGAAGGAAGATACGGATATATGTTAAATGGATATATTGCAGACAAATATGATTCAGAAAAATTCAATGCATCGAGAGATGAATTTGAAATTCCATATAATGACATTGATCCAGGAGAAATTCATAAAATTGATCTTCTCAAGGGAGAAGTAGTCGATGTATTACCAGTTCCAAAATTCTGTTGTGACGTTGCAATAGCACCTGATGGTAAATTGTGGCTTGTAAATCAATTAGAGAGTTTGATTTCAGTAGTAGATACAAAGACATTTACAATTGAAGAACATTTAGCTGTAGACTACGCCGACTATGGTGCAAGTATGATAACAATTTCACCCAACAATGATGTTGCATTTATCGAAGTAAATTCAGCAGGAAATTGGTCGAATGCAGCGGGATTCAAGAATTTAGATCCAATTGAAATGGTGTGGGATATTCAGGCTAAGGAAATAGTAAAAGAATTTCCATTAGAATCGGTCCACGTACTAGTGAATTTACACCAGATGGAAAATACTGTGTAGTTAGAACTAGACCAGCATCAATAGTATACGAAGTCGAAAGTTTGACTGAAGTCACAAAGATAGAGATTGAGAATACTGGACATCCAGCATTTAGTCCTGACAGTACTCTTGCATATATACCAAATCCTGGAGACAGTTCAGTTGATGTATTTGAGGTAGGATCTTTCAAGAAGGTCGACAGTCTAAAACTACCTTATTCACCATCAAAGATCGTTCCAATCAATACAAACAACTACTAAGTGGAATAGTTGTCAGAAGAAGATAATCAAAGGATGCTATTAGTTAGCGCAATAATAACAGCGCTAACAATAGGTTTTTTGATTGGAGGAACTTTTGTTTATCATTCAAATAATGAGACAGGGGTTGAACAATATCAAGCAATTGTATTCAATACTATAGGTAAAACAGCAACCGTGATAGATAATTATCTTCTTACTAGTTTAACAAATATCAATATTGAAATTGAGTCTGGTCAATATGGAGCGCATTATAATGAAAAGAATAATAAGTTATACCTTATTCATGAGGGCAAGTCTGAATTATTAACGTTAAATCCGCAATCATTAGAAATACAATCAAAAGTTAGAGTTGGTCCAAATCTACAACATGCAGGAATATTTGATGAAAAAGGAGAGATATTTTTCGTAATAAGTCGAGATTCGAATTCTCTGGTAATGATCAATACAACTACAGATAGAATAATATCAAGAATTGAAGTGCAAAAACAACC
>BPEH01000014.1 GCA_019654715.1 Fidelibacterota bacterium | reverse complement strand
AAACCCTGAAAAAATCAAAACGACCAATTTGAATCTTCAATAAAAGAGGTTGTCGAATCTGAATCGATTCTCCGAGACATCAGATGATACAAACAAGGAATAATAGAGTTATAAAGACGATTACAAACTAAGAATGTATGATACATTTTCTTAACCTGATAATGGAGGTTATTTAACATGATAGGTTCTGTTGAAGAAAAAGATGCCGGCTTTGATGCTATACGCATATCATTAGCCTCTCCCGAACAAATTGAAAGATGGTCATATGGAGAAGTAACTAAAGCAGAAACAATAAATTATAGAACTCTCCGACCAGAAAAAGACGGACTTTTTTGCGAAAAGATTTTTGGCCCTACTAAAGATTGGGAATGTTATTGTGGCAAATATAAAAAAATTCGTTTCAAAGGCGTTATTTGTGATAGGTGTGGCGTAGAAATAGCTAGAGCCAAAGTCAGGCGAGAGGAATGGGCCATATTGCTTTAGCTGCCCTGTAATTCACTTATGGTTTTCAAAAAGCACCCCAAGTAGATTAGGTTTATTACTAGATATATCTCCAAGAAATCTGGACAGAGTTATTTATTTCGCACAATATCTCATAACGTCTATTGATGAGGATGCAAAAAATACCCGATTATCTGAACTCGAAAGTGAAAGAGAATTAACTATCGCTAACTTAGATAAAATATTTGAAGAAAGACAATTAAACGAGCAAATTAAATCCGAATCTGATGATTCCTCAAATAAAGAAGAAACTGAAAAATCTGAAGATGAACTTCTTGAATCTCACGAACTTAGAAAATCGCAATTGACAGATGAATATGATAATCAGATAAAAAGTTTATCTGAACTCAGATTGGGTGAACTAGTAACTGAAACAAAACTAAGGGAGTTAAAATCTTCTTTCGGAACAATATTTAATGCTTCAATGGGAGCAGAAGCAATACTACAGATACTAGAAAATGTAGATTTAGAAGCATTAAAAAACCAATTAAAAGAAGAAATGAGAACAACCTCCGGTCAAAGAAGAAGGAAATCATAAAAAGACTTCGGGTCGTTGAAGCATTCCGTAAAAGTGGGAATAAGCCAGAATGGATGGTGTTAAAAACACTTCCTGTACTCCCTCCTGAATTAAGACCTATGGTGCAATTAGATGGAGGAAGGTTTGCGACAAGGATTTAAACGATTTGTACCGAAGAGTTATCAACAGAAATAACAGGCTAAAACGATTAATAGACCTGCAAGCTCCAGAAATAATCATAAGAAATGAAAAAAGAATGTTGCAAGAAGCGGTTGATGCTCTTATAGACAATGGCAAAAGAGGCAGATCTATTTCTGGAACTCATAACCATAAATTGAAATCTTTGTCAGATTTACTACGTGGCAAACAAGGTAGATTCAGACAAAACTTATTAGGTAAAAGAGTTGACTATAGCGGTAGGTCAGTAATAGCTGTAGGCCCTAGTTTAAAACTTGAGAGTGTGGAATACCAAGAAAAATGGCATTAGAATTGTTTAAACCATTTGTGATGAATAGTTTGGTTATGAATGGCTACGCACATAACATTAAAAGCGCCAAAAGATTAGCAGAAAAAGGAACGCCGGAAGTATGGGATATATTAGAAGGAATAATTGAGCAAAGACCAGTTCTGTTGAACAGAGCTCCAACTCTCCATCGATTAGGAATTCAAGCATTTAAACCGATACTTGTTGATGGTGGAGCAATAAGGGTACATCCACTCGTTTGTACTGCATTTAACGCTGATTTCGATGGTGACCAAATGGCCGTTCATGTGCCTTTGTCAGATGGAGCAGTCATGGAAGCAAATAAGGTAATGATGAGTTCGCAAAACATGCTCTCACCAAGTTCTGGACAACCAATAGTCACACCAACATTGGATATTGTACTTGGATGTTATTATCTAACATTAAAAGACCCTTATTACAATGGTAGCGAAATTAAAAGCTTTGCAACTTTTGATGATGCTATGCTAGCGCATAATTTAGACGTAATTAACATTCAAACCCCTATAAAATACATAACCCTGATATAGGAATAAAGAAAATAACCTATTGAAACAACTGTAGGAAGGATTATTTTCAAAATGCATTACCTGATGCCTAGACTTCGTCAATGAAAATGTAGACAAAGGTCTTCTTGGTGAAATCACTTCTGATTGTTATAACAAACTAGGCAATGATGTAACATCAGAGATGCTTGATAAATTAAAGACTTGGATTCAAATATGCTTCTAAATCAGGTACTACAATAGGAATCGATGACGTATCTGTGGCTCCTGCTAAAAACGAAATCATAAATGAAGCTGATGGGCTGATAACAATCTTGGATAAGCAGCACTATGATGGTCTGAAAACCCGATAATGAAAAATATACTCATACAGTTAATGTTTGGTCCGATGCAGACAAAAAAATAGAATCGAATATCGAAGATAACTTCACTGATTACGGAAGCATCTACTTAATGGCAGTATCTGGTGCTAAAGGCAACCTCTCACAAATAAAACAGATGGCGGTATGCGTGGTTTGATGTCTGATCCAAAAGGTAGGATTATTGAAAGACCAATCAAATCAAATTTCAGAGAAGGTCTAAGCGTGTTAGAATATTTCATTTCAACCACGGTGCAAGAAAGGGTTTAGCCGATACAGCTCTAAGAACCGCAGATAGCGGTTATTTAACTAGAAGATTAATCGATGTTGCACAAGAATTAACGGTAATAACCGACGACTGTGATACATCTAATTACTTGTTCGTATCAAAAGAACAAGAAGATGAACTTTTGCCTAGCTTTTCTGAGAGAAATTTAAAACTAGGACACTTGCTCTCCAGTTGCTGATGCAAAAACTGGAGAACTAATTCTAGATCTAGTACTGAAATTGGCGATAAAGAAATTGAAATCTTAGAAAACACCAAAATTGATGGTGTTTATGTTAGATCCCATTAACTTGTGCATGTGAGAGGGGTCTTTGTAAAAAATGTTACGGAAGATCTTTGACTAATTTAGGGCCAACTATTCTTGGAGAAGCTGTAGGTATTATAGCAGCCCAAAGTATTGGAGAACCTGGCACTCAATTAACGATGAGAACTTTCCATACTGGAGGAGTAGCCAGTGCTGCAGACATCACATCTGGTCTACCAAGAGTAGAAGAATTGTTTGAAGCACGATCCCCGAAAGGCGAAGCTATACTTACAGAAATTGATGGTACTGTCGAACTAATCGATAACGATGGAGAACAAACAGTTATAATAAAAAGTTCTGAAGAATATACGATTCATACCCAATACCTGATAACTATACCCTTTTGACAAAGAACAACAAAAATATAACTGCCAACACAGCAATAGCTAAACCAAAAGGACGTCAACCAAAAGACCCAGCCCTTCAAAAACCTCTAATTATTTCGAGAGTAAACGGTAAAGTAAGTATTGACGATCAAGGCGTTACAATCATTGGGAAGAAGAAACGAGTAAAGCTTATTTTATTCCAGCAACATCAAACCTACTAGTAAAAGAAGGTGAATCTGTAATAGCAGGTCAAGCTTTAACCTCAGGCCCAAAAAAATCCTCAACAGATTTTAGCAATACAAGGCAGAGAAGCAGTTGAAAACTATCTGATTGAAGAAGTGCAGAAAGTATATAGATCCCAAGGAGTAGCAATCCATAATAAACATATTGAAGTCATCGTTTCCCAAATGTTGAGAAAAGTAAGAATTGATTCAACAGGTGATACCGACCTACTACCTGGAGAGCTGCTAGAAAAAATGAATTATGAACAGGTTAATTCAGCTATATTAGCTGAAGGAGGAGAACCCGCTACAGCCAGTCCTGTCCTTTTAGGCATAACAAGAGCATCTCTTAACATGGAAAGCTTTTTAGCGTCTGCTTCGTTCCAAGAAACAACAAGAGTTTTAACAGAAGCATCTGTTAATGCTCAAGTCGACCATCTTAGAGGCCTTAAAGAAAACGTGATAATAGGCAGATTAATCCCAGCTAGAATAGATGGTTCCGAAGAAGGAAGAAGAAGGCTAGGTTTACCTGAACCAAATGATTTGGAAGCATCACCAATAGCACTATTAGAGGATCCTGAAAATATTCAAGATAGTGAAGATTAATTATCTAATCTTTTAACTCCTCAAATGTAACTTTAAATACGATTACAGGGCGGTTAGCTCAGTGGTTTAGAGCGCTGCGTTGACATCGCAGAGGTCACAAGTTCGACCCTTGTACCGCCCACCATCACATTATAGATAAAAATTTATGGTGTTTGTCGGTACTTTCATTATTATTCAAACATTGGTGAAAAGTGGTTTTGTACGACTATCTATCTGACTACCGATAAACAAACCCCTCTAAATCACTTAACCTCGTTTTTCAGGAATTTCCATTTGCTATAAAAATTGAAATTAACAAGTGCTTTCTTATCTTATAAATTACCTTATACTAGACCAACAATAATGATTTTATTAAGAGGTAAATTATGCCGGACAAAATAGTTAATGGAATATTGTTTATAATCGCTGGTCTCGGTTCAATCGCTGTTTATCTAGCTTTAGGGCCTGAGGGTACAGGACTTCTAGATGCAGGGCATACAGAAAAATTTGCAGCTTATGCATTACTTACTCTCCCAATAGCTTTTATGATGACAAATAATGTTGCAAGAAATACTTACAGTGCCGCTGGGTTATTAATAATAGTTGTTGGTTTGACTATAGGACTTGTTTCAGATGCTATAAATAGTACTGAATTAGGTGGTGATTCTGACATATTTGGAGAAGCGATTGCGTGGACAGGATGGTCTATTATGTATCTTGGAATATCCATAACTGGAATAGGATATTTACGAACCAACCTTTTCCCTAAGTGGCTACCAGGTTTATTAGCAGTTGCCTCCTTTGTAATGTTTGCTTTTCTTGCCTTCTCAACTACTGAGATGTTAGCAAACAACGGTGGTGACATTGTGCCACCTATATGGGTAATTAATAGCCTAATTTTGGTTATCTTGGGAATATTCACCATGAGAAGAAAAGAGTGAGCTGATAGTTTGTACGATTAATAATAATTCAGTGCAGAAAATAAAATCGATGCTATTCGTATTTCCTACCGCCACTTCTATTTTTTTCTATAAATTTCCAATCATATTTGACACCTAACCCCGGACCTGTAGGTATAGGAACTTCACCTTTAGAATCAATAACCGCTAAAGAATCTTCATAATTTTCATATACTTCTGAAACTATCGAACCTGTTGAAAAGGTTTTAGGGTGAACTAAAGCCATTTCGTAATAATTTGTGTTTTTTATAGATGCTATTAGATGTCTTTGCGCAGGACCTGGTGCATGTACTTCACAATCTAACCCAAATCCTTCAGCTGCATAGGCGATTTTTAATGCTCCCGTAATTCCACCATCATACAATGGATCTACTCGAACAATATCAGTTGCTCCTGATTGAATAAAATTAACATGTTCTTCAAGCCCTCTAATATGCTCTGTTTGTAAAAGCGGGGTTTTAATTAAGCCTTTGAGCATTTTATGTCCATGAATTGAAATGCCCGTATCTTTATATGGATCTTCTAACCAAAGATATTAGCTTCATCACATGCCTTTCCAATTTTAACTGTTTCCAAAAAAGTGTTTATTTCACACGCTGGGTCAAGCATTAAATCCATATCTGAACCCACAGCGTCTCTAACCTTGGATATTGTTTCAATTTCTTCGTCTAAATTGTAATCGCCCCAACCATGTATTTTAAAAGCAGGGTAACCCATTTCTTTACATTCAACTGCAAACTGTGCGTATGCCTCAGGAGAATCTAAACCCCATTTCTATCTCCATGCATGGTACTCGCATAGGCAGGGATTTTAGATTTCCAACCGCCCAAAAGTTCAAAAATTGGAGCATCATACAATTTACCTGCTAAATCCCACAATGCTATATCGATTGGCCCCCTACCCATTTTGTCATATTTTCTTAAAGCTCTTTTAACATCTTGTAAATCAGTTCCCTATTAAGCGGATTTTTATCTATTAGATATGATGCAAACATATTTAAAATTTGGGGGAAACTAGGAGAATCACCTCCCACATATTCCCCCACCACTCCTTGATTTGTAAAAACTTTTAAAACATATGTAACACCAATTTGGTTGGAATTTTTCTTATACACCAAATTAAACCCATTATAATCTTTCGTTACATCCTTTAAAGGAAATTTGACTTCATCAACTTCTATCGCTGTTATTTTTAGATTGTTCATTTTGATTTTCCTATTAGTTTTAGGTTAATCCACCGATTATACCAATGATAAAGCAGGTAACAAAATCTCGGTATTATAATTTCACTTTGATGCAATAACATTAAAAACATGAAAGACAATTAAGTGAAAAGCAGTTAAAATAATATAATTAAATGGTTAAGGCCCCGTGGTGTAGCGGT
>BPEH01000013.1 GCA_019654715.1 Fidelibacterota bacterium | reverse complement strand
TCAGTACCAAAACGTGTGTTAACAGTTCGGGTTTCACCAACTTCGGTTACTTCGGCTTCAGGAATTTCAACATTTCTTGCGCCATCGGTTAATTCTGCGATGTTCATTTTATAACAATATATGTATTTCAATTTTTTATTTTAATTTAGTATTTTATTAATGACGATGATACAAACGTAATAAGGATGAATTTAGGATTACTAGAATATGGAATAGTGATAATGGCCTTTGTTATTACATATTTAGCAACGAATAGATTAATTCCATTTTTAAATTGAGTTAAAAAGAGAAGTTTTAGATTATCATAAAGAAGGAAAGAAATTTGTCGCATATCCTGGAGGTCCGCAATAATTTTAGGTTTTATATCAGCATTATTGGTTTCAATAATCATAACAAATGATACAAGAATTATTGCAATACTTGGAGTAGTAATAATTTCAGCAACAATAGGAATAGTAGATGATTTCAAGTCATTGGAGGTAGGAAAAAACCTTTGATTTTATTGTTGGCGTCAGTACCAATAATTATATTGGGGGCTATGAACCAAATTTAGACTTTCTATTTTTTGGATCAGTTAAATTATCAATAATATATCCATTATTATATTATACAATACCTGTAACTGCAAATACAATCAATACAATAGATGTGTTAAACGGTGTATCAACAGGATTTGTATAATTACTCAATTCCATTATTAATTTCATTATTATTGATAGGAGATGCAGCATGGTATTGGTTACGTTAATCTTGATATCAGTGTGTTTAGCATTCTTTTTTCATAGATATCCTTCAAAAATATTCCCGGGGATTCAGGGACATTACTTTGGGGCAACCTAGGGGCAATTGCAATTGTAGGAGGAGTAGATTTAAATTTGGAGTTTCGCAATATTCCAGCCATATTAAATTCGTTCTTTTATTTATCAAGCATGAGAGATTTTGTGAACATAAGAATATCAGAGTTAGGCCGACAAAAGTATTGCCAGATGGAACAATGAGGCAGAAAGAATGAGAATGCCCATAACATTAGTAAGATTAATAGTAGCAGGTAATTCTTCAAAAGAATTACCAATAGTAAATACAATTTTTATTTTAAGTATTGTATCAGCAACAATCGCAACAATAATGGGAATCTTAACCGGGGATATAAATGAAAAACATTATAGAATTATTTCAATCGTAGTTATTGCATTCCTGTTGGTATTTTTACTTTGGCAATAATATTTACAAAAATAGTTCCATTCAAAATCCATTCAATTTCAGTTTAGTGAAATATTAATTGTAATTTTTAAATTAGTTGTAAGTTTTGGTTTTTTTTAATTTGGTTTTTTTTACAAAAAATAATTACAAGGTATTTAAAAAAGAAATTAAATTCGTAAATTAATTCATTGAAGAGACTTGAGAATCAATTTCAGAATAATCAGGTTCTTGACCAGGTTATCAGCTACCCATTTGTATTGAATAATTCCTTCTTTATCAACAATAAGAACTGATCTTTTTGCAACGTATATCCGGGTAAATCAAGAAAATTGGAAAAATTCTAAATTAAATTTTTTGATTATTGTTTTATTATAATCGCAAAGTAGTAAGAAATTAATGTCGTTTGATGTAGCAAATTCTTTCACGCTAAATGGATAATCCACGCTTATTCCAATTATTTCAGCATTAAGATTAGAAAATTTAGAAAAACTATCACGAAAATGGCAAAGTTCTGTTTTACAAACCCAGTAAAAGCTGCTGGATAAAATACTAAAACAATGTTTTTGCCTTTGAATTTTGATATATCCACGGACTTTCCGTCTGCGTCGGTAACTCAAAAGAAGGTAAAGTAGAACCTATGTCAGTCATAATAAGTAGAGATTAGAACTAATATTTAGAACTTCCTTCCCAATCTTTCATTTTAGCGTCGTATTCAGCTCTGGTATAAATAATTTTAGCAGGAGATCCTACTACAACACTATCAGAAGGAACGTCTTTTGTCACTATGGAACCCATAGCAACAACGCTATTTTTTCCTATGGTAATCCCTGCTTTAACTACAGATCTTGCTCCAATTACTGCATTATCTTCAACAATAACTCCCGCAAGTTTTGTACTAGGAGGATATGGATCATTAGTAAGAGTAGCGGAAGGGCCGATAAATACATGATTTCCAATAATACATTTTGGAGCAATGTAGACTAAACCTTCAATTTTACAATTAGAACCAATTTTAACATCATAATCGACGTGTGCTAAAGAACCAATCATTACATTATCACCAATTTTTGTATTATTACCAACATAAGCCATATTCCAAATTTTAACATTGTTACCAAACTTTACATTTTCTCCAACAAATGCATTTTCAGAGACATGATTCTTTTCGTTGCTCATGATGATTCACTATTAATTTCATTAATATTAAATGGCATACTATTGGATTTTATGTTGTCGGGAATTTTATCAATCCACTGTGTGAGAAAATTCGATTCGTGGATAAAATTGCGTTGATTATCAGGAACCATAATAGGAATTCCATTAATTATTGGATAATATCGAATACATTTAATGCAATAAAGAAGTCCAGATTTAACATTTGAGGTATTGGTTTCGAATTCTATTAAATCAAGATTAGAATGTTTATCAGAAGGACATACAAGAACAGTAGTAAGGTTTTTTTTCATAATTAATCATAAATCCAGGTAAATTGGAGAACCTCGTTTTGCAGATGTTATAGCAGCCTCGGCAATTTTGATAGTATTTAATCCATCAATTCCCGTAACTACAGGCGAAGTATTAGATTTAACAGCATTTATGAAGCTTGTCAGTTCATTTACGAGAGGTTCTTCGTGTTTACGAGTGGGGATAGTAACGGAATTACCATCGTCTAGACGGATTTCTTGAGACATGTAATCACCTGATAAATTACCGTCAGTACAGGTAACAGATATTCTGCGAACTTTGTATGGAGTGACCCAATTCGCAATTATTATTGCGGTTTTACCATTTTTAAATCCAAGAACTATAGTAGCAAAATCTTCATAATCAGTTCCAACAAAACCAGATGCTTTGGGGTTTAAAACATTCCCAGTTCTTGCGAATACAACATTAGGTTCTTCATTAAATAACCACCTGGCGCCGTCAATATCATGAACTGAAGAATCCAGAATAACACCAATATCTTTGGTAACTCCCGCCCAGCGATTCTCGCGTTGAAATTCAATAAGTAATGGGTCTCCATAAGTTTGCTTTTGAAGATTATTTTTAATATCAGTGATAACAGGATTGAAACGTTCGACAAAACCAACGGTAAGTGCCACATTATTATCATGAGCGAGATTAACTAACTCTTCACCTTGTGATGAGGAGTAAGTAAGTGGTTTTTCTACCAAAGTGGAAATGCCATTAGATAAAGTAGTTTTAGCAATTTCAAAATGAGTAATTGTAGGAGTGCAGATATTCACGATATCGACATGGTGATCTTTAACTAAATCGTCAATATTAGAGAATCCTTTTATTGAATATTTTTTTTCATAGAGTTTTCTACGTTCATCATTCATTTCAACAAATGAATCTAGACAACCTAAATCATTTAGTACGCGGAGATGATGTTTACCCCAAGATCCAGTACCGACAACTGCTGCTTTCAATATAGATATCTCCTCTTAATAATTACCTAGTACATAATGTATCAGCGTGAATTAAAAACATATTGTCACGCAGATTTCTTTTGAATGTTTTTAATATTTTTTCATCGGTTTTTGAGCACAAGATTAACAATTGTTTTTTATCACTAGTTGGCAGATAATAACTGGCTTGGCCATTTTTTACAGTAGAAAAGTCGTTAATATCATTTATGTTCCCTACAACGTCGTAAATTTTATCAAGAATATGTTCATGCATAATAGATTTATCACCACGAATTTCGGATTTATCAATAGACCAGCAGAGATAGATTTCAGTTTTACTTGCTTTGAGTGAATTGTGTTTCATAAATGATTTCAATTCATCAACAAAGTATCTAGTAAATGAATCGATACTTCGAGATATTCCAGACATCATATAGAGAGATGGGTCTCCTGAATCCAGTGAAGAATTAAAGCAACGAATGTCAGAAACATGATTAGTAAGATCATCTACATAATAATTTTCGTGTTTTAATGTTTTACGTTTATCATAATTTTTTATTTTTTTAAATGATTCAACTTTAGAAATAATAGGTGAATATAGAGAAGTAAGTTTCTCGAGATGGATTATTTCAGATAATTCTAAATCATAGATATCAGTGAATTTGATATTAGCATTTTTTGCCAAAGTTTGTACAGTTTTTTTGTTATCAAGGTTATGAGTGCCAAATGTTATAGATTTAGTAGATCGGGATTCTAAAGGAAGATATGAATACATAAAATCAGTTTCAGAATTAAGACCACTACTACGTTCTATAATCTCAACCATTTCGGAGTTTTGTCCATACCCTAAAGGTGTACAATTAAAGAAAATCGTGTCTTTAGAGATTTCAGTAGCAAGTTCGGATACTAGTGAAAATACTTTTTTCTTATAATCGTCACTTTCGCGAATTTTAGGAGTAAAGAAAATAATAGGATTTTCACTGATAGCGTTTTTTTCTGGTTGAATACTAAAAAGAGTTCTCCTTCTATAATAGATTGTGCGCTAGAATATTCGGATAGAATTGAGGGGTTATTTCAGTGGCAACGTGTAATTTTTCATCAAGTATTGTAGTGGAAATAGACTTTGAAACAAGAGAATTAGATATCATATAACCTTCAGTCTTGGGCCGTAAACTAAAACAGAATCATGAGTTTCCAAGGTTACATTATAGATGCAAGTTTTATATTAATAAATTATGAGTGGAGGACAACTCAAAAAAGCTTTAAAAAAAGTTATATCGAGGAATTATGATGATATACTACATTAAGACATGAGAGTTTGGATTGACATATTAACACCGAAACAGGCGTTGTTTTTCGAGCCTTTGATTCAGTCATTGAAGGAGAGAGGCGACGAAGTGATAGTACTTCTCGTAGATATAGGGAAGCTGAACTGCTATTACGCAAGAGGCAGATTAATGCCGAATTTATTGGAAGTCATGGAGGTAAAGAATTAAGCAATAAACTAAGTGCAAGTTTGGAGAGAAGTGAGCTTTTACTTGAGTATTTCCAAGAGGAGAAACCAGATGCTTTAGTATCTTTTAGTTCTCCAGAAGCAGGAAGAGTAGCTTTCGGATTAGGAATAATCAATATTTGTGTTAGTGATTCACCTCATGCAGAAGCAGTATCTAAATTAACAATTCCAATAGCTGATTGTTTATTGACTCCATGGATTGTTCCAGAGAAATCATGGACAGTTTAGGAATAGAAAGAAGTAAAATAGAAACATACAAAGCGTTAGATCCATTTGTTGGCTATCGAGAAGAGATTTAACAGAAAAAAATCAATTAGGATTGAATATAGATAAATCAAAAACAACAATATCATTAAGATTGGAAGAAAGTTTTGCTGCTATTCTAAAAGAGATTCATACACACAAGAGTTTGCATTGATTCAGAGATTAATCGAAGAGTTTAGAAATCAAAATATTGTAATTCTTTGAGATATTCAGAACAGATTGATGCGTGCTGAAGAAATTCAAAGGAAGGGTAATTGTTCCAAACGACGTAGTGGATGGAATAACATTACTTCAACAATCTGATTTATTTTTTGGGGCTTGGAGGTACAATGACGGCAGAAGCTTCACTACTCGGTACACCTGCAATTTCATTCTTTAGTGGAAGTTATTTTGTTGAGAGTATCTTGTTTCCAAAGGGCTTTTGACAAAACCAAGAGATATAGACGGAGTAGTAAGAGTATCAAAGAATTTCTTAAGAGATCCAAAAATGAAAAAACAAAAAAAAATGCGAGCTGGTAGAATCAGGGCAGGAATGGAGGATCCAATTCAAGTAATTATAGATAAATTAGATGCTCTAATGAGAGCAAAACTTAATCAAGAACTAGCACGAGATTGATACTAGGCCCGGTTTAGCCCGGTGGAGGATGTAAGTCCATCGAGTGTAGCGGTCAAGCATATCGCCCTTTGGAACAAGAAGAAAGGCGGTGACGGCAGTTCGAATCTGCCCCGGGCTATTATTATAATATTTTACCGATAAGGAGGTAGGTTTTACGTCAGAAATTTTTACTTGGTAATTTTTGCCTAAAACTAAGTCAGAGTCTTTAAGAACAATAGGGCGGTATGCGAAATTTCGGCCAATCATTGTACCATCACTTTACCTTTTTCATTAACAAGACAGTTTCCAACCCAACCAAGCCATTTTTCATTTCTAGATAGAGATATTTCTTTTATAATAGATGTCAATATTTTTGATCTCTCGTTAATTTTAGAATTAGGAACTTGTTCCATTTCTATAGCTTTGGTACCAGGACGAGCGCCATATTTGGAAAGATTAACAACGTCAGGTTGCGTAGATTTAACAAGTTCAACCGTATCATTAAATTCTTCATCTGTTTCAGTAGGATATCCAACAATTATATCAGTGGCAATTGAAGATAAGGGGAATTTTTTACGAAATCTTGAACACATAAGAATATAATCTTCACGTGAATGTCCACGAAGCATAGATTTTAAGACTCGATTATTTCCCGATTGTACGGGAATGTGAAAATTTATAGATTTTATCATGTTTGAAGGTATTGAATAACTTATCGTATTTCTTCTTTGTATGCATTGGATTCATCATTCCAACACGTATTAAAAATTATTTGGTACAGAAACAACTGATTCTAGCAAATCGGCCAAATCCATTGACATGTCCATTCCGTAGCATCCATTATCAGTGGAAGTTAACCAGATTTCCTTACAGCCAGAATTAGTAGATTCATGGATTTGTTCTGTTATAGTACTTGGAGGATAACTAATGAGTGTACCTTTTGCGATTTTTACTTGACAGAAGGTGCAAGAACTTAAACATCCAGTTCCAATTTCAACAATGTCTATTACGGGATTGATTCTTATTTTTGGAAGAAGACCTTAGGTTTGTGGATTTCCTAATTCAATCAGAGGAG
>BPEH01000012.1 GCA_019654715.1 Fidelibacterota bacterium | reverse complement strand
TGTTCCCACTAAAAGACCAGGAAGAGTTAAGCAATTCATTGCTGTTCTAGCATTAAGAGATTCTTCTTTATTTGAATAATATTGGCTTAAGAGTTCCCAATTATGCTGTTTACATAATGTTTGTAGTAATTTGTAATTATTATCATCAAATACTTCTTTTGCACACATCAAGGCAATACAATTATTGCTAGAATCAAATATAGGAGAAATTGCAGTATCAAGATGGTATCCTTGTGAATATATAATGTGGAGCGAATTCACTCCCATCAGTTCTGCCATTGTTTCAGCCCCAGCTTTGTTATTACGTGAACATCCAGACAACAACATATTTTCATTTGGTAGATAAAAAAATTCACCTCCTTCTGCAATACATTCATTTTTTGGAAGAGTTTTGATGGTATACCCTAATTCCCCTAATGTGTCCTTTACAAAATCTGTTTCTTCTAATCGTTGAGGAAGACGCATATTACAAATAACAACCTCTTTATTTTGATTGCATAGGAAATGGTCTCTTGTAAATACAAAATCAAACTTTTTAGCATTTTCTAATTGTTCTGAAAAAGGAACAAATATAATATCAAATTCTAAATCACTAATAACTTTTACCAATGCCTTATGTTCGTTGATTACACGAGCATGATTTGGTATAGCTCCCGCTTTCATCATATCATTATCAGGATATGCTGTAATCCCGTCTCCCCACCAAGGTATTGATGGAAGTTCACTCATTACAATTTTTATTTTTTTCATATTGCCCTAAGAGAATAAACTTACAATTTTTAAATTAGATTTATAAAGTTAAATTCCGACAGTTATGCATTCTGATATTTTAACAGTAAAAGACTTAGATCGCTATTTACCTGCTATTAAAACAAACGAAGATATGCGATTTAAAAACAAATTGTCTGAAGGAGTTTTTCTATCAGATGCAATTGATGGTCTTGTTGAACTGCCTGATGAATCAATTGATTTAATCATTACAGAACCTTCGAATGGGCCTAAAAACGAAAAAACAAAGAAAAATTCTCCAACCTATACAAATTATTTAGACTTTGGGTGGAGGTTTGGCTTACAGAATCAAGTCGTGTACTAAAATCTACTGGTTCAATCTATATTTTTTGTCCTTGGGAATCTTCTGGTATGTATCATTCTTTATTATCAAAAAAATTTCATGTACAATCGCGTATTACCATAGAACGCAACAATGAAAATTCTGATTCTAGTAAATCCAAATGGGAAAATGAACTATTTGATATCTTTGGGTTTGCTACCAAAACAAACGATTATATTTTTAATCAAAATTATGTAGTAGATGGTAAGATTGTAGAAGATGAAAAAAACCAAGATTCAAAAAGCAATCTATGGTTTCATTTAGATTATTATGAAGTGATTAACAGAATATTAAAATCTAGTAGCTTTAAATTGAATTGGGTGGTTGATCCATTTATGAATTCTGGGAGCGTTGGTTTAGTGTCTAAAAAATCTGGAAGAAGATTTATTGGTTTTGAGTCCAATCGAGATAAATTATTACTATCTATGAAACGTATAAATGAAGGGGAATAACATATGCTTGACCAAATTCAAAATGATATGAAAACTGCTCTCAAAAATGGAGAAAAAGTAAAAGCTAATACCCTAAGGCTCTTAATTTCGAAATTAAAAAACAAAGCAATTGAAGTTGGATCTTCATTGGATGATAAACAAATTCTACAAGTAATACAAAAAACAGCCAAACAACACAAAGAATCCATTAAAATGTATAAAGATGGTAATAGAGAAGATTTGGTAACACAAGAACAAGCTGAACTTGATATTGTAGAGAAATACTTACCATCAATGATGGATGAAAATGAAGTCACAGCAATTGTCAAATCCATCATTAAAGAAACTGGTGCAACTACAATGGCAGATTTTGGAAAGGTAATGCCTCAAGTGATGAAAAAAGGTGCAGGCAAGATTGATGGTAGTATGGCCCAAGCAATCTTAAAATCAAAATTATCTTAAATAGCCATGGTTGTTGATATTCTTTTTTCAATTCTAATTTTATTTATTGGTATTTCAGGCAGTAAAAAGGGATTTTTAGATGAAATTTCAGAATTTATTGGTATTGGTCTTGCAATATGGTTAGCAATGTCTTTTTATGTAGATTTGACTATAAAATTACACTCTTTTATTAATATCAACATGGAACTAACCCAGTTTTTCTCTGCTATTATTATTTTTATTATCACTATTGTGGGAGTTCGGTTTATAACAAGTGTTTTATCATTTCTTTCTGAAAATTCGAATATTTTTTCAGTGGCGAATCAATTATTTGGGTTTCTATTTGGCATATTAAAAGGAATACTATTATTAGTTGTTTTTTTATGGTTTTTTGATAATTATATATCAAACAATATATATACTATGCTTATAGAAGAGTCAAAAATTATTTCTTTACTTAATCCTATGAAAGATTGTATTAATCAATCAATAACAATACCTTTATAATATGGGAAGAATTGCACAAGAAACCATTAATAGAGTTTTAGATGAAGTAGATATTCTTGAGGTGATTTCACAATATGTAGATCTCAAAAAAAGAGGGAAGAACTATTTTGGTTTAAGTCCTTTTAGATCAGAAACAAAACCTTCATTTAGTGTCGCTGCTGATAAAAATATGTGGTATGATTTTGGATCAGGTCAAGGCGGAAATGCCATCCAATTTTTAATAGAACATGAACGTATTGGTTTTGCAGAAGCAGTACGATTGCTTGCTAAAAAATATGGAATTGAAATAATAGAAATTGGGGATAAAGAACAAGATAATCTGTATGACCAGCTATATGAAATCCATGAACTAGCATGTATTTATTTTGAAAATAATGTTAAATCTGCTAAGGCTAGTAACGGTAAACAATATCTGAAAGAACGACAGTTTAGTGATGCTACGATTAAACAATATCGATTAGGAATTTCCCTTGATAGTTGGGATAGTTTATTTAAAGAAGTTAAAGGGAAATTTGATGAAGATATTTTAAAGAAATCTGGTTTATTTTCTGAATCTAAAAAAGGATTAGTAGATCGGTTCAGAAATAGATTAATGTTTCCATTTTTTAATCTTTCAGGGAAAATAATTGGTTTTAGTGGTAGAACTTTATCTCCAGATGATGATGTGAAATATCTTAATTCACCTGAGACATTTTTATTTCAAAAAAGCAAAATTTTTTATGGAGCATACCAAACATTGCCAAATATACGAAAACAAAATTTTGCAATTTTAGTAGAAGGACAAACTGATTATCTTCGTTTGGTAGAAAATGGTTTTTCTAATGCAATTGCGACTTCGGGAACTGCATTTTCCACTAAACATGCTGCTGTACTTAAAAAACATACTAATCGAGCTATTCTTGCTTATGATTCTGATGATGCAGGTGTTAATGCTGCTATACGTGCGAGTTATGCTTTATTACAACAAGGCATAGAAACGCGTGTACTATTTTTTGGCAATGACTATGATCCAGACGATTTTTTCCAAAAAGAAAAAAACAGTAAAAAAGAATTCAAACAATTAATCAAAACATCTCTTCACCCAATTGCATTTATTGTAAAGCAAAAAGAAATTTTAAAACAAAGTGCAACACAACGATCTCTGTTTGTTGATGAATGTCTTGGTGAGATTAAAATGGTATCTGACTCAATTATTAGAGATGATTTAATTAGGAAATTGTCTAATGAGATTTCCATTCCTGAAACAGAAATTCTGAATCGATTTAAATCCATTAAAACAAAAATATATCGTCCAGTTGATGTAGAAAAAAGCAAAATACAAGAAACTCATTATACTTCTCTATCAGATAAAGCACAATTAGAACTCATTAAACTTGGATTACATTACCCAACTTTTGTTAAAGAAATTGCAATTGAATTATTTAGCAATGCTTTATTACAAAATGTGATGAAAACTCTTATTAAAAATATTGATAAAAATTATACCATTAGTCAATTGCTTGAAACAACAGGGAGTACCCCTGAAGAACGAAACTTAATCGCTAGTTTTGCTATTCATTCACCTGAAAAGGGAGTCAGGATCAGATTTTGAAAGATTGTGTATTAATTTTAGAACAAGAACCTATTAAACAGAAAATTCAAGTATTACGGGACAAAATAAGACGTCTTGAAGATGATGGTTCTTCACCTGAGATTTCTCTTGTAACAGAATTAACTGATCTTCAGAAGCAACTACAATAAAAAAGCCCTCCATTGCTGAAGGGCCTTTTTTATATTTTACTAATCTAAAAACTACAGATTAATAATTAATTGTAAATCCAATTACCCAAGATCTAGGTTGCCCTAGACGGACTCTTAGATTTGCAACATCACCTGATCCATCATATGCGTCAACAAAGTCACCGACATATAATTCGTCACCAGCGTTATGAACAGAAGCATTCAATGTTACATCTTTGCCACCTAAATTCATTCCGTATTGGAATTTCAAATTAAATAGAGTAGTAAAATCAGTAACATAAGCATCGTCAGCAAAAGTATTACCTTCGCCAAGTAAGAAGCCTAAGTCTTGAATAGCTCCATCATAACCCCATCTAGGATACTGTTTTCCAAAATGTTCTACTTCAACTGAAGCTTTCATTGTGTTCCAGAATCCTGTTAAAATCAAGTTATGAGCTTCTTGTGGTGCTCCAGATACCATTACATCTTTAACATACAAGTCAAAGTTTGTGGAAGTGGATGGATCACCAATTACTTCATAATATGTATAACTTAAATCATCAGTAAATCTCCAGTCACTTACATGACCACGTGCGTCAATTCTAAGTACTGGGATTGGTTGATAAGCTATAGAATATTCTAAACCTGAGTGATTTTCTTCCAAACCATCAATACTAAAGAATGATTCGTTTCCACTAAGGTCTTCTACAGTACCGCTTTGAGCTCTATCAGACCACTGAGATGTGTAGTAGTTTAAACTACCTGCCCACTGACCGTTAGCAGCTTGGAATCTAGCACCGATATCAAACCAAGTAGCCTTTTCATTTTAAAATCAGTGTTGTGATGAAATTCGCATCATAAACCCAAATTTTATCTAATGAAGGGGTTAGGTTTGCAGTACTAAAGTTACCAAACAATAGCCATGTGTCACTTATAGGATAAGTACCACCAACTTTCATCTGATAACCTGTTTCAGCATCAGCTTCTAGAGTTGGTTCTCCTAATTGGAAGTGGTCTTGTACAGTATAGCTAGCGCTAGTAGTACCAAACATACCAAATGCAGTAGCTCCATACCATCATTATAGCTTACTTGTGTATATCCACCTTGCCAATCAATTGTATTGGTATTGTCATACTGGATTTTATCACCAAGCGTTCTGTATTTTTCTTGATCTGTTGTCCAATTTTCATTTGAACTGTTGTAGTATACATCCCCACCAAGCAAGTCATAGACTTGTCTATAGTGTTCAACTTCTGCTGTTCTGACATCAAGTCCGAAAGTCAGCTTTGTTGATTCATTAAGATCCCAATCTAACTTAGACATTATGCCATAAGTATATTGATTGTTTCTGCTACCTCTTAAGACACCAGCTGATTGATAACCGTAGCCATCAACCCAATTTTCTGTACTGTTTCTTAAAATTGTAGCATCATAATCACGTCCTGAACCATCAGATTTCCACTTTAGAGAACCAGCGGAACCTGAACCTCCACCTTCACCACCGGAGTAGTAAAGCGCAGAAGATAAAAGCATATCATCTCTTACTTGATTGTAAGAGTTAACTTGCACAATTGGTTTGTGGAAGTAATTATTTCTTTCATTAATCATCGTTGAAGAATGCGGATCAGCTTCTCTCCAATTCCAACCATCAAATGGTACCCAACTAGCGATTGCACGCTTGCCGTGGTATGGAGTGTCTAGCTCATCAGCTCTAGGATTCCAATCTACACCATATTCTGTTCTTAAATCTTCTTCAGCTACACCCATATCTCTAGCTAAGTCATGACTATAATTTGAAATACGATTATTCCAGAAATTATGACCATGTAATTGTGGAGATCCAAGTGCAACCATTTCTATACGATTATTATCGTCAATAGAATAAGATGTATTAAAATAGTAAGACCACGCGTCAGTATAAGTTCCTGTTGCAAAGAAACGATCTGCAGTTCTACGTGAAGCTGCCATGACAACTGTCATTTTATCGTCCATTATTAATCCAGAATTTACTGTTATTGCAGTCTTACTGAAGTCGTATTCACCGACTTCTTGCTTAATCTGTACGCCAGCTTCAGTTGTAGGAGCTGCACTAATAAAGTTCACAGTTCCACCTAAACTAGGTACAGCTAGATTAACAGCCCCAGCTCCTCTTTGCACTTGTACCACTGATGCAACATCAGCAAGTACGGTCCAATTTGAGAAGTATAGGTTTCCATTTTCCATATCGTTCATTGGAACACCATTAATCAAATAAGCTGTATAACGATCGTCAAATCCACGAACGTATACATTTTCATCATCCCAACCACCACCGTTTTCGACAAAAACACTAGGGAGGGTTGACAATGCTTTCGGCAATCCACGACCACCTAATCTGAAATCAATATCAGCTTTGGTATAGTCATCGTATGCGATCGCATCTGTATTATCTACACGATTTGCTAGTACATCAACACCGCCCAACGCAACGGATGAAGATGACAATGTGAAATTAGCAGATTCGTTGGAATTCTGTATTTTCACTGTAGCAGACGATTTGTTATGTCCTACTACGCTAGCAGTTACTGTGTAGGTGCCATTAGGAAGGTCTATTGAGTATGCTCCACTTAATGTGGCAGCAGCACCCGAAGAAGTTCCTTCGACAACAACATTGGCTCCGGTAAGGCATTTCCATCTGCGTCCGTAACGGTTCCAGATACTGTACCCTGCCCAAGAACTGCGCCAGAAATCATAATGATTCCAAGTAGCGCGCCAAGAATCGTACGATTCATAGTTAACTCCTTTTTCTTGGTTACTTTCATATATTAATATATTTAAAAGCACGAGTAAGTGCTTTGTGATAATTTGACGCAATTATTTGAGGATTGCAAACATTAATTGTATTCTATAAAA
>BPEH01000011.1 GCA_019654715.1 Fidelibacterota bacterium | reverse complement strand
TTTAAAAAAAATTGTTTTCAGAAAAAGTAATTTTTTAATTTCTGTTAATTTTTTTATACATAGTTTTTATGTATTCAGTTTTTTTAAAAATGAACGTTTTTTCTGGATCAAAACCTAATGCTATTATATCTAGTATGTTTTCATAGGCAAACTCCGATACTTGTTTTCTTGTTAACGACCTGTCGTGCATATATTTCTCGTCATCGGTGATTTGAAAGTATAGTTCTACACCAAATTTCTCTTGCAAGTACTGTGTAAAAATCCAAGGCAATAGATGACCTAAATGCGTGTCTCCAGATGGCCCCCTACCAGTGTATAAGAAGAACTTCTCTCCTTTCTCATATTTATCTAAAATCCAATTGAAATCTCTATGACTAAAAAACACCTTTCTTTTTAACATAAAATGTGGTTCGCCTGTGTGTTTTTTTACTCTGTCCAATAATGATTGATTAATATACGAAGTACCAAAGTCTCTTACCAATCTGTCATAATCTACTTCTCCTTTGACTTCCCATGGAGTTCCCGAATAATCTGCCAATTTTATACCTGCATTTAGTAAGTTATCTTTCGTTAATATGATTTTGGCGTGTAAATAATGCAAAAGTTAATCTATGTGTAATTTTTATTATCTATTGTTGCCGGCCATAGCGACGGGGTTCCACCTGGTCCCATTCCGAACCCAGAAGTTAAGACCGTCGACGCCAGTGTGTTACTGAGGTCCCAACGGTCTCGGGAAGCAATGGTGCCGGCACTTTATTTTATCCAATAATGCTTATTTTCTAGTTATAATATATTTGTCTTGATTGAGTTGATTTTATGGATTTAATATTTATAATTGGAGCTGGAAACACACAAATTACAAGTAATCCAATTCTTAATCTTGCAATAATTTACCTTCCTCTAGCTCTTTTGATATTATACGGACAAAAATTACAAACTTGGCTTATCACTAATGACTTATCAAAAACTGTTGGACGTCTAAAAGAAATGAGAGATAAATCTCGAGATGAAACAATTGCGCATATTACTGAAGGCATGGATAATAAAGAAGAAACAATAAAACGTCTTGATTCATTTCTCGAATACTTTACTATAATGCCTGTTGATTTAGATCCTGCAGGTGTCATAAACAAACTTGATCATATTATGACTAGTAGAGACATGAGAATGAAAAGTGAAATCCAACAGCTCTTTCCTGATCTTGAGAACTTAAAGCAAACTCTATTGAAAATGTTATTGAGATTGCCACTTCATTCAACTTTGTCTATAAAATTGTTCGTCATTTTTATTTAGTTGGTAAAAAAACAAATAATTTCTTACTTCTTGCACAGCTACAAATGATTATTCCATTTCTTATGTTACAAGCCGACGCATTAAATAAAGCAATGGCTACATTCAAAAAGAATCAACCTATTGGTGATGCAATAGGCCCAATGATTGTTGGTAAATTGATGCTTGAACATGATAAACACGATATAGCTGTTGATACTGTATATGCTGAATCAGATATCTCAGGTCGTAAGGCCATTCTCGTTACAGCAAAAGGCCCTGCAGGAACTGTTGGTCAACCTGGTAATGCAGTTCAAGAGTTAATCAATAAAGAAAATCCATCTCTTCTGATTATGATTGACGCTGCTCTAAAGTTAGAAGGTGAAAAAACAGGCGAAGTTGCCGAAGGAATTGGCGCTGCTATAGGTGGGATAGGTGTCGATAAATTCAAAATTGAAGAAGCCGCTACTAATAGTAATTTACCTGTTTATGCAATAGTTGTCAAACAGTCACTTGTTGAAGCAATCTCTTTAATGACTAAAGAAATTGCCGAAAGCGTTGATACCGTTCATAATATAATTAATCGAATTATTGAAGAAAGAACAAATCCTGACGATAAGATCATTATTGTTGGTGTTGGAAACACAATAGGAGTGATTCAGTAGATATGTCATTACCAATTATGGGCGCCCCCGATAAGAAAGCAAAGAAACTCACTGTTTATACAATTGAAGAATGTGTTAAATGCAAAAAACCTGATAAACGCGAATTCAAAGACGGCGATTTGGTACATAAAATTCTTGGCAAATGTAAAGATTGTAATGAGAATATTATGATTTCTTTAATCTATGGCGAAGAACCAAAAAAGAACTAAATCTTAGTTAAAATTACTGCTCCATTTTCTGTTGGAGTTATCGTATGTTCAAATTGCGCAACTGTTTGATTATTTGCTTCTAATAAATCTGGATATACTCTTATGATTTTTTTTGCAACTAATTTATCTAACATCCTGTCCAATTCTTCCTTTTTATAATCATCCAAAAACCATCTTGGTGAAAATGGTAAAGTATTTCTCGTATCCCATATTTTCTTAATTAATTCATCGATTTTTTTATCTCCAGTTTTTTTCCTTCTTGTTAACATGTAGATGGTTTTTGTTTTTCCATCTACTACTTGACCTGAACCATCTTTTACTGTGAGAAATGGCTCAATTGCATATACATTTCCTTTTCTTAAACTTGAACCTAGCGGTGTCCACACATTTGGTATAGAGACTCCTGCATGTACTTTAAATCTCTCAATTGAATGTCCAGAAAGATTTGATATTGGTATAAATCCAAATTTCTCTGCCGTATCAGATATTACCCTACCTATGTCCGAAGAAGATATCTTGTCTTTTACAGCCTTTATTGCATTGTTCAACGCAGCCTCTGTAGCCAATGTTAATTCTTGATAGTCAGGATCATAGCAAATTGTCGTTGCCGTATCTGCTATATACCCATCTATGTGCGCCCCTAAATCTAATTTAATTACTGCATCGTCATTTATTGTTTGATCATCAAATAATTCTCCACTATAATGTGCAGTAACACTGTTGATTGATACTCCACAAGGGAAACCAGGTTCTGCACCTAATTTTCTTGTCATCCCTTCTACTTCATTACAAAGTTGCGTCACTGTCATTCCAACGAGATTCTTTTTCTTGAAATGTTCTCTGACTGTGGCAGCAATTTTTCCTGCCTCAATAAATCTCTCATCTATTTCTAATTTATCCATTATTATTTCTAAATCTATTTTCTTCAATATAAAATCTATTTAGATTCTAAAGATACATCTAAATTCCAATTATGTTCTATATAATATAATGAGTAAATACAAACGTGCCGCCGTAGGTGGAACATTTGATATCTTGCATATAGGTCATAAACACCTGCTTGGAAACTCGTTTCAAATCTCTGAAGAAGTAGTAATTGGAGTTACTTCGGATAATTTTGTGAACAAACTGAATAAAACAGTTTTTAATAATTACGATGCAAGAACAAACAATATTCGAGATTTTATAGATTCAACTTTTCCCAATAGTAAATATGATGTCTATAAACTTGATGATTATTTTGGACCTGCTAGTTTTCTTGAAAATATCGACGTAATAGTGCTTACATCTGAAAACTCTCATCGTTTGGACTCTTTAAATAACACTCGACAATCTAATGGCTTAAAGCCACTTCATGGAGAAATTATTGAACTTATTAATGCAAAAGATGGCCTGCCGATATCTACAACGCGTATTAAGAAAGGAATTATTGATTCTAACGGGAATTCTTTAATTTAAAAACTACTTTCAATATATTTTATGACTTGAATATTAATTCAGGTAAAGGGGGGACGTAGCCTAGCTCGGTTATGGCGTCAGCACATATTTGTGCCGCTAACGGCTCCAGAAGCTAATGTATGATTAAGGTGAAAACTGACTTATTGGATGATGTACCTTTGGAGCAGCAGTGACCGGGAGATCGTGGGTTCAAATCCTGCCGTCCCCATTCTTTTCCCTCTTTTCCTTGTAATTTTATTTGGAACTAGAGTTCTAATTTCTTTAAGATTCTAAACTAATGTATTTTCATTAGGCATTACTATTGCTGGGAGGAATTTCTTAGAACTTGATTCTGTTATAGCCTGTCCACCTACAACAATTGGCTTGTTGTAATCTTTTGATATATTCTTTACCAGGTTAATCCCACTCTGCAGATTTGCGGGTAGAGTAATTGAAACCATTACCATGTCTGGATTAATATTGTTACTATTTAATTACATCTTTACTTGGAGTTGATGGAGAAATGTTGTATACATTATAACCTCTGTCAGTTAAAATAGATTCAAGCATGTTGCATACAATGTTTGCCGTTCTCCTGAAGGATTACAAATAAGTAATTTTGATCTTTTTTTTTTCCCTTTGTCTGATTCTTATTCAATTCATTTATAATTCCTAATAATCTGTTGCTTACTACATGCTCTGTTCCAATCATTAATTCATCTCTTCTCCATGGGTCCCAACATCATATAAGATATGTTTGATTATTTTGTCATAAAATTCTAGTATCGTAAAATCATCCTTGTATTCATCATATCCCTTTTGCTAAATTTATTGGCCCAGGACCTGCTAATTTCTTGAATAAATCTTTACGCACCTTTGTTACATATTCTTTAATTCTTTCTACTTCCATTATTTCTTTTGCAAAAAACTTGAGTATTTTTTATCTTCTCATAGTCTTTTGGAATATCTACTAACGTTATTTTTTCTGTTCTACCTAGGTACTTTATTGTTTCTTGTTTCGAAGCTTTCTTTCTTTATCCCATACACTTCTTACTGGGTATGAATAATTAAATTTCCCCTTTTCCTGTTTATTTCTTATGTAGACCATTATAACCCCTAAATTACGCTCATACTATTTATAGTATTTAGCACTAGAACTACCTTTTTGGGACTATGAATTATTTTTCTGTATGAATTATAAAGATGATAAAAATTCATTGAGTATTGAATTACATACACTATTTGTTTGCTGGATTCATAGCAGGAATTCTTCCTACTGTGGTTTTGTCTATTTTTGAATATCCATTTTATAAAAAATGGGGAATCAAAGGAGTCTATGAACTTCATGAAAGCGAAATGATGTTTTGTAAATTGACAAATCGAGAATTCCAAAATAAAATCTCCTTTATTCGGCCCTTCTTACTCACATGATTAATGGATCATTATTATCAATTCCATTTGTTTTTTAATTAATCTCTCAAATACCCCACCAACAATATTACTTGGAATAATATATGCTATTGTTGTTTGGATTGCCACCTTATTCCTGTACACAAATTAATTACTGGCGAATCTTTAAGCAAGAATCCATTTGGCTACAAACCTGCTTTAGTTAGCGCATTTGGCCACGTGATTTATGGTTTCATTTTGGCTCAATCATATTGCCAGTTGTTGATTTCTATACAGTATTAACTTTGTACAGTGGTGTTTGAAATGGACGTTGGTTTTATTATTAATGGATTAATTGCGGTTTATCGCAACAGGTGCAATGTCTATTCTTCAAGTTCCAATGTATAGAAAATGGGGGATGACATCTGTCCTGAATGGCACGAAAACCAAGTTATCACTTCCAAATTCATAAAAAAAAATCCTGAAGAACTACTAATTCCAAGTTTTCTTTTTCATCTTCTTCACGGTGGATTAGGAGGATTGCTTTTGAATGTCGTTAGTATTATTGACTTCCAAGTATCATATTTGATTTCAGGACAGTTTTAGGCTTTCTTTTTGCTCTTGTAGTACTGATTATTCATGAACCTATTACCAAGGTTAAACCACTTAGCATCCATTGGGCAATATTCCAGTAATTGGAAGCTTTGTAAACCATGCAATTTATGGAGCAGCTCTCGGATACTTCCTTATTTCTTTTAATTGTTTAGTGTAAATCTCTTTATCGTAGAATGTAAAGTGTGCTACCACTAATAACACTGCAATTACACAAAGTCCTACTATGTTTAAAATAGACGTGTAGGTTTTGGATAGTTTCCTAATATTGATATTCCTTTGCTAACTGGATATGCCCTACTTGCGGTAAATAGGAAATCAAATACGTGCTATCTAATAACCAGAACAGTGCAGCAGACCAACCAGCAATTCCTCTAATAAAGATCCTAATCTTGCTCTTTTCTTTATGAAGTAATATCCTATCCAATTATTGCTAACCAAATCAATGATATTGTTCCTGTTATTGGAACTCATCATTAATCTTTGATCAACAAGGAAATGCAAAATTCCTATGATACCCAATGCCATCACTAAGTAAGATAGATAATTTTCTTTTTTGGTAAACTCTTGTTTATCATCTTCATAAACTGATAACTTTAATGATTCTTCCACTCCTTTTAATTTAATTGGAATTAAATCCATTATGGACTTTCAGTCATTATTGATTCATTTTTTAATCCCTCTACTAATGGCTAGCTAAGAAGCTTTAATTGGAGTGACTAAATCAACCCAATATGAAGTAAATCTTAGACTTAGAAATGGTATGATTATCATGATTATAGATTTATTATTCATTTTTCCATATGCTTTCATCATCTCTCTATATTCTAATATATCAGGACCCCAAATCGAAAGTTCGATTCTCAGTTTCCTTAACGTTCAAACTTTCATAGAGATATTCTACTACATCGTCGATGTAAATAGGTTGTAATTTCGTTAAAACCCACTTTGGGCATACCATTACGGGTAATCTCTCTACCAAATATCTCATCATTTCAAATCCTCCTCCACCTTTACCAAGTATTACAGATGCACGAAATACAGTTGTTTTAGCCTCAGATGACTTTAGAATCTCCCCCACTTGTTTTCTACTTGACATATGCTTCGACATTTCCGAGTCTGGGATGCTTGCTAATCCTCCTACATATATTATCCTCTTTACTCCACATTCAGTTGAGGCATCTGCAAAATTCTTTGCAACTTTTTTATCAATTTCTGCAAATTTCTTCCAATCCTTTGATTTACCTTCCATTGAATGAATAAGATAATATGCGACATCTATTCCTTTCAATGCATCTCGTACTTCTTCATATTTCTGGCGTCAGCTTTTACTTTTTCTAGATTTTTATGTTCAAACTCATCCAAACTTTCTAATCTTCTTGACATTATTCGAACGGACATGTTTTTGTCTAATAAATACTGAACAAGTTTCTTACCGATAAATCCACTTGCTCCAGTTACTAGTATTTTCATTTCTTATATTATACCTTTAGTCATGTTACTAAATTGTTTCGATATACATTGTTACTGGATTGTCATTGGCCATTTTATTCCATAATTCTGTATCATATATTTGAACTAACTGGATCTCATTGGTTTCAGCTTTTCCAGTTGTAATTACTGTGTTCTCATTTTCTGTTGTAAAATTAATTTTCACATTTTTTCCAACATCTTGAAATTCTTCAGGAATCAAAATTTCTTTATCTCCATATTTTATATAAATTGGAATTTCTAGATCATCATTAAAAATCTTTCCAGAAATATTTGATTCTGTTAAATTTTCATCAACGTGGAATTCCGCTGGTAACTCTATCTTTCCATCTACGTTTCTATTTTTGACATTCATACCAAAACATTTTTATCCTTCATTTAAATCTATGAGATTATTTCTTCTACAATTATCACTAGGATTAGTTAATCTCTTCCGGTATTTTCATAATCTTTATATATACAACGCCATTATAATTATAACGGGGTTATAAAAATGAACCAAAATATAAAAAATAAAGAAAATGGAGGCCCCGCTGATGTCTCTTAGAATAAATGACGTCGCACCTGATTTTAAAGTAGAAACCACCCAAGGGAAATATCGTTTCATGATTGGATTGGCGATGGATGGGTTGTTTATTCTCTCATCCAAAAGATTTCACGCCGTTGTACTACAGAACTTGGCGCACTTGCTCAACTAGAGCCCGAATTTGTTGCAAGAAACACAAAAGTTATCGGACTTAGGTTGATGCAGTTTCTGATCATATAGCTGGCTTGATGATATTGCTGAAGTTACAGGATTTCGTCCTAATTATCCACTTATCGCAGATACTGAACTTCGTATTGCAAAGCTATACGACATGTTACCTGCTTCTACTGAAGGTAGTTGTGTTGGACGTACAGCCGCTGACAATCAAACTGTTAGATCAGTTTTCATCATCGGTCCTGACAAAAAGATCAAACTCAACTTACTTATCCTATGGCTACAGGTCGTAACTTCCAGAACTCCTTAGAATTATTGATTCCCTTCAATTGACCGTGAACCATAAATTAGCTACTCCTGCAAATTGGAAGAAAGGAGACGATGTTATATTGTCCCAGCCGTCAAAACGAAGAGGCAGAATCTTTGTTTCCAGATGGTTGGAGGACAGTAAACCATATATTCGTCTGGGCGCCGATCCTTCTAAAGCGTAGTTAAATTTGGGGTTGGACGAAGCATGCTGAAGATCTTAACATCTCCCAAACTTAGATCAGAAAGGATTGCTTTGTCCACTTCCTATCATCAATACTGCAAAGAAATCTCTAAACTATCTTCAGGTCAGATTCTTAAAGTAATGCAACTGATCCTGGAGCCCCAATTGATTTTGAAGGATGGGCTCATACCACGGAAACATATTCTTGAAAGTACTTTGAAGAGACTTCTCCTAAAACCTTTGTATTTCACATACAGAAAAAGTGATGAATTTGACCGATATCCAACCAGAAAATCAACAACTTAAAAACGCCCCATATTGGTCGTATCTAAAGGCACTATAGACATGCTTTATCCTGCACTT
>BPEH01000010.1 GCA_019654715.1 Fidelibacterota bacterium | reverse complement strand
CTGGAACAGAAATATTTTCAATAACATTTAGTTCTGGTATAAGGTTATGAAACTGAAAGATAAATCCAAGATGATTATTACGAATATCAGAAAAATCATTACAATCGTTCAAATTAATATCATTAATAAAAATATCCCCACTATCTGGATTATCTAAAGTACCTAATAAGCTTAATAAAGTTGACTTGCCTGATCCAGAAGGACCTTTTATGGTTAGAATAAAACCCTTTTTTTAACCTCGAATGAAATGCCTTTCAGTACTTCTAGTTTAGTACCGACATCATCATAAGATTTCTTAATATTTTTTACTGATAATATCATATGTTTTTATTAATTAAAATTATAGGATTTATTTTTTTCATAATCATCAAAGGCAAAGATGCAAATATGCCAACAATTATTATTGAAAATGATATTAATAAAGAAATTTCTTTAAAACCAATCTTCATTGGAAGCTTCTCCACAATATAAAACTCTGGATTTAACATGATAAATCCAAATTGGTTCTGCAAAAGAATAAGCAATAAGGATAAGAATACTCCTCCAATAATTGCAGTAAGTGATAAGAGATAGCCATAAGTAAGAAAAACCATAGATATTTTTCTTTCGGTCATTCCAAAAGCATTTAAAATAGCCATTTCTCGTGTTTTCTTTGTTGAAATCTGTAGAATGGAAGATGATAAATTAAATGAAGCAACTATGATAATTAGAAATAATGTAAAAAAAGCAATTTTCTTTTCAATTTCTGTCGCCTCAAAAAGTTGTTTATTTCTGTCTTTCCACGAAATTAGTTTATCTTTAGAATATTTCCCCAACAACCCTTCAATATTGCCCAATATTTCAATTCCAGTAAAGTCATTGCAAGATTATTGCTGTCAAAAAATTAAAAGCAAGAAATTCATCAGATCGTAATATTTTGTTACTATAAATATCTTTTACAAATAATTTTTTATGAGGAATAATAGTTACATTGTTTACAGAAAGATTGGTATCATATATCGAAATTGAATCACCAATACTTATATTCATTTTTTCAGCTAAAGATCTACCAATGATGATATCATTATTTCCTACAGAATTGTTATTTAATCGATCTAAATCATAAAAAGTATTAATTTGATCTGTAAATACTGTTTCAATTTTATTAATGATTGCTTGTTTTCTTTTAAAACAAAGAATTCTTCTTCAAAAAACGGGGAATATTTAAAATCATTATCACTATTTCTTACAAAATCTTCATTCGTATCTAAAAGAATATAATCCCCTATAATTTCTTTGTTTCATCGCCCCAAAACATTTTGAAATCCATTTAAAACAGCGATAGAAATACAATAGAAGCTGCTCCAATAAACAATCCTAAGAATGAAACAAGATTTATCATCCCTCCTTGAAACAAATTTCTAGAAATCAAAAATCTTTTGGCTATTAAGAATATTATATTCATTAGTTTTTAAGAATTTTTGATGGGTTAATAGACAAAATTTGAAGCAACGCTATCGATGAAAAAACAACACTTGCAATTACACTAATGGCAAGAATATACAGAGAATTTTTTACGCTGAATAACATAGGTAAATAACTAACAAAATAAATATTTTCTGATAGCGAAATAATATGGAATTTCTCTTGCAGAAGAACAATAATAAAAGATAGAAAAATACCTAATATCGAACCAATCAGCGCTAATACTACACCCTGAATTGTAAATAGAAATGATAATCTTTTATTTGACATTCCATATGTTTTCATAATTGCTAGATTAAATCTTTTCTCATAGAAGAGAATATTGATTGAACTCATTAGATTGAAATAAGATACTAAAGCAATTAAACTGAAAATAAATATAATTGGCCATTTCTGAGTATTAATCCACCTAAAAAGCTCACTGTGTCTATCTTTAAGATTAATTTGATAAAATGGCAAATCTAATTCTTGAATATTAAGAGATTGATCAAATACCATCCAACCACTGATATGATTATTAACATTGAAGTAAGATTGAACTACTTCTATTGGCATAAAAATTAGTCTTGAATCGTAATCATAGATGCCAGAAGAATAAATGTCTTTCACTTTTAGAAATAAAAATCTTTCCTTGTTTACAATTGATTGGTTTGCTAGTGGATTTAATAAGACGAGAGGATCGCCTTTTTGTATTTCCAACTTATTAGCTAGTTCATTTCCGATAATAACATCATTATTAGATAATTGATTCTGGCTAGTATGCTTAAAAAGAGTAAAATGATTGAGATTCTCTGCTTGTACACCATATACAATAACATTATTGCTACTTGCTTTAGATTTTATGATAGCAGGTCTTTCAATATATTCAAAAATAAAAGATTTATCCTCTTGGACTATGTCAGATAATGGTATTTCTGATCTGTCAAAGGTATTTTGAAATAAATTATTGATTGTAGAATAGCCATTTATACTTGATAATTTTTCAAAAATCTTATTCTCGAAACCTGACACTGAACTCAATACTATATTTAGAGATGCAATACCAATAGATAGACTAATAATTGAAACAAGGTTTGTTATTCTGAAAAAAAAATTACTTTGTCTTGAGAAGAATAGTCTTTTTAAAACAAGAAATATAAAATTCATTTTAATGATTTAAGTGTTGGAAAAAGAATGGCATCTCTGATCCATCTTGTATCAATAAATAACATGGCCAAACGATCAATTCCAATACCAACGCCCGCTGTAGGAGGCATTCCTGTCTCAATAGCTTCTAAAAAATTTTCATCAACTGGAAAAGCATTTTCATCTCCATCTTCTCTCTTTTTTGATTGATCTTCAAATCTATTTCTTTGATCTATTGGATCATTAAGTTCAGAAAAACCATTAGCAAATTCCATTCCCGCAATGAATAATTCGAATCTTTCCGTAAAATTTTTATCACCATCTCTATTAATTTTAGCTAATGGAGATATTTCTACAGGATGATTAATAACATAAGTTGGATTAATCAAATTAGGTTCAATTTTTCTTCTCATTATTTCATCAATCATTTTAGCTAGACCATCGCTCTTTTTAACCTTCAAATCTAATTGTTTACATAAATTGAGTACTGCTTTTATATCACTTAAATCTACAGATTCACCAGTATGTTCCTGGATTAATTCATCCATTGATTTTCTTGCAAATTTCTTGGAAAGATTAATCTTATGTCCATCCCAAGAGATTGTTTTCATATTTAGGTCATTTGCTACTTTTTTAAACATTTTTTCAACAAAATCCATCATAAAATTATAATCAGCATATGCTTGATAAAATTCCAACATAGTAAATTCAGGATTATGACTACGATCAATACCTTCATTTCTGAAATCTTTTGACATTTCATAAACTTTTTCAAATCCGCCAACAATTAATTGTTTTAGATAAAGTTCGGTTGCAATTCTTAAATAAAATTCTTGATCTAGAGCATTATGAAATGTTTTAAAAGGTTTTGCATTTGCTCCTCCATACACAGGTTGCAATACTGGTGTTTCTACTTCTATATAACCATTTGTGTTTAAGAATTCTCTAATTGAATTAACAATTTTAAATCGTTTCACATAATTTTCTTTTGTTTCTGGATTAATAATTAAGTCTAAGTAACGCTTTCTATATCGAAATTCTTTGTCAGAAACCAAATTATATTTCTCTCCATCTTTTTCTTTTACATCAGGTATTGGTCTCAAATTTTTGCTTAAGAGAGTTAATGTCTTCACTTTTATCGTAACAGCACCTGTCTTGGTAATAAAAACTTTTCCACTAACCCCGATATGATCCCCAATATCTATTAATTTGAAAAGATTATAGCTATCATCACCCACATCATCTTTTGCTATATATAATTGCACTCTTCCTGATTCATCTTGAATATTTGTAAAGGCAGCTTTTCCCATATTTCGCAATGACATTACTCTACCTGCAACAGAAACTTTTTTATCAACGATATCTTCGGTTACTTCGCTTGTAGTATGACTACATTTAAATTCATATGGGTAGGGATTTATACCTAAATCGCGGATTTTCTTTAACTTTTCTAGACGACTTTCTATAATTTGTTCTAAACTTTTATTTTCCATCGCTCAATAAACTTATTTCTTTTTTTCCATTTTATCTAATAAATAACTATATATAAAGTCATCAATGTTTCCATCCATAACACTTTTTACATTTCCAACTTCAAACTTTGTTCTATGGTCTTTTACCATATTATAAGGATGAAAAACATAAGACCGAATTTGATTCCCCCAAGCAATATCTTTTTTATCATCCTCTAATAATTTTTTTGATTCCAAATTTTTTTCAATCTCTATTTGATAAAGCTTTGATTTTAATACTTTTAGTGCTTGTTCTTTATTTTTGTGCTGAGATCGCTGACTTTGGCATTGAGTAACAATACCTGTTGGTATGTGTGTAATCCTAATAGCAGAATCCGTCTTATTGACATGTTGTCCTCCTGCACCACTTGCTCGAAATGTATCAATTCTTAAATCTTTCTGATTCACCTCTATGTCAACAGCTTCATCAGCTAAAGGATAAACAAAAACAGAAGCAAATGAGGTATGTCTTCTACTATTAGAATCAAAAGGAGAAATTCGAACTAACCTATGAATTCCAACTTCTGACTGAAGAAGCCCATATGCATAACTACCTACAACTTCGATTGTACAATCCTTAATACCAGCTTCGTCTCCTGATGGAAGTCGATAGTATTAAATTTAAATTTTTTAGATTCCCCCCACATAGAATACATTCTGTATAACATCTGTGCCCAATCTTGACTTTCTGTCCCACCAGCACCTGGATGAATTGAAATAATTGCATCTTTAGAATCATTTTTTCCATTGAGAATTAACTTTAATTCAAATTCTTTAATTAGTTTCGAGAAATTTTTTAATTCTATTTCAAACTCAGATTCACTAACCTGATTATCGTTCAGGGAAAACATATAGGACTTCAATATCGCTTGATTTTTGAATTAATTCTTTTCTTAATTCTATATCTTTTTCAGACATAGATATCTCTTTCATTAGAGATGCTGTTTTTTGATTATCTTTCCAGAGAGAAGGATCTGATGTTTTTTCTTTTAATTCAGCAAGAGAGGTTTCTTTGCCTTCAAGGTCAAAGATACCTCCTAATTTGATTAAATTTTTCTAGTAGAGAATTATATTTTTCTTTTAAATCCATACACTGATTAGAAAACCTATTGTTAATAAAATTCCAGTTAAAAAATGTATCCCGATTGTTGAAACATTCACAATTAATAATTCTATGGGAGCTGTTCAATGTTAGCATCTTCTTTTTCCCATTCATTTAACCAGCTCCTACCCTTCTTTGATGCAAAATAAAAGAGAAAAATTGGCAATAATGCTATTGATGCTACCGGATTAATCTTTATAGAACCAAATGCAATGATTGCAAAAGCTATAATCATAGAATATTCCCAAACCTTGAATGGAATTCTATAATTAGCTTTTTCACCTGGGCCTGCAAGCCTAACAACCCAACTATTTTTATTGGTTGCTTTATCAGCATTATAGTCTTGGAAACAATTAATAAATAAAACCAAAGCAATGAATATTCCAACTGGAATCGAAAATAACAATGTTGTGAATAAATCAACAGACTGATTCTGCATATATGCAGCACCATAGACCATTACAGGCCCAAATCCTAAAAATACAGCAATATCACCTAGACCATTATAAGATAATCTCAAGAATCCTGTATACATTACACCCAAAAAGACTCCAATTAATCCCAAATACATTAAAGGTGATAGTGCAAATAAGCACCATGTAAATCATAGTTTAATTTCAGTCCAATTATAATTGTTGCAACAAAAAATCCTATAGAAAGAAGCAAGACATTTGCAGGAGTCATTAAACCTGATTGAATAACCCTAGATCCACCATTAAAAGGACTAAATAACTTATTTGTTTCATCATTTCTAGATGTATGATCAAAATAATCATTCATTACATTAGTACCACAATGAGCAAAAATAGCTCCAAAAAAGTTAGCCAAAAAATACTCCAATCAAATTCTTTAAACTGCCAATAAGCAATAGACGAACCAAGTAGAATGGGAGCAATTGTTGCTGTTAAGAAAGGAGCTCTTACGACGTAATAAAGTATTTTTCTTACGGGTTAGAGATCCAATAATTTGAGATAATAAACTTGGTTTATTATCGGGAAACCCTCCATCCATTCAAATTGTTTTTCAGCATAAAAATCAACATATTTTATTACGGTTGGCTTAATCTTGTAATAACCAACAACATCATTCTCGATAAGAAATTCATCATTCATATAACTTTCAAATGCTTTTGTAACATTTAAAATTAATTGTTTAGCTTTTTCTTTTTTATGATTGTCTGTAATTTTTTCCGCAAATCCATCAATTTGAAGTTCTTTAATTCCTTCTTCATTCTCTGGCCCAATAACACATTGAACATGAGGATTAAAAGCAATTTGAGTTGCTTTTCTATTTGGGGTTGAATGTAAAAAAATATATATTTAAACCATCATTGGCAAAATAAACATTCGCTGCTGAAGAATTTCCTGAAACACTTGTTGCCAATGTAAGGAAATCAGAACGATTCATTAAGTCCAATATTTTATCTTTTAGAATAACTATTCCTCTTTTGTGCTAGCTAACTTGTTTTTTAGGAGAACATTCAATTCATCTAAATTAAGAGAGGAACTTATAAAATGTCCATCTTCGGCAACAGAAATTTTTCCAGTTTCTTCAGATATTACAATTGCCAGTGCATCACTTTCTTCAGAAATACCTAAGGCAGCCCTATGTCGAGTACCCATTTCGGGGTTAAGTGTTTTACTCTCAGTTAGTGGTAATATACAAGCAGCAGCTTCAATAATATTGCTATGAATAATAACAGCACCATCATGTAATAAAGAAGATGGATTAAAAATAGACATAATCAATTCAGGACTGAATACCGATCCCATCTTTACCCCATCATCACTAACAGTTTTTAATGAATTTTCTCTTTCAAGAACAATAATTGCACCCCATTTATGTTTGCGAATTTCACCGACACATGTAACAATTTCATCTTCAATAGAAATCTCTTCAATTTGAAATAATCTTCTAATAATTCTATTTTGTCCGAGAGCAGTTAACAATCTTCTAATTTCTGGTTGAAATAAAATAACAAAAACTACTACCCAAACTGCTTGAAATAAATTAAGCAACCAAGATGTGGCTCTAAAACCAAGTATATTTACTACAAAACCAGCAAAAAATAGAATCAGCAGACCAATTAACATTTGTCCACCCCTTGTTCCTCTAAAATAACTATAAGAATAAGAGAAGATAAAAGTTACCAAAGCTAAATCAAGCAAATCAGTAAGTGTAAATTTTAGAAAACTTATCTCAAATAAATTCATAATATATAATTTAGGTATTTAAACCATTTGAGTTAAAAATTTTATTTGCAATTTTTAAAGACCTTTTTGCTTCTTTTACATTATGCACCCGAAAAATTTTACACCCTTTTGCAAGTGCAACAGTATTGGAAACAATGGTTCCTTGTAATCTATCATCTTCACCAACATTTAATGTTTTGCCAATAAATGATTTATTAGAAATCCCAATTAATAATGGATAATCAAGTGAAGTTAGTTTTTCTAATTGATTAATAATTTCAAAATTATGTTCAATAGTTTTGCCAAAACCTATGCCTGGATCTAATATAATATTATTTTTGTCGATATTATTATTAATCGCATAATTTGCTCTTTCTAAAAGATGTGATTTGATTTCTGTAATCAAATTATCGTATTTAGGGTCTTCTTGCATTACTTTTGGGTCCCCTTTAATATGCATCAGTATAACTGGACAATTAAATTCTTTAACGACATCAATCATTTTGTCATCAAACAACATTCCACTAATATCATTAATAATATTTGCACCGATAATACAAGATTCTCTTGCTACATACGATTTAGTAGTATCAATAGAAATAACTACATCAGTTTTATCACGTAATTTTGTAATTACTGGTAATACTCTTGAACATTCATCTTCTTCAGATACTGGATCAGAAAATGGCCTAGTAGATTCTCCGCCTATATCAATTATATCAGCACCTTCTCTAATCATTAATAAAGCATGATCAACTGCTTTCTGCGTATCATAATATAGGCCTCCGTCACTGAAAGAATCAGGAGTCACATTAAGTATGCCCATTATCAGAGGTTTTTTATCTTTGGAGATTAACCAATGGTTGAATTCAGAAATATTCACTAACTAATTTCTTTTTTTGGAAGTTTTTTACCTTTAACTAATAATTTGATATCTTTTTCATCAATCGTTTCATGTTCTAAAAGTTCGTTAGCCATTAGATGCAATAAATCTATTTTTTCTTTTAGAATTTTATGAGAATCTTTTTGTGCATTTTTTATAATACGTACTACTTCATTATCAATATCTTGAGCGGTTTTTTCACTATAATCTCTGTGTGATTGTATTTCTCTTCCTAAGAAAATTTCTTCATTCTTTTTACCAAATGACATTGGGCCTAACTTGTCACTCATTCCCCATTCACAAACCATTTTTCTAGCAATACTTGTTGCTCTTTCAATATCATTTGACGCACCTGTTGTCATTTCATTAAAAATTATTTCTTCTGCAGATCTACCGCCCATCATTACGGCAAGTCTACCTATAATATATTTTTTTGAATATCCGTGTTTTTCATCCAAGGGTAACTGCATAGTAACACCAAGAGCTCTCCCTCGAGGAATAATTGTTACTTTGTGAACAGGATCTGCTTCAGGTGTAAAAATAGCAACAACAGCATGACCAGCTTCATGATAAGCAGTAATTTTCTTTTCATCTTCAGAAAGAATCATGCTTTTTCTTTGAACACCCATAATAACTTTATCTTTCGCGTCTTCAAAATCTTCATTATCAACACTTTTCTTTCTTTTTCTAGACGCAAGCAATGCTGCTTCATTAACAAGATTTGCTAAATCAGCTCCAACCATACCTGGTGTTCCTTTTGCGATATCGAGTAAATTGACTGATTTTGAATTAATTTTGATTTTCTTTGTATGTATTTTTAGAATATCGTGTCTTCCATTTAAATCAGGAATATCCACAACAACTTGTCGATCAAATCTTCCTGGTCTTAACAATGCAGAGTCAAGAACATCAGGTCTATTGGTAGCAGCCATTACAATGACATTGTGATTATTTTCAAAACCATCCAACTCTACTAGAAGTTGGTTTAATGTTTGTTCTCTCTCATCATGTCCTCCACCTAATCCAGCACCTCTTTGTCTTCCTACAGCATCCAATTCATCTATAAATATAATTGAAGGAGCATGTTCCTTTGCTTGCTTAAACAGGTCTCTTACTCTTGAAGCACCAACTCCTACAAACATTTCAACAAATTCAGCTCCACTAATATTTAGAAATGGAACACTTGCTTCTCCAGCAACAGCTCTAGCTAATAAAGTTTTACCAGTTCCAGGAGGACCAACTAATAAAACACCTTTTGGTATTTTTCCTCCAAGCTTTTGGAATTTTTTAGGACTTTTAAGATATAGAATTACTTCTTCTAGTTCTTCTTTTGCTTCTACACAACCAGCAACATCTAAAAATTTAACTTTTGGAAGATTTGAAGAAAACATCTTGGCTTTACTTTTACCAAAACTGAACACATTGTTCATACCGCTATTTGCATTCTGCATTCTTCTAATCATAAATATCCAAAATCCAATCAAAAGTAACCAAGGTGCAAATCCTAATAACGTGCGAGTCCAATTAATTTTTTCTCCTTCAAAATTGTATGTAATACCTGCTTCTTCCCATAATTCTATTTGTGCAGAATAGTCTGATGGTAAATACACAACAAATTTTGTTGTAGGTTGTTTATGAGTAATTCCATTTTTATCCTCAAGATTCTGTTCTTCTTCTAATGTCCCATGGAAAGAGTTATCTTTTCCGATGGTGGCACTTTTTACTTCTTTATTTGATAATTTTTGTTGATAAGAATTATATGAAATTTCACTTCATTATTCATATCATTAGGTAAAAATATAGGCGAAATTACAAAGGAAAATTGCCATCCATATTAATGGACTAGAGTTGCTCGGTTTTTTTTTGGGCTTTAAATTCTTTTTTGTTTTTTTTTTTGTTTTTGGCATAGGGGACAAATTTAATAAAAATGGCTATTAAAGAAACTATTTCCTCAAGAAATTCAATCTAGCAATTACTTTGCTATTTTGGTTAATCGATAATTATTATTTATTCTTTCTCCTGCAACCCAAATAATATCATTGTTATTACAAACTGCTAAATTTCTGATTTTTTCACTAAAGATATCTTATTATCAGTTAAATAATCATTAACTTTTTTTGTTCCATCCATTCCTAGAGGACTAAATTTATCATCCCTATTGATACTTCTTAATACTAATGGACTCTTAAGTTTGTTGCATCTACATACTCAATATCAGAATTATTAGAAAAATTTTTAGGTTTTTTATCATAATTCCAACAAAAATAGAAATTATTATTCTCTATGCTCTTCCTTCTTTTACTTCACAATAAAATCATCTTTTTTCATGTTTGAGGTAAGAACAATGAATCTCTATCAACTGTAATAAAAAATCATTAATAATTTAGTACTACCAATTACTTGTTTATTTAAAAGAATTTTTTTCCCTAAGTAAATTTTTGGAAAAATAGAATTTCTTTTTTTTTGATGCTATTGTTCTCAAAATATTAATTTTCATTAAAAAGGAAGTTTTAGAAAATATTCTTTTTTATATAATTGTTTTTCCTTATTTTAACATAATTAGAATTAATAAATCTTTTGTTGAAAAATCAAGAAATCATTACATCACTAATTTTATCCTCTAAATCTTTGAAAGGACTATTAAAATTTGGCTTAATCTTTTCTAATAAAGGGATTATCTTTTTTCCAAAAAATTTCTTGTTAAGGGTAATCGTTGTTTGTTGGATCCAACCGTAATTAATTTTGTTTTTTGCATACAATTTAATTTCTTTTTTCGAAAATCATCATTGGTCTAAATACACATTATTTAGAGTTTTAATACCCATAATTGATTCAAGGCTGATGAATTTAAATTCTCATCAAAGCGTCTCCACTTGATCATCAAAAAGATGTGCAGTAAGAATATAATCTGCATAATTTTCTTCTGTATTTTTCTAATTCATTGTATCTTTTTTTTCTTAATTGTGATTCCACATTATTTTTTAATAGTCTTTTTTTAAGTACGACGTTAAAATTTCAAGATTATTTTTATTGCAATATTCAGATACAATCTGCGACATCTTCAAGCTTTTAGCATGATAGTTATGATTTAATGCAAACAGATAACCTACAATTTAATTGAGACTGATTTCTATTAAAGAAATCCAACATCACCATTGAATCTATTCCACCTGAAACAGCTAATAAAAAGTGTAAATGACTATTTTCTGAGGATAATTCTTTGGTTTTATTAATAATCTTATTTTTCATCTCTTAAAAAAGGATTATACTTTAATTCTTCATTAAAGTTGTTTCTTCCCTATGCCCCGGAAGAAGTTTACAGTCCTGTTCAAAAGAATTTACAAAAAAACTAAGCGATTTTTTCATATCAATAGGATTACCAAGAGGTAAATC
>BPEH01000009.1 GCA_019654715.1 Fidelibacterota bacterium | reverse complement strand
TCCATATCTGCTAAGAGTGACCCAAAATAATAAAAGGATGAGAAACTGTAGTTGAATTTAAACCAACTAAATCTTGTCCATATACATTCACATGATATTGTTGATAATCACTTAATCCGAGAGAATTAAGATTAATTGTGGTGCTGGAATAAGGTGTAGATGCTAATATGTCTTCACCACCAACAGATGAACCAACGGATACAAAATAAAGTGCTACACCTGTAGTAGCATCATAAAAATTATCTAGCTGTAATGTAATATCAGGGTTTTGAGTAATATATTGAGTATCTTGAATTTTGTAATTGCTAATGCCCCAAACCCGTGGGGTTAACTCTATCGACAATTCCCACAATCTCATTGGAAGCAAAATTTGAATCTCCAGATGTATTTCCTGTAACACTGCCTTCAGCAATTGAAACTTTTACTTCCCCATCAACAAACCCTTCAACATCAAAACTGTAATTGAACCATCTCCACCTTAAAATTTGTAACTTTGCATTACTAAGCACTAAATCGTCTTGGGTAAATCCAGTAACAGCTTCACTGAAAGAACATTAACAGTAAAACCATCATTTGAGTTGCGTAGGAAGTATTTGAAGTTAAAACGGTGTTTACACCACTAACAACTTGTGCCCACGTCCAACCATTTGCCCATGAATATCCTTCTAAAGCTTGTTCTTCAGAAAACATGCGCATTTGGTCATCGTAAGAAAAATCCATGTAATTCATGAATTGATCACCTTTTCCGCTTGAACTAATACAGCTATTTTCTGCCTGTCTACCATAGAAATTGCCACTACCAGCTGGCCATTCGTATATATTTGCAGATCGATTGTTCACAGTTTGAGGTGGAAATCAGACCAATACTGAGTTCCACAAGTGCTAGCATTAAAAGTGTGATTATAGGTAAAATTATGTCCTAATTTATGAGTTAAAGTTCTACCGCTATCATAATTATTTAAATGTACCAGGATTTTCAACTGAACCAACGGACTCTGTTAGAGTTACTGATTCAGGCCATCCCAAATATGCTTGACCCAATAATCCACCAGTTAGGGGAGCAATATACATATTTAAGTATCCAGATTGATATCCTGAAGGGCCCCCTCCATCTGGCGTAATAGAACTAGCAAGACTACTTGCTTCACTTACTCCAGATACTGATGATTTATTTAAATTTTATATCGACGAATTGTTACACCTTCTACTAAATCTGCACCATTTCTTTCTCCTTGAGCTCCAACAAATTCGATTTGATGCATACCTCTAACGCCCTTTGGGAAAATATAATCAATCCCTGGATCATTTGGTGCGTCACTTGGATTTGGAGAAGATGGTATTTCATCCCATCGGGATTTATACCCTTAAAATCTAAATTAATTTGATCAAAATTATAACCAAGCTGTTCTTTGTTAAGATTATCAGAGATGATTGATAAAGTACATGGAAAATAACCGGAATATAAATTTTGTTTTTTTATCTCCATCCGTACGCCACTGAGGATTTTCTCTTAATAGCTGTTGTGCTTTTTGAATATATGCATCTCGTTCAGCAATAAATTCTGGATTGGTAAGTTGTAATTCTTGTTCTAATTCATCTGCAGTACATCTAATCCATTCACTATGATTATGTTGTGCATTTAAGACAGCAAAGAATGATAGAATAAATATTATTTTTTTCATAGGAATAGTTGCAAATAATTTAAAGGGTATTATAAAGAATACAAATAAAAAATAACGCATTATATTTTAAATAATCTATCTGCTTCTTTATAATATGTTTCTACAGTAGCCAATCTCACCTCTTCATATCCTCTAACCAGATCTGGTAACTCAGAGAATTTCAATAAATTCTCATATTTACCATTGGATATTCCATTAATATTATTGGTAAGTATTGTTTTGTAATGATGAAGAATCTCTTTATCAGTCTTACGTACATCACTGCTAAACCAAGCCATAAAATCAAACTTAGTTCCCCTTACAAATTTAAATCGTTTCAAAGCCATGTACCCATATTTAAACCATCTAGGTAGAGCAAGCTTACTTTTTACACCAGGAATTTTATTCAATAATGGAATATCTTTGAACATCTTTAGAAATGGTGGATGAAGCATATAATAAATTTTTGCTGATTTTCCGAATTCTTGATTCAATGCAGTATTTAACTCAGCTTTCAAAGATAAACGTGCTACTTCATATTCATCTTTCACTGCCATTAATTTGTAGAGGTATCTTGCAACATTTTTAGTAAGTAGAGGTGAAGAATGTTCTCGTTTTTCAACAGCATGAATTTCTTTAACAAAATTGATATACTCTTCTGCATATTGTACGTTTTGATAATCAATGAGTTCAGGAACACGGAATTCTAGAATTTGTTTTAATTCATCATCTGGTTTTTTAATTTTATTAATTAAAGATTGAGAAATATCATCCAGTTCTGGTTTTACATCGATATTACCAGATCTATACAAGCTTAATGATTGTAACCAATTTGGATCAGCAACTATTTTTCTACCCAAATTAAATGCATCTTGATTCTTTTTCACAACAACACCATTAATTTTAATGGCTTCTAAAATGGAATCGGCATTAAGTGCAACATATCCAGACTGATATGCAGCTCCAATAACAATAAAATTTGCTTGCATATTGCTATCAAAAAAATGTTCAGACAATTCAGTAGCATTTAAAAGGATATTTTCTTTAGAAAATTCTTTAATAAGATCGATTAAATGAGTGGAATCAGGATACTCTTTTTTTGTAGATCTTACCATGTCTCCGGTTGGTATCTCAGATGTAGATATAACGGACATGGAACGTTTTTTATGTAATCTAGATAGGTTCACTGGATTAGTTCCTGTTAATAGATCAAATACCAAATATACATCGGATTCTCCGCTGGATACTCTACTTGAACATTCCTTATCTAAATCACTCAAAATTTTCAAGTGAGATACTACAGATCCTCCTTTTTGACTTAATCCAGTCTGATCTAAAGCAACAACTTTCTTATTCTCCAAAAACGCAGCAGTAGCAACAATCTGATTAACCGTTACCACTCCAGTGCCACCAATTCCTAACATAAAAATGTTTGAACTACCATTCGTCAAATCTTTTGGACTTGGCAATCTGGAAGGATCAAAGCCTAAGTCTGGTAATTGTCTTTTATCATCCTTCTCTGAAGGAATAACTTTTACAAAGGAAGGACAGTTCCCTTCTAAGCATGAATAATCTTTATTACATGAAGGTTGATCAATTTGTGTTTTGCGTCCAAATTCTGTTTTAACAGGCTGAACACTCAAGCAATTAGATTTAACCCCACAATCACCACAACCCTCACACACTGCTTCATTAATAAATATTCTCTCTTTTGGTTCAGGCGCTTTACCTCGTTTGCGTAATCTACGTAAATTTGCAGCGCAAGCTTGATCATGGATTAAAACTGTAACTCCTTTAATTGATTTTAATTTTTTCTGTACACTAACAATTTCATCTCTATGAAAAATTTCAGTATCCTTGTCCCATCTAGATTGTTTAATGGAATCATAAGCACTAGGATCATCAGTAGTAACCATAATCTTCTTTACACCTCAGATTTAAGATACTTGGTCAACTCAGGTAAATCCAATCCTCCATCTGGTTCCTGTGCACCTGTCATTGCAACGGCACGATTGTACAAAATCTTATATGTAAGATGGGAATTTGATGCAACGGCTTGTCTTAGCGCCAATGATCCAGAATGAAAGAAAGTCCCGTCCCCAACATTTTGGAACATGTGTTCTTTTTCAATAAAAGGTTCCATTCCTACCCATTGTGCACCTTCACCTCCCATATGTGTTGTACCAAACGCTTTACCGTCATCAACAAACATTGCCATCAAGTGACATCCAATACCTCCAAATGCAGAATCGCCTTCAGGCATTTTTATTGTCGAAGTATTGTGAGGACACCCTGAACAAAAATACATTGAACGATTGGAAAGGGATTGTGCATACACGCGATTATCTATTTCACTTAAAATATTAATCTTTGTATTAGGAGTATCAACATTGAATTTTTTAGAATATCTGTCAAAAATGATTCTACTTATAATATCTGCAGTTAACTCACCATAACCAGGAATAATGGATTATTATTCTCATCAGATTTACCCAAAATGATTGGCTTATTAGGGTAATTATACATTTCTTCTTTTAAAAGCATCTCAATAAAAGAACGTTTTTCTTCAATGACGGTTATTTCATCTAATCCTTTGGAAAATTCTTGAATAATTGATGGTTCCAATGGATAGGTCAAACCTAACTTTAATATTCGAATACCATATTTATTTAAACAATCGTGTGTCCACCCTAATGAATCAAAAGCTTCCATTACATCATAATATGTTTTTCCAGATGTTATAATACCAATTGTATCATTTTCAGACCTGACAACAATCTTATTAATCTTGTTTACAGAGGCAAAATGTTTAGCAGCTTGGATTCTTCCCAAATGAATTTCTTTTTCGGTTGGAAGACTATGATGGCCAACTAATTTTGCATTCTGGATATGTGCCCATGGTTTGCCATCATAAGTAAAATCTGGTATTGTAATTGATATTCTATTAGGATGAACAAATGCACTTCCAAATCCGTCTGCAATATCTGTTACAATCTTAAATCCAGACCATAATCCGGTAAACCTTGACATTCCATAAGCATAAAGTCCCAAATCAAGAATCTCTTGAACGTTTCCTGGGTAGAAAATTGGCATCATCGCATCAAAAAGTGCAGGTTCTGATTGAGATGGCAAAGTAGAGGACTTACAAGAAGGATCATCTCCTGCAACAGTAAGGACACCTCCATTCTGTCCAACTCCAAGATAATTTGCATGTCTAAAGATATCCCCAGATCGATCTACTCCAGGAGCCTTTCCATACCACATACCAAGAACACCATCGTATCGCAATTTTGAAACCATATTTGCCATTTGGCTACCATAAATCAGTGTAGCTCCTAAATCTTCATTCACTCCAGGAATAAATTTTACATTGTGTTCATCAAGTATTCTTCTATTCTTGATGAGGTTGATATCTAATACACCTACTGGAGATCCTCGATACCCTGAAACGAGAGTAGCGGTATTTAAACCTGCAATTAAATCGAACCGATGTTGATCTAATAATAATCTTACTAGAGCTTGGATTCCAGAAAGAACAATTTTACCATCAAGTAAGGTATATTTGTCATTTAAATCGAAGTTATTTCTTAGGACTTGTCCTGTCATAATGTTTCAGCTATAATTTAAAGATTTCTTTGATAGATTCTACAACTTTTCGAGGAGTTTCTTCTTGCACAAAATGACCTGCTTTTGTCTTCACAACTTTTGCTTGAGGAAGTAATCTAGCAGTACGCCTTCTTAATTTCCACATTACTGGATCATTCATCCCCCAAACAATCTGAGCTGGCCCATTATATTGCTGTAAAAATTCTTCAATTTCTTTTTCAAGTGGAACACTAGGATGATTCATATTGTTGGGAACCATCCGAGCAAGCGCTAAGGGACCACTATTGTCCTTCATTTTTCTTAATGGATACTTGTATGCCTTAACAACATCTTTTGAAAACGATCCTGGAACACCTTGAAATTTATTTAAAGCAGATAAAGGAAAATTTAATACCCTGAATAATAAGTTGCTTATAACAGGAAGTTGAGAAAGTGCGTGAAACCATGTCGGTTTAAAACCATCTTTTGGTGCAGTAATTGCCGTATTCATTACAATCAATCCATCAATTTTTTTTCCAGCTTTCATTGCACCGGCAATTCCGATCATTCCACCCCAATCGTGAACAACCATACCGATTTTTTCTTCTTTAATCTGGCTGAAGAAATTAGCCATCCATTCACTATGAGCATTGAGAGAATGTTCATGAAGTTCTATTTTATCAGAAAATCCAAACCCAATTAAATCAGGTACGATTAATCTTGCCGAAGTACCATCTAATTGATCTAAAATTTTTCTGTATAAATATCCCCACATTGGATTGCCATGAACAAATACAATTGGCCTTCCAGCTCCTTTCTCCATAACATGCATACTCTTACCATTAACATTAACAGAATAATGATTGTAAGGTAATTGTTTGAATAGCCAATGTGGAATTTCTTTTGAGTAATCTTTTTCCATAATTAACATGAATTTATAAAAAAAATTGAATAAAATACTTTTTAGTATTGACTAAAACAAAAATATTTAGATAACTTCAGCATAGCCAGCCGATTATGCTTTTCGAAAGTGTATTGTATTTGTTTAAATAGCCTTTACTGAGGCTTTTCTTGTCATAGAACAGGATAATAACGTTAATTTTTAATAACTAAGGGTAGTGAAATAGTACTAGAATGGCAGAAGCAATTGAGATAAATTTTCCTAGAGAATCGGAAAACAATCCAACACTTGATCCAGAAATAAAAAGTCAAATTCTTGATTATAATATTAAAGAATCAGATGAAAATAAACAGGAAGAGTGTCCAGATGAATTCAAAATAGATAATTACTATAAAGAAGACCATTTAGGGAAGAACGTTTTACAGCAAAAATATCTCGCTCCATGGGAAAAAACACCCATGGGACCTCTGGAAACGTCAAGCGAAAGCACTAGCAAGTGTTGAAAAAACAAAATCACTTCAGGACAAATGGGAAACAAAATTTTTTGATACGCTTCTCAATTTTAAGTTTGTTCCAGGTGGTAGAATTATGCATGGTGCTGGTAGAAATGACATTACCACTACCCTAAATAACTGTTATGTCGTTGGAATCAAAACTGATTCTATAAAATCTATCTATGATTGTGTAATCGAAGAAGCCATGACTTATAAATTTGGGGGTGGATGTGGACATGATTTATCAACTCTAAGACCTGCTGGAGATCAAATATTAGGAACTGGTGGGAATTCATGTGGACCTACTGGATTTATGAATCTATTTAGCGAAAATACAAACACTATTGCACAACATGGTAGACGTGGTGCAAATATGCAAACACTTCGAGTTGATCATCCAGATATTGAAAAATTTATTGAAATCAAAACTGGTGATATAGATATGATAAAATATTCTAATATCTCAGTTTTACTAACAGACAATTTTATGGAAGCGGTAGAAAATGATACCGATTTTAATCTAGAATGGAATGGTAAAGTTTATAAAACTGTAAATGCAAAAGAATTATGGATGAAAATTATCAACCATGCACATGCTAGCGCAGAACCTGGACTTCTATTTTGGGATACAATGAGAAAATATCACAACGCTGAATATTGCAGTCCCCTTGTATCTACCAACCCTTGTGCAGAACAACCTTTGCCAGATGGTGGGTGTTGTAATTTAGGAGCTCTAAACTTAGAAAGATTTGTTGACAAGGATGGTAATTTTGATTTTGAAGATTTTAAAGAATGCACTACTACTGCAACCAGGTTTTTAGATAATGTTATCGATTATAATTTAGATCGACATGCACTTGAAGATCAAAAACAAAATGCAATCAATGATAGGCGCGTAGGCCTTGGTATATTTGGATTAGGAGATATGCTTGTTAAAATGGGTATTAAATATGATTCGGATGAAGCTTTAAATACAATTGCTGAAGTAATGAAAGTTCATCGTGATACTGCTTATGAAACAAGCGTTGAACTTTCACTAGAAAAAGGTCATTTTCCTTATTTTAAGTGGAGCGGATATTCAAAAAGTAATTTTATAAAAGATCTACCTGAAGATTTACAACAAAGAATAAAAAATGATGGAATAAGAAATTCAACACTGACAACAGTGGCTCCAACAGGTAGCGGTGCAATAGTTGCACGTGTCACTTCCGGTATAGAACCAATCTTTGCAACTTCATATAAGAGAAAAGTGAAAAAGAATGATAGCTATGGAAAAGATTTTGATGAATACGAAGTATGTCATCCAGTTATAAAAGAAATTTTTGGTGATGATAAAAATCTTCCTGAACATGTTGTAACAGCACATAATGTTGACCCCTACTTTAGAGTAAAAATGCAGGGTGAAACTCAAAAATATATTGATAGCTCTATTTCTTCTACTGTTAATCTTCCTGAAGAAACAACTGTTGAAACTGTAGCTGACATTTACATGACTGCTTATAAAGCAAACTTGAAAGGAATAACTGTTTATAGAGAAGGATGTAGAGAAGGAATTCTGGTAACTGATAATAAATCAGAGGAAAGCTCAACCAAAACAAGAAACAGAAGAAGACGGAAAAACTGCAAGAAATAGACCTTCAATTACCGAAGGCCAAACTAGAAGAATGAGAACTGGTGATGGAACTCTTTATATTACAGTTAATAAAGACGAGAATGGCCTTTGTGAAGTCTTTACTACCATCGGAAAGGCCGGTGGAACTGTTGCTGCACAAACTGAGGCAATTAGCAGATTAATTTCTTTGGCACTTAGATCAGGAATCGATCCTAATAGTGTCATTAATCAATTAAAAGGCATTAGTGGACCAAACCCAACTTGGGAAGATGGGCAACTAATTTTATCTACTCCAGATGCGATTGGAAGAGCATTAGAAAATTTTGTACATGGCGATAGTCCAACTTCAGAAGAAGAAAAACAAGTAAAATTTGAAATTGCACAAGAAACTAATAAACCAACAACTAACCATACAATGAATTGTCCTGAATGTGATCAACCAGGTGTTGTCAATGAAGGCGGGTGTTACAATTGTAAAGATTGTGGTTGGTCTAAGTGCGAATAACAGAAGTTTAAATTATTAATTCTCTAATATTTCTTTTTCTTTAGATTCTTGGCTTGTGTTTAATTTGCCAATGAACTTATCTGTAAGATCTTGTAAATCATCAAAAAATCGTTTCATATCATCTTCTGGAATTCTGTTCTCTTTCTCTACCCTTTTTACAGAATGGATAATATCTCTACGGATATTTCTTATTGATATTCTCCCTTCTTCAACAGTGTGAGCAGAAAATTTTACTAGCTCCTCTCTTCTTTCAGTCGATAATGGAGGAAAAGAAATAATAATTGAATTACCATTATTAGAAGGATTTAGCCCTAAATCTGATTCAATAATTGCCTTTTCTATATTATCAAGAACTGTTTTATCGAATGGTTGAATGTTAACAGTAACACCGTCCATAAGAGAAACATTAGCAACTTGATTTAATGGGGTTTCATTCTCATAATAATTCACCAAGATTTTGCTGAACATGTCTGGATTAGCTCTTCCTGTTCTAATTTTTGCTAATTCATTATCAACAAATACAACTGTTTGTTGCATTCTAGTACTTGCGAGTTCAAGATTTTGATTCAACATAATTAATTAGATAATAGATAAGTTATTAACTTTTTTCACCAAGAGCAAAACGAACGAAACGATTAATCGTAATATTCTCCCCAAGTTTAGCAATTGCTTCTTGAACAAGTTGACCAATTTTAACATCAGGGTCTTTGATAAAAGATTGGTTGATTAAACAATTCTCTTCAACAAATTTTTCTATTTTGCCATCAACAATTTTTTTGACAACATTATCTGGTTTACCAGTCGATTTTGCCTGCTCTGTATAGATATCTTTTTCTTTATCAATAAGATCAGAAGAAAGATCTTCTTTACTAATAGCAATCGGTTTGTTGCGGCAATTTGCATCGCAATATTATTTGCTAGCTCTTCAAATCCTTCAGTTTTTGCAACAAAATCAGTTTCACAACCGATATCAAGTAACACACCAAGCTTACTACCATGATGAATATAGGATATAATTAAACCTTCATTAGCATCTCTTACAGATTTTTTTTCTGCTTTAGCAATACCAGCTTTACGGAGAAATTCTACCGCTGAATCTAAATCGCCTTTTGATTCAACTAATGCTTTTTTACAATCCATCATTCCAGCACCAGTTCTTTCTCTCAAGTCTTTAACTAACTTGGCATCTACGCTCATATTATTTCTTCTTTTCCTTTGATTCTTCTGATTTCTTTGAATCATCATCCTTAGATTTGCTATTAACAGTGTTCACAATAGTATTTACAATCTCTGTAACTAAAAGTTGGATTGTTCTAATAGAATCATCATTTGCTGGGATTGGATAATCACAAGTTGAAGGATCGGTATTTGAATCAACAATACATACTATAGGGATTTCAAGTTTCTTGCCTCTTGAATAGCAATGGATTCAGTCCTTCCATCCACGACAATAATAGCATTTGGTAATTTTTTCATATCTTTGATACCACGATGTTGATCAGAAAGTTTTATTTTTTCACGATTTAATTTTAATAGTTCTTTTTTTGTTAAATCTTCATAGAGACTAGAACCTTCTTTCTCTAACGATTGAAGTCTTTTAATGCTTTTTTTAACAGTAGAAAAATTTGTAAGGGTTCCACCAAGCCATCGTTCTACAACATAAAACATACCACATCTATCTGCTTCTTGTTGTATTACATCTTTAGCATGCTTTTTAGTCCCTACAAAAAGTACATCTCCATTTCTTTCCACTATATTTTTAACAAATAATAATGCTTTATTAAGGTTATCAATAGTGTCGTCTAGATTAATAATGTCTATACCATTTTTTTGGGATAAAACATAATCTCGAAAATTAGGATTTGTTTTGCTTGTTACGTGACCAAAGTGAGCACCAGATTTTAATAAATCGTCTTTTGTAACAGTAATCATATAATTATCTTTTTGAGAATTGGAATTTCTTCCTTGCTCCAGGTTGACCATATTTTTTTTCTTTCCACTTCTCTAGCGTCTCTTGTTAATAAACCATGAGTTTTTAATTGACTTCTTAGTTTGTCATCTGATTCTAAGAGCGCTCTTGCAACTCCCAGTTGAATTGCACCAGCTTGACCAGTTAATCCACCACCAGAAACATTAATTCTTAAATCATATTTATCTTGAAGGTTTAGAATTTCAAGAGGTTTCATTGCATGAATTACTAACGATTCCCTTTTTAAATACGAATTAAGATCAAATTTACTATTTACAATAAAATTTCCTGATCCGCTGGATAGGTAGACTCTTGCAGTTGAATTTTTTCTTCTACCAATACCGCTAAAAGGTTCATTTTTCATTAAGCATCGCTCCATTTTACTGGATTTTGGGCATCCTGATTATGGATTGAACCTTTATATACCCTAAGATGGGTTATGATTTCTCTTCCTAATTTATTTTTAGGCAACATTCCTTTAACAGCATTAATAATTACTCTATCAGAATCATTTCTTATTAAATCACTATAATTAGTCATTTTTGCTCCACCTGGATAACCAGAATGTTTAAAATATTGTTTTGAATCAGCTTTATTACCAGTTACTCTTATTTTATCTGAATTTACTATCACAACAGAGTCTCCCATATATAAATTGGGCGCATAATTCGGTCGATGCTTACCTCTAAGTATCTGAGCTACTTTAGACGCAAATCTCCCTAATACCTGATTATCGGCATCTAGCAACCACCATTTGTGCTCTATTTTCTTAGCTGATATCGTGCTTGTTTTCATAAAGTATTAAAAACGGAATGAACTTAATTGATGTCATTCCATTAGTCAATAACAATGATTAGTAAATTTATAGACTAGAAAATGAATTCTTTGAGAACACATATTTGATTTTACCAACCAATTCATGGCCAATAAAAGGTGAATTTGAAGATTTAGAATAAATATCATCTCCTGAGAATGTCCATTTCTCATTTGGATTGAAAACTGTAATCTGAGCTTTTTCACCAATTGCAAATAAATCTGTATTAATGTTCATCACTTTTCTTGGATTCACTGTTAATTTCTCAATCAACGATTTTAGACTCATGCCATTTTCTTTGACTAAAATCTTATTAACAACTCCAAGACAACTTTCTAAACCAATCATTCCAAATTCTGCATCATTAAACGTTGTTTCTTTATCTTCTATCGTATGAGGAGCATGATCAGTTGCAATACAATCAATAGTGCCACTCTTAATGCCATCAATTAATTTTTTTCTATCACTTTTAGATCTAATTGGAGGACCAACTTTAAGGTTTGTATCAAATCCAACGATATCATCATCACAGAAATACAAATGATGAGGTGAAACTTCTGAACTGATTAGTTTGTTTTTAGATTTAAATAACTTAATTAATTCAACTGATTCTTTTGTAGAAACATGTGGAATATGTAATCTAGCATTCAGAGATGATGCTAATGCAAGATCTCTATATATCATAACTGATTCAGCTAAATTAGGATTACCTTTAAGTCCCAAATTATCTGAATTTGGTCCTGCATTCATAACTCCTTCATTTCTTAAATAAATATCCTCTGCATGATTAATAATGGGAAGATCAATCATTTTTGCATATTGTAACGCTAATGCCATGAACTGTGCATTTTGGATTGGAATTCCATCGTCACTAAACGCAATAGCACCATTTTCTTTCATTAAAATCATTTCGGTTAATTCTTTACCCTCTTGACCTTTAGAAACAGCACCAATAGGGAAAATATCGATTGGGAGATGACTGCTTTTACCACAAATATAATAAATATGCTCTGCTGAATCGATTGAAGGATTAGTATTTGGCATTGTACAAACTTGGGTAAAACCACCCGCTAGTGCAGCAATAGATCCAGATTCAAGGTTTTCTTTATCCTCTCTACCAGGTTCTCTAAAATGGACATGGATATCACAAAAACCATGTGTTACTACCAAACCTTTACAATCAATTTTTAAAGTATCTTTATCTCTAGATGGTATAGTCTTTCTGATTGAAGCTATATTGCCATTTTCAATTAATATATCACCAACAAATGTTTTCTTTGAAAATGGATCAATAATTCTTCCACTTTTTAGTAATATTTTTTTAGGTTGTTTTTTAGTAATCATAATCTTTCCGATTTATCACCTAATAATAAATAAAGGATAGACATTCTTGATGCAACTCCATTGAGAACCTGATCTAAGATAACAGCATTCTCAGAATCAGCAATTGTACTATCAATTTCGATTCCTCTATTCATCGGACCTGGATGCATAATAGTAATATCTTTCTTTAATTTGTCTACTCTTTTATAGGTTAATCCAAATGATCTATGGTACTCTCGCTGTGATGGAATCCTTCCCAAATGCATTCTTTCAAGCTGTATACGAAGAACAATGACAGCATCACACCAATTTAAGACTTCGTCTACATTATGAGTAACATTAATACCTAATCTTGTAGCATCATTTGGGAGCAATGTACTAGGACCACAAACTACAATCTCAGCACCCAATTTTTTCAGTCCAAAAATATTGCTTCGTGCTACTCTGCTATTTAATATATCCCCAATAATTCCAATTTTTAAATTTTTAATCTTTCCAAACTTTTCCTTAAGAGTTACCATGTCCAAAATGGCTTGTGTAGGATGTTCATGAGATCCATCTCCAGCATTAATAACTGAACCATCGATATATTCAGTTAATTTTAAAGCTGCGCCTGGATGAGAATGTCTTATTATTGCTCCATCAATCTGCATTGATGCAATATTTTGCACTGTATCTTTTAACGTTTCTCCTTTTTTGACACTACTCGTAGATGCTGAAAAATTAATACTATCTGCACCTAATCTCTTTTCAGCCAGAGTAAAACTAATCTTTGTCCTTGTGGAATTTTCAAAGAACATATTGACCAAAGTTTTTCCCTTTCAAAAGATTAATTTTTCTTCCAGGAGAATCAAGGATTTGTTTGAATTTAAATGAAGTATCGATGATCTTATTCAAATCAGAAATTGGAAAATCTTCTAAACCAATAAGATGTTTGCTTTTTAGCATTATTAAATCCTCCAAATTCCGCGCAAATTAGTAGATTTGAGCTACTTTGTCAACTATATCATTGGAATTTGTATTGTCGGCATTAATTATTAAATCAAAATCTTGTATATCGAACCATTTTAGCTGCCTTTTTGCATATTGTCGTGTTCTTATAACAATTTTTTCGACTGCTTCATCTAAACTAATCTCACTATTTAGATAGGATACAATTTCATCAAAACCTATATAATCTAAATGCTCAATATTATAATTATTATCTAACACACTTTTTACCTCTTCTATTAATCCATTTTCAACCATAAAGAGTGTTCTTTTTAATATTCTTTCATGAAGAGTTTTTCGAGACATTTTTAGATAAATAGTAAAAAATTTATTATAAAATTCACTTTTTTTATTATTGAGAGAAAAATTCTCAGTCATACTTTTACCAGTAAGCTCATAAAGCTCTAATGCTCTAATTAATCTCTTTTTATTATTAATATGAACTTTTAGAGCATAATCAGGATCAATTAATTGAAGCTTATTGTAAAGTTCTTCTTTATTGTTATCATATTCTTTATCTAATCTATTTCTAATATCTAGATTAGTCTCACTTCCTGAAAAAATACCTTCAAATAATGTCTTAAAATATAAACCAGTACCTCCACATAGAATTGCTGTTTTATTTTTATCTAAAACCAGTTGAATTTTTTTATCAACAAGCTTTGCATATTCTCCCGCAGAAATAGTCTCACCTAGTTCTTTGACAGCAATTAAATGATGAGGAATAGTTTTTAATTGATCTTTTGATGGTTGCGCTGTACCAATTGGAATTGATTTATATATTTGTCTAGAATCAACACCAATAATCTCTCCATTGAATCTTTCTGCTAATTGAATTGAGGCATCTGTTTTACCAGAAGCAGTGGGACCGGCTATAGTTAATATTTTTTCCAACACTAACCAATCAATAAAGAAAGAATCAATTCTACGGGAACACCTATAATCGACCAAATTATCGGAATACCAGTTAAAATTTGAATAAATATCAAACCTAGTAACACTCTTGGACCATAATACTCTATCTGATACAAAGTACGAGGATCTCTTATAAATAATGGGAGGATTCTTGATCCATCGAGTGGAGCAATTGGAATCATATTAAACAGTGCTAAAAGAATATTTATATATATAAAGAATTCTAATCCTTGGGAAAATTGAGCATTGATAAAAATATTGTTATATATAAGAGATGCAATAATTGCTAACACAATGTTGGAGGCAGGACCTGCAATGGCAACAAGCATCATATCCTGTCTCGGATTTGAGAAATTAGCCATATTAACTGGTACTGGTTTGGCCCATCCAAATCCAACAAAATATAGCACAAAAAATCCAATAGGATCTATATGACTCAATGGATTTAAATTCATTCTATTCTGATAATATGCAGTATTATCTCCAAGATAATATGCTACTCTAGCATGTGCATATTCATGTACCGTAAGAGCAAATAAAATACATGGTAATAATATTAGTTGTAATTGTATTGGTAGGCTAACTATTCCCATAGCTAAAAAATAGTTAATTCTTATCTTTTTGAAAAGCTTTCATATATTCACTTTCTACAAATTCTCTTGATAAATGAGTATATATTTCTGTTGTAGAAATATCAGCATGGCCTAATAAAGCTTGCACTTCAATAAGATTAGCTCCACCATCAATCAAGTGTGTAGCAAATGAATGTCTAAATGTGTGAGGTGAAATTTTCTTTAAAATACCTGCTGAATTAACATATTTTTTTACAGATAACCAGATAGCCATTCGTGTTAAAGAAAGACCATTATTGCTTAGAAAAACATAGTTTGAACTTCTTTTTGATCTTGAAGATAGAATTTTTCTTGATTCGCTTAAATATTTTTTAAGCCATTTTCTCGCATAATATGTTAAAGGTATAATTCTTTCTTTACTTCCCTTTCCAAAAAAACGTATTAAATCCAGATCAAACTGAATATTATTAATTTTTAATTCACATACTTCACTTACCCTTAACCCTGAAGAATATAACATTTCTAATATACACCTATCTCTAAGAGATAAAATTTCATTTTTAGAACTTTCAGCTGCTAAAAAGATATTATTTATTTCCTCAATGGTTAAAATTTCTGGTAATATCTTGGGAATTTTTGGAGTAAAAACACCATTCAGAGGATTATTTTTGATAATTCTTCTATCCAGTAAAAAATTGAAATAAGAAGAAAGAGAAGAGAATTTCCTTTTTATTGTCCTTGGAGAAAATTTCTTTTCAGATAAATCCCTAAAAAATAACTTTGTGTGCTTATTATTTAGTTTTTTAAAATTAATTTCATTTTTCTCCAAAAAATTATCAAAAGATTTTAAATCAGATAGATAAGAACTGATTGTATTATTAGAATAATTTCTTTCAATTTTTAATATTCGAGAAAAATCATCTAAATGAGATAACATTCTATGTAATTAGTTGATTATATTTTTTGGAATCAAGCAATTGATCTTTGGTAGCATTCTTATCTATTATTATTTTTACTATCCATCCCTCATCATAAGGATCTTCATTAACTTTTTCTGGATTATCATTCAAGACACCATTGACTTCAGTAATTTTCCCATCTAAAGGCATATAAAGATCTGAAACAGTCTTTACTGCTTCAATCGTACCAAAAATATCTCCAGCATTAAAAACTGAATCCAAATCTGGAAGTTCTAGAAAGATTATATCTCCTAATTCGCTTTGAGCAAAATCAGTAATTCCAATTATTGCTGTATCATTTTCAATTTTAATCCATTCATGTTCTGAAGTATAAAATAAATTTTCTGGAATATTCAACGCTACTCTCCCTTTATATTTTCTTTAAGCTCAGCAACTTTATCCAATAATTTTTTAGAACCATCTTGTTGTAAAAATTTATCTAAAAAATGTATATTAAAATTACCATTAATAAAGTCATTATTTAAAAATATTTTTTCCAATAATGGTAGGGTAGTATTCGGTCCCTCAATTATCGTTTCTTTAATCGCCCTTCTCATTCTAATGATAGCCTTATCACGATTGCTAGCATGAACAATTAATTTTCCAATCATAGAATCGTAGAATGGAGGAATCTCGTATCCTGCATATATATGAGAATCAATTCGAATACCAATACCTCCTGGAAAATGAAGTGTTTCAATCTTGCCAGGAGAAGGATTAAAATTATTAAATGGGTCCTCAGCGTTAATTCTGCACTCTATTGCATGCCCTTTCATAGAAACCATATCTTGTTTAATCCGTAATTCGCCTCCATAATATAATCTAATTTGCTCTTTAACTAGATCTAACATTGTTACCATTTCTGTGACAGTATGTTCTACTTGAATTCTAGTATTCATTTCTATGAAATAATAATTTTTATTATCATCAACTAAAAATTCAATTGTACCTAATCCAACATATTTTACTGCTTTAGCTAAGTTAATAGCTTTTTCTCCCAGTGTTTTTCTTAAACTATCGTCTAAAAAAGAAGAAGGAGATTCTTCAATTAATTTTTGATTACTTCTTTGAATAGAACATTCGCGTTCGCCCAAATGAATATAATTTCCAAATTTATCTCCTACAATTTGAATTTCAATATGACGAGCATTCTTAATAAATTTTTCTACATATATTTCAGAATTGCTAAATGCTTTGTCAGCTTCAGATTTAACTATAGAAAAAGATTGTTCAAGATCAGAGGCGCTTTCAACAATACGCATTCCTTTACCTCCCCCTCCCGCTGCAGCTTTTAATAGTACTGGATAGCCAATCTGATTTGATATTTCAATTAACTCATTAACAGAACCAATGGCATTATCACTTCCACGTATAATAGGAATGTTTGTTTCCTTTGCAATATTTCTTGCATTAATCTTATCTCCCATCGACTCTATAATATCAGAATCTGGACCAATGAAAGAAAAACCATTTTCTTTGCATATAGCACTAAATTTGCCACTTTCTGCTAAAAAACCATATCCAGGGTGTATTGCATCAGCATTACTAATCTCTCCTGCAGCAATAATTCTTGGAATATTTAAGTAACTTTTGAGAGGAGGACCTTCTCCTATGCATATTGCTTCATCAGCAAATTTAACATGCAAAGAAAGTTCATCTGCTTTTGAATATACTGCAACAGTTTTGATATTCATTTCTTTACATGCACGAATAATTCTTATAGCAATTTCACCTCTATTTGCAATCAGTATTTTCTTAAACATAGATTTTATTCAGAACAATCAATTACAAAAAGAGGTTGATCAAATTCTATTGGATTGCCATCTTCGATTAGAATTTCTTTAATTGTACCATTTTTTTCAGATTGAATTTCATTCATTATTTTCATTGCCTCAATTATACAAATAACATCACCTTCGTTAATCTTTGATCCAACATCAACAAATGGCTTTGCACCTGGCTCTGAAGCAGCATAGAAAGTACCTGGCATTGGCGATCTTACTGTGACTAAGTTAGCGACAACAGCCTGAGTATCTTTCTTTTCTTCAATCTTGATTGAAGGTTCTTTCTCCTGGATAGTAGTTTCTTTAGACAGAGTATCAGGATCTGCATTAACAATTGGTGGATTTTTAGTAACTTTTATTTTGCGAAACCAAAAACGAACTTCGATTTCATTAATATTACTATTTTCTAAAATATAGATAACTTCTTTTAATCTGTCTTTCCACATATTATTAATTCTTTACTCGTTCAGAATAATTCCCAGATTTAGTATCAATTTTTAAAATATCTCCTTCATTAATAAAAAGCGGTACTTGAATTTCAAGCCCTGTTTCCATTTTGGCTGATTTAGTTGCATTTGTTGCTGTATTTCCTCTTAACCCAGGATCTGTCTCAACTACTTTTAATTTAACTTTTGGAGGTAAGCTAATATTAATTACTTCATCTCCATCAAAAACAATTTCAATATTGTCACCTTCTCTTATATAATAGTAATTATCATCAATCATGGACTCAGAAACTTGAATCTGATTAAAATTATCATTATCCATAAAAATATAACTACCTGAATCTTTATATAAGTATTGAAAATTTTTTGATGTAACTCTGATAAAGTCAAGTTTAACCCCTGAATTAAAAGTTTCATCGATTATCTTTCCGGTTTTAATATCTTTTAATTTAGTTCTTACAAATGCAGGTCCTTTTCCAGGTTTTACATGTTGAAATTCTACTACTTTCATACGAGAATTTTTATGTAATATTATAGATCCATTTTTTATATCTGCAGTAGTACTCATATGTAAAACTTAATTGCTTTATAGTAGTTTTCTTACAAATTTTTTCGCTAAGGCTAAATCTTTTTTCCTCTCTGTTGAACTGTAATTCTTGTTAGCAAATTTAACTGAATCAATACGCTCTAATAAATCTGTTAAGTCTCGATCATTAAAAAATTTGTTTAGTTCAACTGAAGTCATCTCATGGGCAATAATATAGTATTCATTTTGTATATATTCTTTTAAAGCTTTAGATAAAGATTCATAGAACTTGATAGATGATGTATTGCCTGATATAATCTTACTCATTGCTTCGATGGCATCTTTTTTTGGATCCTGATTAAAAAATCTTATTCTGAAAAATGGCCTTTTCCTGTCTCGGTTATTCCATAAATAAATAGCACAGAACAATAGACATATAATCATAAATAAAATAATCAACTTCTTATAATTATATGGGAGCTCAACTTCCTTTATTGGTTTATCAGGTTGAATCTCCGTTAAATCTCCATCAGAAAGAGAAGATCTAACATTAATATCAACATAATCGCTATTATACGTTTCTGATATGGTCGAGTCATTGGGATTGACCGTTAAAAAATAGGGTGGAATAATTGTTTTTCCTGTGTCCCAAAATGTTATTTCGAAATTTAAAGAATAGGAATTTTCTAATGAATCAATTGTGGTGCTCTTTATAAATACCCTTGAAGAATCAGAAATCCAAACAGAAGAATCTGCCCAACCTTGTTCAAGGATTCTATAATTTTTTTCTAAATTATTAACACGAATATCAAAAGATACAGGATAACCAATCTCAACATTAAGAGTATCAACAGAATAACTAAAAGGGATATCATCATCAATACTGGAACAACTAAAAAGGAGTATTAAAAATAATATATAGAAGCGTTTCATTGACTATATACGTTTTGCTCTTCTCTTAAAAAAATGAGTCAATATCTTAATATAATCTTGATTGGTTCCAATTTGAATTAAGTCAAATCCAATATTTTTACAATTTTGAGAAAATTCTTCTAGTTTCTGCGTAAAATTTTTCGAAAAATTTAATCGAGTTTTCTTCTTTGAAGTATCTATCCAAACTTTTTCTCCTGATTCAGAATCATGAACTTCTACTAGACCAAGATTAGGAAATTCTTTCTCGAAAAGATCATAAATTTGAATCCCAATCAAATCATGCTTAAAGTTTAAATGTTTTATTTCAGGCCAGAAATTATCATCTACAAAATCTGAAATAAGGAAAATAACACTTTTTCTATTAGAAATTTTATTAGCAAACTCAAGCGCATTTTTTATAGAAGTTTTATTCTGATCTTGGCTATAATCATAATTAACTAAATCAGTTATTAATCTTAACACATGAGATTTTCCTTTTTTCGGAGGTATATATTTATTTACATCATCACTAAATAAAACAAGTCCAACTTTATCATTGTTTTTGATAGCAGAAAATCCAAGAACAGAAGCTATTTCAATTCCTAAATCAATTTTTAACGCACTTTTAGAACCAAATACTCCTGAACTACTAACATCGATAAGAAGCAGAACAGTTAATTCACGTTCTTCTTCAAAAACCTTAATATAAGGTTTTCCAGTTCTTGCAGTTACGTTCCAATCAATAAACCTTATGTCATCACCCGGTTGATATTCTCTTACTTCAGAAAAAGTCATACCACGGCCTTTAAAGTTGGAATGATAATCTCCTCCAAAGAAATCATTAACAAGATTTTTTGTTCTGATTTCAATTTGTCGAACTTTTTTTAGAATGTCTTTAGACATGGTGTTATGGTACAGATATTTCTTTAAACAATTGATCGATGACTTCTTCAGAAGTGATTTCTTCTGCTTCTGCCTCATAAGACAAGAGTATTCTATGCCTCAAAATATCTTTTCCTATGTATCTTATGTCTTCTGGGATTACATATCCTCTTCCATTAATAAATGCATTAGCTTTTGCAGCTAACACTAAATTAATAGATGCTCTCGGAGAAGCTCCGAAATTAATTAAGTCTTTGAGGTTAGTAAGTTTATATTTCTCAGGATTTCTTGTAGCAAATACAATATTTAGTATATAATCAAGAATCTTAGGAGAAATATGAATTTCATTTACAAGTGATTGTGCATCTAAAACTTTTTTACAATTCACTATTGACTTTAGTTTGGTGTCTAGATTTGTTTTTGCCACTTTATCCAAAATCTCTTTCTCTTCATCAATTGATGGATAATCAACTAAGACTTTTAACATAAACCTGTCAACTTGAGCTTCGGGAAGCGGATATGTACCTTCTTGCTCAATAGGGTTTTGAGTAGCTAACACTAAGAAAGGAGGATCTAACTTAAATGTCTTCTCCCCAATAGTAACCTGTCTTTCTTGCATTGATTCCAACAAAGCACTCTGAACTTTGGAAGGTGCTCTATTTATTTCATCAGCTAAAATAATATTGGAAAAAATTGGTCCTTTTTTTGTCACAAAATCACCTGTTTTCTGATTATAGATCAATGTTCCAATTAAATCAGCAGGCAACATATCAGGCGTGAATTGAATTCTCTTAAAATCAGCATTAATTAGATTAGCAATAGTATTAATTGTAAGAGTTTTTGCAAGACCAGGTACTCCTTCAAGTAAAATATGCCCATTGGAAATAATAGAGATTAAGATCTTATTAATCAGCTCATCTTGACCAACAATCACCTTGCCAATACCTTTTTTAAGATCTAAAACAAATTTTGATTGTTTTTCTATCTTTTTATTCAATAAATCTAATGAGGCTTTATCCATTCTCTTTCTCAAATAAATTATGTTTTAATTCAAACTCGCTATCTTTTAATGGAGTTAAAAATCCATTACTTTTTTTAATATTAACTTTTCCTTTTAAATCTAATACATTTTGCCCAGTAATTGTTACCAATAAGTCAGCAATACCATTAAGATTAGTATTCTCTAGCAAGGCAAAATAGATATTACTTCCATTTACGATTAAATTAAACTTTGGTTCCAGAATATTCTAAAATCTATCGGTCCTCCAACTTGAAGGTTGAGTACATCTTGATATTTGAATTTAACTTTTGGATTAATAACTGTACCTGTAAGATCAATCGATCCAATATTTTCTTTTATATTCAATTTTACATTAAAATTTCTAATCGGCTCTGGTTTCAGATCTGCAGGAAATTTATTTAAATACATTCTGCTATTTTTAATGATCAACTCTGCATTTTTTATCCCCCAATCTTCTTCATCTGTAATCCAACGTAATTTGTCTTTCTCCTTCCAGCTTTTAGCACTAAGACAGATAGAAAAATCAACTTCTTCTTTTTCATCTTGAATAGAATCAATTTCGTCAAAAAAAGTACTTAGATAGTTAGCGTTAAAATCATCTCCAGCTTTTGCATGAAGACTAAAGGAATTAAGCAATGGATTGGATTGTCCTGTTTTCTTATTATACGTTCCTCCTAAAAGAACTCTCCAGAAAAATTTACTAACGTTAAATTGTTATCGACTATATAAGCACCATCTGGAGGCACTAATGAACAATTTGTTTTTTCTCCAATTTCTATTCGAAAATCAGTATTACTATAAGGTAGTGGAGTATATCCTTTTTGTTTTTCTTTATATGGTATTTCAGAAAAATTTGACATTGATTCGATAAAATCATCAATATATTTTATATCTATAGTAACATTTTTGAGTTTTACATCAACGTATTCACTAGAAATACATGGACGAGGATATTGTTCTATATTTTGACCCAATAATACAGTTTTTATAAAGAAAGAGATAAGATCTAAAGGTCTATAACATCCCGTCATTTCAATAGGCGATTTTACATTTACAACAGTTCTGTATTTATCACCATCTTTTATCTTAATAGTCAGATTTTCTGACATAATATCAACTACAATACTAGAAAAACCTGAATCAGAGACAATATATTCAGCAGTAATAATAGGGTTTTCATATTGAAAAATATTTTTTTTCGATTGAAAAAGAATCAGGAATATCTGTATAGCCATTGTTAGAAATTTCCTTGAACGAAGAAAATAACATCACAGAAAGGGATAAAAAGAGTATTATAACTAAGAGAAATAAGTTTCTAAGCAGTCTCATTGCTTTTGAAACTAATAATTAATAGCATAATAAAAAATCTAATCTTCTTCTACAACTTCAAAATCAGCTTCTTCTATTTTTTTATCGTCTTTTACCTTGCCAGTATCCTGTTTTGAATCTGGTTGAGGTGCATCACCTGCATCTTTAGAAGATTGATACATACTGGAAGCTTTTGTATTCCAAACAGAATTTAAATTCTCAATTCCTGCTTTAATATCATCAACATTGGTTGAGGTATTTGCTTCTTTTAGCTTATCCAATGCATCATTTAGATCTTTTTTATCATCATCAGTTAATTTATCATCTAGTTCTTTCATTTGTTTTTCTGTTTGATAAATTAATTGCTCTGCTTGATTTTTTTTTGTCAATCTGATCTCTTTTTTCTTTGTCTTCTGATTCATGTTTCTTAGCATCGTTGACCATTTTCTCAATTTCTTGATCAGATAAACCACTTGAAGCTTCGATTCTGATACTTTGCTCTTTTCCAGAAGCTTTATCAACCGCTTTGACATTTAGAATACCATCGGCATCCATATCAAATGATACTTCAATCTGAGGTACGCCTCGTGGAGATGGAGGAATTCCATCCAAATGAAAACGTCCAATAGTCTTATTATCAACAGCCATCTGTCTTTCACCTTGAGTAACAATAATTTCTACAGCTGGTTGATTGTCTGCTGCGGTACTAAATATCTGAGATTTCTGTGTTGGTATAGTTGTATTCTTTTCAATCAGTCCTGTAGAAACGCCCCCTAGCGTTTCAATTCCTAACTTTTAAAGGAGTCACATCAAGCAATAAACATCGTCTACATCACCAGCAAGTACTCCTGCCTGGATTGCAGCTCCTAATGCAACTACTTCATCTGGATTAACACTTTGATTTGGATCTTTTCCAAAAATATTTTTTACTTTATCTTGAATACAAGGAATTCTTTTTGATCCACCAACCAATATTACTTCATCAATATCTTTTGCAGTTAACTTTGCATCTTTTAATGCCTGCTTACAAGGACCGACTACTCTTTCAACAAGGTCTGCAACTAATTTCTCGAAATTTGCCCTAGTCAAAGTTGTATTTAAATGTTTAGGCCCAGAAGAATCAGCAGTAATAAATGGTAAATTGATTTCTGTTTGTTTTGAAGATGATAGTTCTTTTTTTGCATTTTCTGCTGCATCTTTTAAACGTTGCAAAGCCATTGGATCTTTTCGTAAATCAATCCTTCATTCTTTTTTTAAAAACATTAGCTAGCCAATCAACAACTTTTTGGTCAAAATCATCTCCACCTAATCTACCATCACCATTACTAGCGTTTACTTCTATTGACTGTCCATCATCATTCACAATATCTAAGATAGAAATATCAAATGTACCTCCACCCAAATCAAATACAGCTACTTTTTCATCTTTCTTTTTGTCAAGACCATAAGCCAATGATGCAGCTGTCGGTTCATTAATAATTCTTTTAACATTTAGACCAGCAATCTTCCCTGCATCTTTAGTAGCTTTTCTTTGGGAATCATTAAAGTAAGCAGGAACAGTAATAACAGCATCTGTTACATCCGTTCCTAAATGTTGTTCGGCCATTTGTTTCATCTTCTGTAAAACCATGCACTAATTTCTTGTGGTTGATATTCTTTGCTATTTGCATTCACAAGCACTTTCTTGCCTTTAACTGCT
>BPEH01000008.1 GCA_019654715.1 Fidelibacterota bacterium | reverse complement strand
CTTAGATACTTGTGTCTTAGATGATATAATGTATGTGTTTTATTAACAATGATATCATCTCCAAGAGTTGCAGGAAAGAACCCAATAGTTGTTTTTGGGGTCAAACCATTTTTCTTTTATAATTTGATTTAAGAGTTTTTTTGCATCATCAAAAAGTTTTTTGCTTCATTTTTTGTTTTCTATATCTAAATTTTTGGATAACTACTTTTAAACCCCAAGCATTAAAAAATGGAGTCCAATCTATAAAATCAATAATTCTTCTACTAAAATATTATCAAAAAATTTTATTCCTTCAAAATTAGGTTTTATTGGGTATAATTTTTCCAATCACAGTTAAATTTATTTTTCCTAGCTCTGAAAGACCAATAAGAGACTTGATTTTTTATTCTTATAATTTTCACGTAAATTCATATTCTTGATTAATCTTTTTTTTATATCAATTGATTTTCACTCATTAAATCGCGTGATACAGATACACTTTTTGATGCATCATCTACATGTATAACACCGGCATTATATTCAGGATTAATTTTTATTGCTGTATGTTTTTTTGATGTAGTTGCACCTCCAATTAAAAGGGAACTTTAAAATTTGACCCTCATTTCTTTTGCAAATTAATCATTTCTCAAGGGAGGGTAATTAATCCACTTAATCCAATCATATCAACTTTTTCTGATTTTGCTTTCTCAAGAATTAATTTCCAGGAACCATTACTCCTAAATCAATACTTCAAGTCCATTACATTCTAGTACAATTTTTACAATATTTTTCCCTATATCATGAACATCTCCCTTGACAGTTGCTATAATATTTTTTTTGTTTTCTTTGTTTTTTTCTTATCAATAAATGGAGTCAAATTATTTACTGCCTTTTTCATTACCCTTGCACTCTTTACCACTTGAGGTAAAAACATTTTCCCTTGACCAAAAAGATCGCCCACAATATTCATTCCATCCATTAAAGGGCCTTCAATCACATCAATTGCATTTTTTAATTCAAAACGTGCTTCTTCCACATCTTGATCAATATATTCATCAATTCCTTCGACTAAAGCATATTCAATTTTTTGTTGAATAAAATATTTTCTCCATTTTTATCTTTTTTTTCTTTTTTGGCTACTTGAAAATGACTGAGAAAATTGTAATAATGCTTCTGTAGCAGCTACATTTTTATTTAAAATAATATTTGTGACCAATTTGCTCAGTTTTTCGTTGTTTTTATCATAAACAATAATTTGTCCTGCATTTACAATTCCCATATCCATTCCTGCATTAATCGCGTGATATAAGAAAATAGAATGCATTGCTTCTCTTACAGCATTATTTCCTCTAAATGCGAAGGATAGATTACTTACCCCACCACTAATATGAGATTTTGGGCATTCATTTTTAATTCTTTTACATGCTTCAATATAATTAACAGCAAATTGATTTGTTCTTCAATCCAGTTCCAACAGCAAAAATATTTGGATCAAAAATAATATCTCGAGGACCCAATCCAACTTGATTAACTAAAATTCATAAGCACGTTTAGAAATATTAACTTTTTTATCTACATTTTCCCGCTTGCCCATTTTCATCAAAAGCCATTACAATCACTCCCGCTCCAAATTTTTTAATTATTTTAGCTTGTTTGATAAATTTTTTCCCCTTCTTTCAAGCTAATAGAATTAACTATTGGTTTGCCTTGTACGTTCTTTAAGCCTGTTTCTAATATATCCCATTTTGAGGAATCAATCATAATAGGAACCTTGGCAATATTTGGATCTGATGATATAAATTTTAAGAATGTTTCCATCGCTTGTTCTGAATCAAGCATTCCTTCATCCATATTAACATCAATAATTTGAGCACCATTTTCTATTTGTTCCTTAGCAACATGTAATGCTTTTTCAAAATTTTTACTTAAAATTAGTTTTTTGAATCTGAGAACCTGTTACATTCGTACGTTCACCTATATTAACAAAATTTATATTATCTCTAAAAATAAATGGTTCTAATCCGGGAAAAAGATGTTTCATAGTCAATTTTAGGAATTTCTCTAGGAACCATATTTAAAGTTTCTTTTTGATTGTTTTAATATGTTCAGGTGTAGTTCCACAGCATCCCCCAACAATATTCAAATGGCCTTTATGAGCTAATGAGTAGATTTCATCTGCCATAAATGATGGAGAATCATCATATTCTCCCAATTCATTTGGAAATCCTGCATTTGGATATGCTGAAATGTAGGTATCTGCCATTCTTGATAATTCTTTGATATAGTACTTCATATCTTTGATACCAAGAGCACAATTAATGCCAACCTTAATGGATTGCTATATTTAATAGTTGCCAAAATGCTTCAAGGGTTTGCCCCGATAATGTTCTCCACTCTTTCAACGATTTTTACAGAAATCATAAGTGGTATTTCTACATTATTTTTTCTTAAAAAATCTTAATTGCATAATTGCTGCCTTAGAGTTTAAAGTATCAAAGATAGTTTCAATCATTAATAAATCAACACCTCCTTGAACCAAACCATCGACTTGTTCATAATAAGCATTTATAATTCTCAAACGTAATATTTCTAAATGATAAATCTTCTACTTTAGGAGATAAAGATGCTGTTCTGTTTGTAGGACCGATGCTGCCACATACAAACTTAATATTTTTGTTTTTTTTATTAAATTTTGTTACTGCCTTTTTAGCAATTTTTGCTGATTAAAAATTTTATATCAAATACATATTTTTCTAACCCAAAATCAGACTGAGAAATGCTATTTGCATTAAAAGTATTAGTTTCAATAATATCTGCCCCTGCTTCTAAATATGCAGTATGAATATCTTCGATAATTTTTGGTTGTGTTATTGAAAGCAAATCATTATTGCCTTTAAGGCTTGATTCATAATTGGCGAACTTTTCCCCTCTATAATCCTCTTCTTGAAGATTATATTCTTGGATCATGGTACCCATCGCACCATCCAAAAACAATATTCTTTTTTTTAGTATGTTTTCTATTTTTTCCATAAAAAAAACCAGCGCTAAGCTGGTTTTACTATTTCTTAACCTTTTTAGCACATTATTTATCGTCGGAGCAATACGGTTCAAATCCCGACATTTCAACCATTATAACCTATTTTTTTGAAATAATAAATGTTTTTTTTAATATAGAATTAAGATATATTATTCCCCGTATATGATTGGAAATTATCACCCCTTTTTAGGACGTAAATGTCTATTGTTGATCAAATAATCTTATTGATGATATTGACAGTAAATTATTTGAAATCAACAAGCTCCTAGGAGGTCTTCCAACACAAGTCGAAGAGTTAACTCAACAACAAGAGGCTCTTAAAAATTCCCTCTTAGAAAAAGAAAATTCACTCAAAACAACTACTGTGGATATGCAAACTTCAGAAACTTTCATTGCTACTGCTCAAGAAAAAGTCAATACACTAAAAGATAGACTTACCGATGGTTCTATTAGTACGAATAAAGAATATGATGCCATGATGGATTCCATTGATTATGAAAAAAATCTTGTTGTGAGAAAGAAACTGAACTTCTTAATTAAGGGAAAACCCAAAGAACATTATCCAAGGAAATCGAAGAAGATAAAACTAATCTAGATCCCCTTATTGAAGATTTAAATACAAAAGAAAGCATTAGGGGAAAACTAGCAGAAGTTCAGAAGAAAAAATGCTTAGATATAGAACGTCCAATATTGTTAAAGGATTGATTCGAATGTATTATCTCAATATGACGTTATTTATGAGGCAAGAAATGGGGTGCACTTGCGCAGTGCTTGAAATAATTGTGAAGGTGTGGCGCATTTTTTCCCCGCACAACTTGTCAATAAACCCTTAGCAAAAAAGGTGGTTTTTTGTAGTAATTGTGGTTTTTTCCTTTATAAGTCTAATCTGAAAATTAATTTTTTCTTTTTAATTAGTGTTGTATCTCTTATTATCACAAAATGAGCTGATTGGGTGATTGCTCAAAGTTATTTGAGAGGAAAGCCGGGCACCAAAGAGTATAGTGCCACCTAACAGGTGGGATCCGTGAGGATATGGAGAGTGCAGCAGAGAATAGACCGCCATTTTGGTAAGGGTGAAACGGAGGTGTAAGAGACCCCCAGTAAAAATGGTAACATTGTTAGCTTGTAAACCCCACTAGGTGCAAGATCAAGTAGTTCTAAGATGTGACTCGCATCATTTGAAGAACGGGTAGATTGCTAGAGTTCTATAGGATATAGGATCGAGAGGAATGATCATCGCATCATAGATGTACAAAACCCGGCTTACAGATCAGCTCACAAGATTTTATATATGAATAAAGCAAAAATAGCAGGAATAGCATATAATGTTCCAGATAGGGTAGTGACAAATCATGATCTTGAAGATATGATGGATACTACTGATGAGTGGATTAAGCTAGAAGCGGATTAAAGAAAGACGATGGGTTGAAGAAGGAATGCCTAATTCTGAATGGCACTCCCAGCGTGTAAAAAAGCAATCAAAAATGCAGGTATAAAACCAAGATTTGGATGCTATTATTGTGGGACAGTAAGTTCTGATTATAATTTCCCAGGATGGCCCCAAATTATTCAACAAAAACTAGGTATTACAACAATATTAGTGCTTTTGATATTAGTGCAGCATGTTCTGCGTTTGTATATCTGTTGAAATTGGTAATCAATTTATCCAAACTGGAAAATATAAAAACATTCTATTAGTTGGATCTGATGTCATGTCATGTCTACTTGATAAGACTCCCCCAGGGAGAGCCACTGGAGTTTTATTTGGTGATGGTGCAGGTGCAGCTGTCTTACAACCAACAGATGATGAAAGTTGTATTTTATCTACACATACTTATGCAAATGGTCAAGGGGAGAGATGTTACATGCAAAGGCGCCAGGTTCTATGTTTTATCCAAACCGTATTGATGCAGAATATAGCCAAGGACATCATCTTCCTGTTCAAAATGGAAGAGAAGTGTTTAAAAATGCTGTAGTACGTATGCCAGAAGCAAATTTACTGTGCACTAGAACATAATAATTTATCTTTAGATGATGTCAAGTTAGTAATTGCACACCAAGCAAATTATCGCATCTTACAAACATCTGCGAAACGTATGGGTATCCTATGGATAAGATGTATGTTAATATTCACAAATATGGCAATACGACAGCAGCTACTATCCCAATAGCAATGTGTGAAGCATTGGAGGGAAAGGGAAAAATTTTCCAAAGGGGATATTATTTTTTAACTGCATTTGGTGCTGGCTATACATGGGCATCAGCTGCAATCCGTTGGTAATTACATGACACAATTTGATCAATTAAAAAAATTCTTTCAAGAAAATCAATTTCCAATTTTGATGTTTTTTGTTTTATCAATATTAATTTCTATAATATTCCCCAAAAGGATTTTCCATTAGATATTCTTATCAGTTAGATGATATTGCTCGGAACCTATTATTGCTCCATTTGACTTTGGAATTTTAAAGACAGAACAAAAACTAAATAATGATTTAGAAGAAGCAAAAAAATCAGTGTCGTATAGTTTTAAAAGAGATCAAAAACCGTTGATAAACAACTAGTGACACTTGATACATTTTTTTTTTATTTAAATGATATTCGAACTTCATATTCCCAGTATATTACTTTCCCCAAAATTCTTTATATAAATATCGTTAGAACCCGAATTGAAACTTTCAAAATAATTTTATTGCAGATAGTACACCTATTTGCTTTATATAATGAATTTTTAGGCCGTTATTCATATCAAGTTGATCAACAGCAATGGAATCAATTTTAGGATCTCTGAGGATTTGATTAGACCAACCAATCTTGATTCTTTTAAAACGAATATAAAACAAATTTGTTTAAATCGTTGGGCTGAAGGGTTAATCGACGAACCATTATCCAATATTATTAGTGATGACATTAGTATTATTCACGGAGGAGAACTGGTCATAGGTCCAGTACAAAATTATAATGATATTGAAATAGCTTGGAAGAAAAATAAAGAAGAAATTAATGCAATCTATCAAGATGAAACCAGTATCGAATCATTGCTTGGATATGAATTAATTAACGAATTTATAAAACCCAATATTATCTTTGATAAAGAATTAACTGAAACAAATCAAAAAGATAGATTAGATCGAGTTTCTCGATTCCAGGGTACAGTACTTGCAAATGAATTAATTGTTGATGCTAATAATCGTATTACAGATTCGGTTCTTTTGAAATTAAAATCTTTGCAATTTGAATATAGTCGCCGATTAGGATATGAAAAAGCAACAGATAAGTTAAGAGAATATCTAGGAGCATATTTTGTTGTGTCGATACTATTATTCCTACTTTTTTCTTTTTTATATATCTATCGTAGATCCTATTTCAAAGAGCATAAAATGTTATTTTTAATCAGTATTATAATGTATGCAATTATGTTAACTGGTTGGGCAGTAATGAATTATCAAGCAAGTGTTTATTTTATACCAATTGTTATTGCATCAATGCTTCTCACAGTATTGCTCGATGCATCAGTTTCAATGCTGGTTTCCATCATTTTGATTTTATTAGTTTCCTTATTAATTGGAAATAACCTTGATTTTACTATAATGCAATTTTTTATTGTTTTTATATCTATCTATAGTGTAAGAAGACTAAGAAAACGTCGACAAATTATTACCACCATGTTTCTATTGGTATTTTCTACCTTATTTGTATTTTTCTCTGTGATGTTATTTAAAGGAATTGATTTTCTTGATTACAATTACTCTGAAATTGGATTTTTTGCATTAACAAGTTTTCTTTCTCCAATCCTATCTTTTGGTCTTGTACCTTTATTTGAATCCACTTTTGGGATTACAACCGATTACAGTTTGATTGAGTTACTTGATTATGATCAGCCATTACAAAAGAAATTGATTGAGGAAGCACCCGGAACACATACTCACAGTATCAAGGTAGGTACACTATCTGAGTCGTCTGCTAATGCAGTGGGCGCTCGATCTTTATTATGCCGTGTAGGAGCATATTATCATGATATTGGCAAACTAAAGAAACCAGAGTATTATGCTGAAAATCAACAAGGAGAAAACAAGCATGATTCTATTACTCCGAATATGAGTGCAAAAATACTAAAACAGCATGTTAGTGATGGTTTAGTTCTTGCAGATGAATATGGATTACCATCAATTGTAAAAGATTTTATCGCAACACATCATGGTACAAAACGAATAGAATATTTTTATCAAAAAGCATTAAATCAAGCTTCAGATCATAATGATGTGGATGAATCTAAATTTAGATATTCTGGTCCAAAACCTACCACAAAAGAAACAGCCATTGTAATGATTGCTGAAGCAATCGAAGCACAGGCAAATTCAATTACCGATCCAACGGTTGAAAAATTTGATGCAATGATTGATCAATCCATTAAAAACTTATTACAGGATGGTCAATTAGATAATTGTCCATTAACATTAGATGATTTAAGCAAGATTAAAGGGACTATTGATGGAAAACATGGTTTAATACCTGTGTTATCAGGATTATATCATTCCAGACCAGAGTATCCTCCTAAAAAAGAAGATGATAAATCTTAAGATTAATAATCTACAGAAAGATTTTTCATATCAATCAAAATCTATTGAACATTTATGTTCAGAAATTTTAACTACTCAAAATTATGAACATGTAACTCTCACATTTATATTTTGTGATGACACACAATTGAACAAATTAAAAATAAAATATTTTAATGAAGATGTTTTAACAGATGTTTTAGCATTTCCTTTTAAGAATGATACAAAATTAGAAGCAGAAATATATATTAGTGTTGATCGAGCAAAAGAGAACAGTAAACAAAACGGTGTTACACTAAATAATGAAATAATCAGATTAATTATACATGCCTTACTACATTTATTTGGTTATAATGATCGTGATAAGAAATCAAAGAAAATAATGTTTCAAAAACAAGAAGAACTTGTTTCTGAGTTTGCTAATATTAATGTATTATGAACGAAATCAATAAGAAATTAGGTGAATTAGTCACCATTGTAAAAAAATTACGTTCTCCCAATGGTTGTGAATGGGATAAACAACAAACCTCTGAAACATTAATTCCATATCTTCTAGAAGAAGCATATGAAGTAGCTGAGTCAATTATGGATAATAGTTCATCACATTTAAAAGAAGAACTTGGCGATTTATTGCTTCATGTTGTGTTTCAAGCAGTGCTAGCGGAAGAAAAAGATGAATTTTCTATGAATGATGTTATTGTTTCAATCAATAAAAAATTAATACAACGTCATCCACATGTTTTTGATAAAAATTTACTCAGCAAAGATGTTGAGTCTATTAAAAAAAATTGGGAATTAAATAAAAAAAATGAAAAAAATAGAGATTCAATTCTTGATGGAATTCCTAAAAGTGTGCCATCCCTAATGTCCTCTGAACGATTACAAGATAAAGCAGCTTCTGTTGGTTTTGAATGGGAAAATTATCAGGATGTAATTAATAAAATTTATGAAGAACTAGAAGAATTAAAATTAGGGATAAAAGACAATAACCAAAAAAATATTGAAGAAGAACTTGGCGATATTTTAATTGGAGTTGTGAATTTATCTAGATTTCTTAATGTATCAGCGGAGGTTGCGATGCAAAAGGCAAATAAAAAATTTTATAAACGATTTACAACAATGGAAAAATTCATAACAAAAGATAAAAAAGAAATTGATAAATTATCCCTATCAGAGTTGGATAGTTATTGGAAAAAGGTTAAAGATGAAGAATAATAAAATTGTGGGCATTACTTTTGGATCATTTGATCTATGCCATTATGGACATGTTTTAATGTTTAAAGAATGTAAAAACTACTGTGATTATCTTATTGTTGGAGTTCAATCTGATCCATCTCTTGATCGTTCTGAAAAAAACAAACCAATTCAATCCCATGAAGAGAGAGCTGGTATTGTAGAATCTTTAAGATATGTTGATGAAATAAGATTATATGATAGAGAAAGTGATCTAGTAGATTTATTAAAAGAAATAAAGCCAGATGTGAGAATTCTTGGTGCAGATCATGAAGGAACAGAATTTACAGGACACGATTTGCCTATTAAGTGTATTTTTAACTCAAGAGATCATGGATTTTCTACAAGCGAATTAAGACAAAGAATATATTTAGCTGAGAAAGAAAAAATATAATTATCTAGTTAAATAATAAAAAATAATATTAGTACCTAACTGTAAAAATTTCTCATCTTTTTCTAGCCATGCATTGAAAAGACTAAATTTTTTTATCCCAAGTAAAACAATTTTATCATTTATAATAATACTTTCAGAAATAAAGGGTGATTCGTCAAATATTAAATCAAAAACTAAATTGTTAAAAACCAAATCTGGTTGAATATTATTTGTTTCAAATCCAGGTAATAATTTTCCAAGAAAAAGTGAATAAGTATAATCAGAAGTAATATTGTCAATAATGAGAAACCCACCTCTTTGTAAATGTTGTTTCATAATATCAATTTGTTGATTGCTCAACTGTAAATATTGGTTATTACAAATAAAGATGATAGGGTAGGATGCAATATTATTTTCATTGATTGCAATATTAGTTTCTACTGATAAATCGATTTGAGTATTATTTTGTAAATACTCTACCATAATTTCAGCTGAACTTGTTTCACAGTTTCCAATTAATAGGATTTCTTGATCTTGTGCATATGCTTTTGAATGAGAATAGATAATACTTACTAGTAATATTGTTATTAAGTTTCTAAGCATTTTTATAATTTAGGCTTTAATTTTCTTTAAATGAATAAACACAAATTAATTCTATTAGTTTTTTTCCTTTTTTCAATTGGATTCTTATTTGCACAAGAAAGAAATTTTGAAGAAGAAATAGAAGATACAGAGAAACAAATTCAATTATTACAGGCATCCATCAAAAAAAATAATGAAGAAATCCAAAAAGTAACATCTCAAGAAAAAACAACAAGTCAATTATTATCAATTACAAAAAGAAACATAAGAGATTCAAAAAACTTAATTACTGCGTACAATAAAAAACTTAATCTTTATAATTTGCAATTGACTAATCTTCAAACTGCAGTTGATAAAAATAATAAAGAAATTTTAACTATTAAGGATAATTATAAAGAAAGATCAATCAATATTTATAAGAAAAAAGATACTAAAATGAATAACTCTATATTCACTGCTAATAGTTTTAGTCAAGCAGTATATCGTATTAAATATTATAATATTTTATCAAATATCAATCGAGAAATGTTAGGTAAACTCAAAACAACTCAGTTTTACAATAAAAAAAAGAAAATAGAAATAAAACAATTATTGAATAACGCTGATAGTGATAAAAAATCAAAAGAAAATGAACTGAATTCATTAGATAAAAAGAAAAAATATCAAGAAAAACTTTTAGTTGAATTGCAAAAAGAAAAACAGTCAATTCAAGAAGAAATTACCAAACAGAACACTCAAATTAATGCGTTAGAACAGCTTAGAAAAACAATTTTAGAACAGAAAAAACAATATGATACAGAACAATTAAATCAGCTTAAAAAGATAAGATCAAATATTAAAGAATTTAAAGGTAAATTAATTTGGCCTGTTGATGGTAAAATAGTTAAAGGTTTTGGACCGCAATGGAATCCAAAATTAAATACAACTCTTCATAATCCGGGGGTTGATATTGCAGCAAACCCAAATGCATCTGTTAGATCAGTATTTGATGGTCTTGTTACAACCATTACATTTATTTCAGGTTATGGAACAACAGTTATTGTAGATCATAATGATGGATATTTTACAGTATTTACTCATTTAGATAATTTATTAGTTACAAAAAATATGTTAGTTAAAGAAGGACAAAGGATTGGATTTATTTCTCAGGAGAGTCAAGTTGTTCATTTTGAAATTTGGGGGAATAATCAAACGCTGAATCCAAAAGAATGGTTAAGAGATGGATATAGATAATTTACAACCTGTAATTTCTGATAAAATTCAAACGATTGTTAAAAGCAACAAAGTAAGTAATGCTTATCTCTTACATGGTCCAAAAGGTTCAGGAAAAGAAGCGCTTGCTTTACAGTTCTGTAGCTTGCTTACAGGTTTTGATCATGATGAGTTTATTAATAATCCAAATATTTTTTTAGTTATTCCTGGCAATAGTGATTTTTATCTCAATCTTCTTAAAAGTAGTAAAATTGATCAGAAAGAATATCAAGAATGGAACCATTATTGGAGAGAAAAATTATTATTTCCATTAAAGAAAATTAAATTGTCTGATAGTCAAAATATACCTTTGGTTGTTTTAAAAAATTTAAAACAAAATATTTTTTTTAAAAGTGATGGTAAAAAAGTTATTATTATTTTTGATGCACATTATTTGTCACAGGGTTCAGCTGAATCAGCGAATGCTTTATTAAAGATATTAGAAGAACCTCCTCAAAATACTTCTTTTATATTGGTAACAGATTTTATTAAAAATTTACCTTCGACTATCCAATCTCGTTGTCAATCAATCAATGTTCCAAAAATTAGTAATACAAACCTAAAATCTTATCTAAAAAGAACAGGTGACTTTGAATTTGAAATATTATCATTTTTATCTGATAATAATCTAGGTCTCATTGATATTTTCAATAATTACTCAAAAAATTCCGTTGTAGATATGATTGAAAAGTATATCAAATGTATTGAATACAACAATTCAGAAGCTGTTATAATATTTTGTGAAGAAATGTTACTGGATTTCAATACAAATCGACAAAAATTTTACTTTAACTTTCATTTAATTAAAAAATGGCTTGAACATACAGATCATATTAAAAAATCTATTGAACCAAAATTTGAATGGGATGATTTTTCTAATGCTAGTAAGGATTTTATGAATAATCATAATAATTGTGATTTAATAATGCTTGCAAAAGAAATAGAATATTTTTTAGGTAATATTGCGTCAAATACTTCACCAAAATTATCTTTAATGAATATGGTTATAAATAGTCATAACTATTTAAATTAAATCATGAAAAGTTATTACATAACAACTCCAATTTATTATGTCAATGATAAACCTCATATAGGACATGCATATACAACTATTTTAGCAGATACTTTGGCAAGATTTCGCAGATTAGTTTCACAAAAAAGCTTTTTTTTAACTGGGTTAGATGAACAGGGTTTTTAAAGGTTCAACAAGCTGCAGAAAAAAATGGTGTAAGTGCAAAAGATCATTGTAATAAGATGGCCCCGGCCTTTTTAGAGTTATGGAACAAGTTGAATATTCAATATTCTGATTTTATTCGTACTACAGAAGATCGACATGTTAAAATTGTTCAGAATATACTGAATGAAGTCAATAAAAATGGGGATATCTATCAAGATGAATACGAAGGTTGGTATTCGGTTGCTGAGGAAAGGTTTATTACAGATAGAGAATTAGATAGTGGTTTATTTAGAGAAGCTAAAAAATAAAGAACGAAATTATTTTTTTAAAATGAGCAAATATCAAGATGTTTTCATCGAAAAAATTGAAAAAGACACAAATTTCATACAACCTACTACAAGGAAAAATGAAGTATTAGGGTTTTTAAAACAAGATTTGTCTGATTTATGTATTTCAAGACCGAAAACCAGATTGGAATGGGGTATTGAAATACCATTTGATAAAGATTATGTAACCTATGTCTGGTTTGATGCATTGATTAACTATATTTCTGCACCCAAATATTCTGAGGACGATAAACATTTCAAACAACTTTGGCCTGCTGATGTTCATTTGATTGGAAAAGATATTCTAACTACACATTCTGTTTATTGGCCTACAATGTTAATGTCATTGAATATTCCATTACCAAAAACAATTTTTGCACATGGATGGTGGCTTACAGATGAGGAAAAAATGAGTAAATCATTAGGAAATGTTATAAGTCCTTTGACGTTAGTGGACGAATTTGGCGTTGATGCAGTTCGATATTATTTAATGAGTGAAATGGTATTGGGTTCAGATGCAACATTCTCACTGGAATCATTTATTAAGAGATATAATAGTGATTTAGCAAATGATTTAGGAAATTTAGTAAGTCGTGTTTCTACATTGATTAATAAAAATTTTGATAGCGTTATTCCTTCTCCCAATAATAGTAAAAATGATTTATCAAATAAGGTCAATAATATCAATATCGAAGATAAACTTGATAATTTTCAAATGGATCGTCTTCTTCAAAATATTATGGATTTTGTTCGATCAATTAATGGCTATATGGAAAAAAATCAACCATGGAAGCTTGTTAAAAATGATAAAGAATTAGCAGCAGATGTTTTATATAATGCGGCTGAATCGTTAAGAATTGCCACGGTAATGCTTTCTCCTGTAATGCCAGAGAAATGTAAAGAAATACTTAATGCACTAGGATCTACTTCTTCTTCATTAGAATGGGGCAGTCTTAAACCGGGAGAAAAAATTCCTGAAACTAATCCTATTTTCCCACGAATCGTCGAATGACACTAATCGACACACATGCACATCTATATTATGATTCAATGTATAACAGATTAGATGATGTTTTAGATGATGCACAAAAAAATGAAGTTAATAAGGTTATTTGTATTGGTACAGATGTTAACACATCTAAGAAATCAGTTGATATTGCCAATAAATATGATTGTGTTTATGCAGCTGTCGGTGTTCATCCTCATGATTCAAAGAGTGTAGAAAAAAATTACCTAAAATCTCTTGAAGAACTTGCATTAAATAGTAAAAAAGTAGTTGCAGTTGGAGAAATTGGTATCGATCACTATAGAAACCTATCTCCAGCGGATGTGCAGAAAAGAGTAATGATAGAACAAATGGAACTAGCAGAATCACTTTCAATGCCCATTATCTTTCATAATCGTGATGCAGATAAGGAAATATTAGATATTTTAAAACAACACTCATTTGAAAAAGCATTATCACATTGTTTTTCAAGCGATATTAATTTTGCACGGCAACTAATTGATTTAGATATATTATTATCTTTTTCTGGGAATGTAACTTTTAAGAATTCTATTAATCGTTCTGCCATTCAAGAGATTGATTTAAAAGATTTTGTTCTAGAGACAGATTGTCCTTTTTTAAGTCCACAGTCTTTTAGAGGTAAACCAAACGAACCAAAACGTGTTCGTGATATTGCGCTATATTTGTCAGATTTTCTGGACATACCACTTGAAAAAATCGCTCAAGAAACTACAAACAATGCAATGAACTTTTTTAATATTACTTAACTAATGGTATTTGCTAAAAAAAAGTGGGGTCAAAATTTTTTAGTTGATAATAATCTCTTAGAGAAAATTATTAATAATGTCAAAATTGATTCTAATGAAAATGTTTTAGAAATAGGACCTGGACAAGGGGCATTAAGCGAAAAATTAGTAGGTATTTGCAATGAACTGCATATGGTAGAGATTGATCGTGATTTAATTGCAATATTAAAACAACATAATAAGCTTTCACAAGCTGAGATTATCAATCAAGATATTTTAAAAGTTGATTTACCTACTCTTGATATTGAAAACCCTGTTGTGATAGGCAATATTCCCTTATAATATTACTTCACCTATTGTTTTTTGGCTTATTAAGTATTTAGCTAGTTGGAATCGAGCTTATCTTATGGTTCAAAAAGAGCTGGCACAACGATTAACTGCCAAAATTGGTACCAAAGATTATAGTAGGCTCACTGTAATGACCAGTTTATATTTTGATATTAAAATTTGTTTTTTGATTTCTCCAAATGTGTTTTTACCAAAACCAAAAGTACAATCTGCTTTTATTGAAATTATTAAGAAGGAAAATTCTTCTCATCATAATATTAATCTAAAGTCTTTTGATCAAGTTGTGAGGATGGCATTTAACCAAAGAAGAAAAATGTTAAGAAATTCTCTGTCGTCTCTTAATATTGATATAAAAAATTGTGGTATAGATTTTACTGAAAGACCAGAACAGCTTAGCGTTGAAGATTTTATTGAAATTTCCAACAATATTATATCATAATTGGCATTTCTGATTTTTTTCACTAAGTTTCCGAACTATGATTGAGATAAACGTAAGAGATAACGAATCACTTGAGAAGGCCTTAAGACGTTTCAAGAAGAAATGGGAACGTTCTGGAGTTCTAAAAGACGTAAAAAGAAAATCTTTTTATGAAAAACCAAGTGTTACTAAAAGAATTGCTAGAAAGCAAACTTTGAGACGTATTTCACGACTTTCAAAATTCATTAATCGATAATTAATATCATAACACCCTTTATCTTTTCCAAAAAATGTTCTAATCTCCTATTATGCTTATAAGAAGTGCATCTGGTCTTAGAGGGGTCGTTGAAGATGACTTTAATTCTGGAATAATCGATCAATATATTACCTCATTTATTTTAACTCAAAAGATTACATATTGTGTGCTAGGAAGAGATGGAAGACAATCTGGAAAAGAAATGTCACAATGGGTTGTTGATTCTTTAACTAAATATGGAGTTAATGTTGATAATTGTGATTTAGCTACCACTCCTACTATGCAATTAATGACAGAAAAAGAACAATATAATGGAGGGATTGTTATTACAGCAAGCCACAATCCAACAGAATACAATGGATTAAAATTTTTACAAAAAGATGGTACATTTTTATCTCCAGATCAATGCGATAAGTTGTTTGCATCTGTTGACAATGAAGATGTTTTAGATAAAGCAGAGGTTGCTGGTAAAGCATCATACTATAATTCTGCAGATGAAGAGCATATTAATAAAGTACTTTCAGCTTCATGTATCGAGCCAGATAAAATACATTCAAAAAAAATGAAAGTAGTAATAGATGCCGTAAATGGAGCAGGTTCAACTATTTTACCACAATTATGTAGAGAACTAGGATGTGATGTAGAAACAATTAATTGTAATGGAGATGGCAATTTTACTCGTATTCCTGAACCGCTTGCTCATAATTTGAAAGATTTAGAAAACAAGGTTTTAGAAGTAGGTGCTGATATTGGATTTGCTACTGATCCAGATGGAGATAGGTTATCTATAGTTTCTAATAAAGGTAAAGCTATTGGAGAAGAATATACTTTAGTTTTAGCATTTAAAAATTTTATTAACCACCAAAAGAGTATGATAGTAACAAATTTATCTACATCAAAAATGATTGATGATATTTCATCAGGTTCAATTAGAACTAAAATCGGTGAAGCTCATGTTGTTCAAAAAATGAAAGAATTAAACATTTCAATTGGGGGAGAAGGTAATGGTGGTGTAATTCTGGAAGAAGTGCACCTTGGAAGAGATTCTTTGGTTGCTGTAGCAATGGTATTGAATCTTTTAGATTTAACCAATCAATCTATTAATGAAATCATTGCTGAAATTCCTGAATATGTTTTTCTTAAAGATAAGATTACCTTAAATGATTCAAAAGATGTTGATTTTGATAACCTTGCTACTCTATTTGATTGTGACGAAATTAATAGAGATGATGGGATTAAATTTAGTTGGTCTAAAAAGTGGATTCATATCAGAAAATCCAATACTGAACCAATAATTAGAATCTTTGCTGAAGCAAAAACAGAAAGTGAAGTAAATAGTTTAATTCAGACATTAAAAGATTATTTGAAATGAAATTATTAGATAAAAAATATTCTCCTTCTGAGTTAGAAGATAGATGGTATAAACATTGGTTAGAAAAAGACTATTTTTCCAGCCGACCTTCTGATAATCACTATACTATTGTCATTCCTCCACCAAATGTGACTGGTAAATTGACGATGGGCCATGTCTTAAATAACACGATTCAAGATATTCTAATACGAAAAGCAAGAATGGAAGGGAAAAATGCTTGTTGGGTTCCTGGAACTGACCATGCATCTATCGCTACCGAATCAAAGGAAAGCAAAAATGCTTCAAGAAAAAGGAATTGATAAAAAAGATATTTCTAGAGAAGAATTCTTAGAACATGCATGGGAGTGGAAAGAAAAGTATGGTGGCATTATTATTAACCAATTGCAAAAATTGGGATGTTCCTGTGATTGGGATAAACTCAACTTTACAATGGATGATAAGTATTCTGAAGCCGTCCTTGAATCTTTTGTTCGATTATTTGATAAAGGATTGATTTACAAAGGGAACAGATTAGTAAATTGGTGTCCAAAATCACAAACAGCACTTAGTGATGAAGAAGTTATTTTTAAAGAAGTCAATGGCAAATTATGGTATATCAAATATGCAATAGAGAATTCTGATTCATTTATTGAGATTGCAACGACCAGACCAGAAACAATGCTTGGAGATGTAGCAGTAGCTGTGAATCCATCTGATAAACGTTTTAAAGATTTAATTGGAAGTAATGCAATTTTACCAATTGTAGGAAGAAAGATACCAATTATTGCAGATAAAATGGTTGATCCAGAATTTGGAACTGGTTGTGTCAAAATTACTCCTGCTCATGATCCAAATGATTACAATGTTGGTTTAGAACATTCTCTAGATATGGTGAATGTAATGAATCCCGATGGTTCTATTAACTCAAATGCTCCAAAAGAATATGTTGGTTTAACAAGGGAAGATGCTAGGAAGAAAGTTATTGATGATTTAAAGAAAGATAATTGTCTCTTAAAAGAAGAAGATTATATGCACAAAGTAGGTTTTTCAGAAAGAGGAAACGTTCCTATCGAATATTATCTTTCAGATCAATGGTTTTTAAAAATGAAAGAACTTGCTAAACCTGCTATTAAATCTGTTAAAAAAGGAGAGATTAATTTTTATCCAAATCATTGGGTAAAAACGTATGATCATTGGATGGATAATATTCAGGATTGGTGTATTAGTCGTCAACTTTATTGGGGGCATCGTATCCCAGTATGGTATAAAAAGGATTCTGATCATAGTAAAAAAGAAAATTGGTTTATTTCTACTACTCCACCAAAAGATATCGATAATTGGGAACAAGATACTGATGTATTAGATACATGGTTTAGTTCTTGGCTATGGCCATTTGCCGTCCATAATTGGCCAGAAGAAGAAAAAACACATTACTATCCAACCAGTGCTTTGGTAACAGGACCAGATATTATATTCTTTTGGGTTGCAAGGATGATTATGTCTGGTTTCGAATTTATGGGAGAAGCACCATTTAAAGATGTATACTTCACAAGCATCTTAAGAGATGAACAAGGAAGAAAGTTTAGTAAATCTCTTGGAAATTCTCCTGATCCAATTGGACTATTTAATAAATATGGAACTGATGCGACTCGATTCTCAGTCATGCTTATGTCTCCACAAGGATCAGATGTTTATTTTTCTGAAAGTGGGCTTGAAATAGGTCGCAATTTTATGAGTAAAATATGGAATGCTAGTCGATTTATTATGTTAAATCATGATGAGAATTTTAATGATTCGCTTAACAACGATAAATTAGCTTTCCAGGATGAATGGATTTTAAGTGAACTAGACAAAACAATTAAAAAAGTTAATGCTTACTATGATTCGTACCAATTCAACGAAGCAATTAAGGTAATTTATGAATTTACGTGGAGTGAATTTTGTGATTGGTATATTGAACTTGCCAAAATCAATTTCCAAAGCGATGATCAGACTATAAGAAACAATACTTATATTTTATCAAAAGATGTGCTAAAAAAGATTTTATTATTATTACATCCTGTATCACCATTTATTACTGAAGAAATTTGGAGTTATCTAAAAAGTAAATCAGATAATGATATTATTATCAGTGAATGGCCACAGTTAAATGAAGAGAGTATTGTTGACGATTCAGAAACAATGTCAACATTGAAAGAAATAGTTACATCAGTTAGAACCATACGATCAGAATTAAATATACTTCCTTCCAAAAAAATTGATGTCCTTATTTCTGTAAATAATGCAGATGATAAAAAATTGTTTGAGGATTTAAAAGATACAATTACTTCCCTCTCAAAAATTGACAATCTAGAAATAGATTTAAATATTAAAAAACCAAAGAAATCTGCTGTGGGAATTTGTAAAAAATGTGTTGCTTATGTTCCACTAGGAGATTTGGTAGATACGGATTCTGAAATTAAAAGACTTACTAAACGACTTAATGAAGTGAAAGATTTTATCAATGCTATTGAGAAGAAATTAAAAAATAAATCATTTATTGATAAAGCTCCTGAAAATATTGTAAACAATGAAAAAAACAAATTGAATGATTTTATTGTTGAAAGAGATAAAATAATTGACAATATTGCGATGTTAAAATGAAAAAGTTGTTAATATTACTATTGTTTACTGGTATTGCGCTTTCTCAGAATGCTAGTGATCTTCAAAATAATAGGACCATCACCATTTATAAAGACGGTTTTGCAACCTTAAAAGAACCTATTACTTGGAATTTACAAAGTGGTAGAAACGTAGTAGGCTTTACTAATTTATCCCCTAATATTGTATTTGATTCACCAAATCTTGATTTAGAAGGAGTCCAAATTTTATCTCAAACAATGAATCGAAATTTTAACTCAAGTGACGTGTATTTAAAAAATAATATTGGTTCACAAGTAGAATTAAAACCAACAGGTACTTCAGCAATTCAAGGAACTCTTCTTGATGTGAATGGTTCCAGTGTTTCCATTAATACTAATAAAGGATTAATGGTATTTCAAAGATCGAGTATTGAATACTTAAATTTAAAATTAAATAATGTTTCAAATAAATTTACTCCTGAGATTTTTTGGGAAATTTTTTCTAATGAAGAAAAAAGTATAAATGCTGAATTAACATATTTGAGTTCTGGTTTTAGTTGGAAACCAATTTATAAACTAGAGTTAAATACAGACGATACTAGCGCAATATTAAGCGTAGATGCGGAAGTGGTAAATCATTCTAACGTTAATTTATTAGGTTTAGATATTAATGTTGTTGAAGGAGTTTTAAATCAGGTAGGAGTCAAAAGAGATTTTATAAGTAGCAGAGCAGTAAGTGCTCCAATGACTCCAAACGGTACAAAGTTAGGAGATTTCTATGTTTTCAATCTAGGGAACGATCTCAACTTAAAGTCCTTAGAAACAATCCAATTTCCTTTAATTCCTAAAAGAAATATTTCATATGAAAAAATCTATGTATTTAATAATTCTGAGCAAGATCAGAGAGATGATCCGCTTGACATCCAGATTTCTTTTGATAATTCTCAAGAAAACAATTTAGATCTTCCATTGCCATCGGGAGTAGCTTATTTATATGAGAGAAACATTGATGGTTCCCTTGGTTTCTTAGCTAAAAATAACTTAAATCAATTATATAGGGGAGGAACTGCATCATTTAATGCTGGTAAAGCTTCTGATATTGTTGGTAAACGAAGAATCTTAAACTATGATCGCCAAAATAAAGTAGAAGAATCTACTATATCAATTCAAGTCATTAATACATCTACTGTATCTATAAAAGTCAAGGTTGTTGAAAGAATTATTGGAGACTGGGTAGTAAAAGAATCTTCAACTATGTATATTAAAGATGATGCGTCAACAATATATTTTCCATTAGAAGTAGAACCTGGCAGTTCTCAATTAATTACCTATACTTATAAAAAAGAATGGAAATAATGTTTATTGATGAAACTAAATAACTCTTCTAATTCATTAGAAACACCTGTTCAATATTTAAAAGGAGTAGGTCCAAGACGATCCAAAGCTTTTGAATCTGTTGAGATTAAAACCGTCAAAGATCTACTTTATTATTTTCCTAGAAAATATTTAGATAGAACATCTATCCAGACCATTGATTCTATTGCAATTGATTTAGAAGTAAACTTAATTGGCAAAATCAAATCTTTAAGTCTTAGAAAAATGAAACGTGGTACCTTTTTAACTGCTACGCTTTATGATTCTACTGGATCAATCAATTTAATGTGGTTTAAAGGAGTTGATTATATTAAGGAGTCATTGCAAGAAGGTGAAGTTATTGCGATTCATGGGAAGGTAGCTGATTATCGGGGACGTTTTCAGATTGTACACCCTGAATATGATAAGCTTAATGAGAATGAAGTAGCACTAAGTACAGGATTTGTGATTCCAGTGTATCCTTTAACTGAAGATTTAAAAAATGCAGGATTGACTAACAGAAATATGAGAAAAATTATTTATCAAGCACTAGAATCAATTGATAATATAAATGATCACTTTAACAAAGAACAATTAGAATCATTCGAAATATGTAGCCTTGATAAGGCTATTAGGAATGTACATTTTACACAAGATGTTAATGAGTCAAGAGAAGCAATTCATCGATTAAAATTTGATGAACACTTTTTCCTTCAACTATTATTAGCCTTGAGAAAAAAGAAAATTAACGAAAAAACATTTGATATTATTGAATTCAAAACACAAAAATATAATATGATTCTTAAAAACCTTAGTTTTGATCTTACCGATAGTCAAAAAAGTGTATTAAGAGAAATTATCGAAGATTTCTTATTGGAAAAACCTATGAATAGAATGTTGCAAGGAGATGTTGGATGCGGAAAAACTATTGTCTCCATACTTGCATCTTCTGTTGTTGTGGATAATAATTATCAGGTTGCAATTATGGCTCCAACTGATATTTTAGCAAAACAATTATATAAAAATTTTAGAGACAATTTTGAAAAAGATTGGGATAGAATCTGAACTTTTAGTTGGTAGTTTAAAAACCAATGAAAGAAAAAAGGCATTAAAAAAAATCAATGATGGTGATGCAATGATTATAATCGGAACTCATGCATTATTTCAAAAAGATGTATCATTTAACAACCTTGGTTTTGTTATTATTGATGAACAACATCGATTTGGAGTTAACCAAAGAAAACGCCTCTTAGAAAAATGTAAAGTTCCAAACCTTTTAGCAATGACAGCCACTCCGATTCCTAGAACACTAGCTATTACATATAATGGCGATATGGATTTATCTATTATTGATGAACTTCCTAAGAATAGACCAGAAATATTTACATCACAAATTCAGAGAAATAATCTCGATACCGCCTATGATTTTATTATAGAAAAAGCTAAAAATAATGAACAATCGATTATTGTTTATCCCCTAATTGAGGAAACTGAAAAACAAGATTTAGAGGCTGCAAATCAATCATATTTGGATTTAAAAGATTCTGTTTTTCAAGATTATAAAGTTGGATTGATACATGGAAAATTGGATGCAGATGAAAAAAATAAAATAATGACAAAATTTATGGATAATCAAATCCAAATATTAATATCTACAACAGTAATTGAAGTTGGAATTGATAATCCTAATGCTTCTGTTATATTGATTAACAATTGTGAACGGTTTGGGTTAAGTCAAATTCATCAATTGCGTGGAAGAGTTGGACGAGGGTTATTAACAAGTTATTGTATTTTGTGTAGTGATAGTGGTGCAGAAAATACGAAACAAAGATTATCAATTCTTACTCAAACAAGAAATGGATTTGAAATTGCGGATGAAGATTTGAGATTAAGAGGTCCTGGTGAATTTTTTGGTGAAAAACAAAGTGGATTTATTAAATTTAGAATTGCTAATCTTGTTACCGATGGCAAGATAATTAGATTTGCAAGAATGAAAGCTTTTGATATGATAGATAATGATGCAAATTTAAGTAAACCTATTAATAAATTAATCAAAGAAAGATTTAACTCGGAGTATTTAAAACTTTTCTTAAAAACAACTGTTAATTAATGGAGAAAAAAATGACTAATGAATCATATACTGAAAAACAACTTTTTGATATGTTAATTTCTCAATCTGTTTATGGAGTTTGGATTGCACTTGGGAAAATGAAGAATCCTGTTACCGATAAAACTGAAGTTGATTTAAGAAGTGCTTCACTTCAAATTGATATGCTTGAAATGATTAATAGTAGAATGGAAGCAAGCTTAGATAAGAATGAGAAAGAATATATTGATAAAGTTCTATCAGAATTAAAAATGAATTTTGTGGAAGAAGAAAAAAAAGAAGAACACAGTAATGATGATACAGAAGATAAAAAATAATGTTGAATATACTTTAGCTGTTGTTTTATTTTTTCTAACATTCTTTGTTTATTTTTCTACTATGGCTCCAACAGTATCGTTTTGGGATACTGGAGAATTTATTGCGACATCACATATACTTGGAGTTCCACACCCCCCTGGTAGTCCATTATTTCTACTAATTGGAAAACTTTTTAGTCTTTTTCCAATTAGTAGTGATATTGCATTTCGGATTAATATTTTTTCACCAATTATTAGTGCTGCAACGATTTCTTTATTGTTTTTAATCTGTAATCAATTTATAGAACGCCTTAATAATTATACTACGGATAATTCTATTCTTAAATTTGGATCTTCATTTGTTGCTTCATTAACGTTTGCATTTACTCATAGCCATTGGTTTAATGCTGTAGAAACTGAAGTATATGCTCTTAGTGGATTTATGACTGCATTAGTGGTGTATTTAATACTTCTATGGTCAAAGAATAGACACAAAAAACATCATATTATTTATTTAATGATGATTGTTTATCTTATGGGTTTAGCAACTGGAATTCATTTGCTTAATTTGCTTACTATACCATTTATTGCATTAATTATATACTTTTCTATTAATAAGTTTTCTATGAAAACTTTCTTTGTAACAACATTCTTAGCATTTTTTGTTTTTCTTCTTATACAAAACGGCATTATTAAAGGATTGCCTCAATTAGTTCTACAACAGTGGTTTTATGCCTTACTTATTTTGATATGTGGTTTGGTTTATGGTGCATATCTAAGTATCAAAAATGAAAAAACTGTATTAGCAATAATTTCTACATCAATCTTATTATTGATGATTGGTTACTCTACATATTTTACCATTTTTATTCGTTCTAGTCAGAATCCAGCTATTGATGAAAACAATCCAGAAACAATAGAAGAAGCAATTTCTTATTTAAATAGAGATCAATATGGGGCTGTGTCTTTTTTGCCAAGGAAATTTGACGATCTTCCGTCCAAAATAGCAGTTGTTGGAAAGCCAGAGTATAAAAATTTAGAATTCTCTAATAAACAAAATTATGACTACGCAACTTATAAGCTCTCTGACCAAATGACTTTTTTATGGAGTTATCAGATCAGTAAGATGTATTTGAGGTATTTTTTATGGCAATTTGCTGGAAAAGGTTCTACAGATGACTCAGTCTTTGTTGCATCTGCGAAGACATCTATTCCAGGAGGATTGGTATCTCCTTTTGGGGCAAGTAAAAAACAAGATGGAGTTGATTGGAGTCAATTTGGTCTTCCACTTGCTTTAATTGTTGGTTTATATGGATTATATTTTCACTTTCGTAAGAATCAATATGATGCATTTTCGCTTTTAGTGTTATTTATTATGACAGGAATTGCTATTGTGTTCTATCTTAATCAAGATAATCCACAACCTAGAGAGAGAGATTATTCTTATGTTGGAAGTTTCATGACATTTTCTATTTGGATTGCTATTGGAATCTTTGGGTTTATTCGTAAAATAAACGACACATTCCTTGAAAAATCTTTCAAATTACCTGCCTCATATTTTATGATTACAATGTTTTTAGCATTTATTCCAATAAGAATGTTATTAGCAAATTATCATGAACATGATCGTACTGGTAATTATATCGCATGGGATATGGCATATAATATGTTGCAAACATGTAAACCGAATGCTATTCTTTTTACAAATGGAGATAATGATATTTTTCCCATTATGGTATTTGCAGGAAGTAGAAGGCATAAGAAAAGATGTTAGTGTTACCAATTTAAGCTTATTGAATACTCCTTGGTATATCAAACAACTTAAAAGTCGGAATAAGGATAACCCTTTTGTTAAGATAACTGAAGAAGAAATCAATAGCCTTGATTTTAAAGCTTGGTCTAGAGGTTTATTTTCGCTTCCTGCACCAAAAGATTCTTTAAATAGTACAGGGAAGATAGAAGGGGAGTTAAAGCCAACTTACTTTGATGTGGCGTTGCGTGTTCAAGACTTGATGGTATTATACATTATCAGGGATAATAATTGGAATCGTCCTATATATTTTGCAGTTACTGTATCTCCAACCAGTATGTTAAATCTTGATGAATATTTGACGATGGAAGGCTTAGCATATCGTTTATCCAATAATACATCTCAAATTATCGATGTTGATGCAATGACCAATAATCTATTATCTATTATAGGGGATGAAAGTTGGTTCATAGATTATAACAAGAATTATAATAATAATACTAACCTATCAATTTCAAAGACATATCAACCGGGATATATTTATAGAAACCTTGCAAATGACAATATATATGTTGATCCACAATTGGGTAGATTAATTCAAAATTATAGAACCGGATTTACTAGACTAGCAATTTCACATTATCTTGATAAAAATTTTGGGAAAGCAGAAAAAGTATTGTTAGATATGGAGAAGAAAATGCCAAGTAACATTATTGAAATTCCATCAAAAGAATTACAATATCAAATTGGGCAATTATATGGTGGTTTAGGTAACAAGGTAAAGCTTAGATATCATCTTAATCAATTAATAGAGAGAAATGACCTAGCTATTAATGATTATTTGTTATATGGAAAGACTTTTGTTCAAACGTTAGAAGATTATGATGAAGCAAAAACCATTTTTAAAACGATTTATGATAATTTTACTATGACCGAAAGAGCTATTGAAGTACAAGGATTCAAATCAACAAAAATTACTCCATTAGAATGGAAAAAGTGGCAAGAATCACTACCTGAACTGGTATTGTTGCTCTATCTATGTTACAAAGAGCTTGAGGAGTATGATAATGCTATTCTCTTAATCGAAGATTGGTTAGTACGTAGTCCCAATGATTTAGAAGCTACAAAATTATTAGATGAAATAAAGGAACTTCAAAATTCATGAATATGGTATCAATCATTATTCCAAATTACAATGGAGGAGATTTACTATATAATTGTATTAATTCTATTTATAAAAATATTTCAATCAAAGATTTTGAAATTATTGTTGTAGATAATGGTTCTACTGATAATTCAATCAATCAAGTAAAAAGTAATTTTCAAAATGTTGAAATTATTTCAAGTAATTCTAATCTAGGTTATAGTGGAGGATGTAATCTGGGTGCAACCCATGCAAGTGGCAAATATTTATTATTTTTAAATAATGATACGGAACATTCAAATGAATGGATTGAAAAGTTAGTTTATTTTCTGGATTCCAATTCAAAGATTGCTGCTGTTCAACCTAAAATCTTAAATATTCATAATAAAAAATTATTTGATTATGCAGGAGGTGCAGGAGGATTTATTGATAAATTTTGTTTTCCATTTGTTCAAGGAAGAATCTTCCATACGTTAGAGGAAGATCATAACCAATATAACAATCCATCAAGAATATTTTGGGCATCTGGTGCAGCATTTATGATACGGTCTAATATTTTTAAAACATTAGAAGGTTTTGACAAATTTTTTTTTGCCTATATGGAAGAAATTGACTTTGTTGGAGAGCTCAAGTTTAGGGTATGAAATTTGTTCTTTCCCCGATTCATATATTTATCATTATGGCCAAACAGAATTAAAAAAATTCTATTAAGTCCATTATCTAAATCATCGAAATTCTTGGATCTTATTTTTTAAGAACTCTTTACTTTTAATTATGGTATTCAAATTTTTCAAAATTATACTCGATTGGATGGCTTTAGTGTTCTTAAATAATTTGGATATAGAAGATTTTTTGAAATTTATTATTGCAAAATTTTGGTTATATTTTTTTCCAAAATTATTAAGATTAGAAGAGATAATCAGATCGACTAAAGTTAGATAATATTTATAAAAAGTATTGCAATAGATTATTTTTTTAAAAGAAAAAAATATTTTTCTCAGATTTCACTTAAATAATTTTCATAAATATCTTTTCTTTGAGGGTCCAAGTATATCATTTTATTTAAAAGTTCTTTCTGGCCAAGTTTTTTCATTATTTCACCAATCTTTTTTCCATGAAATTTCATGAAGATATTTGTGTAATTTTCTTGACTATAATTGTTAAAAATCTCATCTAAATTATTAACAAATTCAGTTAATGATTCTGAACATGCGTCTATTCGACCATCCTTATACTGATCATAGCTCAAATAGGTAGAATATCTTAGTTTTCTTAAGCCAGTATTTGCTGTTAATAATTCAATGAGTATTAAACGTTGTTCCCATCCTCTAGGGAAATTGGATGCATTTGATCGAATTGCAATAGATCTTGCTTTTTCATAATGAGAAGTACCGCCAAATAATGACCAAGTGTCTAATTCTGCCCCTAAGATAATATTTCCGTAAAATCCTAGAAGACTTGATAATGGATCAAAATAAACACTATCATAGTATAGAGAATTTTGGTTTAAAACAAATTGAGATCCTTTATCAAAAAAATGCAGATCTTTTCCATTACTAAATAGTGATTGAATTGCATATGTTTTTGTACTGCCTTGATTAGCACTTCCTTCAAAAATAAGTTGAATATTTAAATTAATTGCTAAATCACTATATTCTTCATTCCATACTGTGTATTCATAAAATCTTTTAATGTCATTTTCTAATTGGAACAAAGAAGATCTTTCATCTGATTTAAGAAGACGATCATCAAATGCAATAGAAGTATCCTTAAATTGTCCATTTAGTAGAGAAATAAAGAGAATAAATAAAATCTGTTTATTTAGTTTTTCTAGCATAATTGAAAGATATATTTTTTAATTTACAAAATGGCAATAATTAAAGACATAATTAAGGAAAATAAGAGATTATATCGCTTATCAAAAGAAATTAGCAAACTATCTGATGATATAAATGTTCCGACATTTCTAGTTGGAGGTTGTGTAAGAGATTTATTGATAGATCCTCAAAAAGATGCTACAGATATTGATATTATGATTGAAGGCGATGCAATCGATTATGCAAAGAAGCTTGCTAAAAAATTAGGCGTAAAAACAATTGTGCCTTTTCCAGAGTTTTTTACTGCACGTATTCCATATAAAGAATGTGAGATTGAAGTAGCGTCTGCAAGACTTGAATCTTATGCTACAGATTCAAGAAAACCAAAATCAGTTGATATGACTGATGTTACTAATGATTTAAAAAGAAGAGATTTTACTATTAATGCTATAGCAATTTCTCTTGTCAAGAATGAATTTGGTACTTTAATTGATCCATTTAATGGTATTCAGCATTTAAAATCCAAACTATTAATTCCCTCCAGTCAATCCTGATACTACATTTAAAGAAGATCCTTTGCGAATGATGAGAGCTGCACATTTTGCATCAAAATTATCAATGGATCTTGATAAAAAATGTTTGAAATCAATAAAAAGTAATGTTGATAGGATTAAAATTGTTTCTCAAGAACGCATTACCAATAAAGTTGTTTAAAATATTAGAAACTCCAAAACCATCAGTTGGATTTATTATTCTACAGGAAACAGATTTATTAAAACATATTTTTCCTGAAATTGCTGTGATGTATGGACTAGAACAGACAAGTGAATGGCATCACAAAGATATTTTCTTTCATACAATGGAAGTAGTAGATAATGCTGCAAAATTGTCTAATGATACTGATTTGCGTTTAGCAGCATTAGGGGCATGATATTGCTAAACCTAAAACTAGGAGACTTTCATAGTAAAAAAGGATACACATTTTATGGTCATGACGATCTCGGTTCAAGAATGTTGGAAGATATTTCAAAAAGAATGAAATTTTCTAATAAAACTAAAAATTATATCCAAAAATTAACTGCATTACACTTGCGACCAATTAGTTTGGCAAAAAAAGAAGTTACTGATTCTGCAATTAGAAGATTGATTGTAGATGGTGGAGAACATTTAGATGATTTAATGTTATTATGTCGAGCAGATATTACTACAAAGAATCCTGATAATGTTAAAAAATACCTCTCTAATTTTGATCGTGTCGAAAAACGAATGAATGAAGTTGATGAATTAGATAAACTGCGTTCATTTCAATCTCCTGTTAGAGGAGATGAGATTATGAAGATGTTTAATTTGTCAGCTGGGAAAAAAATTGGGGCCATCAAATCTCTTGTAGAAGAAGCTATTTTAGATGGCGAAATAGAGAATTCTCATAAGGAAGCAATAAAGTTTCTAAATGTGTTGAAAAAGACCGATAAATTTAGTTAATTCTTTTTTACTTTTTTATTGTTTATAACGTCTAATAATTGAAATGAAAACAGAATATATATCGATGAATCGTAGAAAATTTATTGCAACAGCGATGGTTGCACCATTTGCTAGCTCTTTTTTACAATCCTTCGAGAAAATAAATATGAATTCAAATTATAAATTTGCAATCGCCACTTATTCTTATTGGCATTTTCGTGAACCCAAAGTAACTGTACAACAAGTAATTGATCATGCAACTAATATTGGCGTAGATGGAGTAGATGTTCTCCATGTACAAATGGATAATGAAACCCCTGAATATATACGATCTTTAAAAAATAAAGCCGAAGATCAAGGCATTGAATTGATTTGTTTGTCTATACATCAAGATTTTGTTGACCCAGATAAAGAAAAAAGAAATAAAAATATTGATCATACAAAAAAATGTATTGATATAGCGCACGATTTAGGAATTTCTTATATCCGTCTTAATTCTGGGAGATGGAATACAACTGAATCATTTGATGATTTAATGGCCAATAAAGGTATTGAGCCGGTTCTTCCAGGATTTACGGAAGATGATGGTTTTAAATGGTGTATAGATTCGATTCACGATTGTCTTCCCCATGCTCAACAAGCTGGTGTTGTACTTGCTTTGGAAAATCACTGGGGGCTTACTCGCACACCTGAGGGACTTTTACGTATTGTAAATTCTATAGATTCTCCTTGGCTAGGCGTGTTAATGGATACAGGTAATTTTTTAGAAGATCCTTATAATAAACTAGAACAAATTGCATCTCAAACTGTATTTGTTCAAGCAAAAACATATTATGGTGGAGGAGAATGGTATACTTTAGATTTAGATTATCCACGGATAGCAGAAATATTAAATAAAGTTAACTATAAAGGGTATATATCATTAGAATTTGAAGGTAAAGAGGATGCCATTACAGGTGTTCCAAAAAGTATTGAGTTGTTAAAAAAGGCTTTTAGTTAATATTATATGCAAAGAACAATTATAACATTATTTTTATCCTTTTCTGTTCTTTTTGGACAGACATTAGGTGTAGATGAGTGTGTCCGTATTGCACTAGAAAATAAAGCTGGAGTAAAGCGTGCTGAACAAGATACTAAAATAGCTCAACTGAATAGAGTTTCTGCGATAGGAATGTTATTACCAACAGTGCGAGCAAGCAATTCTTTTAGTGAAACTACGTATGGAAATTCTAGCCTTTCTACAAATGAAAGTTATGGAGCTGGAATTAGCTTAAGTCAGAATCTATTTAATTCTGGTAATAATGCTAGAAATGTAAGACAAAGTAATAATAACTATCTTATTGCAAAGGAAAATGAAAGACAATCAAAATCAAGAATTATCGCGAATGTTTATACCTATTACTACCAATTTTTAAAAAATAAAGAACTCTTTACTATTGCTGAAAAAAATCTAGAATTATCTTCAAGACAATTGGAATTAGTAGAAAGACGATATAATCTAGGATCTGTGAGCAAAACTGACTACTTAAAGGCATCTGTACAATATGGAACAGCAAAATCTACTTTACTATCTAGGAAACTTAATCGAGATAATAGTGAGCAAACATTAAGAAATGGTATGGGAATCCTGGAAAATAATATGGAATTAAAAGTGAGAGATAAAGTGAATATAGAATTGATTTTCCTGATTTTGATGAAGCATATGAAATTATGATTCAAAATAGTCCTGAATTAAGAATTTTAGATGCACAAATTGAAACTGCACAATTAAATCTTCGTTCAGCATGGGGATCAAGTTTGCCTAGCTTAAATCTAAGCGTTGGAATGAATGCACATTCTGATGAGCAGATTACAAGTGAATTTTTTGATGATAATTATATTAAAAGTGCAAACTTAACTCTTAGTATTCCTATTTTTTCTGGTCTTAAAAACAGAAATTCTGTAGAAATATCTAAAATGCGATTTGGACAATCTAAAATGATATATGGTAGTAAGAAAAGATGCTAAAGTTAATTTATCATCATTACTCAATACTCTCAAAAATTATGAAGAACTGATTCCAATCTATGAAGAAGTATTAATTTCTGCAGAAGAAGATTTACGATTAGCGCAAAATAAATATGAATTAGGTTCCGCAACAATTTTAGAATTGTTAGATGCACAATTAGCAGTGCTCCAAGCAAGTTCAACATTGGTAACAACAAAATATGATGCTGCGATACAGCTTGCAAATTTGGATCAATTATTAGGAACACTAGATAAAAAATATCAATAAGGAGTAAATGTGAAGAAAAAATTAATCGCTGGTTTAGTAGTTTTAGCAGGAATTGTTTTATATCTAAATCCATTTTCATCTAATGGCGATGGATCTATTGAAGTTTCTACTATGAAAATGGAAAGAAAAGATTTATCTAGCAAAGTAGTTGCCGATGGTGAATTACAGCCTGAAATAGAAATTAAGTTAAGTGCAAATAATACAACTTATATTACTGATATTGCGGAAAAAGAAGGTGATTTTGTAAAAAAAGGTGATTTCTTAATGGCATTAGATGATCGTCAACAAAGAGCCGCTACAGAAGCATCAAGAGCAAGTGAAAAGCAACCTCAGTACAACTGGAGCAAAGAAAATCTAAAAAATCACGTCAGGAAGAATTATATAAACAAGGATTTAATATCTGATCAAGAAATGGAAACAACCAATTCTTCATATGCTTCAGCACTTAGTTCTTATAATCAAGCAAAAGCTAGATTAATTCAAGATGAAGATGCTCTACAAAAATTGAAATTAGTAGCACCACAAGATGGAACTATTACATATCTTACAGGAGAGGTCGGTGATTTAGCTCAAGGAGGGATGTTTAACCCTCAGGTATTAATTAAGCTATCAGATTTATCTAAAATGGAAGTATTAGTTAATGTGAATGAAAATGATATTACTGATGTTTCTCTAAAAGATTATGCGCTGGTCGAAGTAGATGCATATCAAGATCGAAAATTTAAAGGCGTAGTCAAAGAAGTAGCATAGCTGCAAGACTTCAAGTGGTGGTTCACAACAACAAGTGACAAATTTTCAGGTAAAAGTACAAATGTTAGAAGTTGCTGATGGAATGAGACCAGGTATGAGCGCAGCAGTTGATATTTTACCGAAAATCGAGAACAAGTTCTTACAATTCCAATTCAGTCTTTAACAAGCCCTCGTCAAGCACCGGATGGTGAATCCAAAAAGAAATCTTCTAATTTTAGTGTTTCTGTAGAGTCGGGTAATGAAAAAAGACAGTGGGGAAATAGATCACAACAATCAGGCAATAAAGGGGAGAAATGTTGTTTTTGTTGTTAAAGGGAAAAACTGTAGAGCAGCGTTTTGTTGAAACTGGTATTGTTGGTGATGTAGACTATGAAATAATCTCTGGCCTTGAAGAAGGGAAGAAATTGTTGTCGGAGGTTTGTAGCAATTAGTCGAGATTTATATAATGGTGCAAAAGTTACCGTTAAAGAAAAATCTAATAATAATTCAAGATCTAGTCGTAAACGTGGCTAAATCAAAAAAAAAGATAATATCTATAAAATCAATCTCTAAAATTTATTATTTAGGGACTAATGTTGTTAAAGCTTTAGATAATGTTTCGGTAAACATTTATGAAAATGATTTTATATCGATTATGGGACCATCTGGTTCTGGAAAATCAACATTAATGAATATTATTGGTTTTTTGGATGTTCCAACCAAAGGAACCTATAAGTTTAATAAAGCATTAATATCCGAAAAGAATGATAGTCAACTTGCAAATATCCGAAAGAAAAAATTGGATTTGTTTTTCAAACATTCAATTTATTGCCAAAACTCAATGCACTTCAAAATGTAGAAGTTCCTCTAATTTATTCTTCTTTAAATAGGGCAAAACGAACTCAAAGAGCAA
>BPEH01000007.1 GCA_019654715.1 Fidelibacterota bacterium | reverse complement strand
TTCTCTCTCATATAGAGAATAATCATTTCGAAAAATTCATGGTTTTTCCTGGTATTTTTGTTTTACTGGAAATATAGTTTTGTACCAAAAAAATCATCGATGAAACTGAAATTTAATGCTACTAAGATTAGAAAAAAAAACATGTTTTGTAATGGAAAAATCAAAAACCCCAAGTGATGGAAGATGTAATATAATATGATCGTAAGAATTTGCAACATGATCTATTGCAACTTCGGCTGGATCTTTGCTATGACTAGTATCGGTTTTATCAATTAACATCGCTTGAACCTAATAAAAAAAAATCAATCTGAAAATAGAAAAAATGTAGATTTTTAATCATTTTTTACTATTGAATTATAAATCTGATAAGAACCAATTATAATTCCCAGAAAAAGTCCAAATATAAGTGCATATTCTAGATTAAAATATTTATCCAAAATAAATCCTAATAACCCAAAAAAAATTATTGTTGAAAAAAAAGCGGTGGAAAGAGAATAATCTTTTGCAAGAATAGAAATAAAAGATTTATTATCTTTTTTCATCCAGTTAAATCAGAATCGATTTCGCTATCAATCATCTCACATCTACCAGAAAATTGTGCTCCGTCTTGAATATTTAAAATTTTATATCTTAAATCTCCCACTAACTCACAATTACTTAACAATTCCGCAGTGCCATTAATGTAAATGTCACCTTCAACATAACCATTCATCTGAATAGCAGTTGCTTTAACATCTCCAAAAAATTTTTTCCCTTTTTTGCAAGCTGTACTGAACCATGTGTAGATACTGATCCTCTTATTTCCCCATAGATTGTAATATTACCAGATAAATTCATATCACCATCGATTTGAACATCTTCAGCAACTATTGTTTGGCTATTGGTAGATTTATTACTCATTATTTTTTGTTTCCAATTTATCAGATTTTTTTTTAATAATCTGGGAAAAAAGATAATGGATTAATTGGTTTTCCATCTTTCCAAATTTCAAAATGTAGATGAGGCCCCGATGACATTCCAGTATTTTCCTAATTGAGCAATCACTGTATTTTTTTCAATACGTTCATTTCTTTTAACAAAATTTTCTTCATTGTGATAATAATGCGAATAGTATCCATTTTCATGATCAATAATAATAGAATAACCATAATTTACTGAGAAGTCGCTATAGATTACTACTCCATTTGCGGTAGATAAAATTGGACTATTTTCTTCATTTACAATATCAATCCCAAAATGATTGCTCTCTAAATCAAATTCTTTACTTATAATTCCATTATTTGGCTTTATACTAGGAAGATTGCTCGTAACCATAAATCGAATATTAGCATTATCTAACTTATCTTCTGATTCTAAACCAATAATATTTTCAATATAAGATTGCATTAATCCAATATCATTTAAACTCTCTGAAAGATTATCAATTGTTTCTTTTTGTGTACTGATTTTTCGATTAATTGCATTGATTTGAAGATATTCTCTCACGATAGGAATAGAAAGAACCAATAATGATAACGAGATAATAAAACACAATCCCAGAATAATAGAACTAGTAATAAGCGTTGATCTTGTAAACTCTATTTGCCATGTCTTTTTATTTAAAACAGACATAAAAAGTAACTTGTAGTCTTTATGTTTCATTTATTTAATACCTAAAGCTTCTAAAACTCTATCCCAAGTTTTTGAATCAAAATAAATCTTCACAAAACCTTTACCAGTTTTTTTGCTTTTCTTAATTGTAACTTTTACACCTATAATGCGAGCAATTTTGTTCTCAATACTTTCTAATTGTTTCTGCCATTTTCTATTCTTTGAAACGGCTGCCTCTACTTTTCGAACAGACATTTTATCTCTTAATATTTTTTTCCATAGTGAAATCATACCTTGAGTAGTTTTTTTCTGTAATATTATTCTAGCTTGACCTTCACTAATCTTTCCTGCAAGAATACTTTCTTGAATTTGAATCGGTAATTTTAACAATCTCAATATGTTGGATACTGCTGGTCTAGATTTTCCAATTGTTTTTGCAATTTCAGTAATAGAGCTATTCATGTTTTCTTTTAAATATTTATATGCTTTTGCTTGTTCAATTGGATTCAAATCTTCTCTTTGAATATTTTCGATTAATGCCATATACATTAAATCTTTGTTTGAATCACTTTCAAGGATATATGCTGGAATTCTTTTTCTTTTTAGAAGTTGATGCGCTTTAAATCTTCTTTCTCCAGCAATAATGATATATTTATTCTTTGACTGCTTAACTGTAATAGGGCTAATGAGTCCTTTTTCTTCAATTGATTGAGATAATTGTTTCAATGATTTCTCTCCAAAAATTCTTCTTGGCTGATTTGGATTAGGAACAACTCTGCTCATTAAAATATCTGTTTGTCGAACATCAATTACAGATTTTGGAGCAATTAATGCATTAATTCCTTGTCCTATTTTTTTATTTTTTTCCATTTAAAATCTCTATTGCTAAATCCATATAATTTTTTGCTCCAGCACAATCTACATCATATACAATAGCAGGTTTGCCATCATCAGGCGCTTCAGCTAATCTAATATTTCTATTAATTGTGGTCTTAAACAATTTATTTTTAAAATTTGATTTTAACAAATTTTCAACCTTCCTTGCGAGCTTAAGTCTCTTACTGTGCATAGTAATTAAAATGCCTAAAATTTTTAAATTTTTATTAAAATTTCCTTTCACTAATCGAATGGTTTCACTCAAACTTTTTAAACCTTCCAATGCTAAAAATTCACTCTGAATTGGAATCAAAACACTATCTGAAACAACCAAAGCATTAAGTGTTAACAAGCCCAATGATGGAGGACAATCTATTAATATAAAATCATAATCTTTTTTTACTTTATTAATCAATCTTAGTAATTGTTTTTCTCGATTTGGTATAGAAACCAATTCAATTTCGCACCCAACTAAATTTTGATCTGATCTTATAAAATCAAGAAAATCTAAATCTGTTTTTGATATAACTTGTTTTATAGTTTTATTCTGACTCAAAGCATCATAGATAGAGAAATCATTCTCTAGACCGGAATTTGATAAACCTGTAGTCGCATTAGCTTGTGGATCAAAATCAACTAACAAAGTCTTTTTCTCTAGGATAGCAAAACTAGCAGCTAAATTGATAGCTGTCGTTGTTTTACCAACTCCTCCTTTTTGGTTAATGATAGAGATAATTTTATTCATCGAAATAAAAAAATTTAATTGGTATTAGCTCCTAATACAAAGTTTTTAACAAATGAGTTGAATTGATTAATTTATAGCAATGATGGAAACAATACTTATTACCGGATCTAATGGTGAAATTGGCAGTCAATTACTTTCATTTGTTAAAAAAAATAACACTAGAATTATTGCATTCGATATTAATGAACCCATTACAAACTATAAAAATGTATTATATATCAAGGATACTATAAGCAATGAAAAAATTATTAAAAAATTATTTAATGATTTTGCAATTACTCAGGTATACCATTTTGCTGCACTACTAAGTCAATCTGCAATCAAAGATCCACAGTTGGCAAAACAAGTTAATGAAGAGGGGTCTAGATTAATTATTGATTCTGCATTTGATTCAGGGATTAAGAATAGGAATTTTGTGCGTTTCTTTTTCCCAAGTTCTATTGCAGTATATGGTCCAAGAAAATTAATCAAAGCAAAAGAGACCGATATTATTCAACCTACAACAATATATGGAAAAAATAAGTTGGTTATAGAACAATATGGAGCTGAAAAACATGAACAAAGTTATAAATCAAATTCTGGAATCGATTTCCGATCTATAAGATTCCCAGGAATTATCAGTCCATATACAATTCCAAATGGAGGAACAACTGATTTTGCCCCACAAATGTTGCATGCTGCCGCTGCTTTTTATTAAAAAATAATAAAGAAAATTATGAGTGTAGAATAGATAAGAATACAAAATTACCATTTATTGGGATACATAAAGCAGTTGAATCAATTATTCAGCTAATGTCTGCCGATGATATTCAATCAAAATTAAGAACATTCAATATTGAAGAAGTCAGTTTAACACCAAATGATATTATTGGAATGTTACAAAAAGAATTTCCAAAATTTAATATAAACTACAATATAGAAGAAAAACTTCAATCTGTTGCAGATACTTGGCCTGATAGTTTAAATTGTGAAAAGGCAGAGAAAGAATGGAGTTTTTCAAATAAACATGATAAAAAGTCTTTTTTCATGGAGTATTTGATTCCAACAATAAAAGAATATTATGGAAGACATTAAAAAAATTCTTAATGAACAGATAGATAGCATTAAAGAAGCTGGTACATTTAAAGATGAACGAGTAATCCAAACCCCACAAGAAACAGAAATTAATGTCCTAGGAAAATCTGTAATTAATTTCTGTGCCAATAACTATTTAGGATTGTCAAATAACAGCACAATAAAAAAAGCTGCAATCAAGGCAATTGAAGAATGGGGATTTGGACTAAGTTCAGTAAGATTTATTTGTGGAACTCAAACGATACATAAAGATCTAGAAGAAATAGTAAGTGAATTCCATTCTATGGAAGATACTATTCTTTATTCTTCATGTTTTGATGCTAATGGTGGTCTTTTTGAAACAATTTTATCAAAAGATGATGCTGTATTTTCTGATGAATTAAATCATGCATCTATTATTGATGGAATACGATTATGTAAAGCTGAAAAAAATCGATATAGACATTGCGATATGAATCACTTGGAAGAATTACTTAAGACATCTAATGGTAGATTAAAATTAATTGCAACAGATGGTGTTTTCAGTATGGATGGAGTTGTTGCCCCATTAAAAGATATAGTTTTACTTGCAAAAAAATACAATGCATTGGTTATGGTCGATGATTGTCATGCTACTGGCTTCCTTGGAAAACAAGGTCGTGGGAGTGGAGATTACCATAATGTTTTAAATGAGATAGATATTATTACATCAACATTTGGGAAAGCATTAGGAGGAGCATCGGGAGGATTTATATCTTCTTCAAAAGAGATAATTGAAATATTAAGACAAAAATCTAGGCCTTATTTGTTTTCTAATAGTTTAGCACCTCCTTTGGTAGCAGCATGTATCAAAGTTTTTCAAATTATTTCTGAAAATCATGAATACAAAAATCAATTAGAAAAGAATACGATGCACTTTAGAAAAGAAATCAAAAATATTGGGTTTGAGATTAAAGGAGATAATCATCCTATTGTACCAATAATGATTTATGATGCTAAAAAGGCTCTAATGATGTCAGAAAAACTTTTAAAAAGAAATATTTATGTAATTGCATTTTCATTCCCCGTTGTTCCAGAAAATGAAGCACGTATTCGAGTACAAATTTCAGCATCTCATAGCGAGGAACAGATCAATAAAGCACTTCATGCTTTTAAAGACGTAGGAAAAGAATTAAAGATAATTTAAAAAAATAGTGCAAAAATATTGGAAAGTGGTAAATTCTCCCACTTAATGTGATGAAAAATGAATAGCAAATTAAGAACAAGATTATTATTGATATTATTTATCTTTGGATTGGGAATTTATTCTCTGTGGCCAACGATTAAATATCAACTTCTTAGTGATACAGAAAAAAATAATTTATCGAAAAATGAAGTTGAATATTTAGAAAAAAATACAATTAAACAAGGACTAGACCTCAAAGGTGGAATCTATATTGTTCTTGAAGTCGATTTACCTCAACTTGTTAACAACCTTGCTAATAATAAAGATAAAAAGTTTGATATATTTATCAATGATCTAAAAGATGGATATACTAACAATAGTGTTGATTTTTTCGAACTTTTTGACAGCAAGGCTACAGACCAAGATTTAAAACTTCCTCGATATTTTATTACTTATGGAAAAACTAAAAATCAAATTATTGAACAACTAAAATTTCAAGCCGATGATTCTATTAACAGAATAATTGAAATTATTCAAAATCGCGTAGATCAATTCGGGGTTTCAGAACCAACGATTCAAAAACAAGGAAATGATAGAGTAATTATCGAACTGGCGGGGATTCAAGATTCTGAACGTGCAAGAGGACTATTACAAAGCACTGCACTATTAGAATTAATGATTGTAAAAGATGTAGAAAGTACTAATACCATTATTAGACAAATTGATAATCTGTCTTATTCTGACAATCAAATTGGAATTAGGTCTCAAAATGAAGATGCAACTAATGCTGGAGATTTATTTAGTTCTGATAATGAAGAAAAGTGACTTACAATTTTCATCTTTACTCATTGGAATAGGTAGTGATCTTGCAATAGATAAGGAAAATTTAGAACAGTTTAAAAAGTATTTTATCTCAAGAAAATATTAAACAACTCCTAGAAGCAACAGGAAGTAATTTTCTCTTTAGTAATTCTTCAAGAACATTTCTTAATGATTTTGGTGAAGAAGAAGAAGTGTATATTGTGTATCATCTAGTCAATAATGCTGAATTAACTGGTGGGGTTATTGAAAACGCTCAAGTAAGACTAAGTCAATCAGGAGTCACTGCGGGACAACCTCTTGTTCAAATGGAAATGAATAGTGCAGGTTCTCGTGAATGGGCAAGAATTACTGGAGCAAACATTAAAAAAAGAATTGCTATAGTATTGGATAAAAAAGTACATATGGCACCCGTCATCAATAGTCAAATCTTTGGGGGTTCTACAGTCATTGAAGGTCTAGATTCTGTTGAAGAAGCTGAAGATATCGCTATTGTCTTGCGTGCAGGTGCTTTACCAGTTCCTGTCACAATTATTGATCAAAAAATTGTTGGTCCTTCTCTTGGTGCTGATTCAGTACAACAAGGAACTTCATCTATCTTGATTGGATTAGTTCTTGTGGTATTATTTATTATATTTTATTACAGAATGTCTGGCTTTATTGCGAGCTTTTCGCTTATATGGACTCTCATTCTTCTCTTAGGCATACTAGCATTATTACAAGCAACTCTAACATTACCAGGTATTGCTGGATTAATTTTGACTGTTGGAATGTCTATAGATGCTAATGTAATCATCTTTGAGAGAATCAGAGAAGAATTAAGAAAAGGAAAAACTGTTCGATCTGCAATTGATTCCGGATATCAAAGAGCAATAACAACAATTGTTGATGCAAATTTAACGACTGGAATTGCAGCAGGTGTATTATACCAATATGGAACAGGACCAATCAAAGGATTTGCAACAGTATTATTCTGGGGAATTGTTGTAAGCATGTTTACTGCAATCATAGTAACAAGATTTCTGTTTGATTTTACAACCTCTAGGAGAAATGTGGAGAAACTAAGCATTTAATATGGAAATACTGAAAAATACTAAGATCAATTTTATGGCAGCAAGAAATGTTGGATTTATTGTATCCTCTATTTGTTTTGTTTTGTCTCTATTTATGCTATTGTCAGGATTAAATCTTGGAATTGACTTCAGAGGAGGAACAATGATTGGACTCAATTTCTCTGAAGATATTGAAATCCAGGAAGTAAGAGCAGCAATGCAGTCTATCTCCATTGAAGGACAAGAATTTGATCTTTAGTGCGGAAGAAATAAAACATTTTGGGAATAGTACTAACGTAATGATCAAATTTAAAGTAAGAGATGATGCTCCAGAAAACTTTGAACAAGAAATTGTAAATCATCTTTATCAAAATATGAATGAAAAAGTACCTGAAGATAAGAATAACTTTATTTTATCAATTGACACCGTGAGCCCAAAAGTTGGATCAGAATTAAGTGGAAAAGCATTATGGTCTATTATTTCTGCTTTGGGACTTATTCTTTTTTATATCTCCATTAGATTTGAATTCAAATTTGCTATAGGAGCCATTTTGGCATTAGTTCATGACATTATAATTACATTAGGTATTTTTTCTCTTACTGGATATGAAATTACGCTAGGTACTGTTGCAGCATTCTTAACCATTGTTGGATATTCACTTAACGATACAATCGTAATTCTTGATCGTATTAGAGAAAATATGAAATCTTCAGGAACAGTATTATTTGAAGCGACAATCAACAAAAGTATTAATCAATCACTGAGTAGAACATTAATTACATCATTGACCACTTTATTGGTAATTGTCGTATTAATCTATGCTGGTGGAGAAATTATTCGTCCTTTTGCTTTCACTATGCTTGTAGGTGTAATTATTGGAACTTATTCAAGTATTTATATAGCTAGTGGACTACTCGTTTCACTCTATAAATCATCTAATTAATGAATAACAAAACTTTTTTACCTTTTGTAGCATTATGCCTCATTTGGGGATCAACATGGTATTTTATTACAGTTAGTGTTGTTGATTATAATATGCCACCAATCTATGCAGTAGGAATACGATTTCTTCCATCAGGTTTATTATTCTTATTAATAATTTTATTAAGAGGAGAATCTATTCCTATAAATAAAGAATCAATAAAAGTGTATCTTTATTTTTCCCTATTAAATTTTAGTCTATCCTATGGAATTACCTATAATGAAATATCTAAGGGATTAGAATCAAGTATATCAGCTGTTATATGGGGTTTATTTCCTATAATAACTAGTATAATGGCACATTTTATGATATATCATGATCCAAATGAAAGATTAAAAAAAAATAAATTAATAGCTTTAGTAACTGGATTTATAGGATTATTCATTATTTCATTTAGTGGAGAGATGGAAAAGATCATTAGGAATTGGATTTTTAGTATTTGCTATATTTGCAGCAGCATATCCAAGCGTTCTTTACAAAAAAAATCAAAAAGTAGTTAATCACTATCAGATGAATGCTGTGTGTCAAATTATTACAGGAGTGGTGATGCTATCTTTATCTTATTTTGTAGGAGAAGAAACTCACGCTATAAACTGGAATCAGGAATTAATCATTGCGACCTTATATCTCATTATTATGGGGGGAGTAATATCATGGGGTATTTATTTTTGGTTATATCAACACCTTACTGTAACTCAAGTAACATATGTTGCAATCTTTCCCCCAATTGTAGCAATTATCATTGGATATGTATTTCTAAACGACCAATTTCAACCACACGAAATAATAGGAACAATTCTTATTTTAGGTGGTTCAGTACTTATATATAGGAAATAGTGGAGTATAATTTTTAAATTAACACTATAATGAGGGAAAAAAGATAAAAAGATCACTACTCGCTGGTATTATTACAATGATACCAATTGCTTTAACCGTATATGTATTACAAGCAATACTGATTCTCATATTTACAATCGGAGGGAAAATAGCAGAACCTCTCAATCAGATTGAAGCTCTAAAGAATTTTGCTGAGGGTAGTTTTATTGGTTTTGATTTGTTGACTTCTTTCATTGGATTATTTGTCGTATCAATCATATTAATTATTGTTGGTTTCTTTGCACGCAATGTATTAGGAAAACGTGTTGTAAATTGGGTTGAAGGAATTTTTACTAGAATTCCATTAATTGGCATGATTTATAGCACAACGAAACAAATTATCCAATCAATCCCCTGGAACAAAAAATAATTCATTTCAAAAAGTAGTATTTATTGAATATCCAAGAAAAGGTGTTTGGACATTAGGATTTGTTACAAAAGAAACTCACAATGATAATGACGAAAGATTTTATAATTTATTTGTACCAACAACACCTAATCCTACATCTGGTTTTTTCTTAATTATCCCTGTTGAAGATGTTAAGGAAACTGATATTAGCATTGAAGAAGGATTTCAGATGATTGTCTCTAGTGGAATGGTTTCTGGAGATAAAACTCCAATTTCAAAATAATTATAAAAAAAAGGGCAAAAAATTGCCCTTTTTTTTCATTTCTTAAGATATAGATGTGTTAATTAACCTCTACCTCTAGCCATAGGCGCACGAGATACATCACCATCTTTATCGATGAAATACAAATAGCCACTTTCACGTGTTACACCTGCGTCAGCAACTTTTTCAGCATTTCCACCACCGGAACCTCCGCGTGACATTTGTGAACGCCATACATTACCATCTTTACCTAAATAATAAAGGTATCCACTTGCTTTACTAACACCAGTTGTCTTTACTTTTTCAGCCATTTTTTTCTCCTTAATTTTGAATTAAAAACGCAATTTCTCGACTGCATCTCACAATTCTACAGCTAAACTCGAATTATAGCAAGAATTTTCTCGTCGGAGGCTCGTCGCTAAATCACGTGAAAATCCTGCCAATATCCCTTCTAATTGATTAAATTCCTTGCTGTTATGCCCCGGTAGCTCAGCTGGATAGAGCAACGGATTTCTAATCCGTAGGTCACAGGTTCGAATCCTGTCCGGGGTACTTACTCGTCGAGAAACTCCCTAATTTCATTCTCCAGTATCATTCCAGCATCTTCATTAAGATGAATATGATCGCATAATGCTTTTAAACCATACCTTTTTCCAATTCGATTCCAATTTTGACCAAAAACATAGTGCAATATTATTGCTCTAAGAACTCGAATTGTACGCCATTGAGTGGTTTCATAGGGATCACTAGAGCTATTATTACCAATAAACTGGCCAAGATGATTAAAGAAATCAATTAATACTAAATCATATTTGCTAGCCATTTTTTTAATAATATTATTGAATTCTTTAACCACACCAATAATATCATCTGAAGCACGTTCTCCAATCCACGGCAACGTACTAATAGCAATTTTTGCATGGCTATGAGATTTCATATATTGAATCATAGATTCTAATTCTTTTTCATACCAGTCCATTGATGGTAATTGCGGCAATCCTTTGTTTTGTACATAATATTCTTGAATAAACTTAATTTTTTGACTCCCCATTGCATCATTGGTACCAATAAGAATAGTAATATAATCTGGATTACATTTTAAGGCATTTTTTAGTCTTTGATTTAGATTCCATGCTAAATCTCCATTGATTCCAGCATTGACATATATTTTTGAAGAATCTTGTTCTCTTAATGCTCCTACCCAATTATATCCTATATGTCCATGCGTAATGCTATCTCCACAACAAAGAACAATTGGACGATTATCGTTTAAATCTCGTTTGAAAGCATCAGCAGACATTTTAGGTAATTCCCATGCATGTTTTATAATAGGAAATCTCCAGGCATTCATTAAGAAGTATTGTAGCATATTATTTCTAATTGATTTCAGGTAGAAGAAATGCTCCTACTCTATGATCATTATCAGAAGCATATAAATACCAATTGCTATGCATATAAGCCGTAGCAATCCCATCCGTATAGTTAATATCTTCTAAATACAATGAATCAATATATTCTAAACTTTCTCTATCAAATAAATGAAAACGATTATTGTCCTTGCTTTGTTCAGTGCAAATCCAATACCCTGTATTATCTCCTGTTGATACTAAAGCGATTCCTTCTGGGTCTTCAGTAAAACTAAAATCCTCTAATGTAGAATTAATATGTTCACCAGTATCTAAATCCAATACAGCTATCTTATAGTGTTCTTCCATTTCATCAGCAACTAATAAACGACGATAATGGCTATCAACCATAATACTTTCCACCTGATATAAAGTATATTCACCAAACACACTATGTTCGCTTACAGAAAATTTGTCTCCATCATGTTGTAGTTCCCATGATATAATTCGATCTTGATGAGGTTGATTATAATCATAGCTATCAGTAACAAAAATTTTATAACTACCATCTTCTTGTTTATAATTTGTAATTCCATAAGGTTGACGTAAAACATCTGAACCGAATGTTCCAAGAAAATCCATTGATGCATTAAAAACAGCTACATGGCGCATATCTCGCTCTGTAACCAATACAAGATCATCATTGACTATTGTAACGCCATTAGGGTATGTATTATCGCGATTAATAGTCTTCTGCAATTCACCATCCATTGCATTATAAACGTACAATTGATTAGCTTCTTTTCCAGTAACAACTATTACATGTTTTCTGAAAAGAAACCCAATACTATCAATCGCTGATTCTGGTTTGGAATCAGTATAAAATAAAGCATCAGATACAATAAATTTTTTATCACTCTCACAGCTAGAGAATAAGAAAAGTATGATAAAAATGGATGCTATCTTGAAATAAAAAGTAGGATAAAATCTCATAATCAATAAGATTTATTTTACAATACCAAGTAATTCTATTTCAAAAATAAGAGTTGAGGCGGGTGGAATAACAAATGTTCCCATCTCTTGACCAGGAACTCCAGATTCTCCATACGCTAAATTATATGGAATATAAACTTCCCTTTTAGAACCAACGGCATAATCTGTAATATCTCTGTCCATCCTGGTATCACTCCTTGTACTGGGAACGTCGCAGGAGTACCGCGATCATGACTACTATCAAATTTATGTCCATCAACTAAATATCCACTATAATGAACAGTAACCTCATCATCATAATCTGGTACATCTCCTGTACCAGTGATAATTTTTTTAAATTGAAGATTGCTTCTTCTTACTAGAACACCTTCTTTTGTTTTATTCTCATCGAGAAATTCTTGACTTTTTATTTTATTTTCTCTAGATAATTTTTGGAATTCTTCACTTGCTTCTTTCATTTCTTCCCTTTCAAAACCAGCCATTTCAACATTAAACTTCATTAAGATCTCTTGTCTTTCAGCAACATTCAGTAAAGGTTCCTCATTGGTAAAAAAATCATCCAATCCTTTTTTGATTAGTTCTTTATCAAGTTTAGCATAGGCTGGTAAATTTTTTCCAATATTAATCCCCATAGAATAACTCAAAGAATTTTTAAATGTATTTAATGTACTATCATCAGGATTAGATTGATCATCAGTGTTATTCTGATTACATGCTATTACAAAAATAATTATTGGTAATAATTTTTTAATATCCATCTTTATATTCCCTATATAGTTTAAAGCGCACTATACCATTGTATGGTATATGCAAGCGCTACACTAATCATCAACCCTAACATTAATCGGAGGAAATCTTTATATAACATTGGGAAAATAGCTTTTTTGTGTCTACTAGTATATGTTAGTTCTCCATAACCAATAGCCATCCAAATTCCAAGTTCCCTACCTCCCAACATTCCCATAAAGACAAATGTAGTCTCATTGGTATATTATTGACTTCTTTGAAATAATACAAAACAAAACAATAAACCAGATCAATAAAGTCGCTGATCGAACATATCTTGTATTGGTTTTTGATAAAACAATTTCTTGTTTTTTTCCCACCTCTTTCGTAAAACATGAATCCCAAACCGAGAAGCATTGCACCAACAACAAAGAACTTAAAATCAATACCACCCATGGAACTATATCTTGGTAAAAATACCATAATATTTGCCATATCATGCTTCAACCATGTTGCCCATAACCAACCAGTGGTCAACCATTGAGCAACTCTCCAATGGTTATTATATTTATTGTCCCCTTTTTCTCCTTCATATAAAATATACTTGCTGATTAACCACCAAGATCCCCAAGCAAAAACAAAGGATACCGCGTAACCTAGAAAACTTTTTAATAACATTTTTTCCATTACAACAGATGATGCAAAAACGGATAAGACTAAAATGTAGTTGATACTGGTATTTTTAATCTTGTTAAGATAATCAAAACTAATGGTGCACTGCATGATACCATTGTATTTCTATCTCTGGAAAATTATCTAACCTTCCAAAAGCTGGATCCCCAGCATTAAAACCCTGAACATGGTAAATACAAAAATAGAACCCATGTATGCAAACATCCAATACCATTTTAAAATCATCACGATTGGATGCAATGTAAGTTCCTAATGTTTGGATACTATCATTTGCTGTAACAGCATAAACAGCAAATAAAAACCAAATAAAGACCATAATGTAAGAAAATCCATTCTAAACCCCTTTTTAATTAATTTTTTTCTTTTATTTATAGCCCCGGGTCCGGAGGAGGGACTCGAACCCCCGACCTGGTGATTAACAGTCACTCGCTCTACCAACTGAGCTACTCCGGAAATGGAGAAAAAAGGGAAATTTCTTTTTTTAACCGGAAATTTTTTTTAAATAATTTTAAAAAATTTTTAAGGTTTTTTAATTAATTTTAATCAAAAAATTTAAAAGTTTAATAAATTAAAAATCTTTTTAAAAGATAAATTAAATTGTGCGTGATCTGAAACATCCTTAGAAATAATAACTTTATTGTTATTTGATACTGATCCAAGACGAGCATGGGTAGATTTTAATCCTCCCAGATACCATCTATGATCACTAATATAAATTAGGTCTCCTTTGTTTCCTTTGATCTGATCCATATAGTTCTTTGGCAATGATACTTCATTGTTGTCTTTTTGTGTTACTTCTACTTCCGATCCAGCAAACTGAATATTTAAAGGCCTGCATTTTTATTCACATCAGATCCTTTAAAGTATTGTGGACCATCCTTAATTGTCCAAATGGTCAATCCTTTAATGCGATCAAAAGTCTTTTGGAGGTTTTGTAAACAAGGTTACAATAATACCAATAGATGCACATGCAACCACATTATATAATGCTCTAATATAAGACCAAGGTTTTTCCTCAACAAATTCGATACCATGAGAAAATGGTTGTACAAATGTCTTCGGATATTCAATGCCTAACATAATAAAGATTGCTCCTATAACAAATGTTAGAACAGCAGCTCTAGAAGAAAATCTTTTCCAAAAGATTCCTAAAAATATTACCGTAACCATTGGAGGAGTCACAACACTATGGAATGCGCCATGTGCTTCATAAATCGTACCATATTTACTAAATAGAAAAGCAGCCTTTTATTCCAATAAACGTTACTAATAAAGATGTAAACATCGAAACACGTAGTCGAGTTTTTTCAGATGGATTTTTACTCAATGGAGTATAAATATCATTCACCGCTACTGCTGCTGATGCATTAATTTGAGAATCAAGACTGGACATTAGTGCAGCAACTACTGCTGCCACTAAGAAAGCAAAAATTGCTTCAGATCCTGATACAATACCAGCTACTACCGTAAAAATTCCATTTGGATCTGTTGTTTCTGGAATAGTTGATGAAAAATGTGTACCCCAACGAGTAAATATTGAACTTCCAGCGGAGTGATACATCCCGGTTAAACCTGAATCAAAATTGACAATAGCTCTTCCTATCCAACCAGAGTTTGATACTGCAACCGTACCAATGGGTAAGAATACCAAAACATTCATCATAGTTGCTCGCCTAGCATGCACAACGGAACGTGCTGCTAAGAAACGCATAATAACAGCTTGATTCATGAAAGCAAATCCTACAGATCCTACCACACCGTCTTGCCAAAAAATACCAGCAAAATTAAAATCAGGTGGAGAATTAAAATCAGCTAGAGGCAATTTGTTTGCTATCGATAGATTACCCCAAAATGAATCAAATCCTCCTACATAAGCAATGCCTAATCCAAAGATTAGAAGGCCAGCAAACAATAGAATAACGCCCTGGAGAAAATCAGTAAAGATAATTGCTGTTTGCCCTCCTAGAGAAACATAAATACCAGAAATAACAGCTACGACGATGATGATGGTGTTAATTTCCCATCCTAAAATAGGTTGTAGTAATGATCCAAGAGCAAGTAATCCAATACCAATATATCCCACCAAATATAATAACATGGTAAAGGTTGATAAATTTCTGACTGTACTATTGAAACGACGTTGAAAATACTCAGGAATGGAATTAACCTGCATATAATAAATAATTGGAATCCATCCAAATAATAATAATGGCATAAAAAACCAATCATTCATATAGGTCATTGTAGATGAAAATCCATACTCAAACCCCTTAGAAGCATATTTTGCAAAACTATGCGATCCTACCCCTGTAGCTAACATAGACATTGCAATTAACCACCAAGAAAATCGTCTCCCACCAAAAAAGAAATCTTCAGTTGATTTGTTATTGCGGGCAAAAAATAATCCTGCCCCCAACACAAAAAAAACATAACAAACTAAGATTACCCAAAATAATTCAGTTGTTGGAATAGTTGTGTTCATTTGATATTCCTCACAAGGATACCAACGTTTAATATATACAAAGCGATAATGAGTAGATACATCTTGGGAGCATTATTTAATGATGATAATGTCATCAATAAATGAATAGAAAAAATATAAATAAATCCCCATACTAAAACTTGCATCCATATTTTATGCTTCGTCCAAAATTCACTACCGCCATAAGCACGGAATATTGTGAAAAGTCCACCACCAAAAATTAGGAGACCAAAACCATACTGATACATAAGAGGAAGCCAAGAATGAGTAAAGAAATCCATTATTTCATTTCCTCAAAGAATGGTTTTAACTGATCATAGGTATCATACAACCCTTGTGCAACAACTTTTGTTGATCCTACCACTGGCATAAAAGAAGTATCAGATGTCCATCGTGGAACAATATGAAAATGTAAATGTCCTTCAATGGATGCACCAGATCCTTTACCAATATTTGCTCCAAAATTGAATCCGTGACATTGTAAATTTTCTCTTAAAATTTTCATGGTTTTTTTAGTAATTCGCATAATTTCTGTTAATGTTTCATCTGCTAAATTTTCTACTGAATCTGATTCCTCATATGGAACAACCATTAAATGCCCATTATTATATGGATAATAATTCATAATGATATAACAAAATTCACCACGATAAAGAATAAGATTTTCTTTATCTTCAGCTTCATTCGGTTTACTAGAAAAAATCTTTTGAGATGCATCTTTGTTCTTAATGTATTCCATTTTCCATGGAGCCCATAAATGTTTTTTATGTGACATATTCGTTTTCCAATTTTTTTATCAATTAATTCTCTCAACATAGGTTTAATATAAATATTATTGAGATCCATTTTACCAAAACATTTTGCTAAAATGTTTACACGTTGTTCCAATGGCTTGTGTTTATTAATAACAATCAAATTATCGGTAAATAGCAAACAATGATCTCCATTAAAATCTCCTTTATCATGTACAATCTTTATATTTAACCGATCGCTTAACTCGATAAAATCATTAATAAGTTCTTCATATTTTTTATTTATTTCTTTGAGTCGCATTTGATTCCAGTAATTTTACTACTACTTCTAATTTTTTCTCCTAAACCATCCACCATTTTGATAGAATATTTTTCCATAACAGCAGTTTCTGGTATTTCACTTAGACTTCTATCCCCACCATTTGCAAAAATATCTGGTTTCAGAAATTCTAAACTTTTACACACACTTTTGTCATTATCAATGCTCAAAAATACTTCATCAACAGACTGTAATGCAGAAACAATTTCCATTCTATCCTTTTCATTCATGAAAGACTTCCCTTTTTTTAAGAAGCTTGTTGATCATTATTAACAATCACAACCAATCTATCTCCCAGTTGTCTTGCAAGCTTTAAAAGTTCTAAATGCCCTACATGAATTGGATCAAAATATCCACTTACAGCTACAACAACCATGTTATTCTTCCTTTTCTAAGCTATAGTTCCACATTGGAATTTCTAATTCCCAATTGGCTCTCAAAAATTTAATGAATCAGGATAAACATAAAACCTTTCAGCAAATTGTTTATCAGTAAAAGATCCCATATTTAAGATTAAATCATTATTCCTATCTTCATAAATCAATAATTGATATTTCCCTTCCAAAACTTCATCAATAGTATAATTACCTCCTAATTCTACCGCATTGGTATAATTGTTCTTTGTATTTTTTAAAAATACATTAATAGGATGAAGAAAATTACCCTTAACAGATCCCAATATAGTACCCGTCTTTACCAATGTTTTCTTATCAGTATCATCAACTGTCAAACTATCAGAAGATACAACACTCTCTTCTTTTTTTATAGGCCTTGTAAGATAGAAATTAATACTACTTAATGAATCATTATGCAACGATAATTTATTTTTTCGATAAAACGAGAATGCTTCTTTTGTATAATCAATATTTGATCCATATTGTTGAACTGCTAAAATTGAAAATTCTGTATTAGGTAAAAAATTAAACTGATATGCCCCATTTGATGATGCACGCAAAATATAATCGGGGGGAGTATCGAGCATCATAGCTTTACTTGGATTGTTCAACCATAAGAGAATAAATGCAGTATTAAAATCTCCAAAAATAGTTCCTTCAATTCTACCAGAATGAAAGACAGAATCTCTTGAAAATGGAATAACAATATCTTGAGCAATATTTACACTATGTTCATCCTTAAGGTTGGTATCAAACACAAGCATATATGTAGTATCAGTATCTAAATTTGATGGCATCCAAAAATCAATTTCATCTCCTTTATATTCATATTTAAAGTCATAGTCTCCATTTGGAAAAATTTTAATTGCCTTTTTTAAAGATGCTTCCTGTAAATATTCATTGAATTGAATTGTAATTTTTTGAGTTGGATTAATTTCGGTCAATATTTTTGGAGTCGTTGAAACTAATTCTGGGGGGATAGCATCAATTGCTCCACCTTGTGGTGCAGATACTGATGCACAATTATTAATAAAAATAATTGCCAAAAGTAAAAATAACTTTTTTGCTATTCTCATATTTTTTTAGATAATCTTCTGACCATTTTACGAAAGTATGGTTATTAATTTCAAATTTAATTTGATTCATCAAATCAAAGTAATATGCAATATTAATTAGCGTAGCAATTCGCATACCTAAGATTTCATTAATTTGGAATAGATATCTTAAGTATGATTTAGAATATTCCTTGGCAAAAGCGATATTGCTATTTTCATCAATTGGTGAAATATCGTGTTTGTACTTATTATTAATAATATTAATGATTCCTTCACTAGTAAAAAGTTGACCATTCCTTGCATTCCTTGTTGGCAATACACAGTCAAACATATCGATTCCTCTTAAAACTGATTTTACAATATCAGTTGGTTTCCCCACACCCATTAAATATCTTGGATGATTCTCAGGAATCGCTTCACCTAATAAATGTACGGTATCAAACATTGGTTCCTTTTTTTCTCCTACTGATAATCCTCCGATTGCTATACCAGAATTAGCAAAAGGAAGCATTTGTTCCAAGCATTTTAGTCGCTCATCTTTATCAATGCCTCCTTGGATAATAGGAAACAAAATTTGTGTATGGTTATAAAGGGTTTGTGTGTATCTAAATAATCATACGCTCTTTTGGTCCAATCATGAGTTAATCTAGAAGCTCTTTTTAATTCTCTTTTTGTACAATTTGCTGGTGGACAATAATCAAATGCCATAATAATATCTGATCCTAATTTTTGCTGAACCTCCATCGAAATTTCTGGAGTAAAAAGATGCATACTTCCATCAAGATGTGATTTAAAGTGAACACCATTATCGGTAATCTTGTTCATTTTATTTAAAGAAAACACTTGATAACCACCGCTATCTGTTAAGATACTATTAGACCAATTCAAAAATTGATGTAATCCACCATTTTCTTCAATAATGTCTGTTCCAGGTCTTAAGTAAAGATGATAAGTGTTAGATAACATAATTTGTGTGTTTAAATCATACAGTTCATTGGGTGATATCGATTTAACAACTCCATGTGTACCTACTGGCATAAAAACAGGTGTTTCAATAACAGAGTGGTCTGTCTGAATTTGTCCTGTTCTTGCTAATGAATATTTATCTTTTGATTGAATTATAAATTTCAACGAATTACCAATCGTACCCAATCGATAAAATATATTGAGGCTTAGAATAGTCGCCATCAGGATAACGATCCCAAGCAGTATCGAGCCTTATCAATGCCCATGGAGTAAATATTTTCATACCCATTCCAAAGGTAGAAATCATTGGGGAAGCATCAGGATGAGTTAAATTATACTTGGATCGAACAAGGGCACTATCATCAAATTCTTTACTATCATCCCACGCGGCACCAACATCCAAGAAAAGATGACCAAAAATATTACCAAATCTAATTTTAGCAGGAAATCCAACATCAACATAATTAATAAATGGAAATCGAAATTCAAAATTGGCAACAGCAACGTTTTCACCAGTACGTTCTCTATAACGTGCTCCTCTAACAGGAAATACATACTCTGTAAAATAAACATCTTCTAATACAGTAGAACTCTCATAGTCTAAGATTCTTTGTGCATAAAATCCTGAATCGTCTCTACCTTCAGTCTGAGTATCAGAATAAAATGTCATTTGAGAAGATCCACCTAGAAAAAACTTTTCAGGATTTTCACCAAAGCTTTTTCCCAACATTAACCTAGTGGCAAAACTATAATTCCTATTAATCTTAAAATATTTTCTTATATCAAATTTAATAGTCTTAAAAGCAAGGCTGTCATCACCAATATCAGGACTGAATTGGAAAGTTAAATATTGTCTTAATCCATCATTAGGACCAGTGTAAGTATTAGTTGTATTATCGTAGACCCAACTGACCAAAGGAATAAATGACTTTAAATTTTCTGAATAATTTGTCTCAACTTGTCCAGTCCAATAGTCAATCTCTTTTATTTCATAGCTAATACCTCGTAGTGTCGCACCAACGTCAATTCTATTAAATTTTGAAAACGGATATTGAGCAAAAAATCCAACACCATAATCTCTTAAGAAACCTATATAATCAGTATCAATACTATAACCTAGAGAGAATAAATTTGCATATTGGAAAAGTTGTCCATAATAGTTTGTTCTATTCTTTAGATATCCATAACCCAATATTATATCACTATTGTCTAAATCCATCACAAGATTAGAAGCAAATCGTAATTGATGATCTCCCATAACATCGCTCCATGCAATATTAGCAAGACCAGTAGTCCCAAATAAATTATCAATAGAAGCACTGGTATAAACATAATCTAATGAAAACTCTGTTTTATATTTTTGTGGATTGTAATTACCAGAAACACGTAAAGAATCAACAGATGTTAATTCCTGATCTGGGTCTACATGATCTGGATCATTAAATTTCTTATAATTGCGAGCAAAAATATAGCTTGAATAATCTTCTGGTTCAGCAATACTCGGTTCATTTCTGACAAAACGTAAATCTTCAAAATCTTCTTGTTCATCTTTCATGGTATAAAATATTGTAGCAGGAACTTCCTTATTCTCCACTTCAATTGGATTATTCATCAGAAATAAGTCCCAACCTCTTTCTTTATATCCAGCAAAAATTATTTTATCTGCATTTCTATCAACATCAATTTGTTGAATACCAGTAATAACATTAGTAATAGGATAAGCTTCATTTGTAATTAAATCATGTCTAAAAATATTATAAACTCCATTATAATCAGCTGTATAGAATAAAATATTATCTTTTGATGCTACAGGATAAGCTTCATCGTGATCAGTATCAGTAATTTGTGTAATAGATTCAGTAGTAAAATCATACATAAAAATATCTTTTTTGGAAAAATCTATTTCTGAGATGTCAGTATTATCTTTATAACTTGATTGATCGGAACTAAAAAATACTTTATCACCATTTAAGCTCCATGATGGAGAAAAATCAGAAAAAATATCATTTGTTAAATTTGTAACTTTCTCCGTTTTCAAATCAATAAGATATAAATCACTTGCATCGTTTTTATGACCAATAAATACAATTTTATTATCTTTTGGGTGCCATGCTGTAGTAAACACACCATCTAATCCAATAGGAATTTTTTTATATTTTCCATTTTTCACATTCACAATAATGATAGAATCTTCTTTCCCGCTTTTAGAAGCAAAAGCAATCTGTTTACCATTTGGTGACCAAGATAGTCCAGGTTGCAACCATTTTAATTCTTCAAAATCTGGAGAATTATTACCACGAATTAATCTTTTTTTCTGTTCTCCAGAATCGGCATTCAAAAGAATTAAATCCATATATCCTGATTGATCAGTAAAATAAGCAATGGTATTCCCATCTGGTGAAAATGAAGGACTAATGTTATAAAAATTCTTTGATTCTGATCTATCGGTAAGTTTTTCAGAAAAATCAGATAATTTCTCTCGTTTGTTAATATCTCCCCAATATTCTTTTTTCAAGTAATCATGCCAATTTTCAGTCAATTTCTCAAAATCAGTTCCTAATGCATTTTCAAAACCTTTCTCTGCATTCTGAGTTCTTTTCATTTGTTGAAATACTTCTCCAACTTTTTCTCTTCCATATTTATTTGTTATATATTTCCAGACTGATTGGCCACCTTTGTATGCTAGGATTGAATAATTAAGTTGATCAACTTCAGGTAAACTTTCTTCAATGGCTAAATCTCTTAAAACCATATCAGAATTGGTATCCCAATCCACAGATAGAAACTCTGCTAATCCTTCATTGGCCCATAAAGGGACTTGAAGTATAACACGTCCACTTAATACTCCTTGAACATTCCCGCCATATACCATGTCATTAATAATCGCATGTACAAGTTCATGGTGTATGACATGTTTAAATTGTGCGTACGATCCTTCGAATGGAATAACAATTCTATTTTTATAGAGCTCAGTTACTCCTCCTATACCTTCAGACATATAGACATTCACAATATTTGTTTGTTGAAAATCATTATGAGAAGTGTAAACAATAATTTTAATAGGTTGTTGGCTTCTCCAGCGTAAATGTTTCCCAATTTGATCAAGTGATTCTTCTGCAATTTTTGATGTAAAAATTGCTAAATCATAATTATCACCATAATAGTAGACATTAAAATTAGGACTAACGATGAAATTCCAATCAAATTCATTGTATTGAACTTTGTTTTGACCAAAATATTGTCCAAACAAAGCTTGACTGAATAGTGTTAAGATTAAAATAAAACGCATTGATAATTTTATATAATATTAGACACAATAAATATGAAAAAAGTAAAAATAATTAAATATTGGACAGATTTAATATAAGAATTAAGTTTTTTCATGCAATTACCAATATACTTTTTTGGCGATACACACTTTAAATTCCAAAAATCAAGTCAAGAAGATAAAAAAATTGAAAAATTCTCTCAATTCCTAAAAACCATCTCAAAGGAAAACAATAAAGGCAGTTTGTTTATTATGGGCGATTTATTTGATTATTACTTTGAATACAAAAATAAAACTCCAGAGTATTACAAAGAAATATTTGTCTCACTAAACGATATCAGAAAAAAAGGTTTTGATATCTACTTTATTGCTGGGAATCATGACTATTGGATAGGAAATCATCTCAAAAGTCATGTAAATGATTCTTTTCTTAATGATACCACGACAGAGATTAACAATAAGAAATTTTATATTACCCATGGAGATGGAATTCTATCATGGGACAAATCGTATCGTTTATTACGATGCATATTACGTAGCAAACTGTTTGTTACATTATTTTCTTTACTGCCAGAAAAGATGGCCTTAAAAATTGCAAAAAAAATATCTCATGAAAGAAAAGATTCACATTATTTAGATCAAGAAAGAATTAATAGAGTCCACAATGAATTGGATAGTTTTGCTCAACAAAAAATTGATGAAGGTTTTAATTATGTGATTATGGGACATTATCACCACTCTTATCAAAAAACATTAGATAGTGGAGAATTAATTTTGCTTGGTGAATGTAATGAAAGAAATTATAACTATGCTGTTTTTAATGGAGATAAATTAGAAATCAAGAATTTTTAAACTTTATTGTGCAAAGTAACCATAATTGCATTTTGCATGTGTAATCTATTTTCTGCCTGTTCAAAGACAATTGAGTTGTCTGAATCAATCACATTATCAGTCACTTCCCTTCCACGTTCTGCTGGTAAGCAATGCATAAACAAATAATTATCTTTGGCATTCTTCACTAAATCTGAATTTACTTGAAATGGAGAAAATATTTTGATGCGTTCATCAATTTCTTCTTTTTGACCCATAGATGCCCATACATCTGTATAGATTACATCTGCATTATGAACAGAATCAAGCGAATGGGATACAGATACATTAGAGATGCCAACATCATTTGCAAGCTTAATTGTATCTGCATCAGAAGAATATCCTTCAGGACAAACACAAACAAATTCAAAAGGAAGTACAGATGCTAACCTAACCCAAGAATTAACAATATTATTTCCATCGCCTATATACACTATTTTCAAATTATCAAACGAATCTTTCTTTTCTTCCCATACTGTAAAGATATCAGTCAAAATTTGACATGGATGATTGTAATCAGTTAATCCATTAATGACAGGAACGGTAGCATGTTCTTCAAAATCTAAGATATCTTGATGGCTAAAAACACGCGCCATGATTAAATCATTATATCTGCTAAATAATTGTGCTAAATCAGCAGCACTTTCTCTTTTGCCAAGTCCAATATCTTGGGGAGCTAAATAAATTGCATGTCCTCCCATCCAAGCAAAGCCAGTTTCAAAAGAAACTCTTGTTCTTGCAGATGGTTTGGCAAATATCATTGCCATTGAATGATTCGCAAATGGTTTAAATTCCTCTTTATTGCGATACTTTGACTTTAAATCAGAAGCCAAAGCAAATAAATCCAAAATTTCTTCTTTAGAAAAATCATCTACCTTGATACAATGTCTAACATTCATTTTACTTGTCTCTTTTTTACATTAGGAATGCTCATTGATTCTCTATATTTAGCTACTGTTCTTCTAGCAATAGAGATATCTTTTTTCTTTAGAAGATTAGCTATTTCTAAATCAGAAATTGGATGATTACTATCTTCTGATTGAATTAAATCCTTAATAGTATCTTTTAGTTCTTTTGTCCCAATCACTTCACCAGAATCTTTAACAATCTTACTACTGAAGAAACTTTTCAAACTTATAATACCTAAAGGAGTATCAACATATTTATTTTTCACCACTCTACTAATACTGGATATATCCATATCTAACTTGGTTGCAATATCTTCTAAACGAAGTGGGTTAGGATAGTCTTGATTTCCAGATAAATAAGCATTTTGAAAACCAATAATTTCATTCATTACGTTTTTAAGTGTTTGAGACCTAAACATAATGGTATCTAATAAGTTTTGAGCACTATCAGTATGATCTTTAATAAATTTTTTATCCTTATCTGAAAGTTTTTGTGTCATTGCTTCACCCAAATAATCATTAGCAATTTTAAATCGATTTAGATTTTTATCATTGACCAAAATAAGCCATTTATTGTCTTTCATTCTAATAATAAGATCAGGAATAATTTGATCAGAATTATTACTCATAATAATTGGAGAAAAATTTTTAGATGAGATAATTTCTAGTGCATCATCAAATTCAGCATCTGAACATGCTAAGTTTGATTTAATTTCTGAAAAATTTTGGTTTAAAAATTCGTCAAAATATTTTGTAATTATTTCATGAGCAAGAAAATGATTATCATCAATTTGTAAAGTAAGATATTCTTGAACATCACGACAACCAACTCCTTGAGGAGTCAATTTCTTTACAAGATCTAGAACTTTATCTATTTCACTTAAATCTGCATGACAATTATCGGCAATTAATTCAATTTCAATATCTAAAAATCCAGTTTCATCTAGATTAAATATAATTTGTTTCGCGATATCTTTTTCTTTGCTATCCATTTCTGATTCTTCAACTTGTTTGGTTAAACTCCCTATAACATCTATATCTTCAGGTAGGTTTGATAGAAATAAATCATAATTGTCTTGGTTATCTAGTTGATATTCTTGAGTATTTTTATCTCTAAAATCTTCTAAATCTTTTTCAACCAAAACTGGATTTTTTTCAATTTCATTTTGCAATTCTTCTTCAACATCAAGAAGTGATAACTCTAAAAAACGAGATTGTAATATTTGTTGAGGAATAATCGACTGTTTTTGTCGGATCTTTGTAGAAATTTTATTCATTAATCAAGCCTAAATTTTTTACCAAGGTATAGTTTTCGAACCTCTTCATCATTAGCTAATGTTTCTGCATCACCAGATTTTAAAATTTTACCACTATATAATAAATATGATCTATCAGTAATCGATAAAGTTTCTCTTACATTATGATCTGTGATTAATACTCCAATATTTTGTTCTTTAAGCGAAGTAACAACCTGTTGAATATCCTCAACAGCTATGGGATCAATGCCTGCAAATGGCTCATCTAATAAGATAAAATCTGGTTTTAATGCAAGTGTTCGACATATTTCTACTCTTCTTCGTTCACCGCCAGATAAACTTCCACCTAAATTTTCTCTAAGATGATTAATATTAAATTGTATAAGCAATTTATCGATTAATTCGGTTTGTTCTTGAACAGATGGAAGAATATTTTCTAAAACTATTCTTAAATTATTTTCTACTGTTAATTTAGCAAAGATGGAAGGTTCTTGTGCTAAATAACCGATACCCATTCTTGCTCTTTGGTACATCGGTGTACTAGTAATATTGTTATCATCAAAGAATATTTTTCCAGAAGATGGTCTAATCATTCCAGTAATCATATAGAATGTAGTTGTCTTACCAGCACCATTTGGACCAAGCAATCCAACAATTTCTCCCTTTTTTTAGATTAATGTTCACTTCATCAACAACTGTTTTCCCAGAGTAGCTTTTTTTCAAATTTTCTGTTTTTAATACTTTACTCATCTTTTACTGAGCCTCTTGGTTGATTAATTTTCCATTCTGTAAGATCAATATTCGATTGAAAACCTTTTCCATATAATGTATCTAAATCTCCTGAAATAAATATCAACTCAGAATCTGTAAAAATCTTATCAACTTTATTATTCCATAACAACGAATCGGTCAATAATTCTTCTCCCTGATCAGCTTTCACTATTACATTTCCAAAAGCATTAATTTTATTTTCTTTCTCGCTAACAAAAGCATAATCTGATTTAATGGTTGATGTATGGTGATAATTACTATCATATAAATCTACTACAACATTATCAGTCAATTGTAATTCAAGATTATCATCATTTTTTTCAAGTAATTCTGCTGTTACTAATGCTTTTATATTACCCATTTCTGTCAAAGTAATTTCAACATTTGAAGATAGTTGATTATGAACAGCTTCTTTTTCTTCATTGCTTTCTCTATCGGTACTATAACAAGATATGAAAAAGAACAATAGGAAAATTAAGGAATAATTTGAATTCATCGTAAATCAGAAAGCAATTTATTAATTGAACCATCGAAATCGCCCCCTTGACTCAATAATTAAATCAATAATTTCTCTTACTGCACCTTCTCCACCAGCTTTTGTTGTAGTATAATGAGTATATTTTGTAACATAATCTGGTGCATTTGGAACTGAAATTGCTAGACCGACTTTCTCAAAGATTGGGATATCTATAATATCATCTCCTATAAAACAAATCTCATGATCTTCCAAGTTATATTCTTTTTTAAGATCATTATATGATTCTATCTTTTCAATAACTCCATTATAGACTTTATCAATCTTCAATTTATTAGCACGATGAGCAGTTGTAGCACATTCTCTTCCCGTAATCCAAGCAGTTTTGATATCCAAATCTAATCTATTTAACATATGGAATCCCACACCATCTAAAACACTAAAATTTTTTGCTTCTTCTCCATTGGTCATATAAATAAGTTTTCCATCAGTCAAAACACCATCAACATCACAAATAAGTAATTTGATTGATTGCAATTTTTCTTTTAAAACATTATCCATTACTTAAATATGCCTTTCTAAACTCTAACCCTTGAAACCAACAATGGTTCCAATTTTTTCAACGGCCACTGGAGTACTTGCATCACTCAGTGCATTACCAACATCATCATGAACTTCCATAAAAATTCCATCACAACCCGTTGCTACAGCAGCACGAACCTGTCCTGGAATAAATTCTCTATGTCCAGATGTTGTGTTTTCAAGATTCCCAGGTATTTGTGCACTATGTGTTGCATCATAAATTACTGGAAAATCAAATTCTTGCATTATTTGAATTGCACGCATATCAGAAACCAAGCTATCATATCCAAATGAATTTCCTCGCTCTGTAATTAAAATATTATTATTTCCTGTGGTCAAAATTTTATCAATAATATTTTTTACTTTATAGGGAGATAAAAATTGTCCTTTTTTAACATTAACAATTTTACCAGTATTGGCCGCTGCAAGTAGTAAATCTGTTTGTCTACATAAAAAAGCTGGAATCTGAAGTATGTCCACCACCTCTCCAACAATATTAGCTTGCTCTGGATGGTGAACATCTGTTGTAATAGAAATTTTCAACGAATCTTTAACTTCTTGAAGTATTTTTAGCCCTTCATCCAAACCATGCCCCTCTAAATGACTTAATTGATGTTCTATTAGCTTTATCAAACGATGTCTTAAAAATAAAAGGAATACCGAGTTTATCTGTAATTGATAAAATTCCTTCAGCCATTTTTAAAACATGGTCTCTGCTCTCAATAACACAAGGACCACCAATGAAAGGAAGTTCATCGCTACCAAAAGTAATATTATTACACTTAACTTTATTCATTTTTTGCTTCTACTATATTTTAATGATGCCTTAACAAATCCATAAAACAGCGGATGTGCTTTATCAAGCCTACTTTTTAGCTCAGGATGAAATTGACAACCAACAAACCAAGGATGATTAGACAATTCAATTGTTTCTACCACACCCAAATCATTATTCATTCCTGAAAAAGTTAACCCTTTTGATTGCATTTGTTTAACATATTTATTATTTACTTCCCATCGATGACGATGACGTTCATGAATAATATTTTTTTTGTAAATCTTAGATACCTTCGTTTTTGGTGTAATATCACATTTATATGACCCTAAACGCATAGTACCACCTTTAATCTTAATAGCTTTCTGAGATTCCATAATTTCAATTACGGGTTGTTTAGACTTCGGATTGAATTCGGTACTATTCGCATCTTTTAGATTACAAACATGTCTAGCAAAATCAATTACAGCACATTGTAAACCTAAACAAATCCCCAAAGAAATGGAATATTATTCTCTCTTGCAAATTTTGAGGTTAAAATTTTGCCCTCAGCTCCTCTTGATCCGAATCCTCCAGGAATTAAGATACCATCAATCTCTTTAAAAGATTTTTTTGCATGATCATCATTGTGAATTTTTTCAGTATTAATCCATGATACATCTACTTTGGTATTATTTTCAACTCCTGCATGTACAAATGATTCTAATATACTCTTATAAGCATCATGCAATTCTGTATATTTACCACACATAGCAATACGAACAGTATGAGATGGATTTTTATATGTATTCATAAAGTTTTCAAGTTTGCCAACTGATGGTTTATTTTTCAATTGAAGTCTTTTACAAATCATTCCAGTAACGTTTTGCTTTTCAAAAAGCAAGGGAACTTCATAAATACTAGATACATCTCTATTTTCAATCACATGGGATGGTTTTACATTACAGAAAAGAGCTAATTTTTCTTTAATTGGTTTGGTTACCTTATGTGATGTTCTACAAAATATAAAGTCAGGAGAAAGTCCAATTTCTCGCAGTTTCATTACTGAATGTTGAGTAGGTTTTGTTTTTATTTCTCCGCTAGAAAAAACATGTGGAAGTAATGTAAGATGTATGATTAAAGAATTAAAATATCCAACATCAAGTGATAACTGACGAATTGCTTCAAGAAATGGCAAACTTTCTATGTCACCCACCGTACCACCAACTTCACAAATTACTATATCATATTTGTTACTTTCTGATAATTGATAAATACGATTTTTAATTTCGTCTGTTACATGTGGAATAACCTGAACAGTTTCACCTAAATATTCTCCTAGACGTTCCTTGTCTAATACAGTACTATATATTTGTCCAGCGGTAGCATTATTATCTTTAGACATATTTTCATCGATAAATCTCTCATAATGCCCTAGATCTAAATCGGTTTCGGAACCATCATCTAATACAAAAACTTCTCCATGTTGATATGGATTCATTGTACCGGGATCAACATTAAGATAAGGATCTAATTTAAGAATATTGACTTTTAAGCCTGCACTTTTTAGCAAATACCCAATTGAAGAAGCAGAGATACCTTTTCCAAGGCCGGACATTACTCCACCCAGTACGAATATAAATTTTGTTTTAGATTTCATAATATTTTAAATCATCCTCTATATCGATACTTCTATTCTGGAAATTAGTAATTAATATTTTAATTGCAATATTATTATCAAGCGCTCTTAATTGTTCTAGTTTAAATTTTTTCTCATTCTCAGTTTGATCTAGATTAGTAAATTTTTTTAGTATCTCACTACGATATGCATAAATACCAATATGACGAAAATATTGTTGGTTTTGTAAAGAAAGATCTCTTTCAAAGTTCAGAGCATAATTATTATTATCTAAACATACTTTTACAACATTAGGATTAATTAAATCATCACTGCTTAAATCAGTGGAAGCTACCGAAGCTATCTGTACCGATGAATCATTAAACAATAAAATAAGGTTATCAATAATATTAGGATCAATTTTTGGTTCATCTCCTTGAATATTGACAACAATATCAGGATCAATTTTTTCCGATACTTCTGCAACTCTATCAGTGCCAGATTTATGTTCTGAAGAGGTAAGCATGATATCACAAGAATCGCTTATATGCGATTTGGTTTCTTCTGAATCAATTGCAATAATTACTTTATCAAGATACTTTGATTTTTTTGCATTATCATATACATGTTCAATAACAGATTTTCCATTCAGAGGGTAAATAATCTTTCTTGGAAATCTTTTGGAATTGAGTCGACCAGGAATAACACCTAGATTCACTGGCTATCCTTTTTAACCACCAAAGGAATTTCGATATAATCCCCCTTTGATTTTGGGCTATTTTCTATAACCTTTTCTTTGGGGATTGATTCTTCTGTAACATCTTCTCTTAATACGCTATGCGTATCATGAACATTGACTAATTCTTCTACATTAGATGTATCAATTTCATTTAACAAATCCATGTAATCTAGAATATTATTCATATCCTTAGTGTGTGTTTTTAACTCTGCTTCAGAGAGAGAAAGTTTAGAAAGTTTGGCTATTTTATTTAATTCTTTCTTTGTGACTTTCTTTGTTTTTGACATAAAAATATTATTTAAGACAATTTATCTATTCATAGCGAATAGAGTCAATAGGATTAAGATTTGCAGCCTTAATTGCAGGATACAATCCAAAGACTATACCCATAAATACACAAATCTGAATACTATACAATACCCAATTAAACGGAATGATTGGGTCTTGTTGTAAAAAATATGCTACCACATTTCCAAATAATAAACCGATGATAATACCAACAATTCCCCCTATTATAGAAATAAGAGTTGCTTCAATTAAAAATTGTAAAAATATATCAATTTTTCTTGCACCTAGCGCTTTGCGGACACCAATCTCTTTAATACGTTCTGTTAATGAAACTAACATAATATTAGCAATACCAATTCCTGCTACTAATAGAGAAATCCCAGCTACTAGACCGATAAACATTTGCAAGTATTTAGTAAAATCACCAAATGTATCCATTAATTGATCATTGGTTGCAATATAGAAGTTATTTTCTGCTCCTGGTGGTATCTTTCGGATTGCTCTAAAAGCTCCTATCGCTTCATCGGTGGCAGCATCTAACTCATCCATAGATTCTGATTCTAATATAAGTTGTAAACCTTCGCCATAAAAACTTCGACCACGGAAATATTGTAAAAAAGCGGTAATTGGAATTCCAATCATAGAATCCATGCTTTGTCCCAACATTTCTCCTTTAGCACCTAGAAGACCAATAACTTCAAATGGAATATTATCAATTTTTATTATCTGACCTACTGGATCAGAATAAGGAAATAATTCTTCTTTGATATCATAACCCACTACGGCAACACGTGCATTACTATCTAAATCTTGTTTTCGTATATTCCTTCCACTAACCATTTCATATTTCCAAGCTTCAAGAACATCTCCATCGCCCCCCCAAAAACTTGATAATCGATTTTTTAATTCTTTTTTTCCAACACTAATTGTTCGGTCACTTGGCTCCTCCGCCACAACTGCGGATACATGTTTTGTCAGTGTTAATACTCTCTTTAATTGTTCATATTCTGACCATGTAATACGAGGCTTATTACGATTATGTCTATTATCAGAACCAAAACTAATTTCAACGGGATTGTCTCTTGTAATATAAAATATATTTGTTTTCATTTCTTCAACCAAACCGGTTGTAGCTCTGTCAAAAGTAGTTAATACAGTCATAATACCAATAATAGAGGAAACCCCAACAGTAATACCAAGCAGAGTTAAAAATGTGCGTAGTTTTGTTTGGCCAAAATAAAATAGCACACCCGAAATTGCATCACCTAAGTAATTAATTAATCTATTCATGACGTAACGCATCGATTGGGTGAAGGTTGGCAGCAGTTCTTGCTGGAAGAATACCAGATGTTATGCCGATAAATACACAAATCATAAAAGTATAAAAAATTAATAGGAGATCAAATTCAACTGGAAAGGATGCATAAGAAGCTAGAGCAACTGTCATTAATTTGACCAATACAATTCCTATTGTTCCTCCAATAATTGAAATAGCAATCGCTTCACTTAAAAATTGTACCAAAATGTTGTTATTTGTTGCACCCATTGCTTTTCTTAAACCAATTTCTTTAGTGCGTTCTCGTACAGAAACAAACATCACATTCATAATACCTATTGCAGAAACAACTAAAGATATTCCTGTCACCATAAAGGCCATTCCAGCAATAGCAATTTTCATACCATCAAACTGACTCTGATATGCGTCAGCAGAATTCACAGCAAAATCATCTTCCTGATCAGGTCGTAATTTACGAGCCACTCTCATAATCATCCCTACTTCCTCTTTTGCTTTATATAAATTTTCAGGTTCTGTTTGTAATATCAATTCATCAAAACCCCATCTTGTCAAAATACGTTTAAAAGTTGATGAAGGCATAATCACTAGATTATCAAGTGTTCCTCCTGGGACCATTCCCATTCCCTGCTTTTTGAGTTCGCCAATGATTTCAAAAGTAACACCACCAACTTTTATTTTTTTTCCTATTGGATCTTTACCATCAAAAAATCCATCTCTTACTGTACCACCAACAATTACAACTCTTCTTTGCAAGGTCCATTCATTTTCAGAAAAGAATCTTCCATTAGTCACTTCTGTTCCACTTAACATTTCACCATAACTTGGATACACACCATTAACTTGTAACCAAGACGCTTTATTTTGGTATGAAGATCTTATCCAAGTACTTTTTTTAATAGATACATCTGTAACATATTCACTATATTGATTGATATAATCGAGATATGCTTCCTCAATTTTTGGACGATTACGATATTTCCACCAATCGAAATCAAATGACCATGGCCATGTTGATACATAAATCTTATCATTTCCGTAATAATCCATTGATCTTGCAAATTCTTTATCAATACTAGAAGCTCCAGCAGTAACGATACTAACAGTAAAGATACCAATGGTTAATCCAAGAGATGTTAAAGCAACTCGCGTAATGTTGGATCGAATTGCACCAAGACCAATTAAAATATTTTTAAGAATGTTATTCATCTAATGTAATTTTACCATCGAAAATTTCTACTCTTTTTTTTGCACGCTTTGCAATTGATTTCTCATGAGTTACAACAATTAAAGTATTGCCAGCTTTGTGTAATTGATCAAAAAAAATTTTAAAATTTCTAATCCACTTTTTGAATCTAAATTACCAGTTGGTTCATCAGCTAAAATAATAGAAGGTTTATTGACCAAAGCACGTGCAATTGCTACACGTTGTCTCTGTCCTCCAGATAATTCATTAGGTTTATGTGTCATTCTATCTTCTAATCCAACAATTTTTAATGCTTCTTTTTCTCTTTGAGTTCGTTTTGCTCTATTTAAAGAAGAATAAATTAGAGGAACTTCTACATTTTGAAGTGCATTGAGTTTTGGCAATAAATTGAATGTTTGAAAAAAAAATCCAATTTTTCTTTTGGATATTTGCAAGTGACTATCATTCATTTCGGATATTAATGCTTTATTAAACTTATAGGTTCCTTTGGTTGGAACATCCAAACAGCCAATAATATTCATTAATGTTGATTTTCCAGAACCAGATGGTCCCATAATCGATATAAAATCATTTTCATAAATGCTTACCGAAACATTATCTAAAGCTTTAACAACATTAGTCCCTAAATAATAAATTTTAGAGATTGATTTTATAGATATTATCTCTTTTTTTTATTTAGCCACGTTTTCGACTAGATCTTGAATTATTATTAGATTTTTTTTTAACGGTAACTTTTGCACCATTATATAAATCTCGACTAATTGCTACAAACCTCCGACAACAATTTCTTCCCTTCTTCAAGGCCAGAGATTATTTCATAGTCTACATCACCAACAATACCAGTTTCAACAAAAAGCTGCTCTACAGTATTCCCCTTTTAAAAACAAAAAAAACATTTCTACCCTTATTGCCTGATTGTTGGATCTATTTCCCCACTGTCTTTTTTTA
>BPEH01000006.1 GCA_019654715.1 Fidelibacterota bacterium | reverse complement strand
TTTGAAGATACTGATGGAAATATAACGCTTTCAAAATATAAAGCTGATTTTATTAAAAGATGGGATCAGTTAAGAGAATTTTGTGATAATGCCAAACCTGTTAAAGGAAAAATTATTAAAAGAGTTAAAGGCGGTCTTGTAGTTGATCTTGATGTAATCCAGGCTTTTCTCCCTGGATCTCAAGTTGATGTTCAGCCGGTAAAGAATTTTGATGTTTTTTTAAATAAAGAATTTGATTTTCAGATTGTGAAAGTTGATGAATTAAGAAAAAATCTTGTTGTCTCAAGAAAAGCTATACTTCAAGAATCTTTAAATGAAAAAAGACAAGAAATTATGGATCAAATTAAAGTTGATGGAAGAATCTCTGGTATAGTTAAAAATATTACCGATTTTGGTGCTTTTATTGATTTAGGTGGTTAGATGGGTTAATACATATTACTGATTTTTCATGGGGAAGAATTAATCATCCATCTGAAGTTGTATCAGTTGGAGACAAAGTTGACGTAAAGGTTATTGAGTACAATAAAGAAACATCGAGAATTTCTCTTGGTATCAAACAATTGACTGATAACCCCTGGAAATTAATTCCTGATAAACATAATGTTGGTGATATTGTATCAGGTAAAATTGTTAGCATTATGAACTATGGTATTTTGTTGAAATTGAAAAAGGGTAGAAGGATTAGTACACATATCAGAAATTTCATGGAATAAAAATATTGAAAATTTATCTGAGCAATACAAAACAGGAGATATGTTAGAATCAAAGATATTATCTATTGATATTGAGGATCAAAAAATTAGTCTTGGTATTAAACAATTAACAGAAGATCCATGGAAAAATGTATCATCTCAATTTGCTATCAATGATAAAGTTAAAGGATCAGTTAATAATATTACCAAATTTGGTGCATATGTTAAATTTTGGGGGAAACATTGAAGGTTTTATAAGAAATACAGATTTTCACTGGACAAAAAATATTGCTCATGCAAAAGAATTTGTTAAAAAAGAGGATAATATTGAATTGATTATATTAGAAATTTCAGATAAGGATAGAAAAATATTCTTAGGATGAAACAAATGACTGAGAATCCTTGGCCTGAAATAAAAAAACAATATTTGTCTGGACAAAAATTAAAGGAACTTTTAATAATTTAACCGATTCTGGAATGATTATTAGTCTTGAGAATGATATTGAAGGTTTTGTTTCAGTAGATAAGATTTCAAAAAAATTAAGAAAAAATTACTTATCATCAATCAAGCAAGGGGAACTTGTTGATTTACTAGTTGTTGAAGTTGAAGAAAAAGATAAAAAAGTTATCTTGATGCTTAATCAACCTGATGAAGATTAATATACCCAAATCAAAAGATACTAACGTACCTAAATTAAGAAGAATATCTTATTCTGTTCTTATAGCATTTATTTTCTGGTTTTTTATTAAGAGTGAAGATGATTATTTAGTAACACAAAAAATTCCTCTGGTTGCAAGAAATTTACAAGAACAAAAAACATATAAAGAAGAAGTTCCAAAGGATATTCTTGTTACAATCAGAGGATCTGGTAGATCATTTATATGGCTTGCATTGTTTGAGAATTTCTATGATGATTATAAAGCAATTATTGATTTAAGTAGTATTGCTGATCAATATAATTTTAATTTAAATGAATATTATCGAGATAATCCAACAAAGATAGTTTTACCAGTTTCTTTGGGTCTACAATTTGTAGAAGTTGTTTCTCCAAAAAATATTGTAATTAATTTAGATCAATATTTGGTAAAAAAAGTACCAATTCAATCACAAGTATTTATTTCAACAGAATCAGGATATATACAGGTTGGCGATGAAAATTTTATTCCAAACTCTATTAATATCGGTGGACCGCAAGAAATTGTAAATAGTATTAAATTTGTGAAAACTCAAAAAGATACTTTATTAAACCTAATGGCATCAATAGAGAAAGAATTATCAATTATTAATCCAAATAAATTAGTTGATTTTGATCCAAAGAAAGTTCAAGGATATATTAATATTCAGCCTATTACCGAAGAGAATGTTACAAGTATCCCAGTACAACTTCTTAATAAACCAGATGATGTTGAGGTTTTTGTGAAACCTAATCAAGTATCTTTAACTGTAGTTGGAGGACTCGATGCGGTTGCAAATATTCTTCCTGAAGATATCTTAGTTACAATTGATTTTAAAGATTGGAATGTTAAAAAACAGTTTTATTCTCCTAGTGTTAAAATTCCTGATAGTATTTCTAAATGGGAAAATTTGACTCCAAATAATTTAGAAATTCTTGTTGTTGATAGGGAAGAACCAATCAAAGAAAATTGATTATTCTTGGAATAGAAACATCTTGCGATGAAACTGGTGTAGCAATTTGTGATAACTACAAAATTCTTGCTAGTTATAATAAAACCCAATATATACACAAGAAATATGGAGGAGTTGTTCCTGAAATTGCATCAAGAGAACATGAAAAATTTTTACCTCAAATTACTAAACGAGTTCTAAAAGAATCTAAATTAAACTATTCTGATTTGGATGCTATTGCTGTAACTAATGGTCCAGGATTAATGGGTTCTTTATTATCTGGAGTTTCTTTTGCAAAAGGACTATCTCAAGGATTGAATATTCCAATAATTCCTATTAATCATCTTGAAGCACATCTTAATTCTGTATTTATTGAATTTGGCGATTCAATAAAACCTCCTTTTATTAATTTACTTGTTTCAGGTGGGCATACACAGCTTTGGATAGTTCAATCTAATTCTAAATATAATCTTTTAGGAGAAACTTTGGATGATGCATGTGGAGAAGCATTTGATAAAGGATCAAAGACATTGGGTCTAGATTATCCTGGTGGTCCAGAGATAGAAAAGTTATCAAAAGGTGGAAATCATAAGTTGATTGATTTTCCTCGCCCTATGATACATCATAAAAGTTATAATTTTAGTTTTAGTGGTTTAAAAACTGCTTTGATTAATTATATAAAAAAGAATGATAAATATTCACCAAATGATGTTGCTGCTAGTTACCAAGAAGCTATTGTAGATACTTTAGTGATTAAATTAAATAAAGCTATGGATGATTTTAAAATTGATACTGGTATTATTTGTGGTGGAGTTGCAGCAAACAAAAGATTAAGAGAGAAACTAAAACAATTGGATAAAAAGATCCTTTTTCCTTCCCTAAAATATTGTACTGATAATGCAGATATGATTGCATTTTTAGGAGAAAAAAAAATAAATACTAAGTCTGTTAAAACAGGAATAGACTTTTCTGCTTATTCAAGAGGAATAGTATTATAAAAATGAGAAAAAATAATATCTATTTATTTCTGTTTATTCTGCTAACAATATTTTCTGTTGATTATATAATCAATAATTCTATTGATGATTCAGATATTGATAAAGATATTGTAGTAGAAAATGAAATAGTTTCAGAGGATATAATCACCGATTTAGCAATAAAAAATATTATTGTATATCCTAACAGATCTGATCAAAAATCAATATATATTGATATTGAAATCCAAAATATTAATGGAGATGAAACTGTTCAGGTCAGTCTTTCAAATGCTAATAATCTTATTGGTTCAGACCAGATTAGTTTGAAATCTAACCAAAAAGTTTATTTCCAATCATTTTTATTAAGGGATAATATTGATTTTAAATCAAAGTTCGATGTCAAAGTTTCTAGCTTGAAGCTTGAAGACAATATTGCAAATAATAGATATAGCTTTAATGTAAGCTTAGAGTCAGACAATCCAAAGATTGCAATTATTAGTGGTAACTTGAATTTTAACTCAATGGCTATTATTAGTCATGTTGCAAATGATTTCGATCATTTTATACCTGATTTCGAAACGGGGATTCATGATTTCAAAGATTTTTGGTTTAAAAGATATGATTTAGTTATTTTTGATAATTTTCCAAATCATATTATATCAGATAAATGGTTAGAATTATTTGTTAGAAAAATTTATTCTCAAAATACTGCCTTAATTCTTTCTATTGGTAATAATCAAAATTTTGATTCTTTAATTAAATTGTCTCCACTTTTTGGAGTTAAAATTGATTCTAAAGAGGATATAGCTAATATATCAAAAAGAACTTTTTTTGAGAAAAATCAGTTTAAATCTGTTCTAATTAATAATGCAAATTTTTATGAAGATTTTTTCAATGAAAAAAAAAGATTATTTTGATAAATCTTTGAAGTGGGCATTAGAAAATAAGAAATTACGTTACAATTTTTTTCTAGGGAGCGAACATCATAAAATAAATGATAAAGTATTTATTTATGGATTCTCAAATCGCATTGACTTAGAAAAAAAGATATTTACTGCAAAAATTTCTATTGATGATAGATATTTGTACGATAAAAAACTCTATTTCAATCCAATATCAGATTATTATTTTAGCCAATTTAATATTGATGATTTTGGTAATTATAAAATAGAAATTATTGATGAAAACGATTTTATACTTGAAACGATAAGTGTTAATATTGTAGAAGAATTAAGTAAATTATAGCAAATGATATCCATACAAAAAATTCGTGATGATAAATCCTCTGTTGCAAAAGAATTATCAAAGAAAGATAAATCTATTAGTTTAGACAATATTGTTAAATCTGATTCTGAACTCAGAGATTTGACTAAAAAACTTAATGATCTTCAATCAGAACAGAATAAACAATCAAAAGAAATTGGAAAATTAAAGTCCAAAAAGAGTGCTGATAAATCAGTATTTGAAGATTTAAAGAAATTATCTAATACAATAAAAGAATTAGAAAATGAACAACGTACTAAGTCTCAACAACTTAGAGATATGCTTCTTCAGATTCCAAACATGCCACACAAATCTGTACCAATTGGAGAATCTCCTATTGATAATGTTATTTCCAAAGAATGTTCTTCAAAAAAAGAATTAAAATTCAAACCAAAAAGCCACGTTGATATTGTTAAAGATCTAGATTTAATAGATTTTGAAATAGGTGCAAAGATTAGTGGTACAGGCTTTCCTTTATATAAAGGAAATGGAGCTTTACTTGAGCGTGCACTTATTAATTTTATGATAGATTATAATTTAAAAAATTATGACTATACTGAAATTTTCCCTCCTTTCTTAGTAAAACCAGGTTCTGCAAATACAACTGGTCAGTTACCAAAATTTGGTGAAGATATGTATCATATAGAAAAAGATGATTTATACCTAATTCCTACTGCTGAAGTGCCATTGACTAATATACATAAAGATGAAATATTAAATTTATCTGATTTACCAAAATATTATTTGGCATACTCAGGTTGTTTCAGAAGAGAAGCAGGTTCTTATGGTAAAGATACTAGAGGATTGTTGAGAGTACATCAATTTAACAAAGTAGAATTGGTAAAATTTGTTCATCCTAAAGATTCATATTCAGAATTAGAAAGTTTAACTAAACAAGCAGCAAAGATTTTAGATATGCTAGATTTAGATTATAGGATTGTTGAATTATGTAGTGGAGATTTAAGTTTTGCAGCTTCGAAGTGTTATGATTTAGAAGTATGGGCTCCAGGGGAAAAGAAATGGTTGGAAGTTTCATCTTGTAGCAATTTTGAAGATTTTCAAGCCAGAAGAGGGAATATCAAATTTAGGGATGAAAATAATAAGATTAATTATGTTCATACTTTAAATGGATCTGGTCTTGCAACACCAAGAGTTCTTGCAGCTTTACTTGAAACACACCAAACGAAAGATGGTTCAATTAGCATACCATCATCTTTGCAGCCTTATACTGGGTTAGCGGAGATTAAATAATTGAGAAGAATTTGGATTAGTCTTAATGTCTTTTTTTGGACCTTCTTTTTGGGTATAGGTTCAATTATTTCTATCAAACTATCAAATAATAAAAATAATTTTAAATATTATAGCATAAAATGGTCAGAAATGTTGATTAAAACCTCAGGAGTTCAACTAGAAATAAGAGGAAAGAAAAATATAAAGGATAATAAAAACTATATTTTTGCACCAAATCATTCATCATTTATGGATTTTCCAGTACTTTTTGTAGCTGTAAATAAATATTTGGTTTTTGTTGCAAAAAAAGAATTAGAAAGAATTCCAATCTTCAAATCAATCTTAAGTATATCAGGTTCTATATTTGTAGATCGTAAAAATACTAATGATGCTATTGATTCGTTAGATGAATTAAAATCTGATATTAAAAATACCCCGAGATCAGTTGTGGTTTTTCCAGAAGGAACACGATCAAATTTGAATCAATTAAAAAGTTTTAAGAAGGGAGCAGCTGTATTATCAATTAATACAGGATTGCCTATTATTCCAGTTTATATTATGGGTTCTTTTGATTGGTGGAATACAAAAAATTTTAGAAAAAATTCTAACAAAATAGTTGTCAATTTTGGTAAACCTATTATTACAGAAAATAAACAATATGAAGATCGCAAAAATATTACTAATTCTATTAAAAAAGAGATTATTAAATTACAAAACGATGAATCATAATTATCAACTAAAGAATGTAATTACCAAAATAAGAGATTGTAAAAAAAATTCTCAGAAAATAGTATTTACAAATGGAGTATTTGACATCTTACATGTTGGGCATACACGATATTTAAGTGAAGCAAGTACGCTCGGTGATATATTGGTGATAGGAATCAATTCAGATAATTCAGTTAAAGAATTAAAAGGTCCTTCTAGACCAATTAATAAACTTGAAGATAGAGGACTTATATTATCAGAATTAAAAGTTGTTGATTATGTAATCAGTTTCGAGGAACAAACTCCACTTAATCTAATTAAATCAATTATGCCAGATGTTTTAGTAAAAGGTGGAGATTATACAATCGAAGACGTTGTTGGTGCTCGAGAAGTAATAAAAAATGGAGGAAAAGTAGAAATATTAGATTTTCATCCGGGACATAGCTCCACTCATTATATCAATCAAATAAAAAAACACTAACTTGATTGTCATCGAGTTTCAATATAATTTGGCAAGTTTTATGAAGAAATTTAAATTATACTTTTTAGTAATAGTTTTGGTTACAAATATTTTTGCCCAAGACTTGATAAATGGTAATGAAAAAAAACCATTTATGAATACTAGTGATATTGCATTTTCTGGAAGTATTAATAATATTTCACCTATTTTGGATGAAGCAAAACAATTTCTTTCTGATGCTGTTATTGCAGATATCAATCAAGATACAATCGAAGTTATATATAATATTAAGAAGATTTTTGATTTGCTATCAGACGTTGAACAAATTGGTGTTCGTAATGAGCTTGATAAAATTGAATTTGAAAAATTCCAAAATGATTTTATTCAAGTTTATTCTACCACACTCAATACTTTGAAAAATTCTAGCCAGATATTGAATGCCGAACTTATTCGACAACAGGTTGTAGAGAGGGCAGATGAAAATGAATCAGTTGAAATGGGAACAACAAAATTTACTATTCTTGAGATCGAGAAGGGCATATTCCAATAGTTACTAATTCCCAAGTAGAAAGTTATATTAGATATTTTCAAGGCAAAGGTAGAAAAGGATTTAATATTTGGCTTAGGAGATATGTACAATACAAGGATATAATATTGCCAATTTTAGGGGAAAAATAATCTTCCTGAAGAATTAATTGTTGTTTCTATAATTGAGTCAGGTCTTGATCCAAAAGCAGTATCTAGAGCAAAAGCAGTAGGGTTATGGCAATTTATGTATTCAACAGGAAAACAATATGGACTGGAAAGAACTTGGTATGTTGATGAACGTCAAGATATTCTTAAATCTACAGAAGCAGCAGTTGAATATTTTAAAGACTTATATAAAGAATTTGAAGATTGGTATTTGGTATTAGCTGCATACAATACTGGTCCAGGAAGAGTTAATCGTGCGGTAAATCTTCATGAAACCTCAGATTATTGGCAATTATATTCATTGCCTAAAGATACCAAAAACTATATACCATATTTTCTATCTTCTGCAATTATTTTGAAGAATCCAGAGAAATATGGATTTAAGATTCCAAAACCCAAAACCCACTTAAATATGATGAAGTTATTATTAAAAAAAGTGCCGATTTGGCTGTTATTGCAAAATCTGCAGAAAAAAAAAACAAGTACTATTAAATATTTAAACCCTGAATTAAGACAATCTGCAACACCTTCAAATGGAGATTATATATTGAGAATCCCTTATGGAAAAAAGATAAGTTTTATAAGACATTTAATGCATTACCAGAAACAGAGAGATTTGCTACTCAAAAAGTAGAACATCGTGTAAAAAAGGGTGAAAATCTATCAACGATTGCTTCAAAATATCGTGTTTTGATTTCAGATTTAATGACAATTAACAATCTAAAAAATGATCGATTAAGCATAGGAAAAAGATTAAAAATTCCAGTAAAAGGTGGAATTTATTCTAACTATCCTGAGAAGATTAGTTATACCGTTAAGAAAGGTGATACACTTGGAGCTATTGCTGAGAAATATAATACAAGAGCAAGTGAGATTAGAAAATGGAATAAAATGAATCCAAATAATCATTTGATAAGCATTGGACAGAAATTAGTATTGTTTGTCGGTAAAAATATAGATCAATCCAGTAATGTGTCAGCTAGAATTTTTTTATACTGTCAAATCTGGAGATCAACTTGGATATATTGCTGAAAAATATAATACCAGCGCAAAAAAGATTAGAGAATGGAATCAAATGAATCCAGGAAGTTCTGCTATTTATCCTGGACAAAAATTAGTATTATTTACAGAATAAAGTCATAAAGGAAATAGAGATATGATTAAACAAAATATAATTGATAATGTATCAGCAAATACTGGTTTAACAAAGGTAGAAGTAGAAGCTGTACTTAATGATTCATTTAAGGAAATTATTCTACCTTAAGCAAGAATGAAAAGATTGAATTAAGAGGTTTTGGAACATTTGCAGTTAAACATAGAATGCCTAAAAAGGCACGTAATCCAGCTACTGGAGATCCTGTATATCTTCCAGAGCGTTATGTTCCAGTTTTTAAGCCTTCAAAACTAATGAAAAATACTGTCAACGATAAATTGATTGAATATTAAATAGGAGCATTTAATGCCTTGCGGTAAAAAAAGAAAAAAAAGAAAAATGAATACACATAAACGCAAAAAACGTTTACGTGCAGATAGACATAAGAAAAAAAATAGATAAATAAAATGAAACCAAAAAGTTTTGCTGTTTGGGCTAATGTTGGGAAAAAAGAAATACCAGCACTAGTTTTGCGATGTTGGACAATGGGCAAACCATAATGATTTGCAATTGTTTTTACCCCAAGGTTTAGAAAACCTAGACTCTCTTCCAAGCAATTATACATTATATGATCATGATAATCCCCCTAATGTAGATTTCCTACTATGTTTAGGTGGAGACGGTACGCTACTTTCTGGAGTTCGTCTCTTTTGCAATCCAATGGTTCCTGTTTTAGGTGTTCATATCGGAGGATTAGGGTTTCTTGCTCAGATTGTTCCAGATGAATTAATAGAAAAATTAGATTCAGTTAGAAATGGAGAATTTAGTATTCAAGATCGTTTAGTATTAAATGCAGAAATTTCTCACAATAGTGATAACAATACTTATTTTGCTATTAATGACTTCGTTGTTCAAAATAAAGTAGCATATCGAGTAACTTCCCTTGATCTTTATATTAATGGTAAACACGTTAGTGATTACAAATCAGATGGAATTATTATCAGTACCCCAACGGGGTCAACTGCCTATTCTTTATCATCTGGAGGTCCAATTGTACAACCAGATGTTTTTTCTATTATAGTTACTCCAATTGCTCCTCACTCTCTAACATCAAGACCATTAGTTTTACCTCCTGATGTAGAAATCGAATTTCGATTTAATGGTCATTCAGAAAAAGAATTAAAATTAATTTGTGACGGACAACATATTGAACTTTTTACCGATGAATCTATTGTAAAGATTAGACAAGCAAAAAACCATTTAAAATTTATCACATTTAATGATTACGATTACTACCAAACCTTAAAGACTAAAATGGTTTGGGGTAAAAGAGGTTCGAAAAAATTAATTTTTATTGTAGAAGATGGATACATTAAGTCATGCACTTTGGGGTAGGGGTTTTATTTGGTTATAGAGGTTATAAATGGTTAGCGATTTTTTTTGGAGCTATGCCAGCCCTTTTTTTCTTTTGGAATATTAATTATTGTTAGAATTTTTAGCGGTCATTATTCTAGTGGCAATTATACTTATAGTGGTCCTCCAAGTTTAGAAAGTATTCCAGATTGGTTTTTTTTTTAGTTACAATTTATCTCATAGCTTTATAATTGCCTTTTTATGTATTGGAATAGTTTTTTTTTTTAATAAATCGCTAGCATTTCCTATGTTGGCCTGGCCTTTTCATATTTTATTAGTTTTTCCCCCTTCCATTCTAAAGAGTATTTTCCTACTAAATTTTTATGGCCTTTAACTGATTTTTCTATTGATGGAATTCCATGGTCAAACCCTGAAATTTGGTTTCCTAATGTGGGCAGGAATTATAATTTTATTTATTTATAGAAATAAAAAATTTTTCTTAAAAAGATTTTTAATAATATACCCAGCCATTTTCGGATTTTCTTTTAATCGTCTTATAGAATAATCGTACCAATTATCGCCATAAGGAACATAAACACGTATCTTATTGCCTTCTTGCATTAGTTTTTGCAAGATTTTTTCCATAGGAACTCCATATAGAACTTGGAAAATTTATACTGAGTTTTAGGGATATTGTTATCTTGGATCCACTGGTATAGATTATTAATTAAATATTCATCATGACCTGCAATTCCTATATAAGAACCTTTTTTTAATCCGGTTTGAACAAGTTTAATGTAATTTTCTCTTATTTTTTCATAATCAGCATAAGCAATATCTTCCTTTCTATATAAAAACCTTTACAAACTCTACAATTAAAATGTTTTATTAGCTAATGCGTTTAAATCATCCATAGAACGATGCATATATGCCTGCAAGACAATTCCAATATTAGCATATACTTCCAATGTTTCTTTATATAATGTAATTGTTTCAGAGGTATAAGGAGAATTTTCCATATCAAGGCCCTAAAAAATTATGATGTTTTTTAGCTTTTTCAGTTAAAATTATCAAATTCTTTTTGACAATATCATACCCCAAAATCTTGTCCTATGTGGGTTAATTTAATTGATAAATTTGCTTGTAAAGATCTAGAAGAAATTTCATCATATAAATTTGCATATTTTTCTGTAATCTCTCTTGCTTCTTTTTCTGTTTAACATGTTCTCCTAGAATATCGATTGCTGTATCATAACCTTTGGTGTTTAAATTTTTTTCAGTGGATAACATTTCATCATCTGTAATGCCTGCAATGTAAGGCGAAGCAAAAAGTTTGATAAAACTTTTTGGTAAAAAAGGAATGATTTGAATTAGTAAATTATTTATTAATTTCATACCGAATAAAATTTTAACAAATAAAAAAATCAATGAAAGTAGTATTAATCATCGGTGGTGCAGTGTCAGGATCTACTGCTGCTCGGAAATTAACAGAGCATGGTATTCGATGTGTAATTGTAGATCAGAATCGTTTACCTTATGGAAAAATTGAAGATGGACTTCCAAGATGGCACGAAAAACAACGTCTTAGCGAATATTCTAAGATTGATGAGGTTATGGATCATGTTTTAGTAGATTTTATTCCTCTTACCAAAATAGGGGATCATATTGGTTTTGACGAAATTTATGACATGAATTGGAGTTGTGTTTATTTTGCTAATGGTGCTTGGAGAGATAGATCATTCCCAATTAAAGGTGTTGAAGAATTCTCAAACTTTTACTACCAAACCCTTTTGTATATTGGTTTAACCATTATCACGAAGATGATTATAATGGTCCTGAGATAGTTATTCAAGATGATATATTGGTTGTAGGAGGTGGGCTTGCTTCAATTGATGTATGTAAAATTACCCAGCTAGAACTCGTAAAAGAAAAAATACAATCTAGAGTGAAAAATGTTGATGTTATTGAATGGAGCACAAAGGAATTCCAAAATATCTAGAACAACATAATATTGACTATAATAGTCTTGGGATTAAAGGAACAACCTTGATATATAGGAGAGATATAGAAAATATGCCTCTTACAACTATCCCATCTGATGCTAAACCTGAGATGGTTGATAAACGCAGACAAGCACGAAGAAAGATTTTAAATAATACCCAAGAAAAATTTTTGTTTAATGTATTAGAATGTACACAACCTACTGCCTTGAATATTGTAGAAGGGAATTTGGAAGGTTTAGAAGTAATTAAAAATAAAATTGTAGATAATCAACCAATCCCAATTGATGACTCTAATCAAATTTTAAAAGGAAATATTATTATTAGTTCTATTGGTAGTTTGCCAGAGCCAATTGATGGTCTTCCAATGAGTGGCTCTACTTATGATATTATAGATGAAGATTCTGGCAAATTTAACAATCTAGATAAAGTGCATGGAATGGGTAATGCAATTACTGGAAAAGGAAATATTAAAGCATCTCGTGTTAGTGCCAAAACTGTGGGAGATTTAACAATTGATTTAATTCAGGATATTGATTCTGAGTCAATAGAGCATATTGATGAAAAAATAAAAAAATGGCAAAGTCGTTCATCTTATAATGGAAATTATTTTGAGTGGAAATCTAAAAAATAATTTTTTCTTAATTATTATATAGAACTCGACTATCTTTTTTATTATTTTCTCATCTCTACTTTACAATTAATGTTTAAGCTTAAAATAAAAAACGGGCACAATGTTAATATTGCTGGAAACCCAGACAAGAAATTTCTACCCACAAGACATCATAGCTCTGTTTCTCTATCACCTGAAAACTTTCGTTATATAAAACCAAAACTTTTAGTAAAAGAAAATGATTCTATACAATTAGGCGATCCTGTTTTTTTTGATAAACTGAATCCAGATATTAAATGGCCAGCTATTGCTTCTGGTAAGATATCCAAAATTGTTTATGGAGATAGACGTGTTATTAAAGAAATTATTTTTGAAGTGAATGATGACAAGGAAAAATCACTCCAACCAAACTCTCCGAATGGATTATCTTCAAAAGAGGGAGTAATCAATTATTTACTAGAAAAAAATATGTGGCCATTTTTAAAACAAAGGCCATTCAATAAAGTGGCAAATCCTTCTGATAATCCAAAATCAATTATTATCAGTCTTGCTAATACGGCTCCATTAGCGATTAATCATCATTTTACTTTATCAGATCAGCAAGAATATATTGTTAGTGCTCTAAAACATTTAAAAGAATTGACAGATGGAAAGCTATTTCTTATTGTTAGGCCGGGGGAATTTACTTATCTATCTGATTTAGAATATATTGATTTAGTAGAAATAGAAGGACCGCATCCTGCTGGAAACATTGGTGTAGTTCTTAATCACATTCAACCGATTAATAATAAAGATATTATTTGGACAGTAGAAGGACACCATCTTCCTATCCTTGGTAAAATATTTTCTGATGGTATTTTTGATCCTTCAATAACAATTAATATAGCGGGCCCTTGTGTAAAAAAACCAAGTTATATCAAAACAAGATTAGGTTGTCCAGTAGATATCTATTGTCAAGATAATCTTACAAGAGATGATGTTAGAATTATTTCTGGAAATGTTTTAACTGGGAAAGAAATAAATCTGGATGGATATACAAATTTTTATGATTCATCTATATCTATTATTGAAAAATCATTTGAAAGGTCATTTATGGGATGGTTACATCCAGGAGGATCGTCTAAGTATAGTATTTTTAATGCTTATATTGGTGACAATAAAAAACCGTATAAATTTACTACACTTCAAAATGGAAGTGAGAGAGCTTTTGTTCCTATCGGTGCATGGGAAAAAGTGTTTCCTATGGATATTTATATTAATGAGCTTGCAAGAAGTATTGTAGCTAATGATGTTGACGAAATGGAACAATTGGGTATTTACGAATGTGATGAAGAAGATGTAGCTCTTTGTTCATTTGTTTGTCCGAGCAAGACGGATGTTGGTGGAATTATAAGGAAGGGTTTGGATTTAATTTATTTTGATGGATAATATGAATTTCTTAAAAAAAATATTAGAACGATCAGGAAAATTATTTGAAAAAGGGAGGCCTTTATCATGGGCCCATCCAATATGGGAAGCAACGGATACTATTTTATTTTCTACTGATAAACAAACAGATTCTGGTCCTCATATAAGGGATAATATGGATATTAAAAGAACGATGTTCTTTGTAGTGATTGCTCTAATTCCTTGTTATCTATTTGGAGCTTATAATATTGGTTATCTCAATGATATGGCAACAACAGATGTATCAAGATCTATGTTTGGGAATTTTATTTTTGGTATGTCATATGTGTTACCAATACTAATCATTACCTTTGTCTCGGGAGCAATTTGTGAACTTACTTTTTCCGTTATTCGTAGACATGAAGTAAATGAAGGATTTCTTGTTACTTGTGCCCTAATTCCTTTGACATTGCCACCACTTGTTCCTTTATGGCAAGTTTTTATTGGTACTGCATTTGGAATTATTATTGGTAAAGAAATTTTTGGTGGAGTTGGAACAAATATTTTTAATCCAGCATTAACAGCTCGTGCATTTATGTATTTTGCTTTTCCAACTAGAATGTCAGGTGAGAAAATTTGGGCTGTATTACCTGATGGCAATACTGGTGCAACTGCATTAGCAATTCCAGCAAATAGTCCAAAAAATATAGCATCAGATTTATTTTCTGAAGCATCAAATGTTGCTCCAAATTATTTTGATTTTTCACTATGGAAAATGTGTTGGGGCTTAATTCCAGGTTCCATAGGAGAAACAAATAAAATACTTATTTTACTTGGAGCAATTTTTCTAGTTTATGTTGGAATTGCTTCTTGGAGAACTATGGTGGCTTCAGTATCTGGACTATTTTTTACTGCCTTTCTATTTAATATTCTTGCTGGTTTCTCTACTAATGCAATGTTAACAATTACACCTTTGCAACATCTTTTAATTGGTAGTTTTTTATTTGGTACAGTTTTTATGGCAACTGAGCCAGTAACGTCTGCTCATACCAATAAAGGAAAATGGATATATGGTTTTATGATTGGAGTATTAACCGTAATTATTAGATCAGTTAATCCAGCATATCCAGAAGGAGTGATGCTTGCCATTTTGATTATGAATATGTTTGCTCCATTAATAGACTATTATGTCGTAAAATCCAATATAAAAATGAGGATTGCTAGAAATGCATAGTAATAGATATACATTGTTTTTTGTTTTTATCATAACTGTTGTTCTAGGAACCTTGCTTTCCGTTACGAAAGAAAATCTAAAACTCAAGCAAGAGGATAACCTCAGAGCTGATGTAAATAAAACTATTCTTCGTTCACTTGACTTTTCAGAAGAAGAAGATAATCCATGGTCCAATGAAAAAGTTGAAGAAATATTTAATAATAGTATTGTAGGATTATGTGTTGATTCAGAAGGCAATAAAATTGATAATGTTGTATTAGAAGAAATTGATATTGAAAAAGATATTGAACGATTGCCAGTGTATCTCAAAGTTATTGATGATGAACTACAAGGTGTTGCTTTACCAGTTGCGGGGAAAGGATTGTGGTCTACACTATTTGGCTATATTGCTTTAGCTCCAGATCTAGATACAGTATTAGGCATCCAATTTTATAAACATGGTGAAACTCCTGGATTAGGGGGCGAAGTTGAAAAAGAGTGGTTTACAAACAATTTTGTTGGTAAAAAAATTAGAAATGTTGAGGGAGAGATTATCGGAATAAAAGTTCTAAAGGGTAAAGTGGATGATAGTAAAGAAGATGCCATTCATCAAGTTGATGGAATATCTGGAGCAACAGTTACTTCAAATGGTGTAACTATATTTCTAAAGGATGATCTAAAACGATATGAAGCATATTTAAATGAGATAAGAGAAAATGGAATTATTTAGTACAGAATCTAAAAAAATTGTTACTGATCCGTTAAATGTTAACAATCCTATTTCTTTGCAAGTATTAGGTATTTGTTCTGCTTTAGCGGTGACTATAAGAGTAGATCAAGCGATTATCATGACCTTCGCCGTAATTTTTGTACTATGCTCATCTAATGTTGCTATTTCTCTTTTAAAAGATCATATACCAAGCCGAGTCAGAATTGTAATTATGTTGGCGATTATTGCAGGACTAGTATCTTTTGTTGATGAAGTACTAAAAGCATATTTATATGATATGAGTAAACAGTTATCAGTATTTGTTGGTCTTATTGTTACTAATTGTATTATTATGGGCCGTGCTGAAGCCTTTGCGATCAAACACGGACCATCAAAAGCATTTCTAGATGGATTAGGAAATGGTTTAGGTTATGGAATGATGATTATTCTTGTATCATTCTTTAGGGAGTTATTTGGAGCTGGTACTATTACTTTACCAAATGGCGGTGCAGGGTATGTATTATTTTCAATTGAACGAGACGTTGAATGGTTGATTAATGCAGGATATGAAAATATTGGATTATTGGTATTATCACCTGGAGCATTTTTTATACTAGGCCTTGTTATTTGGGTGCAAAGAGAAATTGCTGGTCTTGAGGAAGAAGAATAATGGGTCTTGAACATTATCTAAGCATTTTCACAAAGGCAGTTTTTATTGAAAATATGGTTTTAGCATATTTCTTAGGTCTTTGTTCATTTTTAGCTATCTCAAAAAAGATTGATGCTTCTATTGGGATTGGAATGGCGGTAGTTGTTGTTTTGACAGTTACAACTCCAATTAATTGGTTTATTTATGAATATCTTCTAGATAAAGGTGCATTATCATGGATTAATCCTGAAAACCCTGAACTTGCTAATATTATTGCTAATATTGATTTATCATTCTTAAAACTTATTGTATTTATTGCTGTTATTGCGGCAGCAGTTCAATTAATTGAAATGTTTCTAGAACGATTTTCACAAGCCCTTTATAATGGCTTAGGAATTTTCCTTCCATTAATTGCTGTAAATTGTTCCATTTTAGGGGGATCAATGTTTATGGTAGAAAGAGAATATTCATTATCAGAAACATTAGTATATGGTTTCGGTTCTGGCGTTGGTTTCTTATTAGCAATCCTTGCATTAGCGTCAGTTCGATATAGGCTTCGTTATTCTAATATTCCACCTAGGTTAAGAGGGGTTGGAATGGCAATGATATTAACTGGATTGCTATCTATGGCTTTTATGGCCTTTTCTGGAATTGATTTATGAATGAATTTTTTATAAGTGAGTTTGGTCTTACAGTACTTTTAGGGATTGCAGTTTTTGCATCAGTAATACTTTTATTAGTAATTGTTGTTAATGTCCTTTCAGATTTGTGGCTTCCTCAAGGAGAAGTGAATATTATAGTCAATAATGATCCAGACAAGGCTCTAACAGTTCAAACCGGATCTACTATATTATCAGCATTAGCTTCTCAGAATGTTTATCTACCATCTGCATGTGGAGGACAAGGAACTTGTTCTCAATGCAAGTGCCAAGTTATGGAAGGTGGTGGAGAAATTCTAACTACAGAAAAAACCTATATTAGTAGAAAAGATCAAAAAGATTATTGGCGTTTAGGATGTCAGGTAAAGATTAGAAACGATATGAAGATTCAAGTACCTGATGAAATTTTTAGTATTAGAAAATGGGATTTAACCGTTCGTTCAAATGAAAATGTAGCCACTTTTATTAAAGAGCTAATTTTAGATTTGCCAGAGGGTGATCCTATAAAATTTGAACCAGGTGGTTTTATTCAAATTGATGTTCCAGAATATAAAGATATTGATTATAAGAATTTTGATATAGGGGATATATATAACGAAGATTGGGATAAATTTGATGTTTGGCAATATAAAGCAAACAATCCTGAGCCAGCATTTCGTGCATATTCTATGGCAAATCATCCAGCTGAAGGAAATATGATTATGTTAAACATTCGTATTGCATCTCCACCTCCTGGACAACCTAATCTTCCACCAGGGATTGCATCATCTTATACTTTTGATCTCAAACAAGGGGATAAAGTTACGGTTTCTGGACCTTATGGTGATTTCTATATTAAAGATACTGATCGAGAAATGGTTTATATCGGAGGTGGAGCTGGAATGGCGCCTCTGAGATCACATATTTTTCATTTGCTAAAGACTGAAAAGACAAAACGAAAGATTTCGTTTTGGTACGGCGCTAGATCTGTCAAAGAAATGTTCTATGATGATGAATTTAAATTGTTAGCAGAAGAGCACGATAATTTTACCTACCAAGTTGCACTATCAGAGCCACTAGAAGAAGATAATTGGGATGGTCCAACAGGTTTTATTCATCAGGTAGCATATGATATGTATCTTAAGAATCATGACGATCCAACAGAATGTGAATACTATCTGTGTGGACCACCTATGATGATTGATGCAGTACAGAATATGGTTTCAGATTTAGGGGTTGAGGAAGACATGATTGCTTTTGATGATTTTGGCTAGAAAATATTCATTACCCTTATGGCTATTTCTTGTTTGCCTGTTTACTATTCTGTCTATTAGTTGTGCAGAAAAAGAATTTTATGAATTTAGCGGTAAAACAATGGGAACAGATTATACCATCAAATATTCTGCTAAACTTCCAAATCAATCAAATAATAAAGATAAAGTTGATCAACTTTTAGAAGACATTAATAACCAAATGTCGACCTATATATCCGATAGTGAAATTTCTCGTTTTAATACATTTAATGACACCACCTGGTTTGCTATTTCTGATGAATTTGCATATGTGGTAACTTCTTCTTTTAAATATTATGAAATTTCCAATGGTTTATATGATATTACTGTGATGCCGTTAGTGAATTTATGGGGATTTGGTCCAGAAATATTTCTAGATATTCCCAGCAAAACTCAAATTGATAGCGTTTTACAATTTGTTAGTCAAGATTTAATAGAAATTGATGGTAATAAAATCAGAAAAAAAGATCCAAGAGTACAAATAGACCTTAGTTCTATTGCTAAAGGATATGCCGTAGACAAGATTATTGAAATTTTAGACTATAAAAATATTATGGTTGAAATTGGAGGTGAAGTAAGAACAATATCAAATGGGAAAATTTGGCAAATCGGAGTTAGTACGCCATCAATTAGTAATTTTAACAATGATGTTGAATATATTGTCCCAATTACAAACCATTCTCTCGCAACATCAGGGAATTACAGAAATTTCTATGTTGATGATGATAAAACTTTCTATCATCATGAAATCAACCCATTATCGGGATATCCAATACAGTCTAGTTTAGGATCTATTTCAATATTAACTAATACATCCTGTATGGAAGCAGATGGATTATCTACCGCATTATATATGATGGATACTAAAGAAGTCAAAAATTTCTTAGATAAATCTAATTTTGAAGGGTTAATGATTGTTCAGAATGAAGACGGCTCTTTTGAGAAAATTTTTTCTAATAATTTTCCAAAAAACTAAGTTGAATCTTCACATTTTTCTACATCTCCACCACATATTTCACAACCATCTGGAGAATTACCACATCCTTTTTTGAGAGGTCTATTCTTTAGAATTAATCCAAGATTCATCAGTAGAAATGAAAAAATTAATATTACAATAACCAATAAATATTCCATTGTTTCAATTTAGAATATTTATTCGATTTTCATAAGTTTTTATATCTCTTTACTTTAAATTACTCGAATGGAATTATTGAATCATCCAATTACTATCATAAGTTTGCTTATTTTTGTTATAGCATATGGTTTTGTGGTAACTGAGGAGGTTACCCATCTTAGAAAATCAAAACCAGTTCTATTTGCTGCAGGAATAATATGGGCAATGGTAGCATGGTATGGAGTTGCATATGATTATTCTAAGCCAGTGATTATAAGCGATGAAGTCGTTGGTTATGTGACTGTTAAAGAAGCTATGATGCACGCATTTTCTGAGTTTTCTCAATTAATGCTTTTTTTGCTTGTTGCAATGACCTTTATCAATTCAATGACCGAAAGAAATGTATTCGAAAAATTAAGATCTAAATTGCTTGCACAAAACTATTCTTATCAAAAGCTATTTTGGATTACTGGTTTTATTACATTTTTTCTTTCTCCAATAGCAGATAATTTGACGGCTGCATTAACAATGTGTGCCGTTGTAATGGCTGTTGGGGTAGGTAATAGAAAATTTGTTAGTATTAGTTGTGTTAATATAGTAATTGCGGCAAATGCAGGTGGAGCATTTAGTCCATTTGGAGATATTACAACACTAATGGTTTGGCAGGCAGGTATGGTAGAATTTATCGAATTTTTCTCACTTTTTTTACCATCTCTGATTAATTATATAATTCCAGCGTTTATAATGAGTTTATTTGTTAGTGGTTCTTCTGAAAATGTTAAAAATACTCCGGTTCAGTTAAAACGTGGTGCAAAAAGTATCGTATTGCTTTTCCTTGTCACAATATTCCTAGCAGTTACATTTGAAAATTTTCTTCATATACCACCTGTCTTTGGAATGATGACTGGATTAAGTCTCTTACAACTTTTTGCATATTATTTAAAGCGAACATATAGCCGTTCAACAGTAATAAGTAGAGAAGGGGAAGATCAACCATTTGGTGTATTTAAACAAATAGCTCAAGCAGAATGGGATACACTATTGTTTTTCTATGGAGTAATTATGTGCGTTTCTGGATTATCATATATTGGATATTTAGAATTACTATCTAATACAATATATCCATCATCTCCAGATCAACTAATTGGTTTTTCTATAGCCAATTCTATAATGGGTATTCTTTCAGCGCTCATTGATAATATTCCTGTTATGTTCTCTATATTACAAATGCATACAACAGAAAGTATGGTATTATCACAATGGTTATTGATAACTCTCACAACAGGTGTTGGTGGAAGTTTGCTGTCGATTGGTTCCGCTCCAGGTGTTGCTTTAATGGGACAAGCAAGGGGTGTATATACTTTCTATAGTCATTTAAAATGGGCTCCTGCGATCTTTTTAGGATATATAGCAAGTATCATAGTCCACTTATTAATCTGGGGAATTATTTAAGGTTTAACAATGCGTGTTACCAAGGTTACAACTCGAAATGGAGATCAAGGTAAGACAAAGCTTGCAAAAGGTGATTCTGTATACAAAAACGAACTTATTATCAATGCCATCGGTGATGTAGATGAACTAAATAGTGTTTTAGGGGTTTGTATTTCTTTTTGTAATGATGAAAGTATTATCAACGAAATAAAAAATATTAAAGAATGATTTATTTAATATTGGAGGAGAAATTTCATTAAATGATTCAAAGTAAAACTCCTTCTAAAAGATGACTCTTTATTATTGTTGGATAATAGGATTGAAGAATTAAATGAATCACTCGAATCATTAGAAGAATTTATCCTTCCGGGTGGAGACTCCTTTTCTTCAAATTTGCATCTAGCTAGAGCTATTGCTAGAAGATCAGAACGAAGCATTGTTGATTTATATATCAAAGATTTAAATAATAACAATATTGTTAAATATTTAAACCGATTATCAGATTATTTATTTGTTTTATCTCGGTTTTATAACAAAAACAATCATATTGATGAAAATATGTGGAAAAAATAAATGGAAATAGATTACAAGAAAATCGAACATATCATTTCTGAAAAGAAAAAAATTTTTATTTCCACACATATTAACCCTGATGGCGATAGTTTGGGATCTGCTTTTTCCATGTACAGCTATCTGAAACAATTAGGGAAAGATTGTAGAATTATTAACGATTCTGATGTCCCTCAAGTGTATAGTTTTTTGAATAATAACAATATTTTTGAACAAGTTAATGATGATAATACCGCTTTTATTAAAAGTGCTGATTTAGGAATTATATTGGATATTGGTGATTTCTATCGTTTGGGAAAAGTTGCCAATATTATTGAAAATACTAAAATTGAAACAATCAGTATTGATCATCATCCACTAACTCAAAATGATTTCTTTACTCATAATTTTATTGACTTGAATGCTTCATCTGTTGGGGAGATTCTTTATTCATATTTTTCTCACATAGATAAAGATATTATCAATAAAGAAATTATGTTTGGGGTTTATACTGCTGTTTTAACCGACACTGGTTCATTTAGGTTTAGCAATACAACGCAACTGAGTCATGAAATTGCAGTAGATGCTATAAAAATGGGTATTAATATTTCAGAAATCTATCAGAATATTTATGAAAATTCTTCCGTTAGTAGAATTAAACTTCTTGGTAATGTTATTCAGAAATTAAACTTTGATTGTAATGGCGAATTGGTATGGTTTTTATTAAACAATGATATGGTCAAAGAAGTAAATGGTACAAACCAAGATTTTGATGGATTTAGTGATTTTTTCAGAGGAGTTAAAGGAGTCGAAATTGCTTTAATGCTTTATGATTTAAAGGGTAAAGTAAGATTAAGTTTTCGATCAAAAGGTAAATATAAAGTTAACGAAGTTGCAAAGAAAATGGGTGGAGGTGGACATCCTTTTGCAGCCGCAGCATTGGTAGATGGAAATTTTTCTGATGTTAAATCAAAAGTTTTAGATCTATTAGCGCGATATATCAATAATCACAATGAAAATAATATTAGCTAAAGATGCAGGATACTGTTTCGGTGTTCGGGATGCTGTAAATAGTGCATACGACACGAGCAAAGAATATGGAGAAGTCTATATGCTCGGGGATATAGTACATAATGAAAGTGTAGTAGAAGATCTAGAAAAAAATGGTGTTAAAGTTGTCTCAAATTTGAATCAAGTTCCAGATGATAAACCTGTACTTTTTAGAGCCCATGGTACTGCGAAAGAAGTATGGAAAGATGCAGAAAAGAACAAAATGAATATTATTGATGCAACATGTCCATTAGTACATGAAATACATAAGGAAGTTAAGCAGCTTGATAAAGAAGGTAGAAAAATTATTATAATTGGTGATCACGGACATGACGAAGTAATTGGAATTGCAAGTCAAGTTCAAGATGCAATTATTATATCTACTGTTGAAGAAGCAGAAAAACTCAAGAAAACAAAAAAAGCTGGAATTGTTAGTCAGTCTACTCAAACAATTGAAAATGTTCAAGATATCATCAATATTCTCATGACCAAAGTATTTGATTTACGTTTTGTTAATACGATTTGTTTTCCTACAAAACGTAATCAAGAGCAAATTAAAGAATTATCAGAAATAGTTGACTTGATGATTATTATTGGTTCATTTACCAGTGCCAATTCTAAAAGGTTAACACAATTAAGTCTTGAAAGGAATAAAAATACATATCAAGTAACTAATGCAACAGAAATTGATGTATCTTGGTTCAAAAAAAATATAAATTCTGTAGGTATTTCTGCTGGTGCTTCGACACCAGATTGGATAATCGACTCCGTTGTGAAGAAAGTGAAAGATGTCACTAATACCACTGATAAGGAAACAATTTATGAATAAAAATACCTTCAAAGTTAAAGTTGGGTTAGCTGAAATGTTGAGAGGTGGAGTTATAATGGATGTAACCAACGTTGAACAAGCTAAAATTGCTGAAGAGGCTGGTGCTGTTTCTGTAATGGCTCTAGAAAGGATACCTGCCGATATACGTGCTGACGGTGGAGTATCAAGGATGAGTAATCCTCAAATGATTAAAGATATTCAAGCAGCTGTCTCTATTCCAGTTATGGCTAAATGTCGTATAGGGCATTTTGCTGAAGCTCAAGTTCTTGAGGCGCTAGAAATTGATTTTATAGATGAAAGCGAAGTATTAACTCCAGCCGATGAACATGCTCATGTTTATAAGCATCCTTTTAAAGCACCATTTGTATGTGGTGCTAGGAATCTTGGTGAAGCTTTACGCAGAATTGATGAAGGAGCTGCTCTAATCAGAACAAAAGGAGAAGCTGGTAGTGGAAATATTGTTGAAGCAGTTAGACATATGAAAATGATTACTTCAGAATTAAGCAACCTTAAAGAACAAAATCTATCAGAGAAAGCAAAGGAATTTAGAGTTTCTTTAGAGCTTGTAGAGGAAGTAGCTGAAAATGGAAAACTTCCCGTACCTAATTTTGCAGCTGGTGGAATTGCAACCCCTGCTGATACTTCATTAATGATGCAATTAGGCGCTGAATCAGTTTTCGTCGGATCAGGAATTTTCAAAAGTGACGATCCAAAAGAAAGAGCATATGCTATTGTTGAAGCAGTCACTCATTTTGATAATGCCAAGGAGATTTTAAATGCATCTTATAAATTAAAAGATGCAATGAAGGGCTTAGAAATTTCAGAGATTCCTGAAGACCAATTATTGCAAAAAAGAGGAGATTAAGAATGATTGGAATCCTTGCGCTTCAAGGAAATTTTTCCTCTCATATCCAAATCTTAAATAAACTTGGTTATGATTCAAAATTGGTCAAATCTTCTAAAGATTTAGATAATATTGATGGTTTAATTATTCCCGGTGGAGAATCAACAACAATGACTAAACTAATTGCCAGAGAAGATAGGTTTGTAAAGTCTATTAAATCATTTTCAAAGAAACATCCTATTCTTGGAACATGTGCTGGACTAATCTTAATGTCAAAAAATAGTTTTGATGATAAAGTGATCAATTTTGGTATTATTGATATTGAATCAGAAAGAAATGCTTATGGAAGACAAGTTCATTCTTTTGATACAAGGTTAGATTTAGATTACAATTCAAAAAATACTTCTTTTATGGCATCTTTTATTAGAGCTCCTAAAATTTCCAAAGTGGGAAAAAATGTACAAGTAATTTGTAATCATGATGGCATTCCTGTGGCAGTTAAAGAGGGAATGCATTTTGCTACAACATTTCATCCTGAACTACAAAATGAAGCGCTTATACATCAATTATGTTTTGGAGATGGATAAATGGATCTAAAATATTTACCCTATATTAAGTCTCCAAAAGATTTAAAGAATTACTCAAAAAAGGAATTAGAAGCTATTTCTAGTGAATTAAGAGAATATATTGTTTCAACTGTGAGTGAAATTGGTGGACATTTAGCATCAACACTAGGAGTTATCGAGCTTACTACCGCACTTCATTATGTTTACAATGCACCTGATGATAAAATTGTTTGGGATACTGGACATCAAGCATATGCCCACAAAGTACTGACAGGAAGATTTGAATCTCTCAATACTATTAGAAAATATAAAGGCTTAAATCCATTTTTGAAGCAAAGTGAAAGTAAATACGATGTTTTTGGTGCAGGACATGCTTCAACATCAATTTCTGCTGCATTAGGAATCGCATCTGCAAGAGATTTAAATAATCAAAATTTTAAAGTTATTAGTGTAATCGGTGATGGTGCATTAACAGGAGGTTTGTCATATGAAGCAATTAATAATGCTGGAAGTTTAAAGAAACAATTATTAGTTATTTTGAATGACAATGAAATGTCAATTAGTCCTAATGTAGGAGCTATAAGGAATTACCTTAGAAAGATTTCTACAAATAGAGTTTATAATTATGCAAGAAACAAGGTTGGAAAAATTTTAGGTAGTCTCCCAAAACAATTAAATTTTATTGGCACTTTTGTAAGAAGAGTTGAATTAAGCATTAAAAATTTCGTATTTCCTATTACAATTTTTGAAGATCTAGGTTTTAGATATTTTGGTCCCATTGATGGACATAATCTCAATGAGCTTATCAATACACTAGAAAGTATTAAAGATTTATCTGGTCCGGTTGTTTTACATATTAGTACAAAAAAAGGGAAAGGATTAGAGATTGCAGAAAATGATCCAGTTAAATATCATGGAGTAAAAGCACAGGATGGAAATAAAAATAAATCGACAATAAGTTCACCACCAATTTTTCAGAATGTTTTTGGATCTTTGTGTTGTAATCTTGCAGAAGAAAATAAAGATATAGTTTGTATTACTGCTGCTATGAAGGAAGGGACTGGTTTAGTAGGTTTTTCAGAAAAATTTCCAGATAGATTTTTTGATGTGGGTATTGCAGAAGCTCATGCAACTACATTCGCTGCTGGCCTCTCAACAGCTAAAAAAATACCTATTGTTGCAATATATTCCACTTTTCTTCAACGTGCTTATGATCAGGTCATACATGATATAGCAATCCAAAAATTACCAGTAATTTTCTGTTTAGATCGATCTGGTATAGCAGGAGAAGATGGTGCTACTCATCACGGAGCATTAGATATATCATATATGCGCTGTATTCAAGGAATGACAGTTACTGCTCCTAAAGACGGAAATGAATTAAGAAATTTATTATATACTGCTATTGATAATAAAACTGGTCCATTTAGTATAAGATATCCAAAAGAGTCTTCTATTGCATTTGATGAAGGGATTTCTGGGGAAGTCCTTAAAATTGGTAGCTGGGAAGTATTGAATCGTGGAAATAATGTAGTAATCTTAGCTGTTGGATCTATGGTTAATAAAGCCATCGATATTGCAAAAAAACTAGAAAATAATAACATGAGTTGCGAAGTTGTAAACTGTAGGTTTATAAAACCTATGGATAAAGATTATTTAAACGATTCTCTTAGAAATTTTTCTAAAATTATTACGCTTGAAGAAGGAGTAATAAATGGCGGTTTTGGAGAAGGGATTGCTGCATGGTTATCTGATAATAACGCCAAAAATGATTTATTAAATATTGGTTTACCGAATAATTTTGTTGATCACGGTCCAAGAAAAGTTTTACTTGAAGAAGTTGGTTTAGATTACGAGTCTTTAACTGAAAAAGTTTTAAGTTTTATCAATAGTTAGTTATGAGTAGAAAAAAAATTACAAGAAAATATAATTTTGATACATTAGTGGTAATAAACTAAAAGAATATTATAGTTCTAAAGATAATGATATTAATCCTGGAGAATTTCCATATACTCGTGGGATTCATAGCAGTATGTATAGAGGAAAATTATGGACAATGAGGCAATTTTCTGGATTTAGTACCCCTGAAGAAACCAATGAGAGATATAAATATTTATTGAAGAAAGGACAAACTGGACTTTCTGTTGCATATGATATGCCAACATTAATGGGATATGATCCTGATCATGAGCTATCGGTAGGTGAAGTTGGTGTTTGTGGGTCAACGTTTCTTCTCTTGAGGATATGGAAACATTATTTAAAGATATTGATTTGGAGAAGATTTCCATATCACAGACAATTAATGGTCCTGCAATTATTTTATTTGCTTTTTTATGTTGCATTGGCAAAGAAAAATAAGATAGATATTAGCAAATTAAGAGGAACTTTACAGAACGATGCTTTAAAAGAGTATATTGCTCAAAAAGAATGGATCTTTCCTCCTTTTCCATCTGTAAAATTGGTGGTAGATGTAATTGAATTTTGTTCTAAAAATATGCCTTTGTATAATCCAGTATCAATTAGCGGTTATCATATTAGAGAAGCCGGTTCAACTGCTGCACAGGAATTAGCATTTACTCTGAATAATGGATTTACTTATATAGACGAATGTTTAAAAAGAGGTTTAAAGATTGACGATTTTGCACATCGATTATCTTTCTTTTTTAATTCCCATATTGATTTTTTCGAGGAAATTGGAAAATATAGAGCTGCTAGAAGAATTTGGGCAGACAGATTGAAAAGTCAATATAAGGCAAAGAATGAAAATTCATTAAAATTAAAGTTTCATACTCAAACTGCAGGCTGTTCTTTAACAGCACAGCAGCCTGAAAATAATATTGTAAGAACTGCGTATGAAGCAATGGCTGCTGTATTGGGTGGTACAAATTCATTACATACAAATTCTTTAGATGAAACATTAGCTCTTCCTTCTGAAAAAGCGGCTAAGATTGCATTAAGAACTCAACAGGTTCTTGCATATGAAACAGGAGTTGCAAATGTAGCTGATCCTTTAGGGGGATCATGGTATATTGAGGATATCACAAATCGAATCGAAAAAGAAACAAATAAATATTTTAATATTATAAAAAAATTAGGTGGGACAATTAATGCTATTGAAGAAGGATATTTTCAAAAAGAAATTGCTGATTCTGCATCAATATATCAAGAATCAATAGATACAAAAGATAGAATTATTGTTGGGGTAAATGATTTTATTGAAGAAGATGAAAAACTTGATATTGAAATTCTAAAGATTTCTAAAAAAGCTCAGAAAATCCAAGAAAAGAAGATTGAAATACTAAAAAAGAATCGTAATCCAAAAAAATTAGATATAAAAATGAAAAAATTGAGAAATGCTTGTGAAAATAATTTAAATTTAGTTCCTTATTTAGTATCAGTTGCTGAAGAAGGAGCAACAATGGGAGAAATTGTTGAAGTCATGAAAAGTGTTTATGGAGAATGGGAAGAATCATTTGGTATTTAAAAAATGAATAAAATTTATACATCATTAATATTAATTTTTGCTTTGGTTGTTTTGTGGACCATATATCTTACAAGTATTAAAGAAGATGAAAAAATTGCCACTCGTTATTATACAATCAAAGAACTTAGTTTAGAGAATCAGTCAATTTCTAGTGTGAAAGTAGGAGGTCTTGTCAAACCAAATTCAATCAATATTAGTGAATCTAATAGATTAGAAGTATGGTTTTATGTATATCAAGGAGAAGATAGTCTGCAGGTATATTATAACGGAACAAGACCAGATTTGTTTAAGGATGATGCTGAAGTTGTAGTTGCTGGTAAATTTGATAATAACTTAATTATGGCAACTGAACTTCAAACAAAATGTGCTTCTAGATATGAAGGCGATTTAAAAAATACAAATACTATATAATGATATCTCAAATTGGAAGTTTAGCCTTAAATATTGCAAGTGGCTTAATTTTATCTACTTTTTTCTTTTTATTCTATTATCGTTTTACTAAGAATAAGATTTTTATTGATTTATCTGAACGTGCTATTATTGCTACATGTTTATCTATAATCTTATCTACAATTTGTCTCTTGAATGAATTATTGATTAGTAATTTTAATTTACAATATGTAGCACAGTATACAAGTTATGAAACTCCTATGTTCTTTAAAGTAACATCTTTATGGGCTGGTCAGGCAGGTTCGCTACTTTTTTGGTCATTTATTATGTCAATATATTCATTAATCTATATCCTATCTACCTTGAAGAGAATCAAAGAGCTAAAATATCCTTCGTATTTAATTCTTGCTTTTATTTTTGGTTTTTTTCTTGTTTTATCGAATTTCATAGCAAATCCTTTTGAACCAGTTTCTTTAGATATTATTGTTCAAAATGGAAATGGTCTAAATCCTTTGTTACAAAATGTAACAATGGCAATACATCCACCAATTCTTTATCTAGGTTTTGTTGGTACGAGCATTATTTTTGTGATGACGTTGTCTGCCCTGATTGCAAATCAAATAAATCATAAATGGATTAGTTCTATAAGATTATGGGCACTTATCATTTGGACATTTTTGTCAGCGGGAATCATCTTAGGTGGCTATTGGGCATATAATGAACTTGGATGGGGTGGCTATTGGGCTTGGGATCCTGTAGAAAATTCTTCTTTAATGCCTTGGCTTATGTTGACTGCATTCATTCATTCATCAATTATACAAGAAAAAAGAGGCATGTTAAAAACATGGAATGTTCTTTTAGCATCTTCAACATATTTATTTGTGATTCTTGGAACATTCATTACTAGAAGTGGAATTATTTCATCGGTCCACTCTTTTACTGCTGAATCATTGGGTCCTTTGTTTTTTACTTTTCTATTACTACTAATATTGTTGACAGGCTTTTGGTTTTTCAAACGATATCGCTTATTACAATCAAGAGATAAAATTGAATCTTTTACATCAAGAGAAGGAGGATTTTTATATAATAATCTAATTTTATTGATTATGTGTTTTATTATCTTGTGGGGTACTTTGTTTCCCATTATATCAGAAGCTTGGGACGGAAATAAAATCCATATAGGTGCAAATTATTTTAATCAGTTAAATGTACCTATAGGGATTGTGCTTTTATTTTTAATGGGAATTGGACCTCTATTATCTTGGAAGAATACGTCTAGTTCCACATTTATTTCAAATTTTAGCATTCCAATGATTCTAAGTTTTATTTCAGGATTATTTTATATGATTTTTACCGATGAATTTAAAATTTATCCGTTTATTACATCCATGGGGATTGTATTCACCTTGACATCAATTATAGGAGAACTACAAAAATCATTTAAAAGTTCATATAACAACAATAGTTCGCTTTCTAAAGCAATTCTACAGCTTTTGTCCAAAAATCGTCATAAAAACGGAGGATACATAGTTCATATTGGTATAACATTGTTATTTGTTGGATTTGTTGGAAGAGCATTTGAGGTAGAAAAAGAATTTGTACTTAGTCCAGGAGAAGAAATCTATTTTGCAAATCATATATTTAAGCTGAATAATGTTACAAGTGAAGCTAGAGACAATCATTATGCATTTATTAGCGATATGGATGTAGTTGATGAAAACAATAAATATCTAACAACTTTGTATCCTGAAAAAAGAATTTATTTTTATTGGAATCCAGATCCTGATAAACGTCAGCCTCATAGTGAACTAGATATTTATAGTACGATGAGTAAAGATATTTATTCTATATTTTCATCATATGATGCGCAAAAAAATGAAGCATATTTCAAAATTATGATTAATCCTCTTGTTAATTGGGTATGGATTGGAGGTATTGTAATAGTATTTGGAGCTTTGTTTGCATTTTGGCCATCTTCAAGGAGAAACTATGGAACTGTTTAACCAAATTTTTATTTTTTCATTTTGTTTGATAATTGTTTTGTATGTTTTCTATCCGCTATTAAAAAAATTGAAATAATGTTAGAAGTAAAAAATCTTAGCAAATCTTTTTCAAACCTCTGTGTTATCGACAATATTTCATGCACATTTAAACAGGGAGAGATTATTGCAATATTAGGTGAAAACGGATCTGGAAAGACTACCATGTTGAAATGTTTAGCCAATATTATCAATATTGATAATGGTAAGATTAACTATAACAATAATCAGTTTGTTTTTATTAATGATAAACCAAATATATTTGGAGATTTGAATATCAAAGAAAATCTCAAATGTATTTTATCTATTTATAACCAAAAAATTGATTTAAATAGATATAATAAATTTATTACAACTTTAGGATTAGATAATATGCAATCTATTCCTTTGAAATATTTTTCAACAGGAAATCTTCAACGTAACAAGCTATTAATTGCATTAAATCTTGATTGGCAATATTTATTCATTGATGAACCATTCTCTAACTTGGATAATAATGGTTTTTCTGTTTTCAAAACGATTTTTTCGGAACTAAAAATTCAGAATAAAACTATTTTGTTTTCAACTCATAATCTTTCGAGTGTATCTGATATATGTGACAAATCAATTGGTATAAAAGACGGGAAAATTTATTATAATGATTAATCTAATTAAAAATGAATTTTTCTTTGAAAGAAAATCATCTAATAACTTATTTTATATGACTTTTTTTTCTTTTTCATGTTTGGCAATTATGTTTTTTGCTCTCCCACCATCAAAATTATATGATATTACCATCTTGTCTGCATTTTTCTGGATTATTGTATCTTTAGTTTCTATCAAATTAATTGAAAACTCTTTTGCAAGAGAGAAAGAATATGGTATTTATGATTTAATTTATTCATCTCCAGTAGAAAAGTTTATGATATTTATAGCTAAGGTAACGCATTTTCATTGATATTGCTTGGAATAGAATCATTTCTTCTTTTAGGATATATTTTAATTTCTGAGACAATAACAATTGTATTAGCTTTCAAAATTTTAGTCCTTTGTTTATTATCAAATGTAGGATTACTTAGTCTAGGAATACTGATTTATCTCATTACTAGTTTAAGTAATATTAGGAGTTTTTTATTTCCTTTAATTTTGTTTCCTCTTATTGTTCCTATTCTTATTCATTCATCTAATGTATTTATTCTAACTATTTTGGATGAAAAAATATCTTTATATAACGAATCAGGTTTCTTGTTATTAACTTTTGCACTTATTTCAATCATTTTTGGTATCAATACTTTTGATAAACTAGTTAAATACTGATGAACTTAGCCTTATTTATATTATCCATGATTTTAATGATCTTCAATTTAGTTTGGATTGTTTCTTTTACTCCAATGGTATTTGAACAACATTGGGCACAAAAAATATTTTATATTCATGTTCCGTTAGCTTGGGTTGGATTCTTATCTTATTTCTTTGTGATGCTTGCAGGCATCTTATATCTTGTATCTAGAAATCTTAAGTATGATAGAATAGGTCATGCAGCGGCTGAAATTGGCACATTATTTACTGGTTTGGTATTGATAACAGGCCCTATTTGGGCAACTCCTGTTTGGGGAAAGCCTTGGGTGTGGGAACCAAGATTGATAACAACTCTAGTTTTATTTCTTATTTATATAGGATATTTTATTTTGAGAAATGTTGGTTTATATCGACAGAGAGTAGCGCTAATATGTGCTATTGTTGGTATTATAGCATTCCTCGATATTCCTATAATTTTTGCGTCAGTTGATTTTTGGGCTGCAGATATTCAATTACATCCTCAAAGGGTAATGTCAAAACAGCCTTCAGGTGTTTTCATTCCTTTTTTGTTTTCTTTGTTTTCTTTTACAATTCTTTTTTTTACTATGTTATTTTTTAAAATAAGAGTTTTATATTCCAAAGATAAGAAGGACAATTATGTTTAATTTTTTGAATTATTTTTTAGCAGTATTATTTGTTGTATTTTTTGCAATTGTTGCTTGGTTTATTTTAAATATTATAGCATTAAAAAAAACAGACTAAATAAAGGGGAGTTTTAAGAGAAAAATGGAAAGAAAAATTGTACATGTAGTAGGTACTGGCACAATTGGTGAACCACTAATTGGAATCTTATGTGAGCAAAAAAGTAGTCTCGGAATTGATGAGATAACATTTCACAAACATAGTCCGTTAACAAGTGATAAACCAAAAATACAAAACTTGATGAAAAAAGGAGCAAGACTGTCAGTTATTAAAGATAGAATTGATGATTTTAAAGCAATTGGTCTGGAGCCTGAATTTACTCTAGAAGAAGCTGTTGCAAGAGCTTCTGTAGTGATTGATTGTACCCCTAAAGGATTTGGTCATGCTAATAAGAAAGAATTCTATGAAAAATATACCGATAAAGTAAAAGGCTTTCTTGCACAAGGAGTGAAGATGGTTTTGGAAAAAAATATGCAAGAGGAATTAATGATCATGTAATTACAAAAGAAGATCAGTTTCTACAAATTGTATCGTGCAATACTCATAATCTTGCATGTTTAGTTAATACAATCGCTTTGAGCGTTGCTCCAGACAATCTTTTGAGTGGAAAATTTTTATGTATTAGAAGAAGTAATGATATTAGCCAAACTTCAAGTTTTGTTCCTGCTCCTACAGTGAATGATCATAATGATAATATTTATGGTACCCATCATGCAAAGGACGCAGCAGGACTATTTAAAACAATGGATCTTGATTTAAATCTTTTTTCTTCTGCTTTAAAGGTAAATAGTCAATATATGCATGTTGTTTGGTTTAATCTTGAGTTAAAAGAGCAAACCGATAAAGAAAAAGTTTTACACTTACTTCAACGGGATAAAAGAGTAGCATTAACAGAGCATCATTCAGCAAATACAGTTTTCTCTTTTGGTAGAGATCAAGGCCAATATGGAAGACTTCTAAATCAAACAGTCGTTGTCGAAGATTCTATTAATGTCAAAAATGGAAATGAAATAACAGGATTTTGTTTTACTCCTCAAGATGGAAATTCTATTCTATCAAGCATTGCTGCTACTGTAAGATTTCTAAATCCACATTCTTACCAAGATAAAATCAATTCCTTATCTAATTTTTTTTTGATAGAGTCTAATGTTCCAATACAAAAGAATTGTTACAGACTTTTAGAGGAAAATACTTATATACTTTATAATGAAGATAAAGAATGTATTATAATTGATCCTGGATAGGGTTTTTGGGATTGATTGATCCTTTATTTTTCAAATTTTTAAAAACCATTAGCAATTTTGGCAACTCAGCCCATATCGATCAATTGCAAGTCCCTTTAATTTTATTGATAAGTATAATTTTGATTATTTTTTGGGGAAAAATGAAACTTTTTGCTGAGAATTTTCAAGAGCTGTAAATTATTGGGGAATGGGTGATTATAAAAAAACCCAATGTATCTCATTGGATTAAAATTAATAAAAAGGGATTCCAAATAAGTAATTTTACTTCTCAATTATATTTAATCCTGGCATTCTCCAGGAAGGTTAGTTTTGTGATAGAAGATTTGGTTTTTTGTGGAGATTTAATTTTCAAAGGTTCAATTGGTAGGACAGATTTACCTCTGGTAATCCTATTGATATGAAAAATCGCTTAGTTTTTTTGTAAATTCTTTTAAAAAGGACTGTAACTTCTTCCTGGCATAGGGAAGAAACAACTTTATATGAAGAATTAAAGTATAATCCTTTTTTAAAGATGAAAATAAGATTATTAATAAAACCAAAGAATTATCCTCAGAAAATAGTCATTTACACTTTTTATTAGCTGTTTCAGGTGGAATAGATTCAATGGTGATGTTGGGTTTCTTTAATAGAAATCAGTCTCAATTAAATTGTAGGTTTCTGTTTGTCATTAAATCATAACTATCATGCTAAAAGCTTAAAAATGTCCAGATTGTATCTGAATATTGCAATAAAAATAATCTTGAAATTTTAACGTCGTACTTAAAAAAAAAACTATTAAAAAAAAATGTGGAATCACAATTAAGAAAAAAAAGATAAATAAATTTGAGAAAATACAGAAGAAAATTAAAGCAGATTATATTCTTACTGCACATCATTTTGATGATCAAGTGGGGACGCTTTGATGAGAATTTAATTCATCAGCCCTTTAATCAAATTTTGGGTATTAAAACTCTAAAAAATGTGTATTTAGACCAATGATGATTTTCGAAAGAAGAAATTAAATTGTATGCAAAAAACAAAATTAATTAGGTCTGGATCCAACAAAAACGATTATCTTTAACAAGAAATTTTTTGGAAAAAAGATAAATTTCCCTTTTTTAGAAAAGATTAAGCCAAATCTAATAGTCTTTAAAGATTTAGAGGATAAAATTAGGATGTAAAAGATTTCTTGATTTTTCAACAAAAGAATTTATTAATTCTAATTATGTTACAAAAAGAAAAAAAAAATTTATATAAAAAGGGAAAATTTTCTAAACTTCCTTTTTTAATGAAATTAATATTTTTAGAACAAAAGCATCAGAAAAAAGAAAAATTTTATTTTTCCAAAAATTTACTTAGGAATAAAGGGTTTTTTTAATAAACAAGTATTGGTAGACTAAAATTATTAATGATTTTTTATTAAGTTGATAGAGAATTATTGTTCTTACCTCAAAATGAAAAGATGAGTATATGTGAAGTAGAGGAAGGAAGAGAATAGAGAATGATAATTTCTATTTTTGTTGGAATTAGATAAAAAACCTAAAAATTTTTCTAAAAATTCTATATTGATATGTAGATGCAACAAATTTAAAGTCCATTAGTATTTAAAAAGTATAATGGGATGATAAATTTAGTCCCTTTTGGGAAAGGATGGAACAAAAAAAGTTAATGATTATTTAACTGATAATAAATATCTTTGTGAAAAAATCAGAAATTTAGCAGTTTGTAATAACAATGATATTATTTGGGTTGCAGGAGAAAGAATAAATAATAATTATCGATTAACCAAAAATAGCAA
>BPEH01000005.1 GCA_019654715.1 Fidelibacterota bacterium | reverse complement strand
AGTATCTTCAAATTTTTCAAGAAAAATATCAATCTTAGAACCAATCTCAGGTAAGTCTTTATTATTAAATTCTGATCTGTTGATTAGTCCCTCAGATTTAAAACCTATATCAACCATAATATCATTTTCACTAATTCCGATTACTTTTGCTGATATAATTTGATTTTCAGAGATATCCTTGAAAGTATTTTCATATTCACTTAAACCAGATTTGTCTAAACTGCCAACTTCTTCATCATCTTCTTTACCAGAAATTATTTTTATATCACTAAATAAATCCTTACTTAGATAATCTTTAATCTTTTTAGTGGTGGTTTCTTTGATTTCTACTAAATCACTATCAACGTCTGCAACCAGTTCTTCTGTTTTCACATCTTCTAGGTTTTGATCTAATTTTTCATTCATATTTTTTATACTCTTTCAACATATTTATATATACTCTCTACTTGTTCATCAACGCTACAACTTGATGTATCAATTACTATCGCGTCCTCTGCTTTTTTTAGAGGAGAAAGTTTTCTATTTTTATCGTGTTTATCACGTTTTATTAAGTCATTTCTAATGTCAGATAAATCAAGCTTTTCGTTAATATTATCAAAATCTTTTAATCTTCTTTCTGCTCTAATATTATAGTCAGCCACCAAAAAGAATTTATGTTCTGCATTTGGAAAAACTACAGTACCAATATCTCTTCCTTCAACAACAAAATTACCATTATTCACAATTTCTTTTTGCATTTTAACCATTTTTTTTCTCACATCCTTCATGGCACTAACTTGACTAACCTGATTAGTTACTACTTTTTTTCTAATATCTTGGCTAATGTCTTTTCCATCCAACACAATTTTTGTTGGACGATCAATCGGAAAACTAACATCTAACTTTAAAGTATCAAGAGAACTAATTACCATATCTTTTGATTCAATATCAACTTGATGCTGAATAAAAAAATAAGTTATCGCTCGATACATAGCGCCAGTATCTAAATATCGAAACCCTAACTTTTTTGCCAGTTTCTTAGCAGTTGTTGTCTTCCCAACTCCTGCAGCTCCATCAATAGTTATAACCATAAAATTGCTCAGAAAGTTAGTCTTACTTTAAATAAATGCCAACATTTTTAAAATGTTCTCATTTTAGACGAACTTTTTTGAAATATTCTTTTTCTTTTTTTGTTAATTCTCTCCAAAAACCTTCTTTTAAATCTCCTAAAGCAATATCTCCAAACTTAACTCTTTTTAAAGAAAGTAATTTTATATTGGAAAACTTTAATATTCTCCTAATTTCATTCTTTTTTCCTTGTCTTAAGATCATTTTAATATGGAATTTATTTTTCACTTTTTTCTGAGATAATATTTCTGCTTTTCCTTTCTCTCCAGATCCAATAAAAATACCCTTTCTAATCTTTTTCACTTGCGATTCTTGTATTCGTGTTGTTGTTTCAGCAATATATTCTTTAGAAACTTTATTTTTTGGATGTGTTAGGAATTGAGATAGATTCCCATCATTAGTTAACAAAATTATACCCGTTGTATTTTTATCTAATCTTCCAATATAATTGAGAGTAGATTTCTTTGGAATTAAATCAAAAATTGTTTTTCTATGTAATTCATCACTTCTAGAACAAATGAATCCTTTTGGTTTATGGAGTATAATTGTTTCAGATTCTCTTCTAAACTTTATTTTTTGTCCATCAAGTCTCACTATATCTTTTTCAGGATTTATATAAACAAAAGGATCCATCTCAACAATATTATTTACTGTAACAAGGGCTGATTTTATAGACTCTTGGGATTTCCTTCTAGATAAAAGACCAGAAGAAGCAACAAATTTAAATAATTTCACTACTAATTTTATCCTCTTGAGAATCGACTATTTCAGAAATTTCATTATGTTTTGGCATATCAGATAAATTCTCTAGACCAAAATGTTTCAAATATTCTTCGGTAGTGCAATATAACAGAGCTCTTCCAGGACTATCATCTCTTCCTTTTATTTTAATTAATTTCTTTGTGAGCAGATTTTTTATTACACCTTTACAATCAACTCCTCTTATTGATTCGATTTCTAACCTATTAATTGGCTGTTTATAAGCAATGATAGCCAATACTTCTAACCCAGCATTCGACAAGATTAACTTTTTACCAGGTAATATCTTTGAAATAAATGGCTCAAAATCTTTTTTGCTCACGAGCATATACCCACCACCTACTTTCGAAATTTGAAAAGCATTGTCTGTATATTTTTGATTGAGTTTCTCAACTATATCATCCAAAGACGGAGTATTACCATTATCAAATACTTTTTTAAGATCGGATTGTTTCAGTGGCTGAGAAAGGACAAATAATAATGATTCAATAATTAATTCATCATTCATTATGCTTCAGCACCAATATTTAATTTTATGTTAATTTGACCAAAAGTATCCTTTTGTTTACAAACTAATTCTGCTGTCCTAATCATTTCTAATAAAGCTAAAAATGTGACAATAATCTCAAGCTTACTTTTTAATTTTTTTATCAATTTGTCTAACGAAAGATTACCTTTTTTATCAAAATTTGCAATTATAAAATTTTTTTGTTCCGTAAGTGATATTTTTTCTCTGTGAATATCTAATGAATCAGTTATAGGTGCATTTGAAAGTGCTTCTTTAAAAATCTTTGATATATCAAATAATGACACTTCTCTTAAAAATTCATTTGGATTTATTGCTTCCTCTGAAGAATCTATATCAATAGGACGATAGAATAAGTCTTTATTGTTATTCTGAATAATTTTCAATTGATTCGCAATTGTTTTAAATGTCTTATACTGTATCAATTGATCTACCAGATTAACACGAGGATCATCAATATCAAAACCTTCTTCATCTTCTTTTCTTGGTAAAAGCATTCTTGTTTTTAATCGCGTTAACAATGAAGCCATAAAAACAAATTCACCTGCTACTGCAATATTTAATTTCTTTGCGTGCTTTATTGTATCAATATATTCTTTTGTAATCTTTGATATAGGAATATCGTAGATGTCTATCTTATCTCTTTTAATAAAATAAAGCAGTAAATCTAGAGGTCCTTCAAAATTATCAAGCTTTACATTAAACATTTAAAGCATTCCAATTGATTTCTTAACATCTTCTAAAGTTTTAGTTGCTACAGCTTTTGCTTTGTCTTTTCCTAAGACCATCAAATCAGAGACATCATTAGGTCTATTTAAATAATCGTCTTTCTGTAATCTTTGATCAGCAAAATAATCCATAATACATTGATAGAGTTCATTTTTTATATCTGAATATTTTAGTCCAGGAGTTTTATATCTTTCTTTGAGCTCTTTTTTCTGATTCTCTTTTAAGAATAATGAATAAATTTTAAATAATGGAGTATCAATATCTTTGGCTCATTTAATCCTGCAGAATCAGTAACAATATTCATTATTTGTTCTTTTATATATTTATCATCACCAAAAATTGGAATAGTATTATTGTAAGATTTGCTCATTTTTTGATCATCAATACCATTAATTACACTGGCATTTTTGTCAATATCAATTTCTGGAATAGTGAAGATTTCTTCAAAAGTATTATTAAATTTTAGTGCAATATCTCTGGTCATTTCTAAGTGTTGTTTTTGATCTTTTCCGACTGGTACAACATCTGATTGAAACAATAAGATATCTGATGCCATCAAAATTGGATAAGAAAATAATCCCATATTCGGCTTTAGACCGCGTCCAATCTTATCTTTATAAGATGTAGATCTTTGCATCAAACCAACACTGGTAAAATTAGATAATATCCACGCTAATTCTGTTACTTCTGGAACATGAGATTGAATCCAGATGGTAGATTTAGATGGATTAAGACCTAGAGCTAATAGATCGCAAAATGAAACAAATGTATTATCCTCAAGTTTATTTTTATCATTTAAAGAAGTCAAAGAATGATAGTTAGCAATAAAACAAAATAAATCAGATGATTTTTGAAATTCAATCATACGTTTAATCATTCCAAAGTAATTACCAATATGTAATAACCCTGATGGTTGTACACCACTTAGTATTCTTTTCTTTTTCATATTAATTTTTACCAGAGAATAAATAGCCTTCCCAATCAATATTGTTTTGTTTAACAAATTGTTTAAAATAAATAAATCGATTTGGTCTTCTTGGTTGTTTCATAAGTTTCATTCTTGCCTCTTGTGGGGTTCTGTTTCCTTTTTTTGAATTACATGGAGAACAAGCCACAATTAAATTTTCCCATGTATCAGGACCACTTTTTTCTTTGGGAATAATATGATCAACAGTTAAATGTGATTTTGAAAAACAATATTGACAACAAAAATTATCTCGAATCAATAGGTTTTTTCTATTAAGAACAACATCTAAGTTATTATGTTTAACATATCGTCTTAATTTAACTACACTTGGAATCTTTACTCTCATTGATGGTGAATGGACATAATCATTGTAATTTTTTAAAACATCAATCTTATCAAGAAAATATAAACATAGTGCTCGTTTTGATGAACAAACTGCCAAAGGAACATAGCTGGCATTTAAAACTAGAGTAAGATTACTATTAAGTTTAGAAACTGAATTATTTTTATACATTATGGATACAAATTTATGAAAATAATCTTTTATTAATGAATAAAAATAACTTTGATTATACAACCAAGACTTTAATCATCAAATTCCCATAAAATACCAAATGACATTAAACTGTTGATTGGATTAAATAATTCATGTCTTTCTATTGAATAATCTCCATTGACAGGTAAACGATGCAATAAATTATTAGCACGAAATGTTAAAATAACATCACCAATAGAAATATCAAGATTTATACCAACACTATAGCTTTCATCATTTATAAAACTATTTCCAACAGATGGAAGATTTCTAAAATAATCGAAGGAGAAATCGGAATTATTTTCTGAAAGATAGGTTAAAGAAATTTTTCCATTTACACCTAGCTTTTCATTGACAAAAGATGTTTTAAATCCATAATTAATATCTAAAATATCTGATCTATTTGAACTTATAATACTATCATAGAAATTGTGGTAATATGCAAAATTTAAATTATGATTATTAAATGAAATTCCAAATTTTGTCTTCAATGATAATAAATCATCAGAAAGAGTAGTAAAAGAATTATCAGCTTTATTATATGCTGTTAAATTTGATACTTCAGTCCATTTTAGATTGGTTTCTAAAATGAAACCAGAATAAATGTTATAGTGTAGATTAACTGAATTCCAAGTTTCAATTTCTTGGTAATTGGAATTATCAAACAAAAATGTTGTTGGCTTGTTCATAATATCCATTGATAGAGAATAAGTCTGATTACCAAAATCATGATTTAGCTCATAATAAAAATTTGGTAACACTTCTTCATTTTCAGATCCATAACTACCATCACTTTTATAAGGAGAATTTCCCATAAAATAATCAAACCCATATTTAATCTCTGATGATTTAAAACTATTGCTACTAACTAGATGGAGAGAATTTTGAGTATAAGATTGTAAAACATCATGAGTTGTTTGATGTGATCTTAAGTCAAAATAAAATTTATTATCTAAAGATAAATCAATTGAAACATTTTTATCATTATTTGCATTGATTGTGATAATGTTTCTATCAATATCAATATCGTTATCTAATAATTCTTCCAATAAAAAGAGTTGATCATGCTTAGTAATATGATTGAATTGAAATGTATAGTTCCATAGACCTTTTTTAAATCTATCAATTAAAGTAAAAGATGAAAAATCAGAAAATTCTTTATTATTCGAGTTATCTTCAAGATTATCAAATAAGAAATTTGAACTTGTCTGAAAGTATCCTACTGAAACAACTAAGGAATGATTCTCAAAATGCTTTGAATAATCAAATTGATACAAAAGGCTTAAAGGACCGCTATTTGAATTGGCAAACTCAGAATAATTCCCAAAAAAACTCTTTTTAAATCCTAAAAACTGGAAATCACTATCTTGAGAATGTTTTTTTAAACCAACATTAAGAACATCCAAACCATAATCGCCAAATTCATAAGAAAATTTGCTTTTTGTGTAAGTTGAATCAATATTGATATCATTGAAATCAAAGGAGCTAAATTTTTGTTTAAAATATTTTGAGGATGAATCAATCAACAGATTATCAAATTTCTGATCTGTATTCCATATAATCTGATTATTGCTAAGATTAATACCAAATTGATCTGATAAATCATAAGAAATATTATGTTGTGCGAAAATATTTTGAAAAAAGAATATAATAAGTAATCTATTTTTCATTTCTACTCATGAAATTTACCTGAGAATCCATATAATTGATTGTATGCAATAGCATTGCTTCTATTGTTTGCGGTTCCACTGGACTTTGCCATTCTCTTCTGCCTTGATAAGATAAAATCAAATGTTCTAGTTGAATTTTATCCTCTTTCGGGAAAGTTTTTATTTCTCTTATATACTCATTAACAACATCTCTTGATAAAATAGCATTTCCAACTAATTGTTTTTCAATGCTTTTATCAGCAGAAAAACCAATATTAATTGAGTAAAGTTTGCCAATCTGATGAAGGCAAGCTCCTGTTAATAACAAATTAGAATCCACTGCATAATTTTTTGCTAATAATCTAGCAATTTTCATCAGTGAAACAGTCTGTTCTAAAAGACCATGTTGATAATTATAGTGATATGCAATACTCGCAGGATAAATTTGAAATTTTTGTTTATGATCTGATAAAATTTTAGTGACTAACTTCTTAAAGTGTGGCTTTGAAATTATTTTAATTTCTTTCTGGAGTTGTGTCCATAATTGTTTCACATTTTGTTTTGAAGTAGGAATTAAATCTGATGGTACAAAACCATATTTTTTATATCTATCAATAGATGCTCTATTAATATTTTTTATTTTTATAAAAAGATTCTCTCCATAACTATAAGTTATACCTTTTAAAGCAACCGGATTTCCAACATCAAATTTTTTAGTCAGTATATGAACATTATCCCAAATCCTTCCTCTTATTATACCAGATTTATCCTGAAGTAGTAAATCAATATAAGGAGATCCATCTTTTTTCTTTCGCAGTTTTTTTTCAATGCATAAGTAAAAGCCTTGAAGTTTCACATCAGAAAGCAAATTATTGATAAGAACAGATTTCATTTAAAAATTAATTAGTGAGATGAGAACAATTTTTACTATTGCATATACCAGAAAGTTGATGAGTTCTTTGTGTAACTTTCATATTTAATTTTTTAGCAATTTCATTTTCTAAAATAGTAATATTACTATCAAAAAATTCGAAGATTTCACCGCAGTCCTCACATAAAATATGATCATGTCTTGGGCTGATAGATTTTTTATTATGTTCATAAAGAATTTTGCCGTTCCCAAGAGAGACTTTTTTTAACAAATCATGTTTAACAAATACATCAATTGTTCTATAAAGGGTAGCTCTTGATACATTGATTTTCTTTTTGATTAAAGACTGTAGAATAGTTTCAATATCTCTGTGATCATCAGTTGAACATAACTCATCCCATATGTCTAAACGTTGTTTCGTTGTTCTCATACCTTCCGCTTTGAGTACTGATCCAACTTCGACATGGAATCTACATGGTATTAATTTTTCCATTATTCAAATTACATTAAATAAATTTTCTAATCTATCCTTTTTAGATTGGCATACTTCACAATTAGCTTCTTTTTTAGACCATCTTTAAACTCTATACCAACTTTTTGGTTCTCTCCAGCACCATTTAAAACAATAATTGTTCCAACACCAAAAAGATTGTGTTGTACCATATCGCCCACTGCAAAATCATCAAATTCAGTAACTGTTCTAGCCATTTTAACTGTTTTACCATTAGCTGAATTAACAATACGTTTAGTATATACACTTTTATATTTTTTTACTTTTAATGAATCTTTGTTGATTTCATTTAAAAAATCAGATTGTATAAAAGATGAAGTACTTTGCGAGCCAAATCTTCTTCTATAATATGCATTAAGCAAATAAGCTTTTTCCATAGCTCTTGTCAATGCAACATAAAACAGTCTTCTTTCTTCTTCAAATTGGTCACTAGAATCATCTACCCTCATTAAAGGAAAAAGACCTTGCTCTAATCCAGTAATAAACACTGTGGGAAATTCTAATCCCTTTGCTGCATGCACAGTCATGAGTGTAATAGAATTTTGTTTACTATTCCAATCATCCAAATCAGTGTACAATGCTATTTCTTGTAAGAACTCTCTTAATCCTCCACCAGAAGTTTCGGCGAAATAATCAATACTGGATTTTAATTCTTGGATATTATTATAACGATCTTGTTCTACTGGATTATTCTTATAATAGTACTCGATATTAAATTCTTCTAAAATCACACGAAATAATTCTTTGCAATCTAATTTTTCTAATAAATCATGGAATTTATTAATTGAATCATAAAAATTTGAAATCGAATCACATTGCTTATTTCTTAATTTTAATTCTTTAGCAAACTGTAAACTTTCAAATAAAGATATTTTCTTTTTGTTTGCTAAATCATTAAGCAGTTTAATTGTTTTCTCACCAATCCCTCTAACAGGAAAATTAATGATTCTTTTTAAAGCCACATTATCATTGAGATTGCAAATTAAAATAAGATATGCAAGAACGTTTTTTATTTCTTTTCTATCATAAAATTTGGTGCCTCCAACTATACTATATGGTAAACCTTCTCTCATGAAAATCTGCTCTATAATTCTTGATTGGGCATTTGTGCGGTAAAGGATTGCAAAATCTTGAAATTTACTTTTATTTATTTTGATATCTTTTTTAATAGAATCAGCAACTGCAAGAGCTTCTTCTTTATCATTACCAGTAGGAATCAAAGATATTCTTTCCCCCTGCCCTTTTGTAGCTACCAATTTCTTTTCAGCACGATTTGCATTGTTAGATACTACAGACCATGCACCATCAAGAATTCTTTGTGTTGATCTGTAATTCTTTTCCAGTTTAATCTCAACCGCTTTTGGAAAAGTATCTTTAAAATTTGTGAGAATATTATCAATATTTGCACCTCTCCATCCATAGATTGATTGATCATCATCACCTACAACGGTAATATTTTTATGTCCACCAGCAAGGAAGCTAATTAATTTAAATTGTGGAGAGTTGGTATCTTGAAATTCATCAACTAATATGTATTTCCACAAATTTTGATATGCTTTTAATGATGATTTATTTTTCTTAAAAAGTTGAATAGGCAATAAAATTAAATCATTAAAATCAACGGCATTATTTTGAATCAACTTTTCTAAATAAAGATCATATATCTTAGCAATTTTTTTATTTTCGAAACCATTTGCCTCTGATTGAACATCTTTAACAGACATTGATGCATTTTTGAAGCTATCAATCTTTGCTTGTAACAAATTGGGATTGAATTCTTTATAATTATTAAGATCCAATTCTTCTATGATCTCTTTTAAGATTAATTTTTGATCAGAACCATCATAAATAGTAAAACCACTGCTATATCTTTTATCTAAATTTTTAATATATTTTCTTAGAATTCTGGCTCCGATAGAATGAAAAGTTCCAACAGTAACACCATCACATTTAATACTTTTATTGATGCGTTCTCTCATTTCTGATGCTGCTTTATTTGTAAATGTCAAAGCTAAAATTTCTTTAGGTAGATAAATCTTATTCTTAATCAAATACCACACTTTATAAGTCAATACACGTGTTTTTCCACTCCCTGCCCCTGCAAAAACAAGCACTGGTCCTTTAGTAGCTTTAACAGCTTTTAATTGTTCATTATTTAAATCTGATAATTTCATTGCATTCTTTTTTGTCTTTTATATTCTTGTTTCGCCTTTAAATGATCAGACTGATTTGTACTAAATGAGTGATATCCATCTCCTTTGGCAACAAAATATAAATAATCAGTATCCTCTGGATAAAGCGCAGCTTCAATTGACTTAATACCAGGATTATTAATTGGCCCTGGCGGTAAACCATAGTACATATATGTATTATATGGAGAGTTTATTGTCAAGTGTTTTGTTCGTAATGTCTTTGGTCCATCTGGGAATAGATACTGTATTGTTGGATCTGCTTGTAGTTTTATATTTTTTCTTAATCGATTGTGATATACTGATGATATAGTCCTACGTTCACTATCAAATAGGGCTTCGCCTTCAATAATAGATGCTAAAGTAATAACTTCATGAATTGTAAATCCTAATTCATTGGATCTATCAATTAATGTTTGATTAAAATTATCCCAAAATTGATTAATCATTACTGTTAAAACTTCTTCAATCGTCATGTCTTGAAAAAAATAGTATGTATCTGGGAATAAATATCCCTCTAAAGAAGTAGCTTCAATATCAAATTGTTCTATAAAACTAAGATCAGTAAGAAGTCCTCTATTTTGGGTTTCAAGTGTATTTTCAATTTTCTCCAATACTTTTTCAGATCTTAATCCTTCAGGAAGCGTTATTTTTATTCTGATTGGACCTTCATCAAAAATTGTACGAATTAGTCTAGCATTACTAACATTCCCTTCTATGGCGAATGTCCCCGTTGGAATATTCCCAGCAAGACCACGTAATGCAACTGAATATTTAAAAAAAGATTTGTTACTAATAATACCTTGCTCATATAAAACATTTGTAAGATTATTTAAAGACATTCCTTTTTCAATTACAAATGTTGTTCTTTCAATTGACTTACTATTTAAAGAAGAAAAAATAACAAACGCTAAGAAGAATAGAACAAATAAATTAGCAAAAATAGATTGTGGGTTTTTATTGGTTTTGTTTTCCATTTGGAACGGAGAAATTAATTATATTTTTGGAAACTTTGTATAACACATTTAACTTTTTATAATAATGAGTCAAAATAAAGAAAAAGTAAATTTTCAATGGCCATATAAAAGAAAAAATTATGTTTTGTTTGCCATTGGAGTTTTCGTTATAATCGTGGGTTATTTGATAATGTACTTAGGAAAAGTTGATAGTTTTCAAAGCTTGACTCTTTCTCCTATACTTTTGTTAATCGGTTATTTGATTATAATTCCATATGCATTGTTATATAGAAATAATTAATGGGGTAGTAGTTCAGCTGGTTAGAACGCCGGCCTGTCAAGCCGGAGGTCGCGGGTTCGAGTCCCGTCTATCCCGCATATAAAGTGGCTAATATTTTCCAAATTGGCTCTGGTATGGTTGGTAGTGCAATGGCATTAGATCTTGCAAACAATCATGATGTATTTTTATCAGATAATAACAAAAAATCACTTGCCAAAATTCAGTCTCAAAATAATTCTATTCAAATTCAACAATTAGATGTCAAAAATAAAAATGCTTTATCTGAATGGATTCAACCTGCAGATATTGTTTTATTAGCAGTTCCTGGATTTTTAGGATATGAAACATTAAAAACAATTATCGAAGCCGGAAAACATGTTGTAGATATTTCATTTGCTCCAGAAAATGTTTTAGATCTGAATCCTCTTGCAAAGAAAAACAATGTTATTAGTATTGTGGATGCAGGCGTTGCACCTGGCATACCAAATTATCTTCTTGGTTACTGGAATTCCAGAATGAGCATTGAATCATTTGAATACTATGTTGGTGGTCTTCCAAAAAATCCTACTCCCCCTTTTTATTATAAAGCACCTTTTTCCCCAATCGATGTTATTGAAGAATACACACGTCCCAGCAAGAATGATGATTAATGGACAGTTGAGAACAAAACCAGCGCTCTCTGAAATAGAAACAATATTTTTTGAAGAAGTAGGAAAATTAGAAGCATTTAATACAGATGGATTGCGATCAATCTTATCTACTATGAATCATATTCCAAATATGAAAGAAAAAACATTACGCTATCCAAAACATGCACAACTGATGGTAGACTATAGAAATAAAGGATTATTTAATAAAAACAATATTCAAGAAACCTCAAGACAATTATTTGAAGATTGGAAGCTAGAAAAAAATGAAGCAGAATTTACTATAATGGATATTATCATTAAAGGAACTACAGAAAAAATTGAATATCACCTCTATGATGAATTTAATACAGCCTCTCAAACATCATCTATGGCGCGTACCACAGGGTACACAGCAACCGCTACGATTAATCTCATTTTGGGAAAATTATGGATTGATTCAGGAGTATTCCCACCAGAAATAATAGGGAAAAAAGAACAGTGTATGCATCATATTCTTAATTATTTAGAAGACAGAAATATTACAATTACAAAAAAATAATGCTTTAAACAAGACAATTATGGAAAAAAGGCCATAATTATTGTAGATTAATCTTCACACCCAAGAGGTAGAAAATAATTTTGAAAAAAATATTATTAGCGTTTTTAGTTGTATTACTAGGCTGCGGCGGTGGTGGCGGCGGTGGCGGTAGTGATGATGGTGGAGATGGTGGATCAGGAAATACTCCTCCAGTAGCAGCATTTACTGGTAGCCCTTTATCAGGGAACAGTCCCATTATCTGTACAATTTGCATCTCAATCAACAGGAGATATTAATTCTCATCAATGGGATGCTGACAATGATGGAACAGTTGATGGTGGTACTTATACCTATAATCATACCTATACAGCAGCTGGTACATATACCGTTTCACTCACTGTTGTAGGACCAGCAGGAAGTGATTCAACCACCAAAACAGATTATATTACAGTAACTGTACTTCCACCAAATGCTGATTTTGAAGCAACTACTACTAGCGGCACTCCTGATTTGAGAGTTCAATTTATTAATAATTCGCTTCGTTATACTCAATCTACTTGGGATTTTGGAGATGGAAATACAAGTACTGATACCAACCCTATGCATACATATACTGCAGTAGGTAGTTATGATGTTTCATTAGATGTGCTAGGAGAAGGTGGTACAGATCTAGAAACTAAGACTGGATATATTAATGTCAGCACTCTTGGAACTCCAGCCATTATTATTGATCCAAAATATACAGATACAAGCAATGGCACTACTATTACTTTAAGTCTAAAAGTAATGGGAGTAACTGGATTGGCAGCTGCGCAAGCAAAATTGGTATATGACGCAAGTACTGTAACGATTGGTAATGTTGCTTTTGGAGATTTCTTAAAAGGCAATACTGATCCATTGTTAATTGTTACTAAAGATGAATCAAATGGAGAAGTCACTATTTATACATCATCTCTATCAAGTGATAAACCATCAGCAGATGGAGATGGAGTGATAGCAACTGTCGATTTACTGTAACTAGCACAACATCAATTATTTTTGACAATACTAATACTATTTTCCTTGATGTAGATGGAAATAACATTACTGTAAATGGTTCACAAGATGGGTATATATATGTTAATTAAGAATATGAAAAAAATAAATTATATCATTGGATTTACTATATCATTCTTGGTGTTATATCAACCAATTGAACAAGATATAAGAAACTTTTTAAATGAAAAGAAACGTGTTGAATATGAACAATTTATCAATAGTTTTTTACAAAGAGATACGCTTTCTTTCAAAGAATCAAAAGCACTACCAAAAGCACTTCGACCTGATTTAAAAGGAACTCATGATTATTTGATGCTTCATGATCCAAATACAGGCACTATTCCTACAGAACGTATTTTGGATGCTTTAGAAATTGCAGAAGAAAAACGCACAAGTTGGGCTTATGCAAATCGTATGACCGAAGTCAATTGGTCTGAAAGAGGACCAAATACCATTGGTGGAAGAACAAGAGCTTTACTTATTGATCCAAATGACTCTACAAAAAAGAAATTATGGGCAGCTGGTGTTAGTGGAGGATTATGGTACACCAATGATATTACTATTTCAGCTCCAACATGGAGTGAAGTAGATGGAACATGGGGCAATTTAGCAGTATGTAGTATTTCTTCTGATCCAAATGATGCTAATATCATGTATGTAGGTACTGGAGAAAGAATGGGAATCTTTTCTACAGCAAGTCGAGGACTTGGAATGTGGAAATCAACCGATGGTGGTGGATCATGGACTCATCTTACCTCAACAGAAAATTTTAACTATGTCACTGATATTATTGTAAGAAATGAATCAGGATCAAGTGTTGTATATGCTGGTGTTGGTGGACATTATTATGAAGGCCAATGGCATGGATCTGCAAATACAGGGCTATGGAGATCAACTGATGGTGGATCTACTTGGACCCAAGTTATGGATATGACTGCAAATAATACTCCATATGAAATTATGGATTTAGACTTGGGTAGTGATAATAGAATTTGGGCAGGATCACGAACCAATGTTTATGGTGATGGTGGAGGAGATATTTTCTATTCTGATGATGGTTCAACATGGACCAAAGCATCTTTAGGTGTTATTGGAACAATGAACCGAGTTATCTTATCAGTTGCTCCTTCTGATCCAAATACCGTCTACGCTATGATTGCAGATAGCAATTCACAAAAAGTTGGTTGGATTACAAAAACAACAGATGGTGGTGCTAATTGGACTATATATACTGCTGGAACTACTGACCCATTCCCTATTGATGCTAATGGAAATGTTTTGGGAGATGCCAATGGTCAAGCAGGTTATGATTTAATTTTTTGGAGTTGATCCAAATGACCCAAATACTGTTTTTGCTGGTGAACTTGATATTTTCAAAACAACAGATAGTGGAGCTAGTTGGACTCAAGTTACAAATTCTGGAGGATCACAATTTGCCAATATGCATGTTGACCAGCATAATATAAAATTTATTGATAGTAATGCTATTATCTTCTCTAATGATGGAGGAGTATATTATACCGCTGATGCAGGAGCTACAGTCAATGAAAGAAATACAGGATATAATGTAAGTCAATTCTATTCTGTTGCACTACATCCAGATGCTGGAAGTGAATATGTTCTTGGTGGAACCCAAGATAATGGTACTTGGACAATAAGCGGTACTGGCATTCAAAGCGGTAATCAAAGAGTCGGTGGAGATGGAGCATTCGCACATATTTATCAAGTAGATCCTAATTATCAGTTTACTGCAACAACGTATAACACTATATATAGAAGTACCAATGGTGGAACAAATTGGTCTTTATATGCAAACCATGAAGATGCTAGCGGTGGTGACACTGGATTCTTTATCAATCCTTCCACGATTGATGGTCCAAATAAAGCTTTTTATTCTGCAGTTGATGCATCAACAATATTACGACTAAATAGTTATACCACATTATCTGATAAAACACTGATGAATGTTAATCTAGGCTCTACTGCATCTGCATTTAAAGTTTCTCCTCATACAAATGGAGTTCTATTTGTTGGTACAGCTGGTGGACGCGTATTTAAGATTACAGATGCTCATACATCTACCTATAGTGCAACTGAAATTGGCGGGTCAGGTATGAGTGGCTATGTTTCATCAATTGATATTGGAGAAGATGATAATCAAATTTTAGTTGCCATTTCTAATTACGGAGTTTCTTCTGTTTGGGAAACCATAGGTGGTGGTGGAGCAAATGGTTGGATAGATATCGAAGGTGATCTACCTGACATGCCTATTAGATGGGGACTATATAATAAAAATAATTTTAATCAAGTAATTGTAGCTACTGAACTTGGAACATGGGTATCCGATGATGTTTCTGCTGCAAGTCCAACATGGAATCCATCCAACGATGGATTGGCTAATGTTAGAACTGATATGCTCGTTAGAAGAGCTGCAGATGGTGCAATGGCTGCAGGAACTCATGGTCGCGGTATGTTTTATTCAACTGGATTTACTTCTACTGCGCCTTTAAATGCTGCATTTACTCCTGATAAGACCTCTGGAGTATTCCCATTAACTGTTCAATTTAATGATAGATCAACTGGATCTCCGACTTCATGGTCTTGGGATTTTGGTGATGGATCTACAAGTAGTGATCAATCTCCATCACATATCTATACTGCTTCTGGTCAATATGATGTTGCATTAACAATTTCTGATGGAACCAATTCTGATACTACGACAAAGAACAATATTATTTGGGCAACAGCACAACAAGATACATTATGGGAAGAAGGATTTGAAACAAATCCATATGGTTGGGCTGATGGAAGAAGAGATGTACATGAATTCTTAACCGTGAATGCGAATGGCGATGCTGAGGAATGGTCTTGGTGGTATTATACTGCAGGATTTGGAGCAGCTGATGGTAGTCACTGGATGGCAGGACTTGGAATGGGTTCTAGTGGTCCGATGCAGATGATTGGCTTATTAGCCCTGATTTATGGTTAAGACCAGGCACTGACAATATTTTAAGTTTTTATACAAGAATGCATGATGGTAGTGTACTGAAATATATGATGTCTTACTATCCCCTACTGGCGGTACTAATATTGCTGACTTTACTGTCACTTAGCGAATGTTGAAGACACTGCTGGTGCGTGGACACAGCAAACATACAACCTAAGCCAATGGTCTGGTTCTAATGTTCGTGTTGCAATTCATATGAAAACCACCAATCAGTTTTATGCATTCTTTGATAATTTTACACTGACTGCAGGAGAATTATCTACAGATGGTGCCCCATTAGCACCTTCAGGCCTCAGTGCGGAACCAGAACTTGTATATGATGCAACAAATGAAGTATGGAATGCAAGTGATGATGGTGTAGCTATTTTCTGGAATAGAAATGGCGAATCAGATCTTGCTTCATATAATGTATATACAAGCCAAACAGATGATTTTACTGCTGATAATTCAACATTGCTTGGTCAAGGAACAATGGGCAATATTAATTCAGAACATTTCTATGCATCTCCATCAACACACCTTGGCCTGATACAACATTTGTCTTTTTTACAAACCTTTGGAGTCGATTCATTGCTTCATGATAATTTAAGTCAAGGAGAAAAATGGTACTACAAGGTAGGGGGCAGTGGATAATGATGGTAATGAAACAATTTCAAGCCAAACAAGCTATATATTAGATAGTACTGGTCCAACCGCTGGAACATATACAATCAATGATTTACATGATAGTGAATATCTAAGAAGCACTTCTGATATCGCAATCACCGTTGATGGTTGGTCAGATAATGTTGGAATAGCATACTATTATATGGGTATTGGAACAACTGATCAAGATCTTAACGCAGATGTTGTACACTATCAAAATGTTGGTTTAACCAATTTAACATTGACTGGATTAACTCTTGATGATTATACAAAATATTATCTCAAAGTTGCCGCATTTGATGAAAGTGGTAATAACTCAGATGCTATTATTAGTGGATTTACAACCTATACATCTATGCTAGGTGATTATGATAATGACTGGGATGTAGATGTTGAAGATTTAAATTCACTTGTAAATGCATGGCCAAGCGTTGATATTGGTCCAGCTACAGGAACTAGCACCTTATCTTGTACCAACACTTGATGGTAACGCTGATATCTATGATATAAGTGCATTTACTAGAAACTGGCAATGGACAAAAGCTCAAGGAAGAACTTCAGAATCAGAAGAAGAGATTGAATTGAATCCTATTGACTTCCCTCCCTGAATTATCTGGAAATCAAATTAAGATTACACTACCAGACAATATTACAGCAGGAAGATTTGAGATAGCAAATAATGAGAATGTATATAAAGTTTTCTCTTAATAATACAAATGAAGGTATAATTCTTCTAGAAAATGAAGATAGTATTAATCAATTATATGAAGTGGAATTTGGAAGATTATCTCAAGATCAAAAAGAATTGTATATCTATATAGATGGGAATACACCAGCAGCTACGCTACAAATGAATTACCAACTATTCTCAAAAGATGGATTGGCTGGCAATGGTATGATGCAACTAGGAAATCCTGATGCATTTAAGCTTTATCAGAATTATCCAAATCCTTTTAATAGTCAGACTACTATCAAATATGATGTTCCATCATTGATGGTTAATATAGTTCCTGTAGAAATATATATTTATAACACTATTGGTAAGCTAGTCAGAACGATTGACGAAGGAGATAAATCTGTTGGTACACATACTGTCATTTGGGATGGGAAAAATGATGATGGTGAAAATGTAAGTAGTGGAGTTTATTTCTATCAATTACGTACAAAAGTTGATGGCGAAAGCGATTATAATAAAACCATGAAAATGGTTCTTGTCAGATAGAAAGTCAATAAATGAAATTTCTACTTTATGGCGCAAATGGGCATACTGCAGCTTTTGCAATCGAATACGCTAAAGAACAAGGCATTAATCTTATATTAGCTGGTCGCTCACAAGAGTCTATTAAACCACTCGCAGAAAAAATGGATTTGATTACCGCATATTTGATCTAGAGTCCAATGATGCTATATGTAAAAATATTAAAGATATAGATTTGGTTTTAAACTTTGCAGGACCATTTAGATTTACCTTCAAAAAAATGATTAATGCTTGTCTTAAAACAAAAACACATTATTTGGATATTACTGGGGAAATGACTGTTATTGAAAAGGCTTACTTAATGGGGGATAAATTTAGGAAAGCAGGAATAATCGTTTCACCAGCAACTGCTTTTGATACACTTCCAACTGATTCTGTTGCATTAAAGCTTAAATCTTTATTGCCAGATGCTAATAAAATTAAATTAGCATTTAAAATAAGTGGAAGAGGAACTTTTAGCGCAGGATCTGCAATTACAGGCATGTATCGTATGCACAAAGGATGTTTAATTCGTAAGAATGGTAAAATCAAGAGAGTTTCTCCTTTATATAACAAACACAATATTGATTTTGGTGATGGTAAACCAATACAAGTTGGAATCTGGACATGGGCAGATATCTATAGTGGATATTATTCTACTAAAGTACCAAATATTGAGTTCTATACTCCACTCTCTGATACCCAACTGAAAAAGGCATTAAAATATGATTCACTAAAATATAAGATTCTCTTAAGACTTCCCTTTTTAAGAAATACTCAAATAGAAAAGATTAAAAAGAAATTTAGAAACCCATCATATGAAGCTAGATTAAAAAGCAGTATGCATATATTTGGTCAGGCTAATAACTCAAATGGAGATAAAGTTGTTGTAAAGTTAAAAACATGCGATTCTTATATCTTCAGTGGTAGAGGACCAATTGCTCTTGCTAATTATATCAGCAAAAATGATGTGGAACCTGGATTTTACACTGCTGGACAAATTGCAGGGCCTGATTTTGTAACTACAATTGAAGGTGCTGAAGAATTTGAAATCTTAAAATAATTTAGTTTGATATAAATCGTGTAATCTTAATAGTCCTACACATTTTTTATTATCTACTACCGGTAAAACAGAAATTTGTGACTGTCTATCTTCCATTAATTTCTTTGCATCATGAATCGTCATTGAAGATGATACTTTCACAGGGTTTCTATTAATAAAAGGATTAATTGAATCGCCATTTTTCTTATTAGATGCAATTGCTTTACGAATATCTCCTTCAGTAATAATTCCTTCCAGAGTTTTATTTTTTCCTAACAATAATGCAGCACCTAAAGGTTTTTTTGTCATAAGAGTTGCTACATTTGATAAAGAACTATTTTCTTTTAAGACTGCAACTTCTTTTATTGGATGCATAACATCCTTCACCGTTAGTCCTAGTTGTTTTCCTAATTGACCGCCTGGATGATATTTGGCAAAATCTTTTTCTTTAAACCCTCTTTTTACCATTAAAACAGATGCAAGTGCATCACCAATAGCCATCGCTACTAATGAACTAGCAGTAGGAACAATTCCTAGTGGATCTACTTCCTTATCAATTGTCCCGTTTAAAACAATATCAACATTTTTTGCAATAAATGAATCCATATTGCTAACAATGCCAATAAGTGGTGAATCAAATTCTCTTAATATTGGAATCAGACGAATTAATTCTTCTGTATTACCCTTTTTGAAATCAATATAGTTGGATCTCCGGGTTTATAAATTCCTAAATCTCCATGTAAGGCATCTGAAGCATGCATAAAAACACTTGTAGTCCCAGTACTACATAAAGTTGCAACAATCTTCTGAGCAATAAGTCCTGATTTTCCTAATCCACAAACCACCACTTTTCCGTCATGCTTTGCAATAAGATTAGAAGCTTTAATGATATCTTTATCAACCTGTTTTGCTACTTTTCTTAGTTGCTTTGATTCGCTCTCAAGAATTGACTGCGCTAATCCATTTATTCTATTTTTGGCCATATTTAAATGAATATAATTAGTTTTAATGGAATTATGACCGATAAATTTGTAGAATAGTGGCGATGAATATTTTTATCACAGGTGCAAGTAGCGGCATTGGAGAATATGTTGCATATGAATACGCAAAAGATGGGGTCCATTTGGCATTATGCGCAAGAAGAAAAGAAAAACTAGATCACACTGCTGATAAATGCAAAGAAATGGGCGCTAAAGTTACAACCTATTCTGTTGATGTCACTGATCAACATTCAACAAAAGAATCAATAGATGATTTTTTGTCAAAAATAAATAGAATTGATTTAGTAATTGCAAATGCAGGTCTTGGAGAACTAGATGCGCTACATAAAGGTAATCCAACAATGATGAACGAAGTAATAAATGTAAATGTTATTGGGGTACAAAATACTATTGTTCCATTTTTACCAACAATGCTTAAACAAGGAAACGGTCATATTGCTCTTGTAGGGTCAGTTGCAAGCCATATAGCCTGGGTTGGTGGTGGAGCGTATGCTGCATCAAAATTTGCAGTGAAAGCTTTAAGTGAAAGTTGGAGAAAAACATTACCAAAAACAATTGATGTAACATTGATTTGTCCCGGCTTTGTTGAAAGCGAAATGACAGAGAAAGCAGAATGGAAACCCTTTGTAATTAAAACAGATGTTGCTGCTAAAAAAATTGTTAATGCACTGAATAAGAAAAAGAAAATGTTTATCTTTCCATGGCAGTGGCATATCGTAATAGCATTTAAAAAAATACTTGAGTTGTTGATGGTAAATGCTGCAAGAAAAGTATATAAAAAACGCTATAAAAGTTAAATAATTCTATACCTGAATTTTATCACATAGACTGGCTAATTCGATATCTTTTTTTGTTACATCACCGCTATCATGTGTAGTCAGTAAAATATCTACTTTGCACCATCCAATTTTTATATCTGGATGATGATTCATTCTTTCAGCCAAAAGAGCAATCTTATTCACAAAATTGATTCCAGAAAGGTATGAAGAAAATTTAAATGTTTTAGTAATTGATTTATTGTCGTATTTCCAATTATCTAATTCATCAATCATTGATTCTATTTTCATTAAATTACTTACCCTACTACTTTTTTAAATTCCCAAATCATCGGAATAACTATAACAGACACTATCCATAAAATTAGACCTAACGGAAGACCAACTTTAATGTAATCAGAATATTTATATCCTCCTGGACCAAATACCATCAAATTAGTCTGATAACCAACTGGAGTAATGAAAGAAGCTGAAGCTGCATAACAAACAGCAAAAATAAATGGAAGAGGTTCATAGCTAGCTTGTTCAGCTAGTTTTAAAGTAATTGGAGTCATAATAATTGCTGTTGCTACATTAGATGCAATCTCTGTTAATAGCATTGTAATTAAATAAATAACAGCTAATAAAATATAGGGTATTAAATGATCTGGAAACATAGTAATAATATTTGTAATAAAAAGACCTATATCCTTATCGAGTCCTGTTTTCTGTATTGCTGCTCCCATTGGCAAGAATGCAGCAATTACTATAATTACTTGCCAGTGAATGGATGAATAGGCTTCATTTGGTGTAATTACTCGTGCTAATAACAATGCAATTACTCCTAAAATAACACCAACGACTATAGGAATAATTTTAAAAATGGCCATAATTACTGCAAATAGTATCGTAAAGATACTTAGCCACCATAATGGGTGACTATCAAGAGAAGCATCAACTTTTCCTAATACAATAAATCCTTCTCTTGATGATAGTTGATTAATACGATCTTTAGGACCATATACTAATAATGTATCAAAAGGTTTTAAAATAAATTGAGTAAGTTTTCTTCGAATAACTTCTCCTTCTCTTCGGATTGCAAGCACAAAACTTCCAAAAGTGCGTCTAAAATTTGCTTCCTGAAGAGTTTGTCCAATCAACTCAGAATTATCAGTAACTAAACATTCAGCCAAAATATGATCTTCTTGTTCTAATTCTTCTTGTGTTAATTTTTCATCCGTCAATAAAGCAAGATTTTCAATCTCTTTTAATCTCTGAAAGTTCTCAAAAGAACCTTTTACAAAAAGCACATCTCCTTCTTTCAATATTAAACTTCTTAGATTTGAAGTAATAATTTCACCACCTCTTAAAACATCTAATACAATGACATCATAATTCTCATTAATCTTTCTATCAAGCAAAGTTCTACCGCACAAAGGAGAATTTTCATTAATTTTAAATTCGTTAAATATCCATCTAGGCTATAATCTGTAATACTAGACGATTTTGCTACTCTTGATGGTAAAAGCTTATGCCCTATTGTAAAAATATAGATTAATCCAACGACAAATTTAATAATCCCAAATTTGGCAAATTCTAGCATTCCCAATGACTCCCCAGTTGAAACAACTAAGACAGAATTAACAATTAAATTTGTTGATGTTCCTACTAGCGTTAGTGTACCACCAAGAATTGCTGCATAACTCAATGGAATCAATACTTTTGAGGGACTAATATTGTATTTATCTGCCAAACGGATAGTAACAGGCATAAAAATAGCAACTATTGCTGTATTATTCACAACAGCAGAGGCAATCCCAATACAAAATAAATAAACTGCCATACCCAATGTCTGAGATTGATCAATAATTTTATTGATATTAATTATCACATATTCTAATACATGAGATTTTTGGAGAGCATAACTCATGATAAATAAACATCCTATTGTAATAACTGCTGGATTTGAAAATCCTGACAGGCTTTGCTCGGGTGTTACAAGCCCAAAAATTAACAATAAACCTAACACAACCAATGCCGTCACGTCTATTGGAAAAAATTCTGTGATAAATAGCACTAATGCTATAACAATTATCGCACCTAATAGTATAATTTCCATAAGTGCCGCGGAAAGGACTCGAACCTTCACACCTTACGATACTGGTTCCTAAGACCAGCGCGTCTACCAATTCCGCCACCGCGGCATGCTATAAATGGAATATATAAAAAATTGCTTGAAAAGCAGATTTAATTATGTTCGATTGCAAAATCGAGTTCTGAAATTAGGTCATCTATATGCTCGATACCAACAGAAAATCTTAATAAATTGGGTGTAATCCCTAATTTCATTTTTTCATCTTTTGGAACAGAAGCATGAGTCATAGAATATGGACAAGATATTAAACTTTTCAGTCCTCCTAAACTTTCTGCAAGGGTAATAATATTTAATTTATTAGCAAATTTATCCAAGTCGATGGATTCATCTAACTCAAAAGATATCATGCTTCCATATACTGATTTTCCTTCTGGTGATAACTGTTGTTGGGAAGCTAATTTGAATTGACTATGAGAAGATAATCCTGGATAAATCACTTTTTTTACTTTAGAGTTATTTTGGAGCCAATTCGCGATTTTTTCTGCATTAATAAATTGTTTTTCAACTCTTAATGATAAGGTTTTTACTGATCTTAATAACAACCACGCATCAAATGGACTGACAATTGCTCCTGCAGTATTTTGAATCAACGTAATTTTCTCAGAAAGTTCTTTATTGTTCATCATCAACACACCACTAACAACATCACAATGACCACTAATAAATTTAGTGGAACTATGCATTACAATATGTGCTCCAAGGTCCAGAGGTCTTTGCCCATATGGACTCATAAAAGTATTATCAACGCTTAATAAAATATTTTGTTTTTTACAAATTTGTGCAGTTGATTTGATATCTGCTAATTCTAACAATGGATTGCTTGGCGTTTCGAGATGAATTAGTTTTGTATTTTTCTTGATTGCTTTTTCCGTGTTTTTAACATCAGTAGTATCAATAAATTCAAAATCAATTCCATTATTATTCAAAACTTGTGTCACAAGTCTAAAAACTCCACCATAAACATTTTTTGATATAATAATATGGTCATTTGGTTTGAACATTGTAAAAATTGCAGTCATTGCAGCCATTCCAGATGAAAATGCATATGCATAATCAGCATTTTCTAGCATTGCAAGATTTTCTTCTAGTTTTTTTACTGTAGGACTACCAACTCTGGAGTAAACAAATTTTTCGGTGCTTGCAAATAATGGTTGTCTAAAGGTTGAGGTTAAATGAATTGGAACAACAACTGAACCAGTTTCATCTGTATCATTTCCGACATGAATTGATTTGGTAGAAAAATGTAAATTATTTTTTTTATTCGACACGTTGATATCCTTTTTCTATATAAGACGCTAATTTTTTGAATTTAATCTCTATTTCATCTCCATTAGAATTTCGTACCTTGATTTTTTGATTTCTACCTATTTTTTCTTCCGAATTCACTTTTGGTATGTTAACAATATCTTGTTTTTTAGATGGTTCATCAACAGAAGGAGGAACACTTTCTACATCTGCAGGAGGAATACTTTCTACATCTGGATGACTTAAATTAATGTTTTTTTCTAATGGATTTTCCTGTTGTTGGTTAGACGAATCTTGTATTTGTGCATGGAATATCCTCTGTATAACAGAGCTTTGTAAATTAATCATTAATTCTTGAAAGAAAGTATAAGCTTCAGATTTATACTCTATCAAAGGATTTTTCTGACCAAATGCTCTTAAACCAATTCCCTCTCTTAATTGATCCATTGCAAGTAGATGATTTCTCCATTTTTCATCAATTGTTCTTAAAACAATAAATTTTTCTAGTTTTCTGAGAAGTTCTAATGGAATTAATTGTTCCTTCTCTGTGTAATAATCCATTGCAAGATTGTATACTGTTTCTACAATTTGTTCTTTATCCTGACTATTTTTCAAACTTGATTCATCAATCTCAATTAGCAAATGAGACATCAAATCTTGATTCAAGGCTTGCCAGTCCCAATTGTTAATATCTTTTATATCAAGATTATCAAAAATATTATAAACAAAATCATAGATAAATTCTTCTACTGATGGTTTAATCGATTCTGAAAGTAATGCTTTGTTTCTTAGATCATAAATTATCTCACGTTGTTGATTTAAAACATCATCATATTCTAATAGGTGTTTTCTAATACCAAAGTTTCTTTCTTCTACTTTTTTCTGTGCATTACTAACGGCTCGGTTTAATAATCCAGCACTTAATTCTTGGTCTTCGTCATATGACATTCGATCCATCACTCCTGCAACAGCATCCATATTAAATAATCGCATTAAATCATCTTCTAAAGAAACATAGAATTTAGATGACCCATTATCTCCTTGCCTTCCAGATCTACCGCGTAATTGTAAATCAATACGTCTAGATTCATGCCTAGAAGTACCAATAATGTGTAAACCGCCAAGTTTTTCTACACCAGATCCTAATTTAATGTCAGTACCTCTTCCAGCCATATTTGTTGCAATAGTAATTGCTTTTTTCAAACCAGCATTTGCTACGATTTCGGCTTCGCTTTGGTGTTGTTTAGCATTTAATACATTATGAGGAATACCTTTTTGTTTTAACATTTTTGATAATAACTCTGATACTTCAACCGAAATTGTACCAATTAATACTGGCTGACCATTTTTAAAATAATCAGAGACTTCGTTAATTACTGCTTTATACTTTGCACGTTTATTTTTATAGATTGCATCATCATTATCTTTTCTAATGATTGGTTTGTGAGTTGGAATAACAGTAACTCCAAGATTATAAATTTTTTCAAATTCAGCGGCTTCAGTATCTGCAGTACCAGTCATACCAGATAATTTATCATACATTCTAAAATAATTTTGTATTGTTATCGAAGCTAATGTTTGGGTTTCTTTCTCAATTTTTACATTTTCTTTTGCTTCTAAGGCTTGATGAAGTCCCCCGCTAAATCGTCTACCTGGAAGTATTCTACCTGTAAATTCATCAACAATTAAGACTTGGCCATTTTGAACAACATATTCTATATCTTTAGTAAATAATGTATAGGCTTTTAGCAATTGGTTTAGATAATGAATTTTACTGCTTCTTTGTGAATGTAATTGATAGGATTTCTCTTTGTTTAATTTCTTTTGACTATCAGACAATGAACTATCATCATCAATGTCACTTAACATTTCTCCTAAATCAGGAATTGTAAAAGTTTCTGGATTATCAGGAGACAGAAATTCTCTACCTTTATCAGATAAATCAACACTATTAGAATGCTCATCTATAGCAAAATAAAGATCTTCATCAAGTTCATGTAATTTCTTTTCAGCGATATATCCAGATTCAACACTATTGGCTAATTTTAAATTACCCTGTTCTTGAAATAGTTTTTGTAACATTCTGTGTTTCGGTAATCCTCTCTTGGCCTTTAATAATAATGTACCGGCATTATTTAAATCTTCCTGAGATGGTTTTTCTAATTTTAAACAATCTTCAGCTTTTCTTACAAGTTCAGATACTAATTGATTCTGTTGATGAACTAAAGATTGTACTGGACGACGTAAATCTATGTAAGACTGATTAATTGTTGTCTCTACAGGTCCAGAAATTATTAATGGAGTCCTAGCTTCATCTATTAATACACTATCTACTTCATCTATTACTGCATAATGATGTAATCTTTGTACTAAATGTTCAGAATCAATCGTCATATTATCTCTTAAATAATCAAATCCAAATTCATTATTAGTCCCATAAGTCACATCACAGTTATAGGCTTTTTTTCTTTCTTCTGGAGTCATTGAATTCAATATATATCCAACTGACATTCCTAAAGTTTCAAATACTTTACCCATCCATTCTGCATCACGTTGTGCTAGATAATCATTAACTGTAACAACATGAACCCCTCTTCCAGAAAGTGCATTTAAATAAATAGGCATAGTAGCTACTAGAGTTTTTCCTTCTCCAGTTTTCATTTCAGATATCTTTCCTTGATGTAATACAATTCCTCCAACCAACTGTTCATCATAAGGAATCATTTCCCAATCAATATTTTGCCCAACAACATCCCATTTTTTTCCGCACAGAAGTCGACATGCATGTTTTACTAAAGCAAAGGCTTCAGGTAAAACATTAGATAAAATGTTGTTTTCAATTTCTTTTCTTATCTTTTGTATTTCTTTTTTGTCTTCTAAGTTTTCTAGTTGCTTAGTTTCTTGTTCAGCAATCTTCTTGATAACTTCATCTCGTAATTCTTTAGTTCTTTTAATAAGATAATCTTCATTTTTATCGTTAAGAGTGTCATAGATTGAATTTATATCTTGAATTAGAGGAGAAATTTTCTTGATTTCTCTACCAGATTTAGTACCAAATATTTTTGTTAAAAAACTCATGTTTTTATAATGTTTTATAGATGGAATCTAATACACCATTTACAAAAGCAGTACTATCTTCAGAGCTAAATTTTTTTGCATTTTCAATTGCCGAACTAATTGTAACGCGATAAGGAATTTCATATTGTTTCATAAATAACATTTCAGAAATTGACATTTGCATAATTAATCTATCTATAACATTGATTCTTTCAAGATCCCAATTTTCTAATGAATTTTCAATTTTTTGATCTAACATTTCGTTATTATCTATAGTTTTTTGAAATAATTCGTTAACAAATTCTTTGGTAAGATTATCAAAATTATATCGATTATTAATATCGCGAAGTACCTTATTTTGATCTTCGCTAGATAAATATTTCGCATATAACGCCTGCAATACTGCTTCTCTTGCTTTTTTCCGTTGTTGTTTTTCAGCCATATAAATTTATTATTTCATCCATTTGTGATTCCATTTAACAAATTCACTAATTCTTCTTTCAGCAAGATGATTGGCTGCTTTAAGGGTGGATATATCATTTGCAATTGCATAATCAAAAATTCTCATCAAAATGTGGTATATACCTTCAACTTGGTAGCGAGCTTTTTCTTGATTATAACCTTGAAGCTCATTTGCAACGTTCATTAATCCACCAGAATTAATTACATAATCTGGTACATACATAATTCCTTTTTTTAATAATAATTTTGAATCTCTGGTTTCTTTTTCTAATTGATTATTTGCAGCGCCAGCAATAATAGAACATTTCAAGGTTTTAATAGAATTAGGATTAACGATTGCTCCTAATGCGCAAGGTGAAAAAATATCCAAGTCCATAGATAATAACTCATCATTAGATACAGGAATAAGACCAAAATCTTCAGTAGCTCTATTTAATTTATCTTTATCAACATCATAACCATAAATTTCTGCTCCGCCATCTTTAAGATGATTGCATAAATAGTATCCAACCTTCCCTAACCCTTGAATACCAACTTTTAAACCTTTTATATTGAGAATATTAAGTTTTTTCTTTAACGCAGCTTGCATTCCAATATAAAGACCAAGTGCAGTTAATATTGAAGGATCTCCACTACCTCCCATTGCTCTTTTGATTCCAGTAACATGTTTAGTTTCCATTCTTATATATTCCATATCATGTACAGACATTCCTACATCTTCTGCTGTAATATATTTTCCATTTAAACTATCAACAAATTTCCCAAATGATCGTAATAATACTTCTGATTTATCTTTTTCAGGATCTGCGATAATAACCGCTTTGCCTCCTCCTAAGTTTAAATTTGCAATCGATGCTTTATAAGTCATGCCTCTTGACAGTCGCAATACATCAACTAGGGCGTCTTCTTCATTTTTGTAAGGATACATTCTACATCCACCTAGTGCAGGACCTAATGCAGTACTATGTATTGCAATAATTGCTTTTAATCCAGAACTTGGATCATTACAATAGACAACCTGTTCGTGTTTTCTTTCAGAGATAGTTTCAAATACTTTTGTCATAATTTATTTTTTCTATTTTTTTAACTTTGAATAGGCATTAATTATATCTTTGACTATTTCGTGCCTTGTTACATCACTTTCATCTAATTTAATAATTCCAATACTTTTGATATTTTTTAAAATCTTTAAAACTTCTACTAAACCAGAATTAGTTTTCTTTGGCAAATCAATTTGGGATATATCACCTGTAATAACTGCTTTAGATTCAATTCCTAGTCTTGTTAAAAACATCTTCATCTGTATAGGAGAAGCATTCTGTGCTTCATCCAATATCATTCCCTGCTCTATTAATTGTTCTACCTCGCATATATGCCAAAGGAATGATTTCTATAATCTTATTATTAATCAAAGTTTGAACTTTTTTTTTTGGGGAAGCAAATCATTCAGTGCATCATAAAGAGGCGCAAGATATGGATCAATTTTGTCGCGTAAAACTCCAGGTAGAAATCCTAGATTCTCACCAGCTTCTACCGCTGGTCTACATAACACAATTTTGTCAATTTCATGTTTTTTTGAGCAAAGATATAGCATAAAGCTACAGCTAGAAAAGTTTTTCCAGTACCTGCTGGTCCAACTGAAATCACAATCTCATTTTCAAAAAATGCCTTTAACAAATTCTTTTGCCCAACGCTTCTAGCATATACTGGACCTTTTTTTCCATAAAATAAAACGTCATCAATATTATTCTTAGGATTTAAATCCTTTACATTCATTGCCAATAACTGTTTGATATCTTTAGTGCTTATATTATTGCCTTTTTTAACAGATTCTATCATATGACTTAATACTACTGAAAAGTCTTCGATATTTTTTTTTTAGACCTTTACAAAAAAAACTATCACCACGTATATCAATACTAACAGGAAGATATTGTTCAATAAAGGTGATATTTTGATCGCTAATACCATATAGAGAAATAAGATCTATGCCTTTTTTCTCAAACGTCTTTTTCATTTTTCTTAATAGCTATGTTTAAATCATTTAATTGGGTTTTAGAGATAGTATTTGGAGCATCTTCCATAAGAGCAGATGCAGATGTAGTTTTTTGGGAAAAACAATAACATCTCTAATGTTGTTCACTCCACATAACAACATAAAATAATCTATCAAATCCAAATGCAATGCCTCCATGTGGAGGAGTTCCAAATTTGGGGAGCATCAATGAAAAAACCAAATTTGTCATTAATCTCTTTTTTTTTTGATATTCATAATTTAAAAAATTTGTTTCTGCATTTTATCATCATGAATCCTAATAGATCCCCCTGCAACTTCATAGCCATTGATTACAATATCAAAACCCTTTAGAAAGTACTTTCTCTGGATTTGAAGAAACTTTTTTAAAATCACTATCTTTTGGAGCTGTAAAAGGATGATTTACTGATTCAAAACGTTTTTGATCTTTACCCCATTTAAATAGCGGAAAATCAACAATCCATACTGGTTTAAATATTGTATTATCACAAAGATTAAGCATCTGTGCAATTTTTGTTCTTCCCAAACCCCTAAAATTTTTAAAACCCAAGTTGAGAATTATCACCTACTATAAGACATATAGAATTATTTTTTAGTTTGTAATTTGATAAAATTTTTAGACTGAAGATTTTGTTTAAAAAAATTTGGAAATTCCTCCTTCTAAATTCTTTCCATTGCATTTCATCCAAGCTAAACCTTTTGCTCCAATTGATTTGGGCATAATCATCTAATTCATCAATGATTTTTCTAGAAAAGTGGCTCGAATCATCAACAGATAACATTGTTTTCATATTTAAGACCCTTAAAAGACTTGAAATCAGACTGATCCGAGAATTCTTTAAAGCTATTTAATTCCATCTTTTTACCTAAGATCAGGCTTATCAGTACCATATTTATTTATTGAATCATGATAAAATAAGATTGGAAATGGTTTTTTAATTGTTGCATTATTAACCTTTTTAAAAAAGTTGTAATTAAATCTTCCACAAGATTTCTTACGTCTGGTTCATCAACAAAACTCATTTCAAGATCAATTTGTGTGAATTCAGGTTGTCTAGCTGATCTTAAATCTTCATCTCTAAAACATTTAACAATTTGAAAATATTTATCAAGTCCAGAAATCATAAACAATTGTTTATACATTTGAGGAGATTGTGGAAGTGCATAGAATTTTTCCCTGATGAATTCTACTAGGAACTAGATAATCTCTTGCTCCTTCTGGAGTAGATTTCATTAATACAGGAGTTTCAATTTCTATAAAATCTTTTTTGAAAGAAAATTTCTTACAACCTGAGCTGCATTATGTCTTTTTATTAAAATTTTCCTGTAAAGTTTTATTTCTTAATTCAAGATAGCGATATTTTTAAACTATGTTCTTCAGTTGAAGCTTCCCTGTCATGTATAGGAACTGGAAGTGGATTAGAAATGCTTAATATATGTAATTTATTGGCTATAACTTCAATTTCTCCCGTCGAAATATCTTTATTAACAAAATCCTTTGTTCTAGCATTTACTTTACCAGAAATAGTAATTACATCTTCATTTGATAATGAATTTCCTTTATTAATTAAATTTTTTTTATCAAGTATTATCTGGTTTTCCATATCGATCTCTAATATCAATAAAGATTATCTTTCCATGAGTACGTAGAGAATTAACCCAACCACAAGTGTAACACTAGAATTAATATGAGTCTTGTTTAATTCACCACAATTATGTGTTCTAGAAGGCATATATTTTTAATCTAATAATTATTCTTGTAATTCTTGTACATTTTCAAGTAGTAATAATACTTTATCGGGTAAATCATCAGAAGGATCTGAATTAATATCAGCAATACCAGAAGAACAGGTAAATTTTAAATTATTATCTTCGGTTTTTACCGATATTATTCCTTTTTTTAAAATCAATAATCGAATTAGTATGATTTTTTAAAACCCCAAAAATATCCTTCAGTGCCAGGACATTCAACATATACTACATCATCAAAAGTAAATGATTTGGTTGGTGTAACTATATCTAATTGAAAGGATTTGTTCACTTTTTACCCTTTTTCGATTGCTTCATCGATTGATCCTACATATGAAAACGCATTTTCAGACAGTTCATCAACTTCACCACTAAGTATTGCTTCAAAACCTGCAATAGAATCTTCTAATTTTACATATCTTCCTTCCAATCCAGTAAATTGTTCAGCTACAAAAAAAGGGTTTGAGACATAAATTTTTGCATTTTACGAGCTCTTGAAACGACTAATTTATCTTCTCAGACAATTCATCCATCCCAAGAATAGCTATAATATCTTGTAAATTTTTATACTGTTGTAAGTACTTTGGACAGATCTTGCAACATTATAGTGTCTATCTCCCACTACTCTCGGATCCAGAATCCTTGAAGTAGAATTTAAGGGATCAATCGCCGGATAAATACCCAACTCTGCAATTTTTCTTTCAAGTACAGAAGTAGCATCTAAATGCGCAAAAGCTGTCGCAGGCGCAGGATCAGTTAAATCATCTGCAGGAACATAGATAGCTTGAACAGATGTAATAGATCCTTTTTTAGTAGATGTAATTCTTTCTTGTAAATCTCCCATTTCAGTAGATAAGGGAGGTTGATATCCAACAGCAGATGGCATTCTACCCAAAAGTGCTGATACTTCAGAACCAGCTTGAGTAATCTGAAAATATTATCTACAAAAAGCAGCACATCTCTACCTTCATCATCTCTGAAATATTCAGCCATAGTCAAAGCACTTAATCCAACTCTCAACGTGCACCTGGAGGTTCATTCATTTGGCCAAAAACAAGAGCAGTTTTATTAATTACACCTGATTCGTCATTTCAGCATATAAGTCATTACCTTCTCTTGTTCGTTCTCCAACACCAGCAAAAACAGAAAAACCACCATGTTCTGTTGCAATATTTCGAATTAATTCTTGAATCAATACTGTCTTACCAAAACCCGCTCCTCCAAATAATCCAGTTTTTCCACCTCTGGTATAAGGTTCCATTAAATCAACAACCTTAATTCCAGTCTCAAACATTTCAGAAGATGTTGTTAAATCTTCTTGAAGAGGTGCTGGTCTATGAATTGGTAAACTTTTTTCATTTTAACTTCACCTTTTTTATCAATTGGATTTCCAAGACATCAAACATCCTACCTAAAGTTGCTTGACCTACTGGACAGAAATTGGTTGATTCATATCAACAACTGTCGATCCTCGAACAAGACCATCGGGAGAATCCATAGCAATCGTCCTAACAACACCTTCTCCTAAAAGTTGAGCAGTTTCTAATACTAAATCTGATCCATCATCTGTTTTAATAGATAGAGCATTCATAATTTTTGGTAGATTCCATCTCCAAATTTACATCTACACTGCTCCAGTAATTTGTAATATTTTACCTTCTTTATTCATTCTAACCCCTTAATCTGCTAATGCTTCTGCCCCACCCAAAAATTTCTAACATCTCTGTTGTAATTGCTGCTTGACGCGCCTTGTTAAATTCTAATTTTAATTCTTTAATTATTTCTTTAGCGTTTCTGTTGCATTATCCATCGCTATCATTCTAGCAGCCTCTTCACTGCTATATGATTCCAACATTTGTTGCCACATTTGTACTTTAACATGCTTTGGCATTAATGTTTGGATAGTTGATTCTCGACTTGGTTCATAATCATAATTATAATTTTTAACATTATAATCTTTTGTGAAATCAATTGGTAGAACCTTCTCCATCATTAAGTCTTGAGATGCCAGACTTTTAAATCTATTATAAATCACATTCACTTCATCAACTTCACCGCTAGTAAATGATTCAATAAATACATTTGCAATATCCGATGCAGTAGAAAAATTCATATCTTTCCAAAAGTCATAGAATGATTCTTTAACCTTATATTTTCTATTAGAAAAATATTCTGATGACTTTTTCCTAAGCAAAATAATTGAACTTTTTCTTTACCAATTTTTTCAATTTCCTTTTCAGCCAACCTAATGACGCTAGAATTAAAAGAACCAGCAAAACCTCTATCGCTTGTAATAACAATTAATCCTTTATTTTTGATCTCTCTTTTCTCAATCAAATCAACATTTGAGGAAGATATTTCAGGTAGAATTCTGCAAATCAAATCTTGCACATTTTTTGAATATGGTCTTGAAATTTCCATTCTCTCTTGTGCTCTTTTTACTTTAGCAGCTGCAACCATTTTCATAGCTTTAGTCACCTTCTGTAAACTGCCTACAGATTTAATTCTTTGTTGAATATCTTTAAGATTAGCCATTTTAAAATGTTTTTTTGAATTCCTCTATTCCTGTATTCATTGCTTTCTCTAAATCATCACTAATATCACCTTCTTGACTAATTTGATCTAGACAATCAGAATGTTTGGTATGAAAGTATTCAAGCAATCCTACCTCAAACTCTTTTACTCTATCAAGATCAACATCATCTAAATAACCTTTTCCAGCTGCATAAATAATGACTACTTGATTAGAAACAGACATTGGAACATATTGGTTTTGTTTTAATATCTCTACCATTCGACGTCCTCTGGTAATTTGTAATGCCGTTGTTTCATCTAAATCTGAAGCAAATTTTGCAAATGCTTCTAATTCTCTAAATTGAGCTAAATCTAATCTCAATTTACCAGCAATTTTTTTCATCGCTTTTATTTGAGCATTCCCTCCAACTCTGGAAACCGACAATCCAACATCAACAGCTGGTCTAACACCACCATTAAATAAACTTGTATTGAGATATATTTGTCCATCAGTAATGGAAATCACATTTGTTGGAATATATGCAGACACATCTCCTTCTTGTGTTTCAATAATTGGAAGCGCAGTTAATGATCCAGATTTTAAATCTTTAGCAAGTTTTGATGCTCTTTCAAGAAGTCTGCTGTGTAAATAAAAAACATCACCTGGAAATGCTTCACGTCCTGGAGGTCTTCTCAAAACTAATGACATTTGTCTATATGCAACGGCTTGTTTTGATAAATCATCATAGATAATTAATGCATGCATTCCATTGTCTCGATAATATTCACCCATTGCACATCCAGCATATGGAGCAATATATTGAAGCGGTGCAGGATCTGATGCATTAGCAACCACCACTGTTGTATAGTCCATTGCACCATTTGATTCGAGTTCTCCTACTAGTTTTGCAACAGTTGATGCTTTCTGCCCAATTGCAACATAAATACAATGAACAGGACTATCTGTATCATGTGATGATTTCTGATTGATAATAGTATCTGCTGCAATTGCCGATTTACCTGTTTGTCTATCTCCAATAATAAGCTCTCTTTGACCTCTACCAATAGGAATCATGCTATCTATTGCTTTCAACCCTGTTTGTAAAGGTTCGTTCACAGGAGATCTTGACATTACACCTAAAGCTTTTCTCTCAATTGGGAGTGTTTCTTTTGCATTAATAGGACCTTTACCATCCAAAGGTTGACCTAAAGGATTCACAACCCTACCTAATAATTCTTCTCCAACAGGAACTTCAGCAACTCTTCCAGTTCTTTTTGCGGTATCTCCTTCTTTGATTAGACTACTATCTCCAAATAATACAGCTCCTACATTTTCTTCTTCCAAGTTTAATGCCATTCCAAAAACACCATTTGGAAACTCTACGAGTTCAGAACTCATAATATTACCAAGACCACTTGTTCTAGCAACACCATCTCCAACTTCTAAGACTTCACCTACTTCGTTAATATCAATATCACTATCAATATTTTTTATCTGATTTCGTAATAAGTCTCCAATTTGATTTGTTTTAATTTCCATTTACACCCCTATTAATTTTAATTTTGCATTTTCTAATTTTGTTTTCAAACTACTATCAAACAACATGTCATCTACCTTGATCTTTAATCCACCAATTAGGCTCTTATCAACAGAAAAATTAAGATCAATTTCTTTGTTCGTAGCTGTTTTTAATTCTTGTAAAAGATTATTTTTAGAATCATCTGCCATATCAAATGATGCAACTACTTCAACATAGGCAACATTTAATTTTTCTTTCGCTAATGAAAGAAAATTTTTATTCACATCTGATAACAAATTAATATCATCATTTTCAACCATTACTATAATAATGTTTAACAAATCATTATTAATAACATCATTTAATGCATTTTTAAAGATTCCTACTTTTTGACTTCTATCAATTGATTTAGATTGTAAAAATGCACTAATTGTTGAATCTTTTTTCATAAGAACTACAAAATCATTCAACATAATTTTGGTTGTTTGAAATTCTTGAAAATTTGTTACTAGAGAACAAAATGCTTCCGAATATATCTTTATTTTTTTATGATTTTGCTTCATCAGTATTAATTTCTTTAAGAGATGATTGAACAAACTTATTATTATCTTCATCTTTAACATTTCTTTGTAAAACCTGAGATGCTAAATCTAAACTTAAATCAACAACTTCTTCTTTTATCTCTTTAATGGCTCTTTTCTTTTCAACATCAATCTTCTTTTTAGCATCAAGAACAAATTCATCTGATTTTTGTTTTGCATCATTCAGAATCGTATTAGCAGACTGCTCAGCTCTTTGTTTGCCATCACTAACGATAGATTTACTTTGATTTTTTGCTTCATTAAGAATTTTTTCTGATTCTTCTCTTACTTGTTCAAGATCTGCCTTGGCACTTTCTGCCATTGCTAAAGAATCAGAAATTTCTTTCTCTCTTTCATCAATAAAATTAAGTAAAGGTGTCCATGCATATCGTTTTAAAATAAACAAGACTAATAAAAAGATTATTATTGACCAGATAAATAGACCTGGATCAATTATAAACAATGGATTATCCATATTTTCCTTTCTTTCTACCTATTAACCAATAAATAAAGATAACAGCCCTAACAAAATAGCTGTCCCTTCTACCAAAATTGCCAAAATAAACGTTTGGCCTCTGATTTCATCCTTGGCTTCTGGTTGTCTAGCAATTGCACCTGCAACTCCCATACCAATTAAACCGATACCTATGCCAGCACCGATAGCTGCTAAACCTGCTCCCATTTCATACTCCTTTTTTGTTAATGATCAACGTTGACACCCATTCCTATATAAACAGCTGTTAATAAAGCAAATACATATGCTTGTATAAATGCTACTATAATTTCTAAAAGAATTACTCCAATTGATAGTGAAACTGAAAATATGCTACCACCAAGTGCAGCAAAAATACCATAATTTTTCGCGATTTCAATAATAAATAATTGAGTAAAAATGATTAGAGCTAAATGCCCTCCCATCATATTCCCTGCTAACCTAAGGGTTAAAGAGATAGGTCTAATAAGCATTGCCATGACCTCAATTGGTACAACAATAAAATATAATGGCCATGCTAATCCTGGTGGAGCTAAATTTTTCCAATGGTGAAAAAATCCATATCTTCTGATGCCTGCAATAGTAAATGCACAAAAAGTAATAGTTGCTAAGGCAAAATTTAAATTAATATTGGCTGTTACAGTATTGCCTCCATGTATTAAATCTTTTACCACTGGAATTCCTCCAGCTAAATAATTAATAAAACCTAGGAAATCAAAAATAGGTATTAAACCCAAAAAATTACCAATAAGAAAAAAAAAGAATATTGTATATACGAGGGCATCCCAATCCTTATAATATTTCTCACCAATAAAACCTTTTAAAACATTCTCTCTCATATAGAGAATAATCATTTCGATAAAATTCATGGTCTTTCCTGGTATTTTTGTTTTACTGGAAATATAGTTTTGTACCAAAAAAATCATCGATGAAACTGTAATTAATGCTACTAAGATTAGCAAAAAAACATGTTTTGTAATGGAAAAATCAAAAACCCCAAGTGATGGAAGATGTAATATAATATGATCGTAAGAATTTGCAACATGATCTATTGCAACTTCGGCTGGATCTTTGCTATGACTAGTATCGGTTTTATCAATTAACATCGCTTGAACCTAATAAAAAAAAATCAATCTGAAAATAGCAAAAATGTAGATTTTTAATCATTTTTTACTATTGAATTATAAATCTGATAAGAACCAATTATAATTCCCAGAAAAAGTCCAAATATAAGTGCATATTCTAGATTAAAATATTTATCCAAAATAAATCCTAATAACCCAAAAAAAATTATTGTTGAAAAAAAAGCGGTGGAAAGAGAATAATCTTTTGCAAGAATAGAAATAAAAGATTTATTATCTTTTTTCATCCAGTTAAATCAGAATCGATTTCGCTATCAATCATCTCACATCTACCAGAAAATTGTGCTCCGTCTTGAATATTTAAAACTTTATATCTTAAATCTCCCACTAACTCACAATTACTTAACAATTCCGCAGTGCCATTAATGTAAATGTCACCTTCAACATAACCATTCATCTGAATAGCAGTTGCTTTAACATCTCCAAAAATTTTTCCATTTTTTGCAAGCTGTACTGAACCATGTGTAGATACTGATCCTCTTATTTCCCCATAGATTGTAATATTACCAGATAAATTCATATCACCATCGATTTGAACATCTTCAGCAACTATTGTTTGGCTATTGGTAGATTTATTACTCATTATTTTTTGTTTCCAATTTATCAGATTTTTTTGAATAATCTGGGAAAAAAGATAATGGATTAATTGGTTTTCCATCTTTCCAAATTTCAAAATGTAGATGAGGCC
>BPEH01000004.1 GCA_019654715.1 Fidelibacterota bacterium | reverse complement strand
GTGGAGGGCTTATTAGCGGTATTTCGATTGCTTAAAAGGCCTTGGTTCTCAAGCACAGATCATTGGTACTGAACCAAAAAATGTAGATGATACCTATTTTATGTTTAAAGCCAATAAACGTATTCCATGAACACAGAGAATCGGTTGCAGATGGATTAATGGCGATTGTTGGTGAATTTACCCTTCCAATCATTAAAAAAAATTAGACGATATTATTTTAGCAACAGAAGACGAAATTATTGAAACAACTAAATTGATTTGGGAACAAATGAAAATTATTGTGAACCATCGTGTGCTCTTACGCTTGCGAGTGTAATTGCTAACAAAGAAAGATTTAAAGGACAGAAAGTTGTTCTTCTTCTTACCGGAGGAAATGTAGATCTGGTAGCATTGCCCTGGCAAAAAGTCGGGAAAGATTAGAAAAAAAAAAGCCCTCAAAAAATGAGGGCTTTTTTTATATCAATTACGTCTAAAATTTAAAAAATCATATCCGAGTCTTACTGAAGCCCATCTACCCATTAAAGCACCTTGGAATGCTTCACGGTGTACTTGGTCAGTAATATTGTCAACTGTTAAGGTAACTTTTAAACCAGGAGCTGATCAATATCGAAACTTGCATTTACACCTAAAGTGTAGAAAGATTCGACTTTACCAGCATACACTGATCCATCCATATTATATGAATCTTGATAACGTAGTCTAAGTCCATATCCATGGCCATCGCCAGAATATTGATCCACCACCAAGTTTCATCTTTGGAGTATTCATGTTTAAAACCTTCTTCATCAACATTTGGAACCTAATTTCTCTTTATTTATATAAGACATTGCACTCCAAAAAGACCAAACTTCCTAGGATACCAGTTTAATGAAAGATCCATACCGCTAAGTCTGAATGATTCTAACTTTACCGTATCCAAAGATCATGTCAGCACCATATGGTGAGTGATCTGGAGAAACGTTTCCAACTGGAATCATACCTACTTGACCTGCAACAATACTGCAAGATCATCGGCACCAATTCCGTTGCCATTTCCACCAGCAGCAGCACTATCTAACAAGTTAACAAACCCTGTTAGGTTAGCGTTTCCATACATTGCAGTCATTAATTTTGCAACATAGTCTGCGCCATCTGCGGCCATGATTACACTATGAGACATGTTAGTTAGGGCACCGATGTAATCATGAACTTCAGTAGTCCATACATCAACACCTAATACCATACCGTCTCCAACTTGTCCTTTATACCCAATTTCGTATACGTCACGAGTTGTGTGATCATTCTTCTCAACATTCATTGCGTTTGCACCGTCTGAAGGGATAAAAGCACCAGCAGAAGGAAGAAACTGCGCTGTTACATGAGCGATATTTGGAGTTACACCCATTAGTGTTTGGAAATCAGCGGCAGCTGCACCAGCAGCGGCTGCACCATAAGCAGCAGCACCGGCAACATCACCTGTAGCGGCAGCATAAGCAGCACCAACGCCTTGAGCGTATCCTGCTAACAATGCTTGTCCACTAGCACCTTGTAAAAATCCACCACCAATGAAAGTAGCTAGAGTAGGCCATACAACTGCATTGAAGTTTGCGTCACCCATATCCCAATTATGGTTAATATTACCACCTAAATAAGGATGTTGTGACCAATTACTACGAAATGAGTTTACCCCATTCGTACCTTTATGATAGTTGTATCCATCTCTTGCACCCATTGCACGTAAATTAAAGTCAGGTTGGAATCCAAGTAATCCTGAAAAATCAGGTACTCCTGCTAATGATAAGAAATTAGCATATTGAGTAATATCTAGATTTTTCGGATAATTTCCTGGAACCTCGATTGACTTATTGTAAGTAAACCTTACTTGTCCCGTAGCAGTTGGATTATATACCACTGCGAATCTTGGGGACACTAGTAAATCATCATTCCACGTATTATCATCTCCTCTAATCGCAGCTACTATCTTCCAATTATCGTTTACACGATTTTCATACTGCGCATAGACACCATCTGAAGTATAGTCATCGGAATCTTCAAAGACTCCATTAATACTGCCAGCAGTATCTGGAGATCTATCTTCATGATCGATACCATAAGTCAAGTGTTGACCATTACCCAATGGTACAGAATGCTGTACTTGGAATGCAACGGATTCAGATCTATCATAGATAATTTGTCCAGTTGCAAGAATATAGGTACCATCTTGAGCATTATGGTTACGGAACAGATTAATATACAAATCGCCTCCAAGAACATCCTGGCGTTGATATGAAAGCTGTTCTGACATAGAGTTCGCGCCGATTCCATAAGCTCTACCAATACCTGTCATTTCTATTACGTCAGATTCTGTTCCACGTAAAGCAAGAGTGATAGTAGATTTAAGGTCAGGACGAAACTCCATTTTGGTGCTAAATACATCAGAGTAAAGATTTACTGGTGAATTTTCAGTAGCAGGGTTATTGTCAACACCGCCTACTGGATCGTCATATACAGTATCAAAGTTTTGGAATGGATATGAAGGAGTAGCTAACCAACGTCTTACCGTTGCTGGTTCACTGTATCCGCCAACACCACCACTATTATTGATATCGTATGACCATTCATCATATTCAGTATGACTTAAACTTACTCTATAAGCAAATTTACTGCCCCACTGACCAGCATTTCTTACTGATAACTTAGTATAATTATTCATTCCACCATGTAATTCCACTCTAGTTCCACTTTGATCAAATGGAGACTTGGTGTAAATAGCCATTACACCTTGTGCTGTGTTAGGACCATACATTGTAGATCCAGGACCACGAACAAGCTCTATTCTATCAATATCATCATCTTCAACACCAATGAGTTGATAGATATTAGCTGTAATTACTGGAGGTCTAGCCCAACGGTTGTCGACCATGACGTGTAAAGCGCCAGAAAAAATACCGTTGAAGCCACGTAACGTAACATTAGATGATTGCATACCAGTCTTCATGGTTTCTACACCAGCGCGACCTTCAGTATGATCAATAATCGATTTTGCACTACGTACGCTTAATTCTTCGCTTGAAAATACTTCCACACTAGCAGGAGCATCAACTACAAGTTCTTTCTTTCTAGAAGCTGCAACTACTACTTGATTAAGGCGAACATCGCCTTGAGCCAATGTGAGATTCAATGTTACAGTTTGGCCGTCGCCTACAGTAACACTTGAACTAGTACTTTCGTATCCGATATAAGAAGCAGTTACGGTATATGTACCGGCTGACAATCCTGTAACGGAATAAGAGCCGTCATTGTTAGATGCTGATCCTAAATCAGTACCATCAACAGAGACGTTTGCACCTGCTAATCCACTACCGTCAGTATCACTTACTGTCCCAGAGACAGTCTGTGCACTTAACATAGCACTAGATAGGAGGGCAATTAAAATATATTTAATATTATGCATATTATTATACCTCTCTAATTAGTTAGTTCTGAGTAAGGTAATATAGCATATTAAAAAAACCAAATAAAAAATCGAATCTTATTATTAAGTTCTATCCAATGAATTATACCAGAATCTTGCTATTAAGCGTTGTTTTCAATGTCTTATATGCTCAAACTATAGATAATTTAATGTCAGAGAAAAAAGCAAAATTAAATGATATGCAGTATTATGTAACGCAAGAATGTGGGACAGAACCGGCATTTAATAACGAATATTGGGACAATAAAGAACCTGGTATTTATGTTGATATTGTATCAGGAGAACCATTGTTTTCATCTCAACATAAATATGACTCAAAAACAGGATGGCCTTCTTTTTACCAAACCATTAACAAAAAGAACTTAAAATTTGAACAAGATTATGAATTACTTCTTCCTCGAACAGAGGTAAAAGCAAAAAATAGCGACTCTCATTTAGGGCACGTATTTGATGATGGCCCTAATCCAACAGGACTACGTTATTGTATTAATTCTGCCGCATTAAAATTTATTCCTCTTAAAGAGATGGAAAAAGAAGGTTATAAAGAGTATTTATCTCTCTTTAAGTAAGATAATTGTATGCAAAAAGAGTCACGTCTAAAGTCGTTCCTTAACAATCCTACACGGGCACTATGGTCCATGGCACTTCCTATTATTGCAGGAATGATGGTTCAGACATTGTTTAATGTTGTGGATATCATGTTTATTGGTTGGTTGGGAGCAGATGAAGTCGCTGCCGTTGCTTTTGTAAGTCCACTTTTTTTTATTATTATTGGATTGACTGTTGGGTTGGGAGCTGGTGTAACAGCATCTATCGCGCAATATATCGGTAAAAAAGACAAAAAAAATGCAGATAATTGTGCTGAACATGCTATTTTGTTAGGAATTGCTATTAGCGTATTATTAACTATACTAGGGGTCTATTTTGGAAGAGATCTACTAATATTGTTAGGTGCATATGACTATATTCTTGATACTGCCCATTCGTATTTAAAGATATTGACTTTTGGAATAGGTGGGGTAGTATTTTCATTGTTTTTTAGAGCTATTCTTGCTGGAGAAGGGGAAACAAAAATTCCAATGATTATTGGTTTAGTTGGAACCATATCAAATGTTATATTGGACCCTATTTTTATCTTTTTGCTTGAATATGGTGTTGATGGTGCAGCAATTGCAACTGTTTTAAGTCAGGTGATAATGTTGGCGATGTATTTCATCGTTATTTTTGTGATGAAAAAAACATTCATTTCATTCAATTTTAGGCATTTTCGTTATACGCCTAATATACTAAATATGATATTTAAGGTAGGAATTCCATCCTCATTGTCGATGCTAATTATTTCTTTTGGACAAGCTGTACTTAATAAAATTTTGATTAATTACGGTCCTGAAGAAGTAGCAGCATATCAAATTGTCTCTCGAATAGATATGTTATTATTTATGCCTTGTTTGGGGATTGCAATTGCACTAACGACAATTGTAGGTATGTTTTTTGGTGCCAAGGAATTTTCTAAATTAATATGGATAGTAAAATATGGAATTTCAAGAGCAGTTATAATTACTATAGTAAACGTAGTTATTCTCTATTTGTCTGCAGAAATGATTTTACCAGTTTTTACATCAAATCCACAAGTTTTAGAAGTCGGAATTACTTATCTAAAAATAATTGTACTGGTATATCCGGCAGTTGCAGTCAGTGTAATATGTGCTAGAATTTGTCAAGCATTTGGTGAAGGAATGCCTTTATTAGTGGTAACCACGATTAGAGTTTTAGTGATTACTGCTCCGCTTGCTCTATATTTTGAACAAATAGGAAAACCTATTATTTGGGTATGGTATGCCCAGGTATTAGCAATTGTAATAGCAACGGGAATTTCATTCTTATTTCTCCAGCATTATTTTAAAAAATTTCATATTGTAGGAAACACTTCGAACTCTTAATTTTCACGTATGAAAGTGTTTAAAAATATTAGTGAATTAGAAGCCAGCGTAGGTCAAGAACTTGGTGTTACCGAATGGCAAAAGATTACTCAAAAACAAATTAATGAGTTTGCAGAAGTAACTGGAGATCTTCAATGGATTCATACCGAGCCTATGAAAGCAAAGCTTTTATCTCCTTTCAAAACGACGATAGCACACGGATTTCTTGTTTTATCACTGGCTCCAAGAATGTTAGAGGATACCTATGCCGTTAAATCAGCAAAAATGGGTATTAATTATGGACTGAACCATGTACGTTTTACTGCTCCTGTTCCAGCAAACAGCAAAGTGAGAGGAAGGACAGTTTTAAAAAATTTTGAAAAAATAGATAACCAGAAAGGAAAAGGTGCACGTTTAATTGTATCTTTGACTTTTGAATTAGAAAATAGTGAAAAACCTGCATGTGTTGCAGAATTGGTTTTTCTTATTTTCGAATAAAGGGGAAAAAAATTAATACATTATTTTTTGTACGCCATGGTCAGGCTTCATTTGGCGAAGATGACTATGATAATCTTAGCGATTTAGGTCTTAAACAGTCTGTTGAGCTTGGTAAGGTACTTGCAAAACAGAAATTAAATTTTGATAAAGCAATTGTTGGTCCACTCAAACGCCATATACAAACTTTTGATGGAATCATAGAGGGGTATAATGCTAACGAAAAAATTCCTTTTTCTATTGAAAATGGATTTGCTGAAAACCATTTGATGGAAGTAACTCAATATTTTGCACCAAAACTCCTACAATCTGATTCCAAACTGATTGATTTATATAAAAATTATGAAAACGATAATCAGGAAAAAAAGTTTTTTAAAATGTTTCAATATATTGCATTAAAATGGGCTAAGTCGGAACTAGATTTAACCAATACAGATTTAGAATCATATACAGATTTTAGGTCTAGAGTGAAAAAATCGTTAAATACAATACAAAATTCTTTGCCCGAATCTTCCAATGTTCTCATTGTAACGTCTGGTGGGGTAATATCAGCACTCTATGGAGAGGCAACACAGTGCAGTCCTCAGGATATACAAAAGCAAAATTTTGCTATCAAGAATGCTTCAATATCAGAGTTTTCTTGCACAACTGAAAGATTTACTTTAAAGACATTTAATGTTAGTTTCATTTCTAAGGAATTAGAAACATATATTTAAGAAAACAATGGCCATAGCAGACAAAGAGTTCCAAAAAATTAAATCAACCATCAAAGATTTCATTAAAGAAGAGATGGTTAGTGAAGAAAAATTTGATATTCAACATACTTTCAAAGAACATTTACCTTATTTAGAAGAGAAAAGAGATAAAGTTCGATCTTTAGGTTTATTTACTCCTCAAATTCCAAAGGAATATGGTGGTCTAGGGTTAAGCTTATACCAATTAGGTCAGATTTATGAGATATTAGGTCATTCTTTTTATGGTTTGTATGTTTTTAATTGTCAAGCACCAGATGCTGGAAATATGGAAATATTAATGGATCATGGATCTGATTATCAAAAAGAAACATTTTTAAAACCTCTTCTTAATGGAGATGCTAGGAGTTGTTTTTCAATGACAGAGCCTGAATTTGCGGGTTCTAATCCTACTATGATGGGAACAATTGCAAAAAAAGATGGAAAAAATTATGTTATTAATGGACATAAATGGTTTACTTCTTCGGCTGACGGTGCAAGTTTTGCCATTGCTATGGTAGTTACAGACCCTGATAATCCTAATCCTTATCTGCGTGCTAGCCAAATTATTGTCCCAACCGATACCGAAGGATTTAAATTTATTAGGAATATTCCTGTTATGGGAGATGAAGGAGATGGTTGGAATGCACATGCTGAGATTCGCTATGAAAATTGTACTGTTCCAGAAGAAAATTTACTTGGAAAAGCAGGTGAAGGATTTAAGATTGCCCAAGATAGATTAGGTCCAGGAAGAATTCATCATTGTATGCGTTGGGTTGGTGAATGTGAACGTATGTTTGATATGATGTGCAATAGGGCATTGACTCGTGAACTTGCGCCAAATAAGCCTTTAGCAACAAAACAAACTATTCAGAATTGGATTGCTGAATCTCGTGCTGAAATTAATGCTTCAAGACTAATGGTTCTTGATACAGCTAAAAAAATTGATGAACATGGTGCAGATTCTGCAAAAGTAGAAATTTCTACTATAAAATTTTATGTAGCCAATGTGCTACAAAATGTTTTAGATCGTGTACTTCAAGTTCATGGAGCTCTTGGAATGACGGATGATACTCCTATTGCACTTCTATATAGGCATGAGAGAGCTGCTAGAATCTATGATGGAGCAGATGAAGTGCATAAAGTACGAGTAGCTAGAGAGATTTTAAAATCTTACTCTAAATAGATGTTTGGAAAGAAATCAAAAATTAACTTACCAATTCCAATTTGGTTAAAATTCTATCTTAAATTTTCAAAGATTCTAAAAAATAATAATAATGTTACATTTGAAATGGATTTACCCAAAGATATCAGAGAGGGTGAGACTCTTCCTGTGGAATCAATTAGTAATTTTTTAAGATCTAAAGGTTTTAATGCAGATAATTTATCTATTAAACAATTCCCAAGCGGTTTTTCCAATCTAACATATTACCTGAAGACAGACGACAATGAACTTGTATTGAGAAGACCTCCTTATGGGGCAGATAGCCTAAAAGGTGGACATGATATGTTTAGAGAGTACCAAATATTGAAAAAACTAAAAACAGAATTTTCAAAAATTCCTAATGTCCATTTCTATTCTGATGATCAATCTGTTCTTGGCGTTCCGTTCTATGTAATGGATTGTGTTAAAGGGTATATATTGAGACCAGGGATTTCTCAAAAAAATGCACCTGATTCTGATACGATGTCAGGGATTGCTGATTCATTAGTCGATACGTTAGTAGAATTGCATCAAGTAGATTTAAATAAAAATGAGTTAATGAATTTTGGGAAAATTGATGGTTATGTAAAACGACAAATTTCTGGATGGACTAAAAGATATTATCATGCAAAGACAGATGATATTCCGGAAATGGATTTTATTGCAAAATGGTTAAATGAAAATCAACCTAAAGAATCTTCTTCTTCTATTATTCATAATGATTTTAAATACGATAATATGGTACTTGATCCCAAAGATTCAACAAAAGTGATTGCGGTTTTAGATTGGGAGATGGCAACGCTTGGAGATCCGCTAATGGATTTTGGAACTACACTTGGATATTGGATGGATAAAAATGATCCTGAAGAACTTCAAATATTTCAATTAAGTCCAACTACTTTGGACGGTAATCCTTCTCGAAACAAATTACTTGGTATGTATGAGAAGAAATCTGGAAAAACGATTGAAAATCCTACTTTTTATTACGTATATGGGTTATTTAAAATAGCAATTATTGCACAACAAATTTATTTTAGGTACCACAAAGGTTATACCAAAGATAAGCGATTCAGTATGTTGAATATTGCTGTAAGATCATTAGGTATTATGGCAAATCAAGCAATAATAAAAAATAGATTAAATGACCTTTTTGAATAGCATGTAAGCTAAATTACATCACTATGGATATAACCACAGCAATATTGATTACTGTAGCCATTCTTTTTTGTACAAATCTTATAGGATACATATATACAGCTTTGATTTTACATACCAATCTTATTAATGATTATCGCATTCAACCAAAAGAATATTTCGCTAAGCGTTTTTATGAAAGATTCCCTCTAATTTTATTTAATATTTCTATCTTATTAAGGGGTAGGAATTGTTGGCGTTTTTCTTCTTCAAGATTTTATTGTTTTTGGATTACCGACAGTTTGGGTATTTACTTGGCAGTTGGTTTTAATTTTTCTAATAGATGATTTATACTTCTATTTCTATCACTCAGCTTTGCATACGAAGTTTTTATACAAACATATTCATAAAACCCACCATCGATCTACAATGCCCATTCCAATGGAATATATCTTTACCCATCCTTTAGAATGGTTTTTCGGAGCTATCGGTCCTTTTATTGGTTTAGTAGTTATTGCATCTTTTTCTGAAATAAATATCTATGCATTTTGGGTTATGTCTGCGTTAAGAAATCTACATGAGTTAGATATCCATTCTGGAATCAAATCATCAAAGTTTACATCTTTAATTCCTTTCTATGGTACTACTGAACACCATGATCTCCATCACTCAAAAAATAAAGGTAATTATGCTTCTACATTTACACTGTGGGATAAAGTATTTGGAACGGAAATTGACTGATGAAAGGAACAATAATCTTAATGACAGTGTTGGTTATTTTAGCCACATTGTTTAATATTTTTACTATAAAACGTTACATACAGAGAAGAAAAAATGATTAAATATTTATTTTCAATTTTTTTAGCTATCTTTTTGTTAATGTGTTGTGCAAAAACAGAATTTAATGATATTGTTACTATGGAAGAGTTTAAATCCAGCGTATTAGCCGATGATACAGTCGTTCTTGATGTTAGAACAGAAGAAGAATTTTATGGTCCTTTGGGACATATTGAAGGGGCAATGCTTATTCCTATTGATGATCTTGCAGATAGATTAAATGAACTAGATTCTGTGAAAGATAAAACAATCTATGTAGTATGTCGAAGTGGTAACCGATCTAACAGAGGGAAAGACATTCTAAATACCAATAATTTTACTGCTGTTAATGTTGACGGTGGTATGCTTGCGTGGGATGCATTAGCCAATGAATAAAAAAGAAGAATTAATTAACAAATATAAGAAATCAGTTATAACTATCATTATTGTTTTATTAATTTCTCTAATACCATTTTTCTTTTATGCGAATTAAACAAAAATACGTCATTGATTTTTCTAAAAGCGTTACTTGGATAGTTGTCCTTGGCCTGATTTGTTGTTTTAATGAACAGGAAAACATTTTCCATCAAGATAATATCACAGCATGGATTTATTTCTGTTTACATGGTTTATATGGAATTATGTGGGTAATGAAGAGCAATATTTTCCCTGACAAAAGCTGGGAAGAAAAGGCAAATCTACCATATGCTATTTTTATGCTTTTTTGCTTGATGGCATATTGGTCTCCTGCTTTTATTATAACAACCCAAGAGCCTGTGTTCCATATAGCTTCTCCGCAAGTGATAGTAGCTTCAATTATTATTTTTATTTTTGGTGTATTCTATCATTTTGTGTCAGATATGCAGAAGCATATCTTTTTAAAACATAATTCAGGATTGATGACAGAAGGTTTATGGAAGCATTGCAGGCATCCAAATTATTTTGGCGAATTATTAATTTATACTGGTTTTCTCCTTTTAACTATTGAATCTAGCCTTTGGTGGGTACCAATACTAATTTTAGGAGCATTTGTACTGTCTGTATGGATTCCTGGGATGATTCGAATTGATAAATCTTTATCTCGCTTTGAAGAGCATAAAGAATACAAGAAGAAAACAGCTTTTATTATTCCTTTTATTTTTTTAATGAAACCTCAATTAGTTATATACTACGATGGAATTTGTTTTTTATGTTCTAATCTTGTTGATTTTTCTATAAAACACGATCATAAAAAGAGAATTCAATATAGTCCCTTGCAATCTAATTATGCCAAAAGAACTCTCAATATAGATGAAATCTCAGATATCGATACTGTTATTGTAAAACAAGGTGATACAGTTTTTAAAAAATCGGAAGCGGCATTTATAATATTAAAATTTTTAAATCATCCTTTGCAATATTTGAGATTTATTATTCCAAGATTTTTAGCAGATAAAATATACAATTTGGTCTCAAGGAAAAGATATAGCTGGTTTGGAAAAAAAGAAAAATGTATTTTTCCTAATGAAAATTCACAATTCTTAATTGAATAATGACACGAGAACAATTTAAAACTTTTTATGATCTAGAAACCCGATGGTATGATGAAGATATGTTGGGACATCTTAACCATGGAACAGTTGTAGCTTATTTTGAAGATGCTAGAATACGTCATGCGAAAGATTTAGGGTTAGATGCTTATAATAAAAATTCTTTCCCATTTATTGTTGCATCAATGAAATTAGATTTTTATAAACAAGTCAAGCATCCGAAAGAAGTAGATATAGGAATTAAAGTTTCGAGAGTAGGCAATAAGAGTTTTGATTATGAATATGGTTTATTTTTAAAGGGTGAAACTGATTGTGCAGTTAAATGCATTACTACCTTGGTTTGCTTTGATTATGTTGCTCAAAAGACTGTTCCGGTATTTGATGTTATTAGAGAACAAATGGAATAAAGGATATTAAAATGAATGTTACAGTAGAAAATGAGATTAAAATTATTCGAATGGGGGATAAAGGCCCAAATCTCTTAAGCGTTGACAGAGTAAAAAAAATTATCAAAGAATTAAATTATAATGAATGCAAGGCTGTTATTATTCTTGGCAACGAAAAAGTATTTAGCGCTGGTCTGAATCTAAGAGATTTAATGAGCGCAAAAGAACGAAAGGAAGTTTCTCTTATTTTTGGTACTCTTGGAGATCTTTTTAAGGCATGCAGAGAATTCCCTGGGCCGGTGATTAGTATAGTTGGCGGTCACGCTATTGCTGGAGGGTGTTTGTTAGCACTAGCATCTGATTATCGTTATGGAATACATGGAACACATAGAATGGGTCTTAATGAAATGTACATAGGTATTGATTTGCCTCCAGATATGTTATCCATTATATCTCATTCAATTAGCAGGGATAACCTTTTTGAAGTTGCAACACAATGTAAAATGTATACTCCTTCGCAAGCGCACAAAAAAGGTCTTATTAATGAATTAATTGGACATCGGTTAACAGGCAAAAAGAGAGCCACATCTCAAGCTCTGAAAAAAGCAAAAGAATTGGCAAAATTTTATATAGATGCTGGAGAACCATTTGTTAGGTTAAAGCAATCTTTAATGCATGATACTAGTTTTGATTATGAAATATTAATTGATAATTGGTTTAGTAGCGAAACACAAGCAAAAGTCAAAGCTGTTGTAAGTAGTCTTTCCAAGAAGTGAATATTCTCATTGTTGGCGGTACGGGGACTATTGGTACAAAATTAGTCGAATCATTATCAAAAAAAGATCATCATATAGTTCTTTTATCAAGAAATCCCAAGAAATATTCTAAAAAGTTCGATGAAAATGTTTCTTTAGTTGATTGGAATACAAATAATTCTGACTTATTAAAAGATATTAATATTGTTATAAAGTTGAGCGGAGAATCTGTGATGCAGATTTGGACTAAAAAAATTAAGAAAAAAATCAAGTCTAGCAGAATAGATATTACAAAAGATTTAAAGAATTTTCTTGAGATGAATCATATTAAACCTCAAATGCTTATTAATGCTTCTGCAGTAGGTTTTTATGCTAGAAAAGATGCAGTCTATAGGGAATCTGTTGATGAATTTTCTCCTAATGGAGACACTTTTCTGGCAGATGTATGTAAGCTAAACGAAGAATCATGTGATATTTTTACAAAAGAAGGAATACGCGTTGTGAATTTGCGTATTGGTGTTGTTTTAACAAAAGAATTTTATAATCTTGTAAGATTTTTTCCTCATATAGGTGCTAAAAATCATTTTTTTCCTTGGATTCATATTGATGATGTAGTTGGTTTTATTGAATTTTCAATGACACATAATATAAAAGGACCATTTAATTTGGTTTCACCTAATCCTATTACTCATCAAGATTTTAATTCTATAGTTATACCAGTCTATTTTCTTAGGAATATTATTCCAATGACTGAAATGTTGGAATATGGTTATAAAACTATCCCAAAACGTACCCTTGAAAGTGGGTATCAATTTAAATGTATCGATCTTAAAGACGCTGTTGCTAGTTTCAAAAAATAATTTTTTACTTTTTAGTAATAAATTGAATCATACATAAATGGCTTGGAAAATATAAATAATTTTGTAAATTCTCAGTCGTGATAAGGTCAATATTTTTTCAAAGAGGAATAATCAATTGAGTGCAAAAAAACTTTCCAAAAAACAATTAGAAAAAGAGCTAAATAGTATCGAAGGAACTGATGCCGATACGCTTGCAGCAGAGATTGAAGTAGAGCTGTCAGCAGAAGACAAGGTAAAGGCTGCAAAGGAACGTGCTAACGAAAAAATTAGACGATCAAAGGTTTCTAGCGGAACTATTAGTATGTATTTGTCAGAAATCTCTCAATATGAACCTTTACCACCAGAGAGAGAAGTAGAACTTGCAGTTCGAATAGAAAAGGTGATAAAGCAGCAATGAAAGAATTGGTTGAAGCAAACCTAAGATTTGTTGTTTCTGTTGCAAAAAAATACCAAGGAAATGGGTTATCTCTTTCTGACATTATCAATGAAGGAAATTTAGGATTGATTAAGGCAGCAAAACGTTTTGATCCATCAAGAGGTTTTAAATTTATTTCATATGCAGTATGGTGGATTAGACAAGCTATCTTACAAGCACTTGCTGAACAAGGACGATTAATTAGATTACCTTTAAATCGTGTAGGTACAATTACAAAGATTACCAAAGCAGCTGAAAAATTAGAAGCAGAGATTGGTAGACAACCAAAAGTTGAAGAAATTAGTCACCAACTTGATATTGGAACCAATGAAGTATTCAATGCTCTACAGTATTCGAGAAGACATAGTTCATTAGATGCACCGTTTTCTGATGGAGAAGACAGTTCACTTATTAATGTTATTGAGGATGAACAAGAAAAAGATCCTGATAACAAAGTAATGGATACTTCCATGAAGGAAGAAATTGCATCTGCTTTAAGCACTCTAACAGATAGAGAACGTTCTGTGATTGAGATGTATTTTGGCATTAATCGAGATCGATCTTTTACACTAAATGAGATTGGTGAACAATTTAATCTAACACGTGAACGTGTGCGTCAAATTAAAGAAAAAGCAATAAGACGTCTTGCGCATAAAACACGCAGTGAACCTCTCCGAGTTTATTTGGGTCAATAAATGGAATCAATACAAATATTGTTTCCAATCTTTCCTCTTGTATTTTTAACGTATTTTCAAGCTTATCTCAATCGAAATACTGTTATTCAAGCAATCAAAGATAAAGAAATGGATCCTCGATGGATGAAGTATATGTTTCCATGGAAAGAAGTGCCTAAAAAAGTACAATCTTCTAGAGAGCATTATAAAAATTTACATCAAGCACCATTATTTTTTTATTTGTATTGTATTTTAGCATTTGTAACAGATCATGTAACTCAATTTACCATTATCATGGCTTGGATATATGTTGTTGCAAGAGCCATTCATTTTGCTGTTAGAGAAATAAATCCTGTAGTCCTTCGAAGAGCATCTTTTTTTGGGATTGCATGGCTAGTTTCTTTAATCCTTTGGATAGATCTATTGTTTTATCTTTCTAAATAAATTTTATAGCACCAAAATCCGCTTAGTTGTATAATTCATCGAAATGAGCAAAAAACTAAAAATTGTTATCATCGGACGTCCTAACGTTGGAAAGTCGACACTTTTTAACAAATTGTGCGGAAGAAGAACATCTATTGTCAACCCAACAGCAGGGGTTACACGTGATAGAATTTATGCATCAGGCGAATGGTTAGATAAAAAATTTGATGTTATAGATACGGGTGGTTTTATCGATTCAGATGAAGATAGCTTTAGTGAGAAAATTAGAGAACAGATTGTAGAAGCGGTAAAAGAGTGTGATTCTATTATTTTTCTTGTTGATGGAAAAGATGGATTAAATCCAAATGATCAACATTTGGCAAAAATTGTTAGACAATCAGACAAAAAATATGTCTTGGCTGTAAATAAGTGCGATACTCCAGAACAACTCAAAAATAATACAATCTCTTTTTTTGATCTTGGATTGGATGATCCAATCGGTATCTCAGCTCTTAATGGTTCAGGAGTTGGTGATGTTCTAGATATTTTGTTAGATGAATCTGATTCTTCTAAAGCGGTTGATACAAATGAATCTTTTTCTATATCTATAGTGGGTATGCCTAATGTTGGGAAATCATCTCTGCTTAATAGCATTATTCAAAAAGAACAGGCCATTGTTTCAGAGGTTGCTGGTACTACTCGTGATTCAATTGATACCAACATTCAGTGGCATGGAAAAACAGTAAAGATTGTTGATACAGCAGGATTGCGTAAAAAAAGTAAAGTTGATACTGATATCGAATTTTATAGTTCATTAAGAGCAATCGATTCTTTAATGAGATCTGATGTTGTATTGTTCGTCATTGATGCTGAAAAAGGATTTACAAAACAAGATAAAACAATTGCAAGCCAAATTATTAAAAAAGGAAAATCGATGATTATTCTTGTTAATAAGTGGGATTTGACTTCGAAAAAAGATATTTTAGCAGATTCATTTATGTTGGATATGTTTGATTCTTTTCGTCTCTTAGAATACTATCCTATCTTGTTTGTTTCTGCACTTACAAAAAGACGTATTTCGAATATTTTGTCTGAAGCGTGGGAGGTGTTTAATAAGCACAAAGAAAAAATCAATACCAAGGAATTAAATAATTGGTTGGCAAAAACAGTGCAAAAATATCCACCGCCAGCATTACAAGGTAAATCAATAAAGATAAAATTTATTGATGAAGTCCAAATTTCACCGCCCTTATTTGCTTTTTTCTGTAATTATCCAAAGTTGATTTCGGTGCCTTATAAACGATATCTTCATAATGCACTGAGGGAGTCTTTTGATTTCAAAGGGATAACTCTTAAGTTGTCTATCAGGAAAGGCTAATGGATAAAAAAAGAATTTATAGTTGGGCTCTCTATGATTGGGCAAATTCTGCTTATGCTACATCAGTTATGGCTGGTCTTTTTCCTCTTTTTTTTAGTGCAATAGCTAAAGGAGATTTAGATGCTACTTCTACAACAAACTATTTAGCTCTATCAAATTCTATAGCATCGCTTGTAGTAGCATTGCTAGCTCCCATTTTGGGCGCAATAGCTGATCATGGAACACTAAAGAAGAAGCTCCTTATTTTTTTTGCTTTTCTAGGGATTTTAATGACAATTTCCATGGGTTTTTATTATGCAAGGTTATTGGATTATTGCTTTTATAGTTTATATTTTTGCAACAATTGGATTTTCAAGTGCTAATACTTTTTACGACTCTCTACTTCTTGTGGTAAGTGATAGAAAGAACGTTGATTATGTCTCTGCTCTTGGATTTGCGCTAGGATATTTAGGGGGAGGTATATTAATAGTTATAAATGCAGCTATGGTGTATTTCCATAACGATATTGGAATTACATTAATTGAAGCTTATCAGTATTCTTTTATTTCTGTTGGGATTTGGTGGGCATGTTTTCAATACCTATAGTTCTTTTTGTAAATGAGCCTGCCTCTCATGGGAAAAAATCATTAACTACTGCGATAAAAGATGGTTGCCATCAATTCGTATCAACAATTCAAAATATAAAAAAATCAAAAGTTGTAGCAACTTTTCTTTTAGCATATTGGTTATACATTGATGGAGTAGATACGGTAGTGAGAATGGCAGTTAATCTTGGAGAAAAACTAGGTTTTGAGGCAGAAGTAATGATGGTAGCATTAGTAGCTGTACAATTTGTAGCATTTTTTGCAACTCTTTTATATGTAAAGATATCAGATAGAATCGGTTTAAAGAATGGAATTTATTTAGGAATGCTCGGATATGTTTTTATAATTATTATCGGCTCAACTATTACTGAAGTATGGCAATTATATCTTGGAGTAATATTGATTGGATGTTTTCAGGGTGGAATCCAAACATTAAGTCGAAGTTTATATGCAAGAATAATTCCAAAAAATAAAACAGCTGAATTTTTTGGCTTTTTTAATATGTGGGGGAAATTTGCTGCGATTGTTGGCCCAGTTTTAATGGCAGGTGTCACTACATTGGCATTCGGATATACTGATGATCACAAATTATCTGCACGCATTGGTTTCTTATCACTTCTAATACTTTTTGCTTTGGGCGCTTATGTTTTTTCAAAAGTTGATGTTGAAGGAAGGTGAAAAAATTGCCAAGGAATATCTATAATATGAAGAAAAACTATGATTTCGTAATTATCGGCGCTGGTTCTGCTGGTTGTGTGTTGGCTAATCGATTGAGTGCTAATGGTCAAAACAGTGTATTGATTTTAGAATCTGGTTCTAATGATAAAGCACTCAATATTCAAATTCCTGCTCAATTTTCAAAACTTTATAAGACCAAATTTGATTACGATTATGCTACCACCCCTCAAAAAAATATGAAAAATCGAGAATTATATCTTCCTCGAGGAAAAACGTTGGGAGGATCTAGTAGTATTAATGCCATGATTTATATCCGTGGAAGTAAACATGATTATAATGAATGGAGCGCACTTGGTAACAAAGGGTGGTCATACGATGAGGTATTACCATATTTCAAGAAGTCAGAGAATCAAGAAGCGATTAATGATGAATATCATAGTCAAGGTGGGCCTTTGAATGTAACTAATCGTATTTATACAAATCCTTTATCTGATGTATTTGTGAAAGCTGCACAAGAATTAGGTTATAAATTCAATTCCGATTTTAATGGGACCAAACAGGAAGGATTTGGCCTTTATCAAGTAACCCATAAGGATGGCGCACGCTGTAGTACAGCTAGGGCTTATCTTTATCCTGCAAGTAAGCGTAAAAATTTAACTATTGAAGCCAATGCACAAGTAGAACGTATTGTAATTGAAGATAATTGTGTTACTGGAGTGATTTATCATCAGAAAGGGAAAGCATGTGAAGTGGTGGTTAATAAAGAAGTAATTTTAAGTGCAGGAGCATATAATAGTCCCCAAATTTTAATGCTATCTGGAATTGGTGATGGCCAAGAATTACAAAAACATAAAATTCCAGTAAAAGAACATTTACCTGGAGTAGGAAAGAATCTCCAAGATCATTTAACATCTTCCAGTATCTTTAATTCTAGCTATAAAGGATCTCTAGATTCTGCAGATAAATTTCCAATAATAGTAAAATATTTATTTCAATATCTTTTATCAAAGAAAGGGCCATTTACTAGCAATGTTGGAGAAGCAGGTGGTTTTATAAAGTCTTCAGCAGATCAACCTACTGTTGATATACAATTTCATTTTGGACCTTGTTATTTTGTAAACCATGGTTTTGATAATCCAAAAAAAGGAAATGGATATTCGATTGGTGGATTGGTTTTGAATCCTACTAGTAAAGGTTCAGTAAAGTTGTCATCCTCAGATTTTCGGGTGAGCCCAAGTATTGATCACAATTACTTAAGCACTGATGATGATATGAGAAGATCTATTGCTGGATATAAAATTGCAGAAAAACTTGGTTTATCTGATGCTTTCAAAGCTTATCGCTCTGACTATTTTATGCCAGAACAGCCATTAACTGATGATAAAGCGATTGAAGATTATATCCGAGAAACTGCAGAAACTGTTTATCATCCTACCAGTACTTGTAAAATGGGAACGGATAATATGGCAGTAGTTGATTCACAACTATGTGTACATGGTGTTAAAAAATTGCGTGTAGTTGACGCATCGGTTATGCCTAATGTAACCCGTGGCAATACCAATGCTCCTACAATTATGATAGCTGAGAAGGCTTCTGATATGATTCTGAAGTAATAGTTGTTTTTTTATAAATAACTGATGCTAAAACAGAAAATTTTTTTAAATTAATACCGTGAGTGAAATATCAAAATACTCAGAACTAGTCCAAACGCAACATATCAACACAGCGGGGGGGGGGGTACTTTATTTGGTGGAAATATGTTAGCATGGTTAGATCTTGCTGGCGTAAAAGCTGCCAATGATTTTTTAAAACAAACAGTTTGCGTGGGGCGTAGTTACTCGCGCGATGGATAAAGTAGAATTTAAAGAACCTGTTTTTTTGGGAGATTGGGTAAATTGTGAATCCAAAGTTATAAGAACAGGAAGTTCATCTCTTGAAATAGAGATTAAGGCTTTTGCTGAGAGCAAAGATCATGGTCAGAGATTAGCATGTACAGCTAACATTACTTTTGTTGCTGTCATTAGAGATGATGAAGGAAAATTAGTTAAGTTTAATCATAATTTGAATTGTGAATAGGGAGAAAGAATGGCACATATTAATAAATTACATTATAAAGAAAATTTAAAAAGCATTAAATCAGACGTAGTTGCAAAAGGAGTTTTTGAAGATGACAAGAAACACTGGACAATTACTAGTGGTCAAATGAAAGGAAAAGTTGGGGATTTAGCATTTTCGTTTAATAAAAAAAAAAAAACTTTATTTTTTGGATTAGGAAAGAAAAAAAAAGCAACTGCAGAGAATTTCAGAAGAGCAGCTGGTTCTGTTGTTAATTTTGTTATCGATAAAAAATATGGTTCTTTAGCAGTTGAATGTCCAACTGGAGGTATGGAAGCATACAATTGTCAAGCATTTACAGAGGGACTTATTTTATCAAGCTATCGTTTTCTTGATTATTTTTCTGACGAAAGAGCAAATTACTATTTAAAGAATATCACTATGGTAGGAACATGCAATAAAAATGCATCCAAGAAGGGAGTAATAATTGCAAATGCTGTATGTGATTCTAGAGATTTAGGAAACCATCCTGGCAATGTAACAACTCCTACTCGTTTAGCTAATTTTGCCAAAGAAGTTGGAAAAAAAGGCAACATGAAAGTAACCATATTTGATAGAGACAAATTTACCAAAATGGGTATGGGATCTTTTGCTGGAGTAGCCCTAGGTACAAATGAACCACCAAAATTTATTATTATGGAATATTTTGGCGGATCCAAAAAAGATAAACCGGTGCTACTTGTTGGTAAAGGACTAACCTTTGATACTGGAGGAATTTCGTTAAAACCAGGTTTACGTATGGATGAAATGAAATTTGATATGTGTGGTTCAGCAGTTGTTTTTGGAGCAATGAATGCTATTGCAGCATTAAAACCAAAAATGAATGTAGTAGCAATTGTTCCTTCAACTCATAATATGCTTGGAGGATCTGCAGTCAAACCAGGCGATATTTTAACTGCCTATAATGGAAAGACAATTGAAGTTTTAAATACTGATGCTGAAGGTCGGTTAATCCTTGCCGATGCGTTAGCATATGCTAGTAAGCACTATGACCCTGAGTATATACTCGATTTTGCAACATTGACGGGCGCTATAGTTATTACACTAGGAGGTATAGCAACAGGTATAATGGGCAATAATGAAGTATTAATCGAAAATATTAAAGTTTCTTCAGAAAATACCGGTGAACATGTATGGCAATTGCCATTATGGGATGAATATTGTGATCAAGTTAAATCTAAAGTAGCAGATGTAAAGAATCTTGGAGCCCGGGGCAAGCTGGTTCAATTGCTGGTGCTGCATTTTTAAAAGCATTTGTTCGTGAAGATATTCCTTGGGTACACTTTGATATTGCTGGAACAGCATCTCATGTAGAAAACAGAAGTTATTCTCAGAAAGATGGTGCCTCAGGACAAGTTATTAGATTGGTTCTTGATTTGCTTGGTGCTTAATGAATAAGCTTAAAGTTATTAACACCACTCAGTTCTATATGCAGCTATTCACGGCCAGTTTATTGCTCTACTTTACTCTTACCTCTGATAGACCAAAAATGGCAATTATCCCAATTCTTTTATTGATTAGTTGGACATTAGGCTATATTCAAAGACGTATCACAAGAAGAAGAGTGAATAAGCTAAAAAAATGAATTCTCTATTTACGAATAACATATCTCTTGATCATGGAACTCATACCTATCAATTATTGGATGATCCTGAATTTCGTTTTGCAAGCGTGACTGAGTTTATTCATGAATTCTTCCGAAAATTTGACCAAGAAAAAACAGCAAAAAAATTGATTAGTGAACATCCAAAATATATAGACAGAACACTTGATGATGTTATAAAAGAATGGCGTAAAGGTGCAGAACGAGGTACAATTGTACACAATGAGTTAGAATTGTTTATTAAAGAAGGGATAGAACCAAAAAATGAATTAGCTAATGTAGGAGCAAGATGGTTAAAAACGAAACAAGAGAATCCAGATAACACATTCTACTCTGAGGTAATTGTTTATTCGAAAGAATTAGGTGTTGCTGGAACAATCGATGTATTAGTATATAATAAAAAACAGGATACATATCATTTGGTTGATTGGAAAACAAATAAACGCATTAATCAAAAACCTTTTGGGAATAAGAAAGGTATTTTAAATGCTACTCAACACTTAGATGATTGTAATTTTATACACTATTCACTCCAATTATCATTCTATAGATATATCTTAGAAAATTGTTACGGATTAAAGGTTGGTAGTCAGACTCTTTTTCATTTAAGAGCAGACAATTATAAAACTTATACTGTAAATTATCATGAAGATGATTTGGTAAATATGTTAAAGGAAAAAGAATTATTATGATAGAAACTAGAGTAATCTTAATTGGCCTCACATTGGTCTTAGGAATTTTAGGTGTTTTGATAATTTATTTTTCGTATAAAATATTAAAAGCTGTATCAGATTCAAGCCCCGGAGATTTAAAAGATAAATTTTCTGATACCAATAATACTCTAAAAAGCGTTCTAGAATCTCTAGGTGGATTAAAAGAATCGGCTAAACAAGCATCTACATCTTCAACAGATAATTATAGAGATATGATTAAAAGAATAACCAATGTTGAAAGAGTTTTTACAACAAATCAAACAAGAGGAGCGCTTGGAGAGTATGTAGTTGAAAAGATTATTGAATGGATAGGATTAGAAGGAGGCGAAGGAAAATCTTGGGATAAACAAAAACCATTTGGAGATTCTAGACCAGATTTTACATTTTATTTTCCTAAAGGCGGTTATGTGCATCTTGATGCAAAATTTCCATTAGATAATTATCATGAAATGATTCAATGTGATCCTAAGTCGCCTCAAGAAGATATTGCAAAGAAAAACTTTAAAGAGAATGTTAGAGCTCTTTTAAGGAAAATTGAAGGTGCAAAGAAAGATTATATTGAACATGATGGCGGTATAAATTTTGTGCTGATATTTATACCCAATATGCAAGTTTTGAATTTTGTAAGAGAAGAATTTGAAGATTTATATGATTATGCTTCAAAAAGAAAAATGTTACTTGTAGGTCCATCTGAATTGTATGGAATTTTGAATCTTCTTACAACGGCAATAGACAATTTCAAGATTGAGAAATCTACAAATAAAATTATTGATAATATGAAAAAATTTCAGCTTGAATGGGATAATATGTTGTCAGAACTTGATAAACATAGTAAGCAGCTTAAGACTGCACAAGGTTCTTTTGACGAGATAACAGGACCTAGAAAAACAGCATTAGAGAAAATTGTTGATAAAATAGCTTCATCTGAAGTTGATAAAGCAGAAGATACTGCAAAGGAGGAATAGTATGAAAAATTACGCAGCCAAAGACATTCGTAACTTTGCCATTGTTGGGCATGGTGGATCAGGAAAAACAACGCTCTCAGAGGCAATGCTTTCTCGAAGTGGAAAAATTAACCGAATCGGATCAATTGAATCAGGAACTACTGTTTCTGATTATCATCACGATGAACATCAACGTCAGATTTCAATTCATTCTTCACCCCTTCATTTAGAATGGGATGATATAAAATTTAATTTAATAGATACTCCTGGATACCTTGATTTTATTGGAGAAGCAATATCTTCGTTAGCAGTAGTTGATGCTGCAGTTATTGTAGTTCATGCGGTAAATGGTATTGAGGTTGGTACAGAGCAGGTATGGAATTATGCTAGCAATTATAAATTACCAAAAATTATAGTAGTTAATGGTTTAGATAGAGAGCATACCCAATTTGATCAGATTTTACAGCAAGCAAAAAATAATTTTGGTTCTAATGTGTTTCCTTTACAACTACCGGTCAATGCTGGTCCTGGATTTAATCAGGTTGTTGATGTATTAAGGAGTGAATTAATTACTTATAGTACAGATGGAAGCGGAAAATATTCTGAAGAAGAATTACCAGAAGAATGGCAAGAAAAAATTAAAGGATTACACGAAGAATTAATCGAATATGTAGCAGAATCAGATGACACACTTCTAGAAAAATTTTTCGAAGAAGGAAGTTTATCTGAAGAAGAAATGAGAGAGGGACTACATCGTGCAATACAAGATCAGGTTTTTATACCTATATTTTGTACGGCAGCAACTGAAAATATTGGTGCAGCGAGACTTATGGATTTTATATCTAAATATGGATCTTCTCCAGTTGATCGTGCTACAGTTCAGGCAGAAAATGTTAATTCTGAGGAAACTGTTGATGTAGCATTGGATGGTAGTGCGCCTGTTGTTCATGTTTTTAAAACAATAAGTGAAGCTCATGTTGGTGAACTTTCATTCTTTTTGAGTTTATTCTGGTTCTGTATCTACTGGAATGGATCTTCAAAATACAACACGAGGTAATTCAGAACGTTTTGGACAAATGTTTTTGATGAATGGAAAAGATCGAACCAGTGTTCCAAGTTTGAATGCAGGTGATATTGGAGCAGTTGTAAAATTAAAAGATACTCATACAGGCAATACATTAACAGGACCGAGTAATAAAGTTAAATTGTCTTCGGTTAAACTTCCTAACTCTAATATCCATTTAGGAATACGATCAAAATCAAAAGGAGATGAAGAAAGAATTGCCATGGGTTTATCTACAATTCATGAAGAAGATCCAACATTCATTTACAGAGTAGACCCTGAACTTCATCAAACGGTACTTTCAGGCCAAGGTGAACTTCATCTTCAAGTATCAATTGATCGTTTAAAACGAAAATTTAATGTAGATGTGGAAACATTTAAACCACGTATTCCTTACCGTGAAACAATTCGAGGAAAAGGATCTTCAAAATATCGTCATAAAAAACAAAGTGGTGGTGCAGGACAATTTGCTGAAGTATGGATGCGTGTTGAGAGTAAGCCAAGAGGTGAGGGAATTGAATTTACTCATTCTCTTGTTGGTCAGAGCGTAGATCGTGTATTCGTTCCTTCTGTAGAGAAAGGTGTTAATTTTGCTTGTCCCTGATGGAGTTTTAGCTGGATATCGTGTGGTAGATCTCAAAGTCGATTTTTATGATGGAAAACAACATCCAGTAGATTCTAAAGATATTGCATTCCAGATGGCAGGAAAGCAGGCGTTTCGAGAAGCGTTTATGGATGCTCAACCATGTTTACTTGAACCTATTTTGAATATCGAAATCAGAGTACCCGATAATTTTATGGGAGATGTGATGGGAGATATGTCTAGTCGCAGAGGAAAGATTATAGGTATGGATGCAGAAGGGGAATCTCAATTAATAAGGGCTCAAGCGCCACAATCAGAAATGTATCAATATTCTACTGCTCTCCGTTCTTTGACTGGTGGACGAGGAATACATTCTGAAGAATTTAGTCATTATGAAGAAGTTCCACGTGATATGGAAACAAAAGTTGTAGCCGCTGCAAAAGCAGCCCAAAATACAGAAAATAAAGAGTAGTTATTATGACCGACCTTAAGCTTTTAGATGGAGCTATGGGGTCAGAATTTATCCGTAGAGGAGAAATATTACCACCCCATACTTGGTCTGCAGATGTTAATCTGACAAATCCAGACTTACTATATGGTATTCATCAAGAATATGTCAATGCTGGTGTAGACTATCTTACAACTAATACTTTTCGAACTACGCCAAGAGCATACCAAAAAACAGGATTATCATATAAAGAAGCACATAGCACTGCTAAGATTTCAATGCATAATGCAGTTCAGATGGCTAGAAAAGCAAGTAATGATAGCATAAAAATATTAGGATCGATTGCTCCTTTGGAAGATTGTTATTCTCCTGATCTTTTTCCAGGTGCAGATTTAGCTACAAAAGAATTTTCAGTGATTGCAGAATGGCTAGCAGATGAAAGAATTGATATTTTTTTACTTGAAACCATGAATAATATTCTTGAAACAAAAACTTGTTTAGATGTTGTGGAAAAATATAAACTTCCTATATGGGTTAGCTTTAATCTTTTAGACTCAGACCATATTCAATCTGGTGAATCGTTGAAAAGTGCAATCAAAATGGTGGATAAATTTTCTGTTGATTGTATTTTGTTAAACTGTAATCCCTTAAATCGTACATTCAGTGCGTTAGAGACTCTTGCACGTTATTGTTCTGGTAAATGGGGTATTTATCCCAATCTTGGCGTTGGAGAGCCTTCTCCAGATGGTATTATTAAAGATTATCACTCGGATACTGAATTCATCGATTTGACCAAAAATGCAGTAAAGTTAGGTGCTACTGTAGTAGGTGGGTGTTGTGGATCTAATCCTAAACATATAGAATTACTGAAAAATCTGATAAAAATGAACTAAATCTATTACTGTATATAAGAATATATAGCCTATTATTTCCCATATCACATTGTTAATTCTCTTAATCTTTACTTCAATTCTATCTGTTGATTTTGTTTTTCTGTATTTAAAAGGATTTGGAATTAGTCTTGGTGTACTATTGTAGTAATTTTTGTATAGATCATCGTGTCGTGATAATAGTTTTCTCTCTTCATTTAGAATAGCTGGAATGTGCAATAGGGAAAAAGTAATTAAAAGTGCAATTGCAACCGGAATAGACTTTACCACACAGCAAAACCCTAATAACGTAAAGAAGTTGAAGAAATATAATGGATTTCTTACCATAGAATATGGCCCTTCTTTAATTAAGGTTTTTGTTTTAAATCCCTCAACATATAAAGATGCCCATAACCTTCCAAAGCCTCCAATTATTACAAGAGTAAATCCAATTATACTCAATCCTACTGATTGCATCTTGGTAATATCTAGAGTATAAATACTGAAATTATCACTCAGAAGAATGATAGGTATCATAGAAAAACCAAATATTCTTGATAACAGTATTCTTTTTCTGATAAGATAGTTTAGCATGCTATTTGATTGTGAGTCGATTTTCTTGTACGAGCTCACATCCAGGAATTTCTATACCACTTTTTAGAGCTTCTTTTAGTTTTTCTTTATTAATGGTTTCTGTTGCCTTGCTATCAACAAACTCTGCTGGAATTTCTTTTTCATTAGTAATGACTACTTTATATGGATTTTTTTGAATAGAGATACTGATTTCAGGACTATCAATCTTTTTGACTCCGCTTTTTTCCAAATTGTGCCTTAAATATTCACGCATATGCCCAATCTTTTTCTCTAGCGAAGCTCTTTTCTGATGCATTTTTGATTCCACTTCTTTGATGCCTTCAAGAGTATGTTCTAGATTTCTAATGTATTTAGCTACATTTGTACTTTTAAGTTTGAATTCACCTTCCAATGATTCCAATGTATCTACAACTGCTTGATCCTCGAGTTCAGTTAGATTTTCTAATGCATCTTTAAATTCGTCTGCGAGTTCGTATAAGGTGGGTAATGACATCTCTTAATTTAAAAGAAAAATTATAATTCTTTAATTTCTTTTAATAAATCATTCAACATATCTTTGGCATCACCAAATACCATGATAGAATTATCATATCCGAACAATTCATTTTGTATGCCAGCAAATCCAGGATTCATACTTCTCTTGTTGATAATTACCGTACGAGATTTATCGACATCAAGGATAGGCATTCCATAAATAGGGCTAGATTGATCGTGCCTTGCTGCTGGATTAACTACATCATTTGCACCAAGAATTAAGGCAACATCACAATCCTCAAATTCTGGATTGATTTCATCTAAATCTTTTAATAAATCATAAGAAACATCAGCTTCAGCTAATAGTACATTCATATGACCTGGCATTCTTCCAGCCACTGGATGGATTCCATACAGAACTTTTTTGCCTTGTGCTTCTAAAGTATCAGCCACTTCTCTTGCAACGTGTTGCGCTTTTGCAACCGCAAGTCCATAACCTGGAACAATAATAATTTTTTCAGCTGCATCCATAATCATTGCTGCTTCAGTGGTAGAATAGCTCTTAATATTCATTTCCTTTTGGCTACCATCACCACTTGCTACTTCTAGTCCGACCGCTCCAAAAATAACATTCGCTAAAGAACGATTCATGCCTTTACACATAATATTGGTTAAAATCAGTCCTGAAGCACCCACTAAAGATCCACTAATAATTAACCCATTATTTCCAATTAAAAATCCTGTTGCAGTTGCTGCTATGCCCGAATATGAATTCAGTAATGATATAACAACAGGCATATCTGCACCACCAATTGGAATAACTAAACCAATACCTAAGAAGAAAGACAATGCTAGTATAGCATAGAATATTGATTGGCTATCAAGAATTCCTAGATTATTAATAGATAATAGGATGATAATTGCACTGAAAGCTAAGGCATTAAGAAATTGTTGTCCTTTGAAGACAATTGGTTTTCCTGATATGAAACCTTGTAGTTTACCAAATGCAATAAAACTTCCAGAAAATGTTAAAGTCCCAATTAATACACTAATACATACAATCAAAAAATTACTTTCAGGTGGAGTAAGAAATGTTGAAGATGCAACCAATGCTGATGCGCCACCACCAAATCCATTAAAAATAGCTACCATTTGTGGCATTTCGGTCATTTGGATTCGTGTAGCAAATAATGCACCAATACTACCACCAATGATAAACCCTATAACGATTAATTCTAAGTCTAGTTTTCCTGAAGAGAATAGTGTTGCTGCAATTGCTACCAACATTCCAATAGCTGCAATAAAATTTCCACTGCGTGCTGTTTTTGGATGAGATAGACGTTTAAGCCCAATAATAAAACATACTGCTGCTATGAGATAAAATAAATTCATTTTTTCTTAAACATCCTTAACATTCTATCAGTTACTAAAAATCCACCTACAACATTAATAGTTGCAAAAATTAATGCGGCTAAACCAAGATAAGTGCCTAATGTTCCTTCTGTTTGTATTGCAAGTATTGCTCCGACGACCGCAATTCCTGAAATAGCATTAGAACCAGACATTAAAGGGGTATGAAGAGTTGGTGGAACTTTTGAAATCACTTCATTACCAACAAAGATTGCTAATATAAAAATTGTTAATAAATTAATTGTTCCTGGATCTAACATTATAGTGCCTCTTTGGTTGGTTCATGTCTGACTTCACCTTTTTCGATAAAAAGCATTCCATCAATGATTTCATCTTCTTTATTAAGCTCAAACCCATTTTCAGTATGGCAATGTTCAATAATAGCTTGAATATTTTTTGAGAAAAGTTGGCTAGCATGTGTTGCCATAGTGCTTGGAAAGTTACTATTTCCATCAATTAGTATACCGTTGTGATGAACAACTTCATCTGTTGTTTTTAAAGTTCACAATTTCCTCCATTTTCAGCAGCTAAATCCATAATAACAGATCCTGGTTGCATTAAATCAACCATGCTGGTAGGAATTAGCGTTGGTGCAGGTCTATTTGGAACCAATGCTGTTGTAATAACTAAGTCAGATTTGGCAATTCTTTCTTTCATTACTTCTTGTTGACGTTTTTTATACTCTTCGCTTGTTTCTTTAGCATATCCACCTGAACCTACTCCATCTCCGCCATCATTTTCTACTTCTACAAATTTTGCTCCTAAGCTTTCTACTTGTTCTTTTACTTCTGGTCTTACGTCAAATGCTTCTACTTTCGATCCAAGTCTTTTTGAAGTTGCAATTGCTTGTAATCCGGCAACTCCCGCTCCAATTACCAATGTTCTTGCTGGAGAAATTGTTCCAGCAGGTGTCATCAATAAAGGCATATATTTTCCAATATGGTTTGCTCCAATCAATACTGCTTTATAACCAGCAATACTAGCTTGAGAACTTAAAACATCCATTTTTTGAGCTAGAGTAGTTCTTGGAAGTAGATTTAATGAAAAAGCAGAAACCTGTTTTTCTTTTAGTGTTTTGACTAAATCAATATCTTTAATTGTTTGAAATAATGAAATCAGTAAAGAATTTGAATTTAATGAACGCATTTCATCTTCAGTTGGGGTATTAACTTTTACAATTATATCACAATTAAATACATCATTCTTTTCTACCAATTTAGCGCCAGCATCGATAAATGATTGGTTTGAATAATGTGAAAGATTGCCAGCATCTTTTTCTACGCAAAACGAGTAACCTTTTTTTGTTAAATCACTAACCGTAGAAGGAATAATAGCCACTCTTTTTTCAAGCGATTTTGTTTCTTTTAATACACCAATGTTCATTTTTCAAACTTTCAATGTTTTCCGAGCATTATATTAGGATAAATTATTAAATTTTACTATGGAATTATTTCCTAATATTGAACCTTTTAATACCTTTCATTTACCAGTCTCTGATTTACATACTATCTATGTAGAAGAGTCAGGAAATAAAAATGGTAAACCTGTCATTTTTTTACATGGTGGACCAGGGGGAGGAGTAGATCCAAAATATAGAAGATATTTTAATCCAGATAAATGGCGCATTATCATGTTTGATCAACGCGGATGTGGAAAAAGCACTCCTTTTGCAGAATTAAAAGAAAATACTACATGGGATTTAGTAGATGATATTGAAAAGATTCGTAATCATCTTTCTATTGATAATTGGGTTGTTTTTGGTGGTAGCTGGGGGAGCACATTATCACTAGCATATAGTCAGACTTACCCTAATTCATGTAAAGGTTTAATTCTTAGGGGAATCTTTCTAGTGCGAAAGAAAGAGATAGATTGGTTTTATCAGGAGGGAGCTAATAATATTTTCCCAGATAGATGGGAATCTTTTTTAGCACCTATTCCTGTTGAAAAAAGAGATAACTTAATGCAAGCTTACTATGAAATCTTGACTGGTGACGATCATTCCAAAAAAATTGAAGCAGCAAAAGCATGGAGTACATGGGAAGGAAGTACTGTAAGACTGATGCAAGATGAGAATTTTATTTCTGATTTTTCAGACGAAAAATTTGCGGAGGCATTTGCTAGAATTGAATGCCATTATTTTATGAATAATTGTTGGTTTAATTCTAATAATCATCTTATAGAAAATGTAGATAAGATTAGACATATTCCTGGAGTCATTATTCATGGAAGGTATGATATTATTTGCCCGGTTGTACAAGCATGGGATTTACATCAAGCATGGCCAGAAGCAGATTTACACATTATTCCAGATGCTGGACATTCTATATTTGAAGAAGGAATAAAAGATAAGATTCTGGAGTATACAGAAAAGTTTTCTAGTCTTTAATTAGAAGAATAAGCTTGATAACCCAATTAATGTTCCAACAAGAAAAACTCCTGGGTTAGTGATATCACTCACAGCAACAATCATTCCCACAAAAGGCATTAGTTTATTTGCTGGATTACCTTTATTTCTTAGACTGTCTTTGAATTTATTATTTTTAGCTGGTTCATTATATTCTGCAAATTCTTCCAGATCATTTGTATTGGCTAAGTCATTTTTTATATCTTCTTGTGGGAAACGGAGAATAAGCGAAACTCCTTTTTTCAATGGTGGCATAATCTCAAATGATTCAATTGATTCATTAAACTGTAAAGCGATTTGTGTAGATTCTTCACTATTGGCAACTTCAATTTTTCTAACTGGATTGCTAAAATCTGTATTTAATAATTCTGTACTATCACTTTTTGCATCGTAAACAGTTAAATAAAACCATTCTGATGAATACCAAGCAGTAATATTTTTCAGATCTACTTTTTTTGTTGATTGTAATTCAATAATCGTTCCATTTTCTCTTGAATCAATGCTCAAATCATTTATGGTATTATTCTGTCCAAATGATAAGGAACAAAATAGAAGAAAGATTAAAGACAATCTGAACATAATGCAATTTATGAAATTTTTGTGAGCAGAATCTAAAAAAACATTGTTCCATTATTTTTCATATAATATTTGTTTAGATTCTCGTAAAATAGTCTATCAATGAATAGCAAGAAAATTAGACAATCATTTATAAAATTTTTTGAAAACAAAAAACACCATAAAGTTGCAAGTGCTCCTGTTCTACCTTATGATGATAAATCTTTGTTGTTTACAAATGCTGGCATGAATCAGTTTAAATCGATTTTTCTTGATTTAGAAAAACCAAAATATATAAGAGTAGTAAATAGCCAAAAATGTATTAGAGTAAGTGGAAAACACAATGACTTAGAAGAAGTTGGAAGAGATGGTTTCCATCATACATTTTTCGAAATGTTAGGTAATTGGTCTTTTGGAGACTATTATAAAAAAGAAGCTATCCAATGGGCTTGGGAATTATTTACAGAAGTTTGGAAGTTAGATAAGTCTCGTCTGTGGGTTACAGTGTTTAAAGATGATGATGAAGCATACAATTTATGGGAAAAAGAGACTGATATTGATAAAAGTCGTATTATAAAATGTGGAAAGAAAGATAATTTTTGGGAAATGGCAGAAACAGGTCCATGTGGTCCTTGTTCTGAAATTCATTACTATGTTGGAGACGACTTAGAGAATCAAAATGCGAAACATGTCAATAATTCATCTGATTATTGGGAATTGTGGAATCTTGTATTTATTCAGAATAATAGATTAAAAGATGGAACGCTGGAAGATTTGCCCAATAAACATGTTGATACAGGAGCGGGGCTAGAAAGAATTTGTTCTGTTCTTCAGGGCAAGAATTCAAACTATGAAACCGATTTATTTTCAGAAACTATATCAGATTTAGAAAAAATATCGAAAACAAAATATATTGACAATGAAGTGACATACAATGTTATATGCGATCATATTAGAATGCTATCATTTGCTATAGCCGATGGAGTATTGCCATCAAATGAAGGTAGAGGCTATGTTGTTAGAAGAGTACTAAGAAGAGCATCTAAATTTGTGATGAATCTTGATTTTAAAAGGAACCAATATTATATAAATTGGTCCAATCAGTTGTTTCCACAATGTCTGACGCTTATCCTGAATTGAAAGAGAAACAAACACACAAAAGAACAAACCATATTAAATGAAGAAGAATCTTTCCTTCTTACTCTTGAAAGAGGAGTCATTCAATTTGAAAAAATTGTAAAGAATTCTTCTGACACTATAAGCGGTTCAGATGCATTTAAATTGTATGATACTTATGGATTTCCTTTGGATTTGACAGAATTGATGGCAGATGAGCAAGGCATGAATGTTGACAAAAAAGGTTTTGACAAAGAGATGCAAAAACAGAAAGATCTTGCTAAAAGTAGTCAAAAATTTACTTTTGATAGAAGCAATGTTAAATGGATGCTAGACAATAAAGGGAGTCATTCAGAGTTTGTTGGTTATGATTCTGAGGAAAGTAAAAGCAAAATAGTGAAATGGGGCAATGAGGATAGCCAAGTTTTTGTTGTTTTAGATAAAACTCCTTTTTATGCAGAATCTGGAGGACAAATTGGTGATTCAGGTTCTATAGAAAATAAAGATTTTTCTTTAAAGGTTGTTGATACTCAGAAGAGCGGTGATTCTATAATTCATATTTGTGATTTAGAAAGAGGTTCATTAAGTAAAGACCTGAATGTTGATTGTAGAATCGATTCTTCACGAAGAAAAGATATTAAAGCTAATCACTCTGCTACACACTTATTGCATCAAGCATTAAAAGATATTCTTGGTTCTCATATTAATCAAGCAGGATCACTTGTTGGTCCAGATTATTTGAGATTTGATTTTACACACCCTAATAAACTTGCTGAGAAAGATATTGAGGCAATTGATTTACTCGTTAATGATAAGATTGCTGAAAATATATCGGTAAAAACAGAAATAAAAACCTTGGAAGAAGCAAAACAAGAAGGGGCTATGGCTTTATTTGGTGAAAAATATGGAGAAAAAGTTAGAGTATTAACTATGGGTTCTTTCTCAAAAGAATTATGTGGAGGAACTCATGTTTCAGCTACTGGAGAAATCAATAAATTTATGATAACACAAGACAAAGCTATTGCATCTGGAGTTCGAAGAGTACATGCTCTTACTGGACAATATATTGGTTCTTATCTTGAAAGTAAAATGGATGCTACTAGTCGCTTACAAGAAGCTTCTGACAAGAGGGAGCTTGAGAAAAAAAATCAATCAGATATGTTAAATGCTATTGATATTGATCAAATGATTGAGAATCAAAAACATCTAGATAATATCCCATTCATAAATGAAGAAGTCGCTTTAGAATCAACTGATGGTTTGAAAAAGTTAAATAAAAAATTAAATACAAAGTTTAAGTCAGGTATCGCAGTTTTTTCAACGTCTATTAATGAAAATAAAACGATATCAGTTAGCGTATCGAAGGATTTGATTGAAAAATCATTATCTGCTGGTCATCTAGCAAAATGTATTGCTGAAAAGTTAGGTGGAGGCGGTGGTGGTAAAGATGATTTTGCTATGGCTGGTACATCATCGGAATTTTCTTTAGATCAAATTCAATCTGTTATTGATGAAATAATAAAAAATGAATTAAAGAAGATCTAATGGAATTTCAACAAATTGATAATTCATATATGGTATATGTAGAAAAAGAAGAAAAAGTGATGGATACACTTACAAATTTTTGTATCGATCATAATATACATTCTGGTCAAATTTCTGGTATAGGAGCTGTTAAAAACATTGATATGGGTATATATGATATTAAAGCAAAAAAATATCACCATAAATTATTTGATGATATGCATGAATTAATTTCATTTCAAGGCAATATAGCATTAAAAGATAATCAACCATTTATTCATGCTCATATTGCCATTGGAGATCATAATATGCAGGTATTTGGAGGACATCTTTTTGAGATGAAAGTAGGAGCAGTCGGAGAATTCATATTACATAGTTTTAATCAGAAAACTTATAGAGAAATTGATGATAATATAGGATTAGCTACATTAAATTTATGCAAACTTTAAAAGGATATAGTAATGAATAAATTAAAAGCACCAAAACCTGTTGGACCATATTCAATGTTTAGGCATTTGAGTAGGGATAGTGGTTGGGTTACAGCTGGCCAAATTCCAATTGATCCCAATTCTGATCCAGTAAAGTTGAATAATGCTACTATCGAAGATGAGATTGTTCAAGTATTTGATAATATTGAAGCTGTTTTATCGGATAACAATAAAGACTTAAACGATGTTAAAAAATTCACCGTTTTTGTTACTGATTTAAGTTATACTCCTTTAATTAATAGCGAGATTGAGAAAAGAATAAAAAGCGAATATCCGTCACGTTCAACGATTCAAGTTTCAGCTTTGCCAATGGGTGCTAGGGTAGAAATTGAATGTCTAGGGTAATTAGAACATTAATTTTTGTTTGTTTTATTAGTTCGGTTGTATTTCCTCAAGAGAAAATGGATTTTCGTTCTGAAAGTGAGCAATTAAAAGATCCAAGAACTGCGATGAAACGTTCTTTAATTTTTCCTGGTGCTGGTCAGATATATAATGATCAAAATATAAAAGGGTATGTATTAATAGCTGGGGAAATATTGGCTTTATGGAGCTTTAATGAGAATAGAGAAAAGTATAGCAATTATGAAGAATCAGATAAACATTCTCGCAATTATTATTTACGAGAAAGAAATCGATTTGCATGGATTGCTATAGGTTTGTATTTTTATGGGATTCTAGATGCGGTTGTTGAAGCGCATTTAGATGACTTTGACAGGATTGTCGAAGAGAATGATCCAACAACGGAAGAAGATAGCGATGAACAATAGAGAACAATGGGGTTCAAGAACAGGTTTTATATTAGCTGCTGCTGGTTCAGCTGTTGGATTAGGTAATATCTGGAAATTCCCTTATATCGCAGGAGAAAATGGCGGAGCAGCCTTTTTGTTTATTTATCTTATTTGTATTGTGGCTATTGGATTACCAATACTTAATGTTGAAATATTATTAGGTAGAGAAACACAGAAAAATCCTGTTGGAGCATTTAAATCTATAGCAGGTAAATCTTCAATTTGGAAATATGCGGGTGCATTAGGGGTATTAGCTAGCTTTACAATTTTATCTTTTTATAGTGTTGTTGGAGGATGGTCTTTAGGATATACCGTAGAAGCATTCAAAGGAACTTTTTCTGCCTTCGAAACTCTTGAGATTTCTGAGAAGTTCTTTGGAGAAAGTGTTAGTAATGTTAAATGGATAATAGGATATCATACAGCATTCTTTCTCATGGTAGTTGGTATCATACTATTGGGTGTCAAATCTGGACTAGAGAAAGCAAGTAAATTCTTAATGCCAACTTTGTTGTTAATTTTAATCATTTTAGCAGCTCAAGGTTTAATGCTAGATGGTGCAAACGAAGGAGTATCATTTCTATTTAACCCAGATTGGTCAGCGGTTAATGGAGAAACTTTTCTAAAAGCACTTGGACATGCTTTTTTTACATTAAGTCTAGGTATGGGTGCTATGATGACTTACGGAAGTTATTTGTCTAATAAAGATGATATTGTCAATGCGTCTTACATCATAGTATTTCTTGACACATTCATTGCTATTTTAGCAGGCGTAGCTATCTTCACCGTTGTATTTTCAGCTGGCGGTGAACCTGCTGGAGGTCCTGGATTAATATTTAACGTCTTAACGACATCGCTTGCAAAGCTCCCCGGAGCATACTTTTTTGGAATTTCCTTTTTCGTACTGTTAACAATAGCAGCAATTACTTCTGCAATTTCCATTTTAGAAGTTAGTGTTGCTTATCTTGTAGATGAGTTTAAATATTCTAGAAAAAAAGCAACTTTGATTATGAGTATATTAGTTTATTGTGCTGCCATTCCATGTGCATTATCTTTTAATGCACTTGAAGACGTAAAACTTTTTGTTCAAGACAAAGGATTTACTTTCTTTGATGTAGCAGATTTTCTTGCTTCTAATCTATTGTTGCCTCTTGGTGGATTCTTTATTGCTGTTTTTGCAGGATATGTTTGGGGTATTGATGAGGTTGTCAAAAAACTATTAAAAGGAGATTCCCAATCAGTTTATTTTAGTAATTCAATCCTTAGATCATCGTCAAATAAATCAATTTTTGGGGTTTTAATAAAATTCTTAAGTCCGGTTCTAATCATTCTTGTTTTACTTTATGCCATTTCAGAAGGATTAAAAACAGATCCACCTAAAGAAGAAATGCCGGTTGAACAGGAAGTTGCTCCTGTAGAAGAAGTTCTAGATGCTTAAAAGAATTTTTCCAGTCGAATCAAATCAATATCAATTACTTCGTAACTTATTTAAAAAAATTGATACAGATTCACTGAATCGTTTTGAAATATTTTTTCCAATGTGGATAATGTTTGCTTTCCAACATTACTTAATCAAATCTTATGATATAGCAGTTTATCGATTTATGGAGATTGATTTAAATAGAGATTATTTATTTTCAATGATTAGAGAAGATTTGATTGGTGTTTTTAATATTCTTATTCATTCTATAGTCCTTCTTTGGCTAATGAAAAGATTTGAATCTTTTGGTTTATTCCGAATTGTCAAAATGGATTCTCAAACCAATTTTTTATTATTTTTATCAATTTATTCACTTATTGATGTAATGATATTTGGTAGAATGATGTTTCCATTGGCATTATTAATCTTAGTATTATATTTATTATATCGTTCAAGTAGTATGCAAATTAAGATTATATCTATTCTATTAACTATTGTAGCTCTCATTCTATCCTTACGCCAAGATGAACCTATTGTATCTACTGCTACAATGGTTTATTTGCCATTGTTAGTGGTTGCATTAATAGCAAAGTCGGAACAATATCTTCATTATGCCCAAAAATATCTGCTATTAATTCTATTTATATTTTTATTTACAAAAGAATTATGGTTCGGATTAATTGGTCTTGGATATTTCTTATTCTTTCACTCTTATTATTATTTTACATCGAACGAGAAATATAATTGGTTAAAATTCGATAGCAATTAATAATCTGATGGATTTTTTTATCTTTTTTGTTAAATTGTCCAATGTTGACCACAACAAAAACTTTTTATTCTAAAAAGTTATTTTTACTAACTATTCGACATCTTGCGCTCGGAGTTTCACATGGCTAAAAACACTATTAAAAAAACTCTAACGTTTGATGATGTACTATTAGTACCTCAAAAATCATCTGTGCTTCCAAAAGAAGTTGATTGTTCCACATTTTTAACAAAAAATATTAAGTTAAATATTCCAGTTATGAGTGCAGCAATGGATACTGTGACTGAGTCAAAGATGGCCATTGCTCTTGCTAGGCAAGGAGGTATTGGGGTCATACATAAAAATCTAACCATTGAAGAACAAGCATTGATGGTTGATAAGGTGAAGCGTTATGAAAGCGGTATGATTACTAATCCAATTACGTTGGATAAAAATAAATCGATTCGAGACGCAAAACAACTAATGGAGCAATACTCTATTGGTGGATTACCAGTTCTTTCAAATAACAAATTGGTTGGAATAATTACAAGAAGAGATATTAGGTTTGAACAAGATTTAGATGTGTTAGTAAAAGATCGAATGACTTCTAAAAATCTTGTTACTGTTAAGCCAGATACAACGAACGAACAAGCAAAATCAATTTTACAAAAACATCGTATTGAGCGTTTGTTGGTTGTTGATAGTAAAAAGAATTTAGCCGGTCTTATTACTGTAAAAGATATTACGAAAAAAGAAGAATTTCCTCATTCCTCCAAGGATAAAAAGGGAAGACTATGTGTTGCAGCTGCAGTAAGTGTTAGAGAGGACTGGAGCGAAAGAATATCTGCCCTTGTCAAAGTTGGAATTGATGCAGTTGTAGTTGATACTGCACATGGTCATTCGGTGTATGTTTTAGATTTGGTAAAAAAGATTAAAAAGAAATTTCCTAAGCTAGAAATTATAGCTGGTAATGTAGCAACCGCTGAAGCAACAATCGATTTAATCAAGGCTGGTGCTGATTGTGTTAAAGTTGGTATTGGTGCTGGTTCGAGTTGTACAACAAGAATTGTTTCAGGTGTTGGTGTTCCCCAATTATCTGCTATTATTGACTGTGTAGAAGCTGCAAAGAAGCATAATGTTCCAATTGTGGCAGATGGTGGAATAAGATTTAGCGGTGATATTGCGAAATCATTAGCAGCAGGCGCAAATGTTGTCATGTTAGGTGGTGTGCTGGCAGGAATGGATGAAAGTCCTGGTGAAACTATTGTTTACGAAGGAAGAAGATATAAATCTTACCGAGGTATGGGTTCATTGGCTGCAATGAAAGAAGGTGGAGGAGATAGGTACTTTCAGCAAGAAAAAGATGAGTTAAAACTTGTCCCAGAAGGAATCGAAGGCATGGTACCTTTTAGAGGTCCTGTCAAAAATACAATTTTTCAATTGATTGGTGGTTTAAAATCATCCATGGGGTATTGTGGTGCTAAGAATCTTAAGTTATTCCATAAGAACAAAAAATTTATACAAATTTCTTCTGCAGGTGTGAAAGAAAATCATCCGCATGAAGTGAGCATTATTAAAGAAGCGCCAAATTATCAAGGCCGTAGTAATAAATAATTATTTACTTAAAGAATTTAAGTGATTAGTAATTTTTGATTTTTGTCTAGCAGCATTGTTTTTATGAATTAGATTTTTGCTAGCCATTTTGTCTATAAAAGATACAGCACTTCCATATAGATCTTTTGCTTTATTGGCATCTTTTTCAGAAAGAACACTTTTAATTAATGTCCTCATTCTAGATTTATTTTGAGAATTAATTTCTCTACGTTTTAAATCTTGTCTATCGCGTTTTATTTGTTGTTTATGTCTATCCATAAATTGCGTAAGCAACTTATCTTATTCCGAAATCGATGTCAATAAATTTCTAGTTTTGATTATTGTTTTAAAAATTGTACAACTTAAATTAGTAGGTGGCTTTAAAAACCTTAGAGAAAATATTAGAAAAGGCAAAGAAAAATGATTTTATATCAATTTCAGAACTTATGACTGGAATTGAGACCGGAAAATTTTCTAGACGTGAGATATCTAAACACATTTTTAAAGATTCTCTTAATGCTATAAAAATAGGTATCACAGGTCCACCTGGATCTGGTAAAAGCTCATTAATGAATATGCTTATTCCTATATTGAGAGATAATAAATTATCTGTCGGTGTTATTGCAATTGATCCTTCTAGTCCAATTACAGGTGGATCATTTTTGGGTGATCGTGTACGAATAAAGAATGCGATTGATGATAAAGATGTATTTGTTAGAAGTATGGGTTCACGTGCTGAATTAGGGGGCATTACGGAGCTTGCTGAAGATTTTTCTGATATTCTTGCCTTTAGGGCAAAGATATTGTCTTTATTGAAACAGTTGGAGTTGGACAATCAGAATATAGCGTTTCTGAGATTACAGATTTGACTGCATTAGTATTTGTTCCGGAATCAGGAGATGAAATTCAATTATTGAAAGCAGGCATATTAGAATTAGCAGATATATTTGTTGTGAATAAATATGATAGAGAAGATGCAAACTTAATGGTACGATCAATAAAGAATATTATCTCATCAACAAAGAAAGATGCTTCTCAAATCCCCAATTTTTTAAAAACCCGTTGTAAAACTGGTGATGGAGTTGAAGGATTTGCAAATGCATTAATTAAATTTTATAGTTCAATAAAAAAGAATGAAAGTGTAAAATCTCGTCAGATGTTACGTTTTTCTAGAAGAGTAAAGAATATTATCGAAAATGATATTATTGAAGGTTTTTGGACAGAGAAGAGAAAGAAATTTCTTAAGAAAATGAATCAAAAGACGCTAAACTTGAATCACCTTATGATATGGTTGATAAAATAAAAGATTTATAATGAATAATTCCAAAGATATGAGTCTTATTAACCATCTTGAGGAATTAAGATGGAGAATACTAAAATCTCTAGCTTCAATCTTAGTAATGGCTATTCTTACTTTTAATTTTGCAGATTATTTAGTTTATATTCTTACAATCCTGCTGATAATAGAGGAATCAATTTGCAGACACTTACTCCTCAAGGATGTTCATGTTAAAATGGAATCTTGCTCTTATTGGAGGAGTAATTTTGTCCATTCCAGTCATAACTGTTCAAATCTGGAAATTTGTTTCTCCAGGACTCTATGACAAAGAACAAAAAATATTGCTTCCTCTTATAATAACAGCTTTTCTATGTTTTATTATAGGAGGTATCTTTGCTTATATGGTAATTCTTCCATATTCTTTAAATTTTTTTGCAGGGATGGTAACTGAAAATATTGATAATAACTTTGATATTCATAGATATTTTAGTTTTGTTTTAGCATTAATTATTGGTTCAGGTGTAATTTTTGAATTACCAGTTGTTTCATTCCTTTTCTCATCCATTGGTATTGTCACTCCTGATTTTTTAAGACAATATAGAAGAGAAGCAATTATGATTACTGTTGTATTGTCGGCTATTATTACTCCTCCAGATCCTATAAGCTTAATAATTATGTCTATTCCAATGGTTATTCTATATGAGATTAGTATTTTCATTTCCTGGTTTGCGAATAGGTTATTTAATCAAGAAGAGTAATGAAAAAAATTCTTATTATCAGAATGAGTTCAATTGGGGATATTGTTTTATCAACGTCATTTATTGAGTCAGTAAAGAATAAATTTCCTAATTCACAAATTGACTTTCTTATCAAGGAAGAATTCTCTGATATTGTTCACCATCATCCTTTAATTGATAATATTATTACTTATGATAAGCAATCTGGGATTAATGGCCTTATTTCTGTTGGCAAAGCACTAAAGCATAAGAATTATGATGCTGTATATGACATACATAATGTCTTTAGAACAAAACTTTTATCATTTTTCTTTAAAGTCTCTTCTTTTAAACAGATTCGAAAACCACGTTTAAAAAGATGGCTACTATTCTATACATATCAAAATTTTTTCAAAAAAGATTTTTCACACATTAAAATGTATCATTCTTTACTAGATATGACTAAAAATTTGCCAAAAACTAAGTTAAGCGTCTCTAATAGTGAGATAGAAAAAACAAAACAATATTTATCTAGCAATGGTGTTAATGAGAAATTTATTACAATTGTTCCTGGTGCTGCATGGGAACAAAAGCAATGGTCTGTTAAAAATTATAATGATTTAATTGATAGAATTCTGAATACATTTTCATTTAAAGTTGTTATTCTTGGGTCCAAAAAAGATATCATCTGTGATCAGCTTTCAACACATGATAGGATTATTAATCTTAAAGGTGAAACAACATTAAGAATGGCAATGTCAATTCTCAAGCTATCCAATCATACCATAGGTAGTGATACAGGCTTATTGCATATTTCTGAAGCACTTGACACTCCTGTTACAATGATTTTAGGACCTACATCAAAGGAAACTGGCGCAAATGTTGTTTTGAATAATTCTAGAATTGTAGAAAACGATAGTTTATGGTGTAGGCCATGCTCTCAGAATGGTAGTAGAAAGTGTTATAGAAAAGAACAATATTGCTTGTCAACAATTGATAGCAATGTTGTCTTTAATAACTTAAATCAGGTTGTAAAATCATGAGATTGTTTTGGTTTATATTATATAATCTAATTCTTTATCCCTTATTCTTTATTCTGACTATTCTACTCATTCCATTTAATAAGAAAATTAGAGATGGTTTTATCGGTAGATTGAAAACTAGAAAAAAATTAGCTGATTTTAAAAATAATACTTCTTTCTCAGAAATTTATTGGTTTCATGTCTCATCTCATGGAGAATTCCAGCAAATTCAATCTATAATTGAAGAAATAAAAAGAGATAAAAATAAAGGGGTTATTGTATCTTTCTTTTCTCCATCTGGATTTAATAATGTCCATAATGAAAATATTGATTGTAAGATTTATCTGCCGTTTGATTTCTTTTTATCTTTGTATAGGTCTTTAAAGATTGTTCAACCTTCAAAATTAATTTTTGCATCTTATGATGTTTGGCCAAATACTGTTTTTATATCTCAATTATTGAACATCAAAACTATGCTAATATCGCTAAGAATTCATTCTAATAGCTTTAAACTGTCTCTTCTGGGAAGAAGCTTATATAAATCTACTTATCAATCAATTGATCAAATTTTTACTGTTTCTACAAGGGATTTAAGTAATCTTAGAAAAATTATTAATGATAAGAAATTTGTGGCTATGGGAAATCCTCGTTTTGACGTAGCTAGTAATAAATCGCAAGGAGTTGATATCAAGCTTTCTTATGATAAGAGAATCCAAAAAAAATTGTTTTTATTTGCAAGCCTATGGCCAGAAGACCATTCAATTTTATTTCCAACAATATTTGATTTATTAAAAAATAATGAATCTTCAAAAATTGTTCTTGTTCCACATGAATTATCAGATAGCATAACTAATTATTATATAGACCAAGTAGAGGAAAATAATTTATCCTATAAGATTGTTGATACATATATGGATCTAAGAAATATTGAAGCAAGCATTATTATCATCAATACAGTTGGGATTCTATATAAATTATATTGGCAAGCATATATTGCTTATGTTGGCGGAGGATTTTCAAAGAATGGAATTCATAATATTATGGAACCAGCGGTTGCTGGTAATCCTGTTATTTTTGGTCCAAATCATTCGAATTCAAATTTTCTAGAAGCAAGCCAGTTATTAAATAAATCAGCCGCGTTTGAGGTAAGTTCATCTGAAGAATTAATGCATACATTTAATAAGCTCTTAGACAGAGATTTTTATTTGTCTGCGAGCGATGCATCAAAAAATGTTATTGATAACAATCTCGGATCAACTAAAAAATTAATATCAGAGATACTAGATGGGTAAACTTTTTAAATCTAGCGATATTTTTCTTATTCCTAACTTAATTACTATTCTTAGGCTTGTCCTAATTGTTCCATTGGTTATGTCCTATTATTTTGATTGTATGATTTATCTTTATGTATTATTAGGAGTTGTTATTCTAACAGATTTTCTAGATGGTTTTTTAGCAAGACGTCTCAATCAAATTTCTGATTTAGGCAAACTTCTTGACCCTATAGCTGATGGATTAATCCTGTTTACGTTTTCGGTTGTATTATATTTTGAAGATCTTATAGATCCTTGGTTCTGTATCTTTTATTTTTGTAGACAATTTTTACTTCTTATCTTATCCATGACTTTCCTTCCAAGAGCTGACTCAGTATATGGATCCAATATAGTTGGAAAATGGGGTGTTGGATTTCTTACTCTTGGGCTTGGAATATATGTAATAAAGATTGAATCTTTATTTAGTTTTGTTCCATTCTTGATTTATATTGCTACGGCTCTTTTATTCCTCAGTTTATTGGATTATTTGCGTGTTTTTTATATTTTAAGCACTAAAAAATAAAACTTATTGTCATACTTTATGAATTGTTTTATTTGTTAATAAAACTTAAATTAAAGGGACAATATGGCAGACTTTAAGCTAATTTCTAATTTTGAACCCTCTGGTGATCAACCTAAAGCAATAGATGAACTTATAAATGGTTTAAATTCTGATACAAAACATCAAACTTTATTAGGTGTTACTGGATCTGGAAAAACCTATACTATTGCAAAGGTTATTGAAAAAATCCAAAGACCAACATTGGTTATATCTCATAACAAAACATTGGCAGCCCAACTTTATGGAGAATTCAAAAATTTATTTCCTAATAACGCAGTAGAATATTTTATAAGCTATTATGACTATTATCAGCCGGAGTCATATATGCCCGTTACAGATACATTCATTGAAAAAGATTTTTCAATGGATGAAGAAATTGATAAGCTGAGGCTCAGAGCCACAAGTTCTTTAATACAGAGAAATGACGTAATTGTAGTTAGTTCAGTGTCTTGTATATATGGATTAGGCTCTCCTGACGAATACAAAAATCAAGTTATTCATCTTAAAAAGAATGATAATATTAATCGTAGAGAATTAACAGAATCTTTGGTTGATATTTATTATCAAAGAAATGATCAGGTTCTTGAAAGATGTAATTTTAGAATTATGGGGGATGTTTTTGAAATATTTCCGGCTTATGAAGAAAATGCAATCAGAGTTGATATTTTCAATGATACACTGGAGTCAATTGTTACTTTTAATCCTCTAACCGGAGAGGAAGGCAAAGAAATTGAAGAAATCTTTCTCTATCCAGCAAGACATTTTGTATCTGATAAAGGAAAAAATAAAAAGGTAACTAAGGAGATAAAAAAAGATTTAAAAGATAGGTTAGATTATTTTAATAAGAACGAAAAGCTACTTGAAGCACAACGATTAAGCCAAAGAACTAATTTTGATGTAGAAATGATTGATGAAGTAGGATATTGTTCAGGTATTGAGAATTATTCAAGATATTTTGATGGAAGAAAACCGGGTGAAAGACCATGGACTTTAATAGACTTCTTTCCTAAAGATTTTATCACTATCATTGACGAATCTCATGTTACTTTCCCCCAGATAAAAGGAATGTATAATGGAGATAAAAAGAGAAAAGAAAATCTTATTGAACATGGTTTTAGGCTTCCCGCTGCTTATGATAACAGACCTCTTACAATCGATGAATTTGAATTAATTCAGAATCAAATGATTTATGTCTCTGCTACACCAGCTGAGAAAGAATTAAATCTATCTTCAGGAGTAGTAACAGAACTTATCAATAGACCAACTGGGCTATTAGATCCAATGGTTAGCATAAGGCCATCATCAGGACAAATTGATCATTTAATTAATGAAATTAAAAAACGTGCCATTAAAAAAGAAAGATGTCTAGTAACGACTCTAACAAAAAAAATGGCTGAAGATTTATCAGAATATCTTAGCACAATGAATATCAGAGTGAGATATCTCCATTCCGAGATAAAAACAATTGAAAGAGTCAAGATTCTAAGAGATCTACGATTAGGGGATTTTGACGTTCTAGTTGGGTTTAATTTATTAAGGGAAGGGCTTGATCTTCCAGAAGTTTCATTGGTTGCAATTCTTGATGCGGATAAAGAAGGATTTCTAAGATCAAAAAGTTCTTTGGTACAAATTGCTGGTAGAGCGGCTAGACATGTAAAAGGTAAGGTTATACTGTATGCTGATCGAAAAACTGATTCTATACAGTATTTGGTTGATGAAACTAGTCGTAGAAGAGAGATACAAGAGCATTTTAATAAAGAAAATAATATTATTCCTAAATCGATTAAAAAATCAACAGATGAGATATTAGGAGCGACTAAGGTTGCAGAGGCGTTTAAAGAAAATGAAATTCAAATCAAACGTGATATCAAGACTGATAGATTCCTAAAAGAGGACAAAAAGATTGCTGTTGAGATGATTCGACAGGAAATGTTAGAAGCAGCTGAGAATTTGGAGTTTGAAAAGGCAGCAAGCCTAAGAGATGAAATCACAAATCTACAGAAAGAAATTAAAATTGTTAACTAAGAGGATAAAATGAACATTGAACTAATTAAACAAAAATCAGGAATTGTCGGGGAAAGCGAAGAGATTAATCAGGTTTTGGAAATGGTATCTCAAGTTGCCGGCGTGGATATTTCCGTTTTGATTAATGGAGAATCTGGTACAGGAAAGGAGTTAGTTGCCAAAGCTATTCATACTGCAAGTATGCGTTCAAGCAAAGATTTAATTATTGTTAATTGTGGAGCTATTCCAGAAGGAATTATTGAAAGTGAATTATTTGGCCACAAAAAAGGAGCCTATACTGATGCGAGTGAATCAAGAAAAGGATATTTTGAGACTGCAAATAAGGGAACAATTTTTCTTGATGAAATTGGAGATATGCCACTAGAAACTCAAGTTAAGGTTTTAAGAGTACTGGAAACTGGAGAATATATGAGAGTAGGAGACTCTATATCTAAAAAAACTGATACTAGAGTAATAGCTGCTACAAATAAAGATTTGGCTAAACTTGTTAAAGAAGGAAAATTCAGACAAGACCTTTATTATAGGTTAAAAACAGTTACAATTAATCTTCCAGCACTAAGACATAGAAAAAATGATATTAGGCTACTTGTTGAAAGATTTGCTTTACAATTTAGTAGAACAAACAAAATTAAATATAAAGGGTTTACTCCTGAAGCAATTAAAGTAATTCAGAAATTTGATTGGCCAGGAAATGTAAGAGAATTAAGAAATTTCATAGAAAGTATTTTAATTCTTGAGAAAGGAGAAAGAATTACTGCAGAAATTATTGAGAAACAACTACAAAATGAGAAAATGATGGAATTTTCTGATAATCCAGCACTACCTGTTGTAGTAAATCAGAACCCTGATCAAGCCGAAAGAGAATTGATTTTACGACAATTATTATTTTTGAGACAGGATATAGAAGAACTCAAACTAATGCTCAAACAATCTGATTTTTCAATATTAAATTCGCCTAGAAATATTGATGAAAATTTCAGTAATAAAATTCATGATAATGAATTTGGTGATTTTGAAGATAAAACTTTGTTAAAAGAGCAAGCAATAGGTAGTTTCAAGACTACAGATTTAGAAAAAGAAATGATTCTTCGCACGTTAGAGTACTTTAATAACAACAGAAGGGCAGCAGCTAAGTCACTTGGAATGAGTGAAAGAACACTATATAGAAAGATTAATGATTATGGAATTGAAAAGAAGATTAATAAAGATAACTAATCTTTATCTTATTTTTGTGCTATTTGGATGTGCATATTATTCAATGGCGGGATCAATCCCTCCAAACATTAGAAATGTATCTGTTCCTTTATTCGTAAATCAAACTCCTGAATTTGAGCTTTCAGAGAAATTGACCAACGTAATTATTGAACAAATTAGTGAACAAAATATTATTAAAATAGTAAGCAGTCCAGATAGTGATAGTATTATAGATGGTGAGATAGTTTCTGTTTCAGATGGTCCGTATGCTTTTAATAATAATGAGCAAGTTAGTGAATATCGTTTTTCAATTAAAGTTAAGGCTATATGGCTTGATGTTAGCAATGATAAAGCATTGTTTGAAAAAGACTTCTCTTCATTTGGGACTTATAGTATTGATAGCGACCCTTCTTCTGATGGAATAGATAATGATAACGATGGATTAATTGATAGCAATGATAGTGATGAATTTGGGGATTCAAGAGAGCTTGCAATTAATGTTGCAATTAATAAAATTGCAGTTGATATTGTAAACACAGTACTGTCAACATGGTGATATTATGAATCAAATAAATGTAGAAAAATTAAAGAAATTTATTGGTAAAGAAGTCCAAATCAATGGATGGGTTTACAATATAAGATCGATTGGAAAAATATGGTTTGTTATTGTAAGAGATGGCACTGGATATGTTCAATGTGTTGTCTCAAAAAATGATGTTACTGAAGATGTTTTTTAAACTAGAGAATACTTTAACTCAAGAATCTTCTCTTTCTATTACAGGAACTGTTCAGGAAGATAAAAGATCTAAAGGTGGCGTCGAGATTATTGCTAGCAACATTAATGTTGTTCATATTGCTGATGAATACCCAATAGCTCTAAAAGATCATGGTGTTAGCTTCTTAATGGATAATCGACATTTATGGTTAAGATCAAAAAGACAATTCGCAATTATGAAAATTAGGCAAAGAACAATAAAAGCAATACGAGATTTTTTTGATGATAGAGGGTTTGTGTTAATTGATTCTCCTATGTTTACTGGTAATGCTGTAGAGGGTACTACCACTCTATTTGAGACTGATTATTTTAATCGATCTGCTTATTTAACACAAAGCGGACAATTGTATCAAGAAGCTGCCGCTATGGCATTTGGGAAAACATATTGTTTTGGACCTTGTTTTAGGGCAGAAAAATCAAAAACAAGGAAACATCTTACTGAATTTTGGATGGTTGAGCCTGAAATGGCCTACTGTGATATCAATCAGAATATGGACATAATTGAAGAGTTTATATCATACATAATTTCTGATTGTTTAAAGCATTGTTCTCAAGAATTAGAGATTCTCGAAAGAGATTTATCCAAATTAGAAAATATTTCTAGTCCATTTCCAAGAATTTCTTATGATGACGCAGTAAAGATATTAAAAGATAAAAACCGTGATTTTAAATATGGAAGCGATTTTGGAGCTCCTGATGAAGAAGCAATTGCTTCTGAATTTGATAAACCTGTTATGATCCATTCTTGGCCACACAAGACGAAAGCATTTTATATGAAAAGAGATAAGACTGATAAATATGCTTTAGGTGTGGATGTTCTTGCACCAGAAGGTTATGGAGAAGTTGTTGGCGGTGGTCAAAGAGAAGATGATCATGATTTATTAGTGAAACGTATTAAAGAACACAAATTGCCTGTGGATGCATTCAAGTGGTATCTAGATTTAAGAAAATATGGGTCAGTTCCCCATTCAGGTTTTGGATTAGGTCTTGAAAGAACGGTTTCTTGGATATGTGGAATTGATCACATCAGGCAAACAATTCCTTTCCCAAGAACAATGGGAAGGCTTGAACCGTGATAAAATTTAATGGAAGAATTGCTGTTTTCGGAGGCAGAGATATTACCGAATCAATCTATAATGATACTGTTGAAATTGGTAGACAAATGGCAAGAGAAAATTGGCTAGTTTTTTGTGGTGGAGGAGAAGGAGTGATGGAAGCTATTGCAAAAGGAGTATCTGAGGAAAATGGTGTGTGTATAGGAATTTTAAAAGATAAAGAATATAATACAGGAAACAAATTTTTATCAGTTCCTATTGCAACAGGTATGGATATCAGTAGGAATGCAATGATAAGCTATAATTGTGACGTAGGAGTCGCGATTTCTGGCGCTTATGGCACTTTAAGTGAAATTGCATATACCTTAGCACAAGATAAGCCTCTAATTGCTTATAAAAGTTGGGATATCAAAAATTCAATCCAAGTAGATTCAATTAGCACATTGATTGGTGAGATTAAAAATTGTCTAATTCAATAAAAGTTGCACTTTGTCAAATAAATCCCATTTTGGGAAATTTTGATTATAATTATGATAAAATTCTGCATAATTATAATGAAGCATTGAAAGAGAATCCTGATTTAGTTGTTTTTCCAGAAATGGTAGTGACAGGTTATCCTCCACAAGATTTACTTTTGTCTAAAAAATTTATTGAGAAAAATCTATCTACTTTAAACCGTTTTGCTAAAAAAGTTTCTAAAACTTGTATTGTTGGTTTTGTAAATGAAAAAAATGGAAAATTATTTAATTCTGCAGCGATTTGTGAAAATGGAGAAATTGTACATATTTATAATAAAATTCTTTTACCAACATATGATGTTTTTGATGAAGATCGTTATTTTGAAAATGGAACGGAAATTGGTCAATTTAGTCTTAGTGTAAATGGAGAATCATTAAATTGTATTATACAGATTTGTGAAGATCTTTGGGAAGACAATTATGACAGAGAATTGTCCACAGAGATTATCGATTTAAAACCTGATCTTATTGTTAATATTTCTTCGTCTCCTTATCATAAGAATCGCAAAAATATTCGAAGAAAGTTGATTCTTGATAAATTTGCTAACGCTAATTGTCCATTTATATATTGTAATATTGTTGGAGGACAAGACGAACTAATTTTTGATGGAAATTCTCTCATTTTGAATTCTAATATGGAACTAGTAAAAGAAGGAAAATCATTTCAAGAAGATTTAATAGTAGCAAATTTAAATTCCTCATCGATTGATCAAAAAGAAGAAGACCCAAACAAAGAGATTTATAATGCATTGACACTTGGAATTAAGGATTATTTTTCTAAAACAGATCATAAAAAGCAGTAATAGGTTTGAGTGGTGGAATAGATTCTGCTCTCGTAGCATGTCTTGCTGTTGATGCACTGGGGCCAGAAAATGTTTATTTGATTTCTATGCCTTCAAGATTTTCTAGCGAGCACAGTAAAACTGATGCAAAAACATTAGCAGAAAATTTAAATGCAAATTTTGATATAGTTGATATAGATGATTTATTCGAAAAGTATTTACAAGTTTTGGAACCACATTTTAAGGGATTAGAGAGCAATGTTGCTGAAGAGAATATTCAATCTAGAATCAGAGGTAATATTCTCATGGGATTTTCAAATAAGTTTGGTTGTTTGGTTTTATCAACAGGGAATAAAACTGAGTTAGCCTTAGGTTATTGCACTCTTTATGGTGATATGAGTGGAGGGTTATCAGTTATTGGTGATTTATCAAAGACAGATGTATACAATTTAGCCAAATGGAAAAATACAGTATCAACAGATATTATTCCCCTTTTAGTTGTATTCAAAGACTCCGTCAGCAGAATTAGCTGAAAATCAAGTAGATCCCTTTGATTATGACGTGATTAGCCCAATTGTTGATAAGGTTATTTATAATGAATCTATTGATAACAATACTCCTGAAACAGATGAGATAATCAGAAGAATTAATCAAAATGAATATAAAAGAAGACAGACACCTCCAATTTTACGCATTACTAGAAAAGCATTCGGTATGGGTAGACGTTTTCCTATTGTAAATCATTTTCATGAATGATATTCAATACATTCGGAACTTTTGTATTATTGCTCATATCGATCATGGGAAATCTACTCTTGCAGACCGGTTGCTAGAGTTCACTGGTACAATTTCAAAGAAAAAAATGAAAAACCAAGTTTTGGATAGTATGGACCTAGAGCGTGAGAGAGGGATTACCATTAAAAGTCATTCTATTAGAATGACTTTTAAGGATCATATTTTGAACCTTTAAATTTATACTCCAGGCCATGTTGATTTTTCATATGAAGTTTCTCGTACATTGTCAGCAAGTGAAGGAGCATTGTTAGTTGTTGATGCTGCTCAAGGAATCGAAGCACAAACGGTAACTAATTATTTGTTGGCAGTTGAAAATGATTTAAAAATAATTCCAATAATTAATAAAGTAGATCTACCCAATGCAGACATTGAAATGTAAAGAAACAAATTATTGAATTAACCGATTGTGAAGAGAAGGATATTTTATTAACAAGTGCGAAAACTGGTGAAGGAATTGAAAATATATTGAATAAAGTTATTGAGTCAATTCCTTGTCCTCTATATCAAAGAATAAAAAAATAAAAGCACTTATTTTTGATTCTATTTTTGATAAATATAGAGGGGTTGTTGCGTATGTTCGTATTTATGAAGGATCTATTCAACGTGGTATGAAAATTAAATTTTTTTCTCATGATACTTATTATGAAGTTGATGAAGTTGGACATTTCGTAATTGATCGAAAAAAAGCTTCATCGTTGGAAGAGGGTGAAGTCGGTTATATTATAGCAAATATTAGAGATATTGAGCATGTATTGCCTGGAGACACAATTACCACCGTTAACAATCCTTGCTCTAAGGCTTTGCCTGGTTTTCAGAAGATTAAACCGATGGTTTTTTCAGGCTTATTTCCTTCTGATGCAGATGATTATGATGATTTACGTACAGCGCTTGAGAAATTGAAACTTAATGATGCTTCCCTTGTTTTTGAACCAGAAGTGAGTGATGCTTTGGGGTTTGGATATCGTTGTGGATTCTTGGGATTATTGCATATGGAAATAATTCAAGAAAGGTTAGAACGTGAATTCGATCTTTCGATTGTTACAACAAGTCCCAACGTGAAATATTTAGCAAATCTAAAAGATAAAACTCAAGTTGAGGTTCATAGACCTGCTTTATTACCATCACCAAAAATTTTAGAAGATATTTTAGAGCCGATTGTTACAGCGGAAATCTTAACTCCAACAGAATATATTGGAAATATGATGAAGATTTGTCAAGATAGAAGAGGGCATTATCAATCAACTTCCTATCTATCAAGTTCTAAGGTACAATTAATTTATGATTTGCCATTGGGTGAAATAATTTTTGATTTTTATGATTCCATTAAATCTGCTTCAAAAGGTTATGCGTCGTTTGATTATACATTCAAAGAATACAAAAAAAGCAAATTGGATAAACTAGATATTCTTATTAATAAAGAACCTGTTGATGCTTTATCAATGATTTGTTCTAAGAAAGATTCTTATCATCGTGGGTTAGCATTGTGTCAAAAATTGAAAGAACTTATTCCGAGACAACAAATTCAGATTCCTATTCAAGCTTCTATTGGTACTAGGGTTATTGCAAGAACGAATATTGCTCCTTTTAGAAAAAATGTGACTGAAAAATTATATGGCGGTGATGTAACACGAAAAAAGAAACTTCTTCAAAAACAAAAAAAAGGCAAAAAAGAATGCGTATGATTGGAAAGGTAGAAGTTCCTCAAGAAGCTTTATTGGCTGTATTGAAGATTTGATATGATTAAAGATTATTTTAAAAATCTAGTTCACCTCTCTATAGTTTTATTATCACTTTGCCAATTTTCCTTACCTATGAATTAGGTATTTTTTGGATGAGGAAATAGAATTTAATTATATCCAGAATGGCGCCGATGTATTGATTGAACAAGCAATATTAAGGTTAGGATTTGACGTTATTTATGTATCATCAATAATTTTTTTGTTTGTTCTATTAATAATTATTTATTATCAGAAGCACCATTTTAATTCATTAAGTATTTCTAGACCATATTTAGGGGAATGTTCCTTGAATCTATTGTATATGCTATTATCTTATTTTTTTTGATGGGCAATCTTTATTTAATGGACGTTTCTACTAATGATCTCTATTGTAATATAATATTGTCTTTAGGTGCTGGTATTTATGAAGAACTCATTTTCAGAGTGTTGTTAATCTATATATTTTACCAATCAATAAAATTTTTGTTTCGATTAAGTAAATTCTCTACAAATTTCTATGCTGTAATTTTTTCAGCAATTTTGTTTTCTTCATTTCATTTTATTGGAGCAGAATCATTCAACCAAGAAGCTTTCGCTGTCCGATTTATTGCTGGTATATTTTTAGCATTTCTATATGTTCAAAGAGGCTTTGGAATTACTGCCATCACTCATTCATTTTATGATATATTTGTTATTTTTCTATTAACTTAGAAGATGAAGAAGAGATTTGTTTCTATTTTATTTATAGGCTGTATATTTTCGCAATCTGTTATTGATACTTTGTCGGTTACAATCTATCCAGAATATTATTATCAAGGAATTATGGTAGAGTATAAATTTGATACAGATTCTTCCAACCAACATCAATTTATAGTGCCAACTGAGATTGATTCGGTTCTGTATCTGGTATCAAATAATGATGAATTTTTTGAGGAAGTATTAAAAATTGAGGACCAACCTATTGCTTCGATTGAAAGAGATGGTGAACATAAGATTTATCTGTTTTTAAATAGGTACAGTCAAGTTCCTGGACCAAGAGATTTTTCATATAAATTTGAATCATTAAGCGATGTAAAAACATTGATGATAGCATTTCAGCTACCATTCGCCTCAGAAGAATTTATTGCATCGGTAAATGATATTAATCTTGAAGAAATAAGAGATCAAAATGGTCTAAATTTTTTGAAAGGGATTAATAAATAATTATCAATCAAATAAACCAATAAATCTTTCTCTAAGTTATTTTAATCCGCATGGTTTAACGTCGATACAATATTCTGCAAATATAAGTGCAGATAATTCTATTTCTCCAAGTTCTATGATTACATCAAGAGAAAAATTTATTAACTATCCTTTCTTAACATGGGAACCAATGCTAATTTTCTTAATACTAACTTTAATACTGGTATTTTTATATGAGATTTCTAATAGAAGAAAAAGCAATTAAGATAATATCTATCTTTATTTGCCTTATTTTTGTTGTTAACTGTGAGGTAAAGAGAGATTCGATAGGAGGTAGCGACGATTTAGTTGTCTTAGCTGCCAAAGAAGATCGAAAACAAATAGAGAGTTTGTTATCGATTGTATTTAATGATACCCTATTAACTCCTGAGCCAGAGTCATTCTACAAAGTAAAATTCTCTGATCCTGTCAATTATCAAGCATTAAAGACACAAACCAACCCTTTAAAATTGCATCAATTGGTGATTTTGAATTAAATCCTGCAACCAAATTGGTGAAAAATTTATTAGGTACTAAAAAATTTAACGAAACACTTGAGGGAGATCCGGTCATTTTATCTCAAGACCAATTTGCTAAAAATCAATTATTTATGATTGTAAGCGGTTCTGATTCTGATTCTATCGAAGAATATTTTTTAGAAAATGGTGAATGGATTAAATCACAATTCAATGCAAATTTTGATAAAAAACAATCCCAATATCTTTTAGAAGCGCAACATCAAGAAGACAAAGAGTCGATGTTATTAGAAAGCTATGGTTGGAACATCAATTTGCCTTGGGGGTGGGAGATGATTAGAAATGAAGCTGCTTCCAATTTTGTATGGATTGGACAAGAAATGCCTTTTAGATGGTTAGCAGTTTATTGGAGAGAAGGGAACCATTTTTCAAAAGAAACTGCAGTCGAATTAGCAAATAATTTTCCTGAAGAATATTTTAAATCAATTCAGTATAATAGCGATTTTTTGGTAATTGATTGGGTTGATGATTATATGGAAGATGCTGCTTATAAAATATCAGGATTGTGGGAATCCATCGAAGGAGCTAAAGGAGGCCCTTTTCAGGGTCATCTTTTCTATGACGACGAATCAGACAGAACGTTTTATATTACTTATTTGGTATATAACCCAGGAGGAAGAAAAGCATTCTATATCAGACAAATGGATTTGATTGCTAGAACTTTTAGGGTTAAATAATGAAACGACTAGTTATACTTCCTACATATAATGAAGCAAAAAACATTATTAAGACAATTGACATGCTTTTGGCATTGGATATAAGTCTGGATATATTAATTGTAGATGATAGCTCTCCTGATGGAACAGGAGATTTAGTAAGAAGCCATTACCAAGAATCTGTTAATGTTGAAACAAGACCAACAAAAGATGGATTAGGTTCTGCATATGTGTTTGGATTCAATTGGGCATTAAAACATAATTATGATTTGATTTTACAAATGGATGCAGATTTATCACATGATCCAAAAGAAGTTCCTCATATGTTTGCACTTTTATCAGAAAATGATCTAATAATAGGTAGCAGATATCATGGAGGATTAAGGGTGATAAATTGGCCAGTGCGTCGTCTATATATAAGTTATTTTGCTAATCTTTATGCTAGATTGATTACAGGTGTGCCTATTAAAGATTTGACAGCTGGATTTAAGGCCTGGAAAAGCGATACGTTGCACCTTATAAATTTTAATGAATGTTCATCCCAAGGATATTGTTTCCAGATTGAAACAACATTTCGTGCATCTCAAAAAAATTGTAAAATTATAGAACATCCAATAACTTTCACAGATCGTACTGTTGGAGAATCCAAGATGGATAGATCTGTTGTAATAGAAGCAATTTTAAAAGTATGGTTGTTTGGTTTTTGGAGATTGTTTAGGTTAAAAAGATAAATGAAAAAACATTATTTAGATTTTGAAAAACCTCTGAAGGATTTTGATGATGAAATTCAAAATTTAGTTTCCATTGATTCTGAATCAGAAAAATTGGATCAACTAAAAAATATGAGGATAGAAAAAGAAAAAGAAATTTTTTCTAATCTAAATCCATGGCAGACAGTTCAATTAGCTAGGCATCCTAATCGTCCGTATACCCTTGATTATATATCAGCTTGGTGTGATGATTTTATTGAACTGCATGGAGATAAAGCATTTTCTGATGACAAAGCTGTTGTCGCTGGCATTGGAACTATAGATACTCATCGTGTTGTTATTATAGGTCAACAGAAAGGCAGGAATACAAAAGAAAATTTGTATAGAAATTTTGGCATGATGAAGCCTGAAGGTTATAGAAAAGCATTACGTATTATGAAAATGGCAGAAAAATTTGATTTACCAGTTATTACCTTAATTGATACTCCTGGTGCTGATCCTGGAGTTGCAGCAGAAGAAAGAGGACAAGGATATGCTATTGCAAATAATCTTATTGAAATGGCATCAATCGAGACCCCGATATTATCAATTGTTATTGGAGAAGGAGCAAGTGGTGGTGCCTTAGGAATTGGATTATGTGATAAAATGTTAATGTTAGAAAACACTTGGTTTTCTGTTATTAGTCCTGAAGGTTGTGCATCAATTTTATGGCAAGACTTTTTCAAAAGCACCAGAGGCTGCAAGTGCTTTGAGACTGACTCCTAAAGATTTAATGGAACATAACATATGTAATATGATTGTTTATGAACCAACAGGTTGTGCACACAGACATTGTGATGAGATGATTGAAACTCTCAAGAAAACTATAGTAGATGAGATAAATTTGTTAAAAGAAAAAAATATTACAGATTATCTATCTTCTAGGATAGAAAGATATGATAAGCTTGGTGTTTTTAGAGAAGCTTAGTAGAAATCAAATCGATTATCTTCAATATCAGAATCATCTCGAAGAGCTTGTAACCAATTACTCCATATTAAATTCTGTCTCTGGATAATTAAACTAAATTTTAACGATTCTTTTTTTTCATCAAAATCTTCTTCATTGATTGCATCTATGCTCAATACTTTGATGAAAGCTTGTCCTCGTATAGTTTGTAATGGGCCTAAAAAGTCACCTTCTTTAGCATTAAGCAATGCACCGGCAACATAGTTACTTTTTCCAATAGATGTGAAACTGCCAATCAAAGTACCTGTTGCTTCTTCCACATATTCAAAATTAGGGTAGGTTTCTGCTAAGTCAGATAGATTGACATTTTCCTTGTCTATTAAAAGATTATTTGCAATTTCTTCAATTTGTTTCTTTTTTATATCAACAATGGATTCTTCTATCAAACTTTCTTTCACAGTTTCAAATGACATTGCTTCTGATGGTGAGATTGAATCCAGATAGAATACAAGGAAATAACTATCATTTTCTACATATTCGGATACTTCACCTTCTTCGCTACTAAAAGCAAATTGTACTGCATTTCTTGCTACCCCGATGTCTTCTATAAATATAGATGCTCTTTGAACCCCATTTGCATCATTTATTTCCATATTAAGAGAGTCTGCTAAATCAAAAAACCCATATTCTTTAGCTTCTAAAGAAAAAATGCTTGATAAATTTCGTAATTCATTTTCTGTATCTTTACCTGGTGTAACCGTTAGTAGGATATGTGATGCATTTACTTGTTCTTCTCCATCTTCAAATGGTCTCTTATTGTTAATTTTAATAATATGATATCCAAATTGTGTTAGAATAGGACCGACTACCTCATCTATTTTACCATTAAAAGCTGCCTCTTCAAATTCTTTGACCATTTGCCCTTTATTAAACCAACCAAGCCTTCCTCCATTAAGAGAGTCCGGATTTACGATATTGCCTGGATCTTCACTGTACGCGTTTGCTATATCTGCAAAACTTTCTCCTTGATGAATGCGTCGTATTAGATCTCCTGCTTCTAATTGAACACGTAAAGAATCATTGTAATTAGAAACAATAGGCCATTTGACATATTTCATATATCGCATTTCTGGTTGTTCATAATCATCAATATTTTCATTATAAGCTGCCATTAATTCTTTTTCGGATGGTTGAGGAGTTTCTTCCTCAAGCACTTTATCTGTTATATGGAGCACTTCAATATTATAGTTAACAAATCTCTGTATATAGCTATTGCGAATATCTTCTTCTGCTGTTGAAGCACTATGAATAATTAGTTGTTGTAGTTTATAATGTGGCAGATAAATGTTTCGCATATATTCTTCAACAGGAAGCCATTCATCGCCCTGTGGATTAAGAATTGCTTCCATATATGTTTCTAGATCAAACCGACCATCTTTTTGAAAAGCAGTTTGTAAGAAAGGAGGGGGATTGTTTGTTAATTGGTACAAGACTTCCTCATCTCCAATCACAATTTCATTTTCCTCAATTTGTTCCTGAATCAAGAGATCTTGAATCAATCTTTCCCAAACAACCGCTCTAACATATTCTCTATCTTCATCAGACATGGTTTGACCAGACTGAGATTCAAGACGACCAATTTCATCAAATACCAATCGATTAAAATCTTCATGCAAGATTGGTTTCCCATTTAATGAACCAACATTATTAGAAGAATTTTGGCCAAATATATCACCAATATTTGCGCCACCTACCAATCCACCGATTGCCATGCTGACAATAAATAGAACAAGGATAATCCACATGACTACCTGCATCTGATTGCGCATACCTGTAATGATTCCCATAAGTGTGCAATTTATAGAAGCATATACGTGAATGCAAAACTATTTAGGTGATATTCTTTAAAAATTTCTTTATTATCTATTAATGCGCAAAATTGTAATTTTATTGTTTTTCACCATTATTTTCCCTCAGGAAAAGACTATTGAACTCAAAGATGTAATGGGAGGGACATTCCGCTACGATAGAATTGGGAGTTATCAATGGATTAACAATCAAGATGCCTATTATTTTTCTGATAGCGATTCTCTTGGGAAAAATTTTCATAGATATGATTTAGCTAGAGGTGATACAACCACAGTTTTTAGTATCAAAAAAGACCAATTAGATCGCTTTAGTCATAGTTTTAGTAAAGATCAAACATTGTTACTACTCAAAACAAATAATGTTAGTATATGGAGACATTCTTCATATGGTACGTACCATGTTTATAATATTGCTAATGATACAATTACTCCAGTTTCTGCTAATCCTGATAGTTTAAGAAATGTAAAAATTTCTCCAGACAATCAATATGTTTCCTATGTAAGAAACGACAATAATCTTTATTTATTTTCATTAGAAGATTTAGAAGAAGTTCAATTGACAACCGATGGAAGCGAAACAACACTTAATGGACACTTTGGATGGGTATATGAAGAAGAATTTGGAAGCTATGATGCGTATAGATGGAGTCCTTCTGGCAATTATATTGTTTTTTGGCAAGAAGATCAATCTCAAGTGGAAAAATACCCACTAATTGACTATGCATCAAAATATCCAGTAGTTAAGTATATTTATTATCCAAAGGCTGGTCAGACAAATCCGACAGTGAAGCTTGGTATTATTGATTTAAATGCATTACCATACACTGTTGAAGCTCCTATCGAAGAAGAATTTGTGGAAGAACTTTTGGTTCAAGAGGAAGTTGTAGAAGAGATGCCAGCAACAGAAGAAGTTGTATTGGAATTAGTGGGGGAAAATTGTAGAAGAAGTTGTTCCAGAGTTATCACCTGAAGCTTCACACATTACTTGGATTCCATTGCCTGAAGATACCTATTATATTCCAAATGCTATATGGCATAAAAACAAAGATAATTTTTATATCACCACACTGAATCGCAAACAAAATGATTTGAAATTTTTTAGATATGATATCGATAATAATGAAACAACATTAGTATTAAATGATAAAAATAATACTTGGGTAGATGCTTATGATTTTTTTGGAACATCAGGTACTTTTAATATAGATATTCTTGATAATGATGAAATTATTTGGATATCCGAACGTGATGGATTCAAACATATCTATAGAAGTCGTCCTGATGGCCAATTTATTAACCAAATTACAAGAGGAAAATGGGAAGTAAATGGAATGAATGCGATCGATGTTGAAAATGAGATTATTTATTTTTCAGGAAAAAGAGAATCAGAGGTTGAGAACCATATTTATTCGGTTAGATTTAATGGATCAAAATTAAAACGTTTAACATCTGAACAAGGGACTCATTCAGCTAGATTTTCACCAACTACAAACTTTTTTATCGATTCTTATTCTAATTTTACTACTCCATCCAAAACCATTTTGAGAAGCAATTCTGGGACATCAAAACGTATGCTTGCAGAGACAGATCGTACCCAATTTGATGAGTATGGATTTACCTATCCACGCTTAATGAATCTCTTTACAGATGATGGAGAACGTTTGAATGCAATTATTACTCTTCCACATAATTTTGATTCCATGGAACAATACCCTGTGATTCTTTACAATTATGGTGGTCCAGGATCCCAAATGGTAAACAACAGATGGGGTGCAGGTAATCACGTTTTTCACCAATATTTTTCTCAAAGAGGATTTATCATCTTTTCCTTTGATAATCGAGGGACAGGTGGTAGAGGAAAAGCTTTTAAAGATATGGCCTATGGTGATTACGGAAAATATATTGTAAAAGATCACATAGAAGCTGCAAAATATCTTCAAAGCCTTCCTTACGTCGATGGTGATAATATTGGTGTTTGGGGATGGAGCGGTGGAGGTTATTTAACCAACATGTGTATGACTCTTGCAAGCGATTATTTTAAGGCAGGTGTTTCAATTGCTCCAAAAGTGGATCCATTATTATATGACACAATATGGACAGAAAGATATATGGGATTGGTAGAAGAGAACCCAGAAGGATATAAAAATGCCTTTAGTATTAACCCATGTAGAAAATGCAAAAGGGCATTTACTTCAGATTCATGGGACTGCAGATGATAATGTTCATCACCAACATTCCATTCAATTAGCAAAAGCTTATGCCGAACATGGAAAGGAAATGGAGCTCTTCTTGTATCCAAATGGTAATCATGGAATGAGTAATAATAATTTCTTAACTGCTGAAAATAAAGCAGATGGTTGGAAGAATAGAGAACATTTATACAAAAAGATGATCAATTTTCTTATGAGTCATTTATCTAATGAAGAATAATTTTCTAGTCTTTCTAGTATTCTTTCTTACATCATGCAATCAAGTAATGAGACAATACATGGGTCAAGTTCTGGAACAGATTTATCTTACTATGGCAAAACCCAGTACCCCGTTAATATTGATATCAATTGATGGTTTTAGATGGGACTATTTTGATAAGGTGGAGACTCCCAATTTTGATCGACTTATTGCCAATGGTTCCAAAGCAGATGGATTAAAAACAAGTTATCCTAGAAAAATTTTTCCTAATCATATCAGTATTGTTACAGGGAATTATCCATCTAACCATGGTATTATTTCAAATTATTTTTATGATGCAGACTTTGACGAATATTTTTATATAGGAGCAGGAAGTACAGCTGCTCAAGATGGTAAATGGATTGATGCTGAACCAATCTGGGTTACTATTGAAAAACAAGCTAAAAGAGCTATGATTATGTTTTGGCCGATGTCTGATGCTGAAATCATGGGTATCCGTCCATCAAAATATTATGTATATAACGAAGATCCGACTAATCTTGATCGTATGGATCAAATTCTTTCATGGCTCTTGCATACTGGAAATGCTAGACCATCATTTTTAGCCTCATATTTCAGTGTAGTGGATAGTAAAGGGCATTCATATGGACCAGATGGAGATGAAACAATTGAAGCTATTAGAGTTGTTGATAAAGCCATTGGGCATTTGATAGATGGATTAGAAGCACAAAATATTCTGAATGAGGTAAATATTATGATTGTTTCAGATCATGGAATGACGGAAACACCTGATACAAAAGTTATTAATATTGCTGATTATATTAATTTAGATGACGTTGTAACAGTTGGAGGAGGTCCATTCATGGAAATTCGTCCAAATGAAGGTAAGTTGGAATCTGTTTATCAGGCTTTGCAAAATATTGACAATACGCAAGTTTTTAAAAAAGAGGATATTCCTGATAAATTTAACTACAAAAATAATAATCGTATTGAACCGATACTTCTTCTTGCAGATGAACATTGGAGTATAATGACTCCAGGACGTACTCCTATTGCTGGATCACATGGTTACGATCCAGACTATCAGTCAATGAACGGGATTTTTATTGCACATGGTCCTGCATTCAAATCTGGATTTTCTGGTCCAGAGATTCACAATATTCATTTATATGAAATGATGTGCAAAATTCTAGGTGTTGTACCTGCTAATAATGATGGTAGTTAGATGTTAGCAATGTTTTTCTAAACGATTAAGATAAAGAACGATTTTTACTAGAATCTTCTTCTTCTACTTTCAATGCTATTTTTCTAAATCGATTCATCGAATCCTCATGATTTTCAGTAATAGAAAGCAATTTGTTTGCCCAATCTACATCTGAATCACCAATAAGATCTTTCAACCTATCAATGCTGTTGGTAAACATTTTTGGTAAAAATGATGGGGTAGGAGAACCACCCGTTCCTTTTGCTTTTGTTTGATGTCTATATGGGTCAGGGGAACGTAATATATAAGACACCACCATTTTATAATGGTCAATACGATGTTGGATAAGCCATCTAACACATTCTGCCAATTGCCTTCTTAATTCAGGACTGGATTCAATCGTTTGAAAATAAGAGGAATTTTGAAGTTTTGTTCTCATATTGACAATCATTGCATGGTGAGCAGGAGGACGATAACCAACTCGGAATGATTTAAGCAATTTTGTCAAAGAATCAATAGAACATGATAATTCTTCATCAGTAACAAATCCTTTTGTAAGAATATTTTCAATAATGGCACAATCCACATCATCGCACATATATGCCTTGGTGTGATCTCCAATACCAGTGATTTCATCACCTAATGGATGGTAAGAGCTGTTTGCACCTGTTTGTCCATGCAAATTGGATATATAACACCCTTTTGTATTGTATGTTTCGCTATGGGTGTTTCCGCATTGCTCAAAGAATAATCCTTGCTTATCATAGATACTGCCTTGGTTGCCATATAATCCCTGAATAAAAATACGCACCTCTTTATTGTATAGCAGTGGATCACTTACTTTCCACATACAATTAAATATCTTATTTGATAGCATTAGGGCATGTTCTACCTTTTCTAAATTGTCTGATACGTTATCTCCATTTACTGCACCCAATGCATTTTGAATCATCATACTGGCAGTATTCTCCATCGCAAGATGGGTCATACGAAACCCTTGTTCATTACCATCAAGATCGTGAAAAGAAACAACTGGTTTAATAGCACGGATATAGTCGATAATGGTTTTTTCATCTTTTAATGTTTCCATATCAATTTCGGGTAAGATTCCAGAACGCAATACATAGTCTGCTGCGTATTCAAACTCAGGCTGTTGCCCGGTAATTCTAGAAGATAGTAGTAGTAATCCAGACAGTGGCCAAGGAATGAAAGAACACCCTCGTAATTCTCCATTAAAGATAGGTTCGATTTTAATACCATTGGCAATCCAAGAAGTCCAACAACGAATATCAGCAATTAATTGTGCTGATTCTTTTGTTGGATTTGCAATGTGGTTTGTAACGTGTGTGATGAAATTATCCATCAAGCTATGATCAAGTAGCTTTACTTCATTTAATAGTTGTTTGTTGCCAATCAATCCAGTATTTCCATTAAGATTCACGGTCATTGCTTTTCCAAGATCACTTAAGACATTAAAAGGAGCTGGAAGCGATTGTGCTGTGGTATTTGGCAAGGTTGAGTTTGGTTTCCAAATTAATTCGGAAGTCTGTTGAATTAATGCAGCATTAAATTGCAATCCAAAGCATTCTTCCGTGAAATCAATTCCATTTCCCAAACAAGGAAAACCATTACTATAATTAATTGTAATATTTTTTTTCAAGACAATTATAAGAGTTTATCAAGATAGTCGACAACAGATTGATCGTTCCACACTGCAGATCCGACATCTTTGATTACAATTTCCCCATTGCGATTAACAATAAATGTGGTTGGGATGCCACGAGTACTAAATAAGTCATCATCTGTGACTACTTTATATATAGGAAGTTGCCCTAAAGAATCATCTTTAGGGATATAATCAATGATTGTATCAGCATCTTCTTTGGATAAATAAAGAAATACAATATTATCGTTTTCTTTGTACTGATTGTATAATTCTGCCATATTTGGCATTTCTGCTAAACAAGGATTGCACCATGTTGCCCAATAATTAATAAATAATACCTTGTTTTCAAAATTTCTTAACGAAAATTCATTTCCTTCTAAATCGTTAAAAAGCAACATATTGGATTCAAAATCTATGGTTGTAACCTCCATTTCTTCTGGATCAGGAGCAGAAAGTTCAGGTTTATCCATAATTTCTTGCACATATTTAATGGCAATAGTTTTGTAATATCCTTTATACTCTTCTAAATCTTGTTCGAGATTGTAGTTGGTATACGAAAGGTATGCTAATGCTCCTACAAGGATTATTAATAATCCTTGATAGTTTGCTAATTTTATCATTTTGGCCATGAATTCATCCTAAATATTTCCTTTTTGAATGTAAACAAGTTAAATTTATAAAAAGGAATTTAAAATGGAAAAATTAGGATATCTTTTAATCACAGGATTTTTTGTTCTTGTTACTTATCTCGCCTTAGATCAACTCTATGGTCTATCACTTGTAAATGAATTTTATCCAGATGGGTTAATTATTGTCTTGATTTATGGTGGATTATTTGTGTTATTTATCAAGGTATTACGAGAGCGTTTAAACAATAAAGAAGATGACTATTATTCTAAGGAGATTAAGAAATGATTGTAACCACACAAGAGAGAGTAGAACACAGAACCATTTCTCAAACTTTAGGCGTTGTTAGCGGCCAATCAATACGAGCCAGGCATGTTGGGAAAGACATTCTAGCTAGTTTTAGAAATTTGGTGGGTGGAGAGATTACAGAATACTCTAAGCTAATGGCAGAATCAAGAGAACAAGCAATGGATAGAATGAAAGTTCATGCAACAGAGTTGGGTGCAGATGCAATTGTAGGAGTCGTTTTACAACTTCTATGTTACAACAAGGGGCTCAGAAATTTTTATTTATGGTACTGCAGTTAAATTGTAAAATGTATCAAAAAATATTCCACATTGATCACTTTCATTTTAAGATTTTTTTACTCGAAAGTTTTCCTTTTTTAAAGGGTTAAAAATTTTTTCACATCAGAAAAAAGATTTGATTAACCCACAGTTTTCCCTTTAAAAAATTTAATAAAAGGTAAAAACCTAAAATTTGCAAAACATGTCCAAGAACAATTGGATGCATATTTTCAAAAAAAATTTAAAAAAAAATTTGATATTCCTTGCACTCTTAAAGGAAGTGTTTTTTTCCAAAAAAAGTCTTAGCTAGAATTGAAAAAAATTCCCTAGGGAAAACAAAAAGCTATAAAGAAATTGAAAAATTTAGTAAAACGACCTTCTGCATGGAGAGGGGGGGGGGCGTGCAAGTGGGCCAACCCAAATTTCCCTATTGTGATTCCATGTCACCGCGTGATTAAGAGTAGCGGTGATTTGGGAGGATATAGCGGCAGTGGAGGTTTTTTTGTTTAAATCTTACTTAAAACCCTATTGGAGAAAAAATGATACGATTTATAATAATTGGAATGATATCTATAGTGATGGGGACAAAATACCAATCAAGAAAAACATTACCTTTCAAAGTGCAAATCCATTCTCATTTGAAGAAATTATTGTGGATTTTTGGGAAAAACCCAAAATGTCCCGGAAGTTTTTTGGTACATTAACTTTGCCTAATGATTATGATCCCGATACAAAATATCCATTAATTATAGGGGGCCCCAGGCAAGTTTAAATTGGTCTACTCATCATCTAGATTATTTAGCCATGTACCAAGAAATGGGATTTGCTACTTTCCAAGTACAAAGCTTTGATAGTCGTGATATACAGTCCACAGTAGGGACACAAGTCGAAGTAACAACTGCTATGGTAATTCTAGATAGTTATCGTGCGTTAGAAACATTGAGTACTCATCCCAACATTGATGTAGATCGCGCAGGGATTACTGGGTGGAGCTTAGGTGGTGCGGTATCTTTATATTCTGCATGGCTACCGCTTGTGAGTGCCATTAATGGTGGTGAGTTTATGTTTGCAGCACATTTGCCGATTTATCCGCCTTGTGTTATCTATCCGCATCCTGCTGAAAATATGCAATTTAGTGATGCTCCTATTCATATTTTGATTGGAGAATTGGATAATTGGGTTCCTGCGGTTGCGTGTACGGAATTATTGGACAAAATGGAAGCAAGTGGATTTGCAATGAATATCGATTTAACCATTTATAAGGATTCTCACCATTCATTCGATAAAAGAAGTACAGAAATTGTCGTAGTGGAAGACGGATATACGCTAGGAGATTGTCGCTTTCCAATGAATGAGGAAGGAACAACTTTGTTTAGTGAATCTTGGAAGATTCCTATCAATACTCCTTTGATGCAAAAATTGGCATTGATGACGTGTGCAGGTAGAGGACCAAGTTTTGGAGGCAATGCGGATGCACGTGAACAATCCTTTGCGTTTGCAAAAGAATTTTTTACTAAACATTTATTGTCTGATTAAGGTATGAGTAAGACTGCAATTATCGCTCTTGGAGGAAATGCTCTGTCTCAGAAAAAAACAGGCAGGGACTATTGCTGAACAATTCAATAATACCCGCCATTCGTTTGAACAAATTATGGAATTTTTACGTCGCGATTACAACATATGTCTTACACATGGAAATGGTCCACAAGTAGGGGATGAATTACTACGAATGGATTTAACTCGTGAGACAGTTCCTCCTTTGCCTTTGGGTGTTTGTGTGGCTGGAACGCAAGGGACGATGGGATATATGATTCAACAGACCTTCCAAAATGCATTGCGTGCAGAAAATATTGATAAAGAGGTCGTTACACTTGTGACTCAAGTAATTATTAATCCAGAAGATCCATCTTTAAAGAATCCATCAAAATTTGTGGGAAAACGATACTCTAAGAAGAAGCAACGGCGTTATCCAAAGAACTGGGATGGGATATTAAAGAACAAGAACCTGGAGAGTGGAGAAGGGTTGTTCCTTCCCCAGATCCTGAATTTGTAATGCATGGTCTTAGTATTCGTACCTTGGTTGAGTCTGGCACCATTGTGATTGCAGCTGGAGGTGGTGGAATTCCAGTATACAATACCGATGATCAAAAGCTAAAAGGAATTGATGCTGTTGTGGATAAAGACTTAAGTGCGGCAAAACTTGGTAGGGTAATCCGAGCACAAGAATACTATATTATTACGGACATAGATCAAGTGTATAAGGACTATAATACACCAGAACAATCTCCGATTAATCAGATGACAGACACCGAGGCAAAACAATTGCAAGAAGAAGGGCATTTTCAACAAGGAAGTATGTGGCCGAAGATTCGATCTGCGATCCATTTCTTAAAACATCATGGAGAAAAAGCCATCATTACAAATATTGAAAATATTCAAGATGCTATTGATGGAAATGCTGGAACAACCATTATAAAAGATAATTCGTAAAAGGTGTAGTAGTGCGAATCATTATAATCACATTCATTTTTTCTATTACCTCTTTGATTGCTCAATCAAGAGATTATACACCTGATCAGGATTGGTCTAATTTAAACCGATATAAATTGGATAATGCCCAATTAGGGTCTCCCTTAGAACATGAAAAAAGAGTGGTGTTTATGGGGAATTCAATCACCGAAGGATGGTCTCTTTTGTTTCCTGAATTTTTTGAGGGCAAACCTTATGTTAACCGAGGGATTAGTGGACAAACAACCCCTCAGATGTTAGTTAGATTTCGTGCTGATGTGATTGCCCTTGAACCAAAGGTGGTTTTAATCTTAGCTGGCATTAATGATATTGCAGGAAATACAGGTCCTGCTGATGTAACAATGATTACCAATAATATTATGTCTATGGCAGAATTGGCACAAAGCAACGATATTCATGTTATTATTTGCTCAATTTTACCTGCAAAAAATTTTCCCTGGAATCCAGGAATGAATCCTCCTCCAAAAATTTTGGCTGTGAACACAATAATAGAAAAATTTGCTAATGATAATGGTATCATATATCTTGATTATTATTCTTCAATGGTAGATGAAGATAATGCCTTAAAAAAAGAGTATGGTTATGATGGTGTTCATCCCAACAAAAAGGGATATCAAGTGATGTCATTGCTTGCAGAAAATGCCATTAATAGAATATTAAATAATTAATTTTCCTTGCCAACTGTCCTATCTATTCCGTAATATTGTTCAATATGAAAAGTAATCAAAATTTTTACTATTATTTTAATGGAAGGGGTTATGTAGGGACCTAAGAATAGGACCATATAGAAAACTACATAAACCCCAGTGAACCCCACTGGGGTTTTTTGTTATATAAAGGGATAAGAATGAACGAAAAAATTAGAACAATACGAGAAAAGATTGATACCATTGATAGGGAAGTCTTTCAATTATTAATCGATCGATTAGAAGCAGTTACAGCCATCGGAGAGGTGAAAAAACAAGAAGGATTACCCATTTTGGATCAAAGTAGAGAAAATGCGATTTATGAGAAGATTGAATCCTTGTTTTCTGAAAAAGAAGCCACGTTTTTAAAAAATATTTATCAATCCATTATCACCGAATCAAAAAAGGCGGAGAAATAAGATGAAAAATTGGAAAAAAGATTCTTGGAAAGACTGTACAATAAAACATATTCCTCCTTATAAAGATCAAAACAAACTTGATAAGATTATTGCACGATTAAATACCTTTCCACCATTAGTATTTGCTGGAGAGTGTAACAATTTAAAAGCAGAACTAGCCAAGGCAACAGAACGCAAAGCATTCTTAGTACAAGGAGGAGATTGTGCAGAAAGCTTCAAGGAATTTTCTGCCAATAACATTCGAGATACGTTTCGTGTCATTTTGCAAATGAGTGCGGTCATTACTTCTGAAATGAAGGTGCCCGTGATTAAACTGGGACGTATTGCCGGTCAATTTACGAAACCAAGGTCTTCCGACACAGAAACTGTGAATGGAACGACCTTAAATAGCTATTATGGAGACTCTGTAAACGGGATAGAGTTTACCAAAGAAGCAAGAGAACCTGATCCAGAACGTTTGTTGCGTGCTTATTCTCAATCTGCTTCTACCTTGAATTTATTGCGATCTTTTGCGCAAGGAGGGTTTGCCAATTTACGTAAAGTGAATTCATGGAATATGGGATTTGTGAAGAGCAGTAAAGAAGGAAAGAAATATGAGAAAATTGCGAATCAAATTACAGAATATTTAGATTTTATGGACGCAGTAGGAATTAATACCGAACAAGTCATTGATTTAAACACCGTTGATTTTTATACCAGTCATGAAGGGTTGCATTTACCTTATGAAGAAGCATTAACCCGTGTTGATTCACTATCCAATAAAGTTTATTGTACCTCAGCCCATTTTATCTGGATTGGAGATCGAACCCGATTTATTGATAGTGCACATGTAGAATTTTGTCGAGGGATTAATAATCCAATCGGAATCAAATGTGGGCCATCATTAGATCCGGATGAATTACTCAAGATTATTGACATATTAAATCCCGAAAATGAAGCTGGAAAAATATCGCTCATCTTCCGATATGGAGAAGAAAATATCGATCAACATTTACCGGTTCTAGTAGATACAATCAATAAACATAACAAGACAGTATTATGGATTTCAGATCCAATGCATGGGAATACAGTGAAATCTTCAGAAGGGCTTAAAACAAGAGACTTTTCATCCCTTTTAAATGAAACCACTAAGGCCATTCATATCTTAAAGTCGAAAGGGTCCCATTTAGGAGGGATTCATCTCGAGATGACTGGTCAAAATGTTACCGAATGTACTGGCGGATTATATAAGCTCAGTGATAAAGATTTGCACTCAAGATATCACACCCATTGTGATCCCCGATTGAATGCCAATCAAGCGTTAGAGCTTTCTTTTAATATTGCAGAAGAGATGGAGAAAAATGGCCATTAATACTACTATTTCTTTACCAGGAGACAAGTCTATCTCCCATCGGGCAGTGATGTTAGCATCGATTGCAAATGGGGTAAGTGAAATTACTAATCTCAATGATGGAAAAGATGTACAATCCACCATTCAAGCCTTACGAGCATGCGGTGCTTCTATTGATCAAAATGGAGAAAAGGTTGTTATTACAGGAACAAAACTTAGAAATCCTGACGAACCTGTTGATTGTGGAAATTCAGGGACAAGTGCGAGATTGTTATCTGGGCTCTTGTCTTCCCAACGTCTTCAGTTTTCGTTGACAGGAGATGCTTCCTTATCTGCAAGACCAATGAACAGAATTATCGTCCCACTTACAGAAATGGGGTGTAGTATTGAATCCAACGATGGATTGCTTCCATTAACAGTAGATGCATCGAATCCATTAAATGGAATTAACTACAAAATGCCTGTGGCAAGTGCCCAAGTAAAATCCTCTATTTTGTTAGCAGGATTAGGAGCAGAATCATCGTCTAATGTTTCGGAGTTAAACAGTTCACGAGACCATACCGAAATTATGTTACAGGATATGGGTGCAACCATTTTAGTAAACGATAATGATATTAGGGTGGAACCACTTTCATCACCGCTAACTCCTATTAACTTGGAGATTCCATCTGATCCTTCTTCTGCATCGTTTTTTATTGCATTGGCAATTTTGGCAAAAGATTCAAGGCTTACCATTCGTAATATGTTGCTTAATCCAACCCGTATTGGGTTTATGAATGTGTTGGAAAAAATTAATATTCAGATGAATATATCCAATCAACATTATATCATGGAGAATTATGCGGAGATGTTGAGTTTATTTCATCCCCAATTAACAGTTTTGAGGTTCCAGCCTACATTATTCCATCGATTATTGATGAAATACCAATTTTAGCAGTATTAGCTGCATTTGGAGATGGTAAAACCGTCTTTAACCGAGTAGAAGAATTAAAATTCAAAGAAAGCAATCGTTTGCAAGCAATTATAGATAATCTGAAGAATTTTGGGATTAATGCATACGAAGAAGATAATAGTCTTATTGTAGAGGGCGGTCATCCAACTATGGCAACAGTGCAATCGTTTGATGATCATCGTATTGCAATGGCATTTATTGTGCTAAGTATTGCCGCATTTGGGAAATATGAGATTGATAATAAGGAATGCATCAATATCTCCTTACCAGGGTTTTTTAATACAATCGAGGTGATGCAATCATGAAATTAGGATTAATAGGAACCCCAGTGCATCAAAGCATTAGCCCAGAGTTACAAAAAATTCTTTTTGATACCTTCAATTTGGAAGATTGTACCTATGAGAAGAATGATATTTCTTCTGAAGAACTATCTTCTTTTTTTGATGCTTTTAAGGCAGGAGCATTTGATGGAATCAATATTACCATCCCACACAAAGAACATGGTTTAGAGTTTGTGGACGAATTGGATGAAAGTGTGAAAATCTTAGGCAATGCGAATTGTATTACAAGAAAAGGGAACAGTCTAAAAGGGTATAATACCGATTTATATGGATTTGAAATGATGCTCCATCATAATGATATTAGCGTGGAATCAAAACACTGTCTTGTATTGGGCGCAGGAGGATCTTCTAAGACGATTGTAAAAGCATTAATTGATGCGCATGCAGCATCCATTACTATCAAAAATAAATCAATGGAAAATGCATTAAAAATACAAGCATATGCACAAGCAATTTCTGACATAGATATTCAGATATTTGATAAAGCTGACATCAAATTTGATTTGGCGATTAATACCACACCACTTGGAATGTATCAACAAGATGATAAGGATAATTTTTTTAATATTCCTATACATCAAGACAGTATTCTTATTGACTTGATTTATACATCCAATCACACGCTTTTTTTGGACAAATACAAAGATAATGTCAAGCAGTCTATTAATGGATTGGATATGCTCATCTTTCAAGCGCTGAAGTCTATTGAAATTTGGACAGAAACTACTTATAATGTGGGCCCAAAACTGGATTCAATCAAAAAACAATTGGAGAACGTATTATGTTGAAAAAAATATCGTATATGCCCGCAGGAGAGTCACACGGAAAAGGATTAATTGGGATTATAGAAGGGATTCCGGCTGGAATGCATCTTACCGAAGAGTATATTGCCAAAGATTTGTTTAGAAGAATGCAAGGACATGGTAGAGGAAAACGTATGAAAATTGAGAAAGATTATGCCGAGTTTTTTTTCAGGTGTGCGTCATGCAATTACATTGGGTTCCCAATTTCTTATTAATTAAAAATTTGGACTGGGTAAACTGGGAAGATAGAAGGGCCCGTTGGGACACCAAAAAAAGAGCATAAAAAAGTCAGTATGCCTCGTCCAGGACATGCCGATTTAGCTGGGGTTATGAAGTAGATTTTGATGATATTCGAAATGTATTAGAACGTTCTTCTGCACGAGAAACAGCGATGCGAGTTGCTATTGGTGCGGTGTGTAGAAGATTATTGGAAGAAGTAGGAATTACAGTTGGTAGCCGTGTTTATCAAATCCATAAGTGGTAGAGATACATCTGTTAAAGAAATACGATCTTGAAAAATTAAATAAAACAGTGGATAAATCTCCTGTCAGATGTCTTGATAAAAAAACAGAAAAAAAATGATTGCATAATTGATCAAGCAAAAGAAAATGGAGATTCTGTAGGGGGTTCATTTGAGGTGATTGCTAACGGGTTGCCTTATGGACTTGGTAGCTATATTAACGCGGACGGAAAATTACAAGCACGATTACACAAGCAATGATGTCTGTGAATGCATTTAAAGGTGTAGAAATAGGGGCTGGATTTGCTTCGGGAGCGGTGTTTGGTAGTGAATTGCATGACGAGATACTCTATGAAGATGGACAAATTACTCGATCAAGCAATAATGCTGGCGGAATTGAAGGAGGATGAGCAATGCACAACCAATTCATGTCAAAGTAAGCATGAAACCGTTATCAACGCTTATAAAACCACTTCGATCTATTGATTTGAACACAATGGAACCAAAATTAGCACACAAAGAAAGAACAGATTCTTGTGCCGTGCCTGCTGCATCTATTATTGGCGAAAGTATGTTAACAATTGTGCTAGCGGATGCGTTGTTGGAGAAATTCGGTGGAGATAGTTTAGAAAAATTTAAAAAAAAACACATAAAAAGCAGTGGAAAATATTAATCAAATCTTTTTAATAGGCATGATGGGTTCTGGAAAGTCTTCTACAGGAAAAGCATTAGCAGATTCCTAAATTGGACATTTTATGATTTTGATAATGAACTAGAAAAGGATCATAATTTGTCGATAAGTGATATGTTTATAAATGGAGAACCTCAATTCCGTGAACAGGAACAAAGAAGTTAAAAGAAATAGCGTTAAAAGACTGTATTGTATGTTCCACAGGTGGAGGGATTGTTCTAGATGAATCAAACCATGAGATATTAAAACAATCATTCTGTGTGTATTTATATGCTTCAATTGATAGTCTTTGTCAGCGATTAGAACATGATGATTCAAGACCGTTATTATCAAATGGAAATAAACGTGAAGCATTGCAAAATATTTTTGAGGATAGGCAATCTAGATATGAAACATTATCGACAATAAAAATAGATACTAATAATTCTTCTATAAAAGAAAATTGTGTAACAATAACCAAACATATTCATGGATAAAATGGTAAAAGTTGATTTAGGAAAAGATAGTTACAATATTAGTATTGGAAATAGCTTTGTAGACTCTATCAAAACAAAGTTGAAGAATCCGATTCTAAATGTATTCTTATCACACAAGAGACTATTTATAATGCCTTTGAAGACAAATTTTCCGCACTAGAATCTCTAGGGATTGATGTTCATTTTATTGGTGAAGGGGAGGATGCAAAATCTATTGATACAGCAATTACAATCTGGATAAAATGTCAAGCTTGGGGTACGATCGTTCTTCCACTATCTTTGCAGTAGGCGGAGGAGTGGGTTTGGTGATGTTTCAGGGTTTGTTGCATCAATTTTTATGAGAGGAATTAGTCATATTCAATTTCCGACAACTTTGCTAGCGATGATTGATTCAGCTATTGGAGGAAAAACGGGGTAAATCTGAAAAATGGGAAAAATCTAATTGGAAGAATCCACCAGCCAAAGGAAGTCATTATTGATATATCTTTTTTAAATACATTGCCTAAAAGAGAGCTTAATGCGTCGTTAGCAGAAGCAATCAAGTATGGTTTGATTTATGATAGAGATTTATTTGATTATCTTGTTAACAATTTCCATGATATCCTTGCATTAAAAGATCATACAATGCTTGAGAAAATTATTCTTAGATCTTGTGAGATTAAAGGCGAAGTAGTTAGTCAGGATGTGAATGAAAATGAATTAAGAATGATTTTAAATTTTGGTCATACAGTTGGACATGCAATCGAAGCATATTTTGACTATAAAAAGCTATTGCATGGAGAAGCCATTGTATATGGAATGCAATGGCACTTTATTTATCCAAAAAAGATGGGTAATTTAAAGGAAACTGATTATACCAAAGCCGTTGATGCCCTTTCTTTATTTGCATTACCTTCGTTAGCTATTGAAGATGAAAATAAACTTATTGATTTTGTTAAAAGAGATAAAAAATTCAAAGAATCTCAAATAAGATTTGTTTTAATTTCCCAAATTGGAAATGCAACAATTAGAAAGAAATAACATTGGACAATATTAAAGAAAGCTTAAGTGTTTTATGAAGATAATTATAGTAAATGGACCCAATTTAAATCTGTTAGGTGAAAGAGAACCAGAAATCTATGGTTCTGATACCTTAGATGAGATTAATGATTGGATTAAAAATCACGATATTTGTCAGAATCTCGATTTAGAATTTTTTCAATCAAAATTCTGAAGGAGCAATTATTGATTTTCTTCATTCTAAGAGAAAAGAAGTCAATCATCTGGTGATTAATCCTGGAGCATTAACACATTATTCTTATGCGCTTAGGGATGCAATTGCTGGTACAAATATGAAAGCTGTTGAGATCCACTTGTCTGATATTCATAATCGTGAAAATTTTAGAAAAATTTCAGTTATAAAAAGTGTTTGTTTGGCCCAAGTTGTTGGTGAGGGAAAACAAGGATACATAACAGCAATTAAGCATATATTGGAGACAAAATAAAAAAGGGTAGGTATTCAAGGATTAGAGGGGAGTTTTAGTGAACAAGCAGCAAAATTTTATTGCGATAAATTTGATATAAATGATTTTGAATTAGCGTATTTAGTAAGCTCAATGAATGTACTAAATGGCATAAGCGATAATACCATTGATGTAGGTATTTTTGCGATGGAAAATGCGCAAGGGGGCGTTGTAATAGAAAGCGTAGAAGCTTGGCAGAGAATAAATGTAAAATCTTGATATGTTTTATATAGAAATTAGCCAAAATTTTAGGGCCCAAAAGAGAATATATCCCTTGGAGAAATTGAAGAGGTGCATTCTCATGAACAAGCACTGAAACAATGTAAAGATTATCTTGCCGAGAAGTTTTGGTCCAAGAAACTTGTTGAAACAGATGATACTGCAAAATCTGCTCAAGACCTTTCTTTGAATAAATTGTCAGACAATGTTGCAGTAATTGCAAGCAAACAATGTGCAGAAAAGTACGGATTAAACATTATTGAACATGATATTCATGATTTAAAGAAAAATTTAACATTATTTCTTGCAATAGAAAGGTTGGATGGGGATGAATAAGGTTAGCATTATTGGTTTTGGACGTTTTGGGAAAATTTTTTATACGAATTATTGCAAAAAGGGTTTGAAGTAGACGTATTCGATATTGATTCTAATAATGAAACCGAATCAGTTCCTTTTGTTTCTTTAGAGGATGTGTTAAAAAATGATACCATTTTTTTGGGAGTACCTATAAGAGATTTTGAGGAATTAATGAAAGATCTTTCCACAAAAATACAAGGAAACAAGACAGTTATTGATGTTTGTTCTGTAAAAATCACCCAAAAAATATGATGATAGAACATTTATCCCAAGAAGTTGATATTATTGCAACCCATCCGTTATTTGGGCCTGATTCTTTTCAAGAACGGGTTCAGTAATGATGATGGAAAAAGTACGAGATCAACATGATCGATATGGTTTTTGGAAATCTTATTTTGGAAGTCAGAATATTATTATAGAAGAAATTACTGCTGATCAGCATGATATGATGGCAGCCAAATCACAAGGTCTTACGCACTTGATTGGACGGGTAATAAATGATTTTGGAACTCAGAAAACAAATATTGATACCGTTGGTTATCAAGCACTTCATAAATTAGTTAATCAAACCTGTAATGATTCTTGGGAATTGTTTGAAGATATTCAAAAATTTAATCCTTACACAGAATCTATGATTACTGATCTTAATCAGAGTTTTAAAAAGATTGTTAATAGTTTAGACAAAAAAAAAAGGCTACCGAAGTAGCCTTTTTTATTCAATCTTTAGTTATATTTATTCACCACGAGTACCGCGAGGATCATCTCCTTCATTGTATACATGGAATGGAAAAGCCAATACTGAAGAGTGGTAATCCACATCAGAATCTAACATAGTACCAAAGTCTAAAGCACCAAAATGCATCTTTAATGGACGTCTATGTTTTGAATTGCTACCAGCACCTCTAGGAACTTTGAGATGTCTAACAAATACATTATCATATGTTATTGTTCCATCATCTGCTTGAACCCCATCACGAAGACCTCTTCGTGCTTTATGTTTTTTGTGCTTTTTCCTATATGTAGATTTACTGCTTCGCCACCTCTGAAGTCTAAAATAGGATCGCTATTAGAAACACTTACTTCAACACGGAAAGATTCTCCGATAGCAAGTTTTGGCATATTTTCTCTATCTATTAAGTTGGTATCAGACGCATTTAAGGTATATGCTGCTTCGTCAGAATCCATTGGAGTATAAATTCGTACTTCATCAACAGATAATTTTGATCCAGATCCACCAATTCCAATGCTAACGCCAGTAATACCCCATACATATCCATCAGGATTTTCAGCGTTATCTCTCTTTTCAAGTCGTGCTTGTTTTACAAAAGTTTCACTGAAAGCCTTCTCAAAAGAATCAATTTCTTCTTTAGTTTCTTTGTTATATGCCTTCGCATAGAACGTTCCTGAATGGGTTTCAGTAATAGTTGCAATTGCTACATCACAATCTGTACAATCAAATTGTACGTCTCTTGTTCTATCTTCAACCTTTCTTCCAAATCTAAAGACAGCAGAACCATCGGTAGGGAATGGATCTATTCTAGATGATGTAAAGTCCATATCATATAGTACTTCATCATAATCTTCATCTTGTACTCCATCATCATCTATTGCATCCAAACCAACCATTTCATCTAGGTTAATTGCTGCCATCATCTTTAAGTAATCTGCATGTGAGTAATTCATTCCATTGTCTTCACATGAGACAATAAATAAAGTAATAAGTAATAAGCTTAATATTCTTTTCATTATCTTGTTCCTCTCATAGGTCCACGACCACGTTGTTGCCATCCGCTTTTACTTTTAGAATCAGGTCTGTGGTTGTTTGGTCTCATTTTTTTCATATCTTGTTGTTTATTCTTTGCTCCTTCGGACATTTTTTTTCTAATAGTGTCCTCAAAGTAAATTAGTTTTACCCATTGGTCTTTTTCAAGTACATTTTTTGCACTATTTAAGAATTTTTCATGTTCATCCAACATTGCTCTTTTTACAGACATTTGCACCTTCAACGCAGCATCTGCGTCAAATTTAGAACGATCATCTTTAGCAGCTGTTCTTAATCTTGATAGTCTTGTTCTATGTCCTTTTTTAAGCTCTTCCACTTTAGCATGGTATTCGCGTTGTAATGGAAAAAACTTTTCTGCTTGTTCAGGAGTTAATTTTAAGTGCTCTGTTTGTGTTGCTACCAGCCACACTTGTTTCCTATTATCTCTTTGTTCTTGTTTTTTCTGATCTTCTGGACCTCTTTGTTCTGGTCGCTGTCTTTCACCGCGATCCTGAGCAAACAATCCAGTAATTAGTAACGATGCTATTAGTATTTTTCTCATATCTATCCTTTATTGTTCAAAAGTTAAGTCATTTTCAGATAATAATGCAATCATCTCATATGTATCGGTTCCATATTCACTTAGGTATTGACCATACATTTCCATAGAATCATCTAAATCTTCTTGTATTGGCATCATAAAAAGCATTAAAACAATTGCCAATGATGAGAGAATCAAACCTTGATTGCGTCCTCGATTTGAATCACTTTCATCGATTTTGTTGTTTAATCTTGTCAGAAAGGCATCGGAATCAATTGATGCATTGCTTTTGTAATGTAATTGTTCTAGTTGGTTCTCTGTTTTCATCTCTTTTTACCCATTATTTTTTGTAACGATTTAATCCCATGACTATAATTATTTTTTGCAGCATCTTCTGAAATTTTCAAAATTTCACCCACTTCTTTAAATTTTAAATTATCTGTAATACGCAAACTAATAACACTACGTTGTTTTTTTGGGAGCTGTTCAATGGCTTTCCATAATTCAACGCTCAATGTTTTTTTGTCAAAATCTTCATCAGTTGTTTCTAATTCAGGCATTTGATCAAGGCCTAAAAATGAACGCCATCTATTGTTAGAAAAATAAGAATTTAATGTGTTGACTTTAATACGATATAAATAAGTTGAAAATGCAGCTTCATACCTAAACTTTTTTAACGATTTAAAGACTTGTACAAATACTTGTTGTGTTAATTCATCCGCGTCTAACGGATCTTGTGTAATCGAATAATAATAGTTGTAGGTATCGTTCATATATCTTTTCACCAATCTGTTAAAAGCCTCACGATTGCCGCGATTAAACTGTTTAATCAAATCGTGATCTTTTGCTGGCATTTAGTTATATGACTCTAGTAGTTGGTAAAAAGTAAAAAATTATTTTTTCCGAGCATCAACAAATGATTTTACACCTAAAATGATGGCTGCTAAACACAATACAAATGCTGTAAACTGTGCAATTGGAGCAAAATTCTCTAAGGGTGTTTCACAAAACAGATGACAAAAAATCTTAGGAACTGCTTTATAAGTTCCACCACAACCCATAGCAAATACAAATAAATTTGCATGAGCAAAATGTTTGTGTTGATTTGGAAATTTTCCAGCTAAGAATACAAATCCATATACAATAAGTCCTAAGATAGACGGGATGAATGCCGAAGGGCTTCTGCTCTCGCTAATAAAATAAGATCCTATACCAAGTACAATTAAACCCAAAGCAATTTTTTGAAAAGCGTTATTCATGATTCCTCCTAAAGCTAATTATTTTTACTGAATTTGAATGATTTACAAGCAATGATAGCTCCCACGATCACAACGACTACGCTCATCCAGATAGGAATGGTCCAACTGCCTATCATAACGTCAGTGTTTAGCACAATTCTTACCAGATGAATTAATGATACCGCTGAAAAGATCATCGCAATTAAAAATAAAAATGATTTCAAGTTCATAATATTACTCACATTCTCCGTTAACCCATGAAGTTACTCCATTTTTTTGTGCTTCACAATCATTGCCATAGGTCACATTGTCGCATCCACAGACTGGATCCCAAACTGTAGGGCATACTGCATCGGGATTAATTAAACTCTCATCAATGCAGTCATCTTGATTTTCATTGTCTTCGCAAGCAATAAAAAACAATATCATAAGTGGGATGAAACGTTTCATTATCCAATTTACAAAAATTTTGTTTAAGTTCTAAACCCTGGGGCCGTAGCTCAGTTGGGAGAGCGCGTGGATGGCATTCATGAGGTCGTCGGTTCGATCCCGATCGGCTCCACTCTAAAATATTACCTAGTGCAATCTTGGTATATTTTATTTAAAATGTTAGACGCAATGGAGGATATAGATGAAACTAAATAATAATTTGATACTTTTAATTACGATTGCTTTGATTGTAGTGGCCACATTCTGTCTTAATCCGGGTCCGGTGCAATTGGATAATGTAGCTTCTGCTGGTAAATTCACGGGCAATCCAGAAAGCACACATCCCAAGAATGAAACATTGAAAGGCAATGCATATGTTTTAGGTAGTGATGATGCTATGAACTTAGTTCTAGAATCAGTCGCAGCTTATAATGCTAAAGATTCTGATAAGGAACTTTCTTACTATTCTGATGATTTTAAAACAGAAGCTAGAGTAAACGGAACAAGACAATGGCATGAATCAATGGAAACCTTGTCAATGAACCCGTGGGCTATGATTCCAGTTAGATTGCAAGAAGATGACAGAACACTTGTTTTAAGTTGGTCTGTTGAAGATAGAGTATGGAAAAATGGTTCTAAAGAAACCATTGATTTGATGGAAGTGTTTGCTGTGAATGATTCTGATGGAAAGATTAGCGGTTTTAGTCAATGGCATTCACATCGATGGGACGGAAGTACTGATCATGGATTACCGGTAGGTGGGAAATATTTCGGAAGAACTGAATCTGAATATTCAGGTAGACCACTTGTTTTTTCTAATAGAGGAGAAGTGCAAACTTTAGAACAGTTTTTTGCTGATTACAATAATATGGATGGAGAAGCTGTTGCTGGGTATTTTGCAGATGAATGGACTTTTAGAGCAGCGACTGGCGGAACTTCTCAAAGAACTAGCGAAGATATGAAATCTATTTTTGATAGTCTAGAGTCTGTACAGTGGACACCGTTTTCTATGACTCCACTTAAGATATATGATACTGATCCAGAATCAGGAGTTACTGTATATTCTACAGAGAAAAGAGTAATGAAAGATGGGACAGTATGGGAAAAGGATTTAGTAGAATTATTCTTTTTTGACCTTGAAGGTAAAATTAGTGGTGTTGAACAATATGCGAGAGAGATTTCTGCTGAATAATAGCAAAAATATCCTATTGATTATTAGTTGCTGTGCTGTATTGCACGCACAGCAACTATCTTCAAATCGAGAGATTACCTTTCCAGATCTTGATAATCATCTGACCTTAGTCTGTGATTTTCACACACATAGCGTTTTTTCAGATGGAAGTGTCTGGCCTGACATACGTGTAGAGGAAGCTCAGCGAGATAAAATTGATGTTTTAGCTGTGACAGAACATTTAGAATATCAACCACATATTGACGATATTCCACATCTTGATCGCAATCGATCTTACCAATTAGCGAAAAAATATAGTAATAGTGATTTGTTAGTAATTAATGGAGCAGAAATAACAAGAAGAATGCCTTTAGGACACGCCAATGCAATTTTTCTAGAAGATGCGAATAAGTTACATAGTGCAGATGAAATTGCTGGTATTGTACCAAAAGATGATATGAGACCTTTTAAAGCAGCAAATAAACAAAAAGCATTTGTTTTTTGGAATCATCCTACTTGGAGACAAGAACAGTATGGAGATGTGAAAATCATAGAAATGCACAAGACATTGTTTAGCAAAGGGTATTTACATGGAATAGAGGTAGTAAATGAGTTCGAATATTCTGAGGAAGCATTACAAATAGCTTTAGACTACGATTTGACTATTATTGGCAATTCAGATATTCATGGTTTGGTTGATTGGGATTATGAAATTTCAGAAGGGGACACCGTCCTGTGACATTGGTTTTTGCCAAAGAAAAAAGTGAGAAAGCAATAAAGAAAGCTTTATTTAAAAAGCAAACCGTTGTTTGGAATAGGAATACATTGATTGGTAGAGAGAATGGTTATTGCCATTAATTTATGCAAGTTTAGAAGTTGTGTCTGTGGAGTATAAAAGAGATGCCGCTCATATAAGGATCAAGAATAAATCAGATGTTCGTTTTATATTAAAGAATAATAGTAGTTTTAATTTCTTTGCTAATAGCGATTTAGTAGAAATTCCAGCCCAAGATACTATCAAATTATCAGTACTAACAAAAGGAGTATTGGAATCATTTTCTTTAGAATTTGAAGTACAAAATGCTATTTCTGCACCTCGAAAACACCCTGTTATTAGCTTAAAGATTAAATAATGAAAAAAATAATCGCTTTTTTAATATTGGGGAGTGTATTTATGGGTTGCGCAAAAGAAGAGAATGTTGCAGTAATTTCAACAAAATTTGGAGATATGGTGGTAGAATTCTATCCAGATGTGGCTCCAATGCATGTTGAAAGTTTTACTGTATTAGCAAATGAAGGATATTTTGATGGGACTACATTTCATCGTGTTATCCCGGGTTTTGTGATTCAGGGAGGAGATCCAAACTCAAAAAATGAAGATAGATCAACGCATGGAACTGGAGGTAGAGCTGGTAAGTTTTTTGGTATTGGAGATGAAAATGATTCAAATACATGGTTAATCCCTCAAGAATTCAACGAAATTTCACATGTAAAAGGTATTTTATCGATGGCACGTACCAACGATCCTAACAGCGCATCTAGCCAGTTTTTTATTTGTCATGATGATGCAAATTTACTTGATAATAATTACACCGTTTTTGGGAAAGTAATTGATGGGTTAGATGTGATTGATTCAGTTGTGAATGTTGATAGAGATCAAAATGATAATCCATTGGATAAAGTTGAAATGACAGTTCGCATTACAACAAAAAGCGAAGTATTAGATAACTAGTTTTAGAAGTGCGCGAAATTGAAATTAAATAAACAGCTACGCAAAATTCATTATTGGATATCTCCTTTTATCTTTATACCTGTTTTGGTGATTTTTTCGACGGGAGTTTTATTACAATTAAAGAAACAATCTGATTGGATTCAGCCGCCAATTCAACAAGGAGTTAATAGTATTCCATCTATCGAATTTGAAGAAATATTGGAAGCGGCAAAATCTATTCCAGAAGCAGGGATTAAATCCTGGGCAGATATTGATAGGATAGACGTTCGTCCAACTGATGGAATATCAAAAATTAAATCACATAATCGATGGGAAATTCAAATTGACAACGAAACTAAGGAAGTATTATCTGTTGAGTATAGAAGGTCCGATGTTATTGAATCTGTACACGACGGTTCTTTCTTTACTAATTATGTCAAATTTGGTTGGTTTTTACCTGCAGGAATCTTATTAATTATTATGTCTTTATCGGGTATCTATATGTTTTTATTGCCGTTGTCGGTAAGAGGTAAAAAGAGTAAATTAAAATAATGAAAAAATCTATTTTATTACTTTTATGTAGCGTTCTTATTGCTCAGGCTAATATTAATCAGACTCACATTACGATGGTATCTACTTCGAATGTTTTTTCTGAATTCTATGATTGTGGTTGTCCAAACAATCCTCTTGGTGGGTTAGCCAGAAAGGCTCATTTTATCAATACAGCAATGATAGATATGAGCAAGCAAAACCCAATTTTGCTTGATGCTGGAAATATGCTGTTTGACAGCAATGAAGTTAATCCAGACCAACTTTCTCTTAAAGATAAGAAATATAAAGCAGAGAATTTGGTTAAGGCCATGGAATTATTAAACCATAATGTAATCAATGTTGGTTCTAATGACTTTAAAGGAGGTTTAGATTTTCTTAAAGATGTTACTTCTCGAACAACAATCAAGTTTGTATCTGCAAACTTATATGACAAAAATGAAGAATTATTGTTTTCACCTTACCACATTGTTTCTTCTAAAGGGGTAGATATTGGTATTGTTGGGTTGAGTGAAGCAACAAAACATAATTCAGTGATAAATAAAGATTTTGTATCTGAAGGAAACAAGAATATTGATAAAATTATTGATTCTGTTGATATTGTGGTGATTCTGATTGATATCAGCGATAATAATACTATCGATTTAGCAAATGCTTTTCCCAGAGCGGACTATATATTTTTAAGCGGCGTAAAATATTTTACTGAACCAAAGACCCAACAAAGACAAGATGGTCCATTCATTTATGCAGGTGGAATCCAAGGAAAACGTCTAAGTATTGTTAATCTATATTTGAAAGATCCTAAAATGCCCATAACGGATGCTTCACCGTCATATTCTAGAATAAATTATATAAGCAATAGTTTGAATAGATATAAAAGCAGGGATCCTTCAAAAACACTTAACGAAATTTATGCTGGCCAACCAGGTATGTTACAATTGATAAATAATTATAAAAAAGAAGCTAAAGATCTCGAGGAATTTTTAAAGAAAGAATTCAACAGTAATAATTTCAATCTTTTCACGATTATTCCTCTTGAAAAATCAATGAAAGAGGATAAAAAAGTTGCTGCTTTTGTCAAAAAAGTAGCAGATAATGCTGATTTTCCCTTTGAAGAAGACGGTCATCAGCACTAATTCAAAATTAGACTCATAACAAGGGATTTTTCTTTTGAAAAACGATAATTCTTTTTTATTATGGACAACACATGCGAGTGTAGCTCAGTGGTAGAGCATAACCTTGCCAAGGTTGGGGTCGCGAGTTCGAATCTCGTCACTCGCTCAATAGCTAGTTTTTAGTCCAGTCCAGGAAACTTTTTACGATTCTTTCATGAACTATGATAGAACTAGGCTTTAATCTTTCTTTCCTTATGTTCCAATACCAATCTAGAATTGAAGGAGAGAGGTGTTTAATCATAATGCCTCGTCCATATCGGGTAGCTATGGCATTTTGCAAGGTGTTTAAATGATAGGAAATTAGCGTAATCGTGGATGGCTTCGGTGGTTTTGTCCTAAAATGAATCTTTTTATGCTGTAGATAGGTTTTTATTGCATTATTGAGGGTGAGTTCTTCTTTGCCGCCTTTTTTGATGTCAAATACTCGATCTAGCTCTTTTTGCTGTTTTAAACAATCTTTCCAAGTTAGGGTAGGGCCGAGTTTTCCCAAAGTTATATTAAAATATCTTTTTTTATTTTTTAATGGATCGTACGCATAAATTGAATACATAATATATCCATCATTTTTTCCATTTCTTTTTCGTTTGTAAATACTACTCATATTGATAATTTCTTTTTAAACTTTTTATTAGAATATGATACAAAATATATTAACACACAATTATTTTCCACATAATGTTGAAAACTTCTTATATTCAACAATATTTTAATTTAAGAAAATAATTATAAAATTGCTTAACTTTTTTTATGAACGAAAATATAGAGATAATTAGTAACAATAAAAAAGCATTTTATCGCTATACTATCCTTGATCGCTATGAAGCAGGCATGGTTCTTTTAGGTAGTGAGGTTAAAAGTTTGCGCGAAAAAAAGCTAAATTTAAAGGATAGTTTTATTGCTATAAAAGATAACAAAATCTTGCTAATTGGAGCCCATATAAGTCGTTATTCACACACCGGATTTGAAGGACATCACCCGACGAGAAACCGTGAACTATTGTTACATAAAAAAGAACTCCTTCGCTTAAAAGATATTGTTGCACAAAAAGGATTAACTATTGTCCCTTTAAAAGTGTATTTTAAAGGTAGCGTAGCAAAGGTTGAGTTCGCTACTGCTAAAGGAAAAAAAACATATCAGAAAAAAGAAGCCTTGAAAATCAAAGACTTAGAAAGAGAAGCTCGACGAGAAATGAGGAAAAGGTAATGGGTTTTTTACCTGTTGATGACCAATTAGAAATCATTTCGAGGGGAACAGAAGAGGTTATTCCGCTTAAAGATCTTCGTAAGAAATTAGAGCAATCTATCGACGAGAACACCCCACTTATTGTTAAGTTAGGTTGTGATCCTAGTAGGCCAGATTTACATATTGGGCATGCTGTTGTATTACAAAAACTACGAGACTTTCAAGATTTAGGACACCAAGCAATACTAGTTATTGGTGATTTTACAGCCATGATTGGAGACCCTTCTGAACGCAATAAAACACGTCCGCAGCTTACCATAGATGAAGCAAAAGTGAATGCAAAGTCCTATATTGAGCAATCTAAAGCAGTACTTGATGTAAAAAGCCTTAAAGTCTTATTCAATAGTACTTGGCTTAACAAAATGACATTCGAAGATGTGATAAATATGAGTAGTAAGTATACTGTTGCTCGTATGATTGAGCGTGATGATTTTACAAAACGTTTTGAATCCGAAATTCCTATTTCAATGCATGAATTTTTGTATCCTTTGGCACAAGCAATGGACTCGGTTGAGATTAATGCAGATGTGGAATTGGGTGGTACCGATCAAAAGTTTAATTTATTAGTTGGTAGAGATTTACAAAGAGAGTATGATCAAGATCCTCAAATTATTGTTACTCTTCCTTTATTAGAGGGGACTGATGGGGTAGAGAAGATGTCGAAATCATATGATAATTATATTGCTTTCGATGATTCTCCAGAAGATATGTATGGAAAATTATTATCAATTAGTGATGATATGATTAAAAAATACTACAAATTAGCTGTTTTTGCCGATAGAGATAAATTAGCTTCTATCGATAAAAAATTGAGCGATTCTTCAATAAATCCACGTGATATCAAGCGAGATTTAGCAAGAGATTTAGTTTCCCGTTATTATGACGATAATAAAGCAAAGAAAGCTGAAGATGCATTTGACAAAATATTTATTAAAAAAGACATTCCAGATGATATTCCAACCCTCACTATTGATACAGATTCTAATATGATTGATATTCTTGTATCGCAGAATCTTGTTTCAAGCAAAGCAGAAGCCAAGCGTCTAATGACACAAAATGCGGTTAAAATAGATGGGAAAGTTTGTAACGATCTAGCGCATATTCTCAAAAAAGGTTGTGGCGAATTTGTAATTAAGGTTGGAAAAAGACGTTTTCTAAGAGTATTAAGCTAATAAAATTAGTTTTATCTTATTTTTTTGTTACCCAAAGTGAATTATTCTCATAAATTCGGTAGTTATTTAAATACGATTTAGGGAATTTATGTCTAATAATACTGTCGAAATCACAGATGGCAATTTTGAAAAACTTGTACTCAAGTCAGAAAAACTTGTAATTGTAGATTTTTGGGCTGAATGGTGCGGTCCATGTAAAGCTATAACACCAATTCTAGATGAAATTTCTAATGAATTCGGCGATAAAGTCCTTATAGGCAAGGTAAATGTCGATGAAGTTAAAGAAATACCCGTAAAATACGGTATCCGTAGTATACCAACTTTATTGTTTTTTAGTAATGGAGAAATAACACGACAAGAAGTTGGTCTTCAATCTAAGCAGACATTAGTAGATAATATTACCCAAATTGTAGAAAGTTAATATTAAACAAATTAGTTTAGTGACAGATAAAACTATTCATAAAACCATCATTATTGGTTCTGGTCCAGCTGGACTTACTGCTGCGATTTATGCAGCGCGTGCTAATCTAGATCCAATTGTTTTTGAAGGAAACCAACCCGGTGGCCAACTAACTATTACCACAGATGTGGAGAATTATCCTGGATTTCCAGACGGAGTTTTAGGACCAGATATGATGGATTTATTTCGTAAACAAGCTCAGAAATTTGGAGCTCAATGTTTTTATAAACATGTATCGAGAGTGGATTTTTCAAGCTCTCCATTTAAAGTCTATGTTGAAGATGAAGAACATCTTACCAAATCAGTTATTATTTCTACTGGTGCATCTGCAAGATTATTAGGGCTCGATGCGGAGAACGAACTGATGGGACATGGGGTAAGTACCTGTGCTACCTGCGATGGGTACTTTTTTAAAGACAAAGAGATAGTAGTTGTAGGTGGAGGAGATTCGGCAATGGAAGAAGCAAATTTTTTAACAAAATTTGCAAATAAAGTTACTATTCTTCATCGGAGAGAGGAGTTTCGAGCATCAAAAATAATGATCGATAGATCTCTCAATAATCCAAAGATTGATATTATCAAAAATGTTGTTGTAAGTGATATTTTTGGATCACAAAAAGATGGAGTTAGTAGTGTATTATTAACCAACACATTAAGCGGAGAAGAAAGCAAGTTTAATTGTGATGGTGTTTTTTATGCTATTGGACATAATCCTAATACCGAACAGTTCCAAAATGTACTCGATTTAGATGAGCAAGGATATATTCAAACAAAAGGGAAATCAACGATAACGAATATTTCCGGAGTTTTTGCATGTGGAGATGTGCAAGATAGTTATTATAGACAAGCAGTTACGGCAGCTGGAACAGGATGTATGGCTGCTATGGATGCAGAAAAATATTTAGAAAGTTTATAAAAGAATAGTTTCGCTGTCTCTAGAGGAGGCAATATGGAGCTTAAGCAGATTTATAATATCAGCACTCTGATGCTGAATTATGGTGAAAAAAAAGTTTTAGATATAAATACTTTAAAATTTCACAATGGATTGATTTATGGTCTATGTGGAAATTTAGGTTCTGGTAAAACTTCTTTAATGAAGGTTCTGTCCGGTCATGAGGTTCAATCTAAGGGAGATTTATTATATCAAGGATCGCCCTTTAAAAAAGGTCTTTTTGGGAACATAAAACGCGAAAAAGAAATTTATTATATAAATGCGAATATGTTGGATTCGAATTCTTCAGCAGGAAACTTTATAAAGAAAACATTTCCATCAAAATACAAAGAGATTCAGAAACGTCATTTTGCATCATTTAATTTAGAAATGATTTGGAACACCGCTATTAACAAATTATCCGATGGACAAAAACATTGGTTAAAAATTGTTATTGGTTTAGAGAAAGATCCAAGAGTTTTATTGATTGATGATTATGGTGTATATATAGACAACAAAAGTGAAATGATTTTTCGAAGAAAATTACTCAAAATGAATGATGTCTTAGGAACAACAATTCTTCTTTCATCTCATAGCGATTATTTTCTGAAACAATTTGCAAATGTAGTTATATACTTAGATAATGGGCATATATCAAAAATTAGAAAAGGTTATAAACGATCAAATTATGGCAGAAGAAATAAAAAATAAATTAATTCAATTATTTCTGTTTATAGCTTTTTCTGTTAACCCTTTAATTGCTCAGCCAGACAATCGTTTTGATCCGTTTGATTGGGAAATGTATAGTCAGCCTGGTAGAATTAATTCGATTTCTGAAGACAATACTTATTTCTAT
>BPEH01000003.1 GCA_019654715.1 Fidelibacterota bacterium | reverse complement strand
TTAAAGATATTGCTACCTTCTATAATTTCTGTACTAATTTTCTAAGCGATCTTGGAAGAACTACTAGTCATTCTGGTGATTTAAACTTCTTTTCTAGTTTTTTATTTAATAATGCTATGGTTATTTTCGGAATCTTTTATGGTCGATTTATATACCATATGACAAATTATCTTAATGATATAGATCAAAATATAGCTTCTTTGGCCAAAATTGCATCAATAATCGCCTGTTTTTCTACAATTGGGGTTGCATTAACCCCCGCAGATGTTGATTCCTTATATCTTGCTCATATCCTGTTTGCTAACAATATTTTCTATTTTGGGTGTTTTGGGACTGCTCTTTTTGGATATTTATTTCTGAAATCAAATGCAATTGATAATAAATATGGTTGGATACTACTATTTTATTCCTTTGCTACCATTGGTTACATCTGTGTAATGTGGTATGGTCCAAAACCATTCTTCGTATTAGCCGATGGATCAATATCACCATCAGCCCATGGAGTAATGGTGCAAGCCTCTGCACAAAAGATCATCTTCTTAATTGGATTCTTTTCGAATTGGATGACGGTTAAAGCAATAGGTTTACTTGACAACAAAGTTTAGTAATCTATTCGGCACATAGATTGTTTTTACAATAGATCCTTTTGAAGTATAATTTTCTACTTTTTCAAGCGCTAATGCTGCATTTACAGCAGTCGTTTCATCAGAATCTTTTGCTAAAGTAATATTTGCCCTTAATTTACCATTTACTTGTACCACAACTGTTACTTCATCGGTCTGAGTTAGTTGTTCATCGTAATCAGGCCAATTTTCGTATGCAAGAGAGTCTTTATTGCCTAACAATGACCAGAATTCTTCCGAAAGATGTGGCATAAATGGTGCTGATACCTTAACAAGATCTACGATTAAATCTCTTGAAATCTTGTTACATTTCTGTAGATGATTGCAATAAATCATTAGTTGAGAAACTGCAGTATTAAAGTGAAGATTTTCAATATCATCCCCCACTTTTTTAATGGTAGTATGATGGAGATGTAATGTTTCTTTGTCTGGAGTAATATCTTCTGCTATTTTTGAGGACAACTTCCCTTCTTCATCGACAATAATAGCCCATAATTTGTTGACAAATCTGTAACATCCTTGTAATCCTTTAGTATTCCACGGTTTTGATTTATTGAGTGGTCCCATAAACATTTCATATAATCGCATTGAATCAGCACCGTATTCATCGATAATATCATCAGGATTAACAACATTCCCTCTTGATTTACTCATTTTGGCTCCATCATCTCCTAGAATCATTCCCTGATTATATAATTTTTTAAAGGGTTCTTTTGTTGATACAAGACCTAAATCGTGTAATACATGGTGCCAAAATCTTGAATATAATAAATGCAGTACAGCATGTTCTTGTCCTCCAATATATAAATCAACTGGCATCCAGTATTTTTCTTTCTTTTTAGACCATGAATTATCTCTATTTAATGGGTCAGTAAAACGCAAATAATACCAACAGGAACCAGCCCATTGAGGCATCGTATTTGTCTCTCTAAGTCCAACAATATTACCCGATGAATCTTTTACTTCAACCCAACTTTTGATAGTAGAAAGTGGAGATTTTCCATCATCTGATGGTTTGTAATTTTCTACTTCCGGCAACATAACAGGGAGATCTTCTTCTTTAACCGTTTCTGATCCGTCATCTGTATGAATAATTGGAAAAGGTTCTCCCCAATAACGTTGTCTAGAAAACAACCAATCTCTTAGCTTATAATTGACTGCTCCAGTACCTAATTCTTTTTTTTCAATATATTGAATTGTTTTCTTGATAGCTTTTTCAACTGTTAATCCATCAATTGAGAGTGTATCTGGGTGTGAAGAATTCACAATTATAGCATCTCCTTTGTCTATAAAAGCTGCTTTTGTGACGTCTCCCCCCTTCACCACTTCTTTGATTGGTAAATCATATTTTTTTGCAAACTCCCAATCACGCTCATCGTGTCCAGGAACTGCCATAATTGCTCCTGTGCCATAACTAATAAGTACATAGTCAGCAACCCAGATTTCCATTTCTTCTTTGCTGAGAGGATTAATCGCATAGGATCCTGTAAAAATACCTGTTTTATCTTTATTAATTTCTGTTCTATCAAAGTCAGATTTTTTCTGTGTCTCTTTGATATATTTTTCTACTGCTTTTTTTTGCTTTTCTGTGACAATTGTATCAACAAGTGGGTGTTCTGGTGCTATGACCATATATGTTGCCCCAAATAACGTATCTGACCTGGTTGTATACACTTTAATAGGTTCTTCTGAAGAATCTTTGATAGAAAAGTTGATTTCTACTCCTTCGGATTTTCCAATCCAATTTTTCTGGAGTTCTTTAATATTTTCTGGCCAATCTAAATCTTCAAGCCCATTTAATAAAGATTCAGCGTATTTAGTAATTTTTAATACCCATTGCTTCATTGGAGTTCGATATACAGGATGTCCTCCAATATCTGATTTTCCCATCTACTACTTCTTCGTTTGCAAGTACAGCACGTAGTTCTGGACACCAATTAACCGCTACTTCTTCTTGGTAGGCAAGTCCTTGGTTATATAATTGAAGAAAAATCCATTGGGTCCACTTATAATATTCTGGGTCAGTAGTATTAATCTCTTTGGACCAATCATAAGAAAATCCAAGTTGATTAATTTGTCGTTTAAAATTTTGAATATTTTGTGAAGTAGTAACACTAGGGTGAGTTCCTGTTTTAATTGCATATTGTTCTGCTGGAAGCCCAAATGCATCCCATCCCATAGGATGCAATACATTAAATCCTTTCATACGTTTAAATCGTGCAATAATGTCGGTTGCAACATAGCCAAGAGCATGCCCTACATGTAATCCTGAACCGGATGGATAAGGAAACATATCTAAAACGTAGTATTTTGGCTTATTATCTTCTGAGGTTAAAAAAGTATTATTATTTGTCCAATATTCCTGCCATTTTGGTTCAATTTTTTTATGATTGTAACTCAAAATTAATAGAAGCTTTCAACTTGTTTTATCCAATCTAAAATAATAGCATTTATCTCAACGGGCCTTGTATCATCTGTATTCCATCCACTGCCTCCTCCTCCACTTTCAAATCCGCTTGAGAAAGAACTGGTCATTGGTCCAGATACCTCATCATCTTGAAGAATTGAATTCGTATAGAATTTTGCAAATACTTTTTTGGTTTTTGGATCTCGAAACAAGATATATGATTTCTTTGGATCAGCGGTATCTCCATAGTATGGATCAAAATTAAAATCTTCAAATAGAATTTCTATTTCTACATTCCCGTCAGTATCTGGAGGTAAAATTTCAAAACCAATTTTTACCAACTCTGATTGAAGAGCTTGAATATGTTGTACCATAAATGGGTCTTGAATGTAATCGTTAATGAATTCTTCAACCTTGTTATTGTCACTTAGTTTGACTTTCTTTCTTCTAAATTGTCCTTGTAAATCTGATGTAAAGACAATCAATAATACAAACGCCAATAAATATGTGAATCTTTCTAATTTCATTTTGGTCTCCTATGTTCTATATCGCGCAACCGTTTATTCCCCTCTTTTTATAATAATCTTGATGATAATCTTCTGCATCATAAAAATCATTCACCGGTTCGACTTCTGTTACTATTTTTGTTCTAAATTTACCGGATTCATTTACTGCATTGATTATCTTTTCAGCCAATTTTTTTTCATTATCATTGCCATAAAATATAGCAGATCGATATTGGGTTCCAATGTCTGGCCCTTGTCTATTAGGTGTCGTTGGATCGTGTAATTCAAAAAAAGTATTTAGAAGATTCTCGTATGATATAACGTTTGCATCATACACAACCTTAACAGCTTCTGCATGTCCTGTAATCCCAGTACACACAACTTCATAAGAAGGATTCTTTGCATTCCCTCCTGTATACCCCACCGTTGTAGAAACTACTCCTTCAAGTGATTGGAAAGTAGATTCTACTCCCCAAAAACATCCTGCAGCAAAAAATGCGTTATTATGATCTTTACTTTCTTGTGCCATAACTATGCTAAATAAGCTAATTGAAAATAATGAAAAATTATATAAAGTACTATTTCTTGTAATCATAATATATCCACGCTCCAATTAATCCCATAGGGATTGATATTATTACACCAATAACAGGAATCAGAATGGATGCAAAAGAAATTCCTACTCCTACTAATAGTGAATTCAATATCCTCATTGAGAATCATCATTATCTGATTCACTATAATTAAATTCAACCCGGATCCAATCTAAAGACGTATTACCTGCGTAATCGCTTACCCATGCTTTAACAATAAAACTATTCTCAGTAGTAGCACCACAGTTAGAACTACAAAAACTTGTTGAATCAAATGCATAATTAGTTTGAAATGTTGTGATAAGAGAATCTGTGCTCATATCATTGCTAAGAAAGATTTCAATCCCATCAATTTCCAAGAAAACAGCTAATATTGCAAGATCATCGCTTGCAGTGATATCAAAATCAATTGTTTGTCCTGTCACATAGATTGAATCTGTTACAGGTTGATTAATGGTAATAGTTGGAACTTCCATATCTATATCAGTTATTGGAAGCGATACACTTACTTGTTCATCTACATCACAAGATAATATAAACAAAAATACGAGTCCTAGTATTTTTCTCATCTTGCTGTCCTTGGTTGGTTAAAGCCTAATGAAAGAACTGATGCTACAATTAATGCTATAACAGTATGAGCTAAAATTAAGTATACAAAATTGGTAAAAAATCCTAGATATATAAATACAAGAACAGCACATGCTCGTATCACCTCTAGATTGTTAGCATAATTTCTTCCATCAAGCAATAGTGCGTTTGATATTGCTAATGTTGATACCAGTATTGCAACACCAGCCATCTCTGGATAGGAAAATTTATCAACATTAAATAGCATTAATATTGTAAGACCATTTATCATGCTAAATTGAAAGAATGCAAACACTTTTTCCATGGTTGTAATTTCTGGATCATATTTTTCAAAATTATCTAAATCATTCTTATGAACAGGATATTTTTCTGCAACATCATCTGGTCTCCATGCAGGTGGAGAAAACCATACACGTATTTTATCTTTAAACCTTTTTGTTCGATAGGAATCTAAAATCATTTGATAAAAAACCTCAACATTCGCCCATAAAGGATTAAATGTCTTTAATGGTTTCACTGTACCATAAACAGGCTTTAAATCTTCTCTTTCATCAATAAAAGTTCCAAAAATACGATCCCAAATTATAAAAACACCTCCATAATTTGCATCTAAATAATCATCGTTTTGAGCGTGATGTATTCTATGATTTGATGGAGTTATAAATATGTACTCTAAAACTCCCAATCTTCCAATATGCTCAGTATGTACCCAGAATTGATAGATTAAATTTATTCCGGCCACTGTAACAAAAACATTTGGTGGAATTCCTATAAGAAACATTGGAAAGAAAGAATATCCATTTCCAAAGAAAGCCAGTACTAGTCTGTCTCATCGCTGTCGACAAATTAAATTCTTCTCCATGATGATGAACTACATGCGTTGCCCAGAAAACCTTTACTTCATGGTGTAAACGATGCATCCAATAATAACATAAATCATACATGAAAAAAGCAGTTACCCAAACCCAAGTTTCCGTTGAGTTTAGTAAACTTAAGTTAAACTCTTCAGCAACATAAGTATAGACGACATACTGAAAACCTAACCCGAGCAATGGGATAAATCTACTGATTAACCCCAATGACATACTGGCTAGTGCATCATTTATTCTGTAATTATTTTCTCTTTTAATCAGTCCATAAATAAACTCGATACCAACTAAAAGCATGAAGAATGGAATCGCATAAGTAATAAGTGGTGAGCTATCTTGACCAAACATATTAAGATAATTTAACGATTTTTTTTATCATAGAAACCAAAAAGTCTCTCAGTGAATAATGCTATCCACTTGAAGAGACCTTTGGTTGACTACATAATCTTTAAAAAGATATAAACAATGTTGTGTAATTGTCAATGTCTATTTAATTCATTAAGTATACTATTAAGTTCATTACGAACTTCGTGAAGAACAGATTTATCACGTTCTTCTACCTCTCTTACCCTTGAATGTTCATGAGAAGCGTTTTTTAATTCTTCAATTGCACCCTTGATAGTAAATTTTTTGTCATATAATAATTTCTTAATATTTAAGATCACCGAAATATCATTTTGTTTATAGGTGCGATTTCCTGCTTTATTCTTTGATGGCTTTAATGATGGGAATTCAGACTCCCAATATCTTAAGACATAAGGTTTAAGCTTGGTTAGTTCACTTACTTCTTTAATGCTGTAATATAATTTTGAACTTGATTCATGCATCACTTTAATTAATCCATTACTTTAACTGATTTATACACATAAATTATATCATTAAAGTAATGCTTTAATAATGAAATTTAAAGAATTTTATTTAGATCAGTGTGATTAAGGCTATGAGCTTCTGCTACTTCCCTATTTAGAAGGTGTCCTTTATGCGTATTTAAACCCATTTTTAATTCAGAGTTATCTTCTAAACCAACTATACCCTTATTAGCTAAATGCAATATATATGGTCGTGTAGCTTCGTTTAATGCATCTGTAGCAGTAAATGGTACCGCAGATGGAATATTCTTAACACAATAGTGAATAATATCATCAACTTCATAAGTAGGATTATCATGGGTTGTTGCTTTTGATGTTTCAAAACAACCTCCTTGATCAATTGAGACATCAGATAAAATACTCTTTGGCTGCAGTAATTTTAACATTTCTCTTGTAATAAGAGTTGGAGGTTTTGCCCCTACCGTCAAAACTGCTCCAACAACAATGTCTGCATTAGGAAGAAGTTTATTTATGGTTTCTGAGGTTGAAATAGCAGTATTTGCTTTAGGATAAGCTTCCTTGATGGCAAGCAGGCGTTCTTCATTAATATCTAAAATAGTTGTATTCGCTCCTAATCCTAAGCTTATTTCTAGCGCATTAACCCCAACAATACCTGCTCCAAGAATTACTACATTTGCAGGATCAGCAAGTGATGTGCCTGATATCAGTTTTCCTTTTCCCTGATTACTCTTTTTTAGAAGTGATATACAGTCTAAGACTGCTAATCTACCCGCAATTTCACTCATTGGTTTTAACATTGGTAATTCGTTGTCAATACTAACAGTTTCATAAGCAATGCTTGTGGTATTGCAATCAAGTAGCTTTTCAGTCAATTCTTTGGAAGAACTTAAATGTAGATAGGTGAAAATTGTTTTATTTTTTAAAAGTTCTACTTCCTCAAAAGAAGGTTCTTTTACTTTAACAATTAGTTCTGCAGCATCAAAAACATCTACAGCTTCATCTAGGATAGTACAGCCAACTTGCTGATAATCAGAATTGCTATATCCACTATGGATTCCAGCATTATCTTCAACAAATACTTCATGTGAATTGTCTACGAGAAGTTTGGCAGTTTTAGGATTGATCCCAACACGATATTCTTGTGAAATAATTTCTTTAGGAACACCAATTTTCATGAAGATCTACCTTTTTATTTATTATTTAGGTTTATCTTTTAAAAGTTTCATACTAAAATTTAAACGACCTTGTTTATCAATTTCGAATAATTTTACTTTAACTTTGTCTCCCACTGATACCACATCTCTTACTTTATCTACTCTTTTCCAATCTAAGTGAGAAATATGAACCAATCCTTCTCTCCCTGGGGCAAATTCGACAAATGCACCAAAATCAAGAGTTTTGGTAACTTTTCCATCAAATACAGAGCCAACTTTAGGGTCTTCTGTTATTGCTTTAATCTGAGTAATAGCAATATCTAATTTTTCCTTATCTGAAGAAGAAACACTGACTGTTCCATCATCATCAATATTAATAACACATTCTGTTTGTTCTTGTATTGCCTTAATATTTTTTCCGCCAGGACCAATCAATCCACCAATCTTCTCTTTATCAATTGGGAATGAAACAATTTGAGGAGCATGTGGAGATAGTTCATTTGGAGAACTAATAGATTTATTCATCTCTTCTAAAATATGTAATCGTCCTTTATTTGCCTGATTTAGCGCATCTGACAGAACGTCCATAGACAATCCAGGCACTTTCAAGTCTAACTGGATTGCACTAATACCCTCTTTTGTTCCAGCCACTTTAAAGTCCATATCTCCATAAAAGTCTTCTGTTCCTAAAATATCACTCAAAACAGCATATTGATCACCATCAGTAATTAATCCCATCGCAATTCCTGCTACATGTTCCTTAATTGGAACTCCAGCACACATTAATGCTAAAGATCCTCCGCATACAGATGCCATAGAAGATGATCCATTTGACTCTGTAATTTCTGATACAATTCTTATTGTATAAGGAAATTCTTCCTGAGAAGGTAGGATTGGTTTTAATGATCTTTCAGCCAAGTGACCATGACCAATTTCTCTTCTATTTGTAAATCCAATTCTTCCTGTTTCTCCTACAGAATATGGGGGAAAGTTATAATGAAGCATAAATGATTTCTTATAATCACTATCCATTGAGTCAATAATCTGTTGATCTCTGGTTGTTCCTAGAGTTGTAGTAGCAATTGCTTGCGTCTCTCCTCTAGTAAATAGTGCTGAACCATGAACTCTAGGAAGAACACTAGGAACAATGGTAATTTGCCTAACATCTTCCAATCCTCTTCCATCTACTCTTACTTTTTTATCTAATACTGTTTTTCTAACAGCATCTTTAAACATAGTCTTGATATGTGTTTTGACCTCTCCATAGATTAATTCATCTTCTACATGAGGATCTGATGCTTCTTTTACTATATCGTTATATGCTTCTTCTCTTTCTTTTTTACCTTGAATATCAAAAAGTTTATCAATTTTTGATGCATATGTTTTATTAAGAGATTTTTCAATTTCATCGCTCAATGGTTTTGAATCATCAATTTCGTAAGAATTATCAAATTGATCTTCAAATTCTAACTGTAAATCAACAATATCATTGATTCCAGCCATCGCAAAATCCAATGCTTCTAGAATAACCTTTTCGGGAACAAAATTTGATCCACCTTCAATCATACAAACTTTATCTTTTTTTCCTGTAACAATTAAGTCTAGATCAGAAGTTTCCATCTGTTCTTTGGTTGGATTCAATACATAATCTCCATCTATAAAACCAACTCTTACAGATGCTATTGGACCATCAAATGGTACTGGAGATAATAAAAGAGCTGCTGAAGCTCCGATTGCCGCAATTATATCAGGATTATTAATACCATCACTTGATAACGTCGTCAACATAATTTGTAATTCATTTCTATAATTCTTTGGAATTAAAGGTCTAATCGGTCTATCCGTTAATCTAGAAGTTAAAACCTCATTATCTGTCGGTTTGGCTTCTCTTTTAAAGAATCCTCCAGGAATTTTCCCTCCTGCATAGTGTTTTTCTCTATATTCTACTTGCATTGGTAAGAAATCTATTCCTTCCCTTGGTTCTTTTGAACAGTTAGCACATGCTAACAAAGTTGTTTCACCATAGGTAACAACTACAGCCCCACCTGATTGTCTTGCAATTTGTCCTGACTCTATTCTTAGTGTAGTGCCAGCTATTTTCTTTTCTACTTTTATCATATTTTTTCTATAATCCTCTTATGGATAGTTTATTGATCAATTCGTCATAACTATCGCTATTCGTTTTTCTTAAGTATTTTAATTGTTTTTTTCTTTGTGACACAAGTTTAACCAAACCATGTCTAGAATGAACATCTTTTTTATTATTTTTAACATGCTCAGTTAATGATCTAATACGATCAGTAAGAAGCGCTATTTGGGCTTCACTACTACCTGTGTTTTTTTCATCTAATCCAATGTCTTGGATAAGCTTATTTGTTTCTTTACTATATTTCATAATTCTCCTTGGAAGAATCTATCAATTTGATACATACTTCCTTGTCTTTTTCAATTTGTTTGACCAATGTTTCTTTATTGTCAAACTTCTTTTCATCTCTAATTTTTAATAAAAATTCGATATAAAAATTCTTATCATATAAGTCGCTGAATTTATTAGATAATATGTGAACTTCCATAACAAATTTTTTTTCATTAAAAGTAGGTCTAAACCCAATATTGCACATGCCAAAATATTTTTCTCCCTCTAAAGTAACCCTTGAGAAATATACTCCATCTTGAGGAAGGACTTGATGCTTATTAATTGCAACAAAATTTGCAGTAGGATAATTCAATGATTTTCCTCTATGTGAACCATGAACAACTCTTGTTTTAAATCCATAAAATCTCCCTAATAGCGATGGTACAATATCTAATTTTCCATCTCTGATTAACATTCTTATTTCTGTGCTTGAGATTATTCTATCATCAGTCTTTTTAATCTCTGGAGTAAATAGATCAATGTTCTTATCTAAACAAAATTTGACAAGGAAATCTAAGTTTCCTTCTTTCTTAAAACCAAAGTAATGATTTTCTCCAACAGCGATTAATTTAGGATTAAATGTTTTACTAATAATCTCATCTGCAAAATCAGCAGCAGTGACTTTTGAAAATTTTTCTGTAAAAGGTATAACAAGTACTTTATCAACACCCATTTTTTCTAATGCTTTTAATTTTGATTCTGTACTTTGAATGTTAATTGGACTGCCTTCATTTCTTAGGATATAATATGGATTTGGATCAAATGTAATAACACATGACGGAATTGCATTCTTTTTGCCAAATTCAACAATATGATTGATGACATCTTGATGACCTAAATGGATACCATCATAGTTTCCAACAGTAAGAACCGATGATTTAAGTGGTTCTAAATCTTTAAGTGCTTTTATGACTTCCATTTTTCTTCAAATTTTTCTACTGTTAACGATTCTTTTATCTCAAAAGGACCTACTTTTGTTCTTGTTAACTCAACTAGATGCCCTAGAGTCCCAATTTGCGAGCAAATATCTTCAGCTAAAACCCTAATATATGTTCCTGAAGAACATTTAACTTCTATTGATAGCATGTCCTGATCATGTAAAGAACAATGCAGGTCTTTGATTTCAATCTCTTTTGGATTCCTATCTATAGAGATATTTTTTCGAGCTAGCTTATAAAGACGAACTCCATTGATTTTTTTTGCAGAATACATAGGAGGTTTCTGCATATGCTTTCCAATAAATGATTTAGCCAGTGCGTCCAAATCAATATCCTTAATCTCTGGAATATCTTTTTTCTCTATAACAGTTCCTGTAAGGTCTTTTGTATCAGTCTTCTTTCCTAATTTTATAAGCCCTCTATACCTCTTATCATATTCTATGATCTCTGATAATTTTTTTGTTGATTTTCCGATACCTAATATCAGCACTCCATCAGCAAATGGATCTAAAGTTCCAGAATGTCCAACTTTTTCGGATGTAATTTTTTTTACTTGTTTGACTATACTAAATGAAGTATAGTTTTTTGGTTTATAAAGATTGTATATCACTTTAATTAATTTTATTTATCAGGTTATTTATTTTCTCAAACTCCTCAAAAGAATTATCATATATAAATTTTAACGTAGGGGTAAATTTTAATCTAATTTGTGCTGCAACATGTTTACGAAAAAGTGGTACCATATCGTTTAATTCTGTATTAATTAATTCAATTTCTTTCGTAGGATTGATGATGCTATAAAATATGTTAGCATGTTTTAAATCTGCAGTCATCTTGATAGAGGAAAATGTTAAAAAACCATACTTCCGTAAATCAATATCTTTAGATAAAATTTGATTCACAATTTTTAAGAGTTCTTGTTCAACTCTTTCTACTCTAGAAAATGGTTTTATATTCACGTTTAAGATAGTTTTCTTTTAATCTCATTAATCTTGTATGCAATGATTTTATCTCCAGGAAGATATTTCTTTATTCCCTCAATTGCTATACCACACTCTAACCCTGTTTCAACAGTACTTACATCATCTTTGAAACGTTTAAGTGATATAATCTTCCCATCTTTAATAATTTCTTCTTCTTCCCTAACAAGTCTAATGAGAGAATCTCTAGTAATTGTACCGCTTTCTACTTGAGATCCTGCAATAAAGCCAATTTTTGGAATTTTAAATGTTTCTTTGACAATTGCTTCTCCAACGATTTCTTCAACAAGATCTGGTTTTAACAGTCCTTCTACCGCTAATTTTAGATCTTCTACAGCTTGATAAATAATATTATAAGACCTTATCTCAACATTGCTTTGATCTGCCTGTAATCGCGTATTTGAAGGTGTCTGTACATTGAATGCTAAAATAACAGCATTAGATGCTTCTCCAAGCAATACGTCTGATTCTGTAACATTTCCAACGCCTTTGTGAACAATGTCTACACCAACTTCATCATGTTTGATTTTTTCCAAACTCTCACCCAACGCTTCAATAGATCCATCAGAATCAGCTTTAATAATGATATTCAAATTATTTACATCCCCTTCTTTAATTTGAGCTGAAATAGAATCTAGAGTATTCTTCTTTACTGTTGAAAATTCAATTTCTCTTTTAATTCTTTGTCTTTCATTTGCAATTTTCTTTAAATCAGATTCATTTTCAACTTCCGCAAAAATATCTCCAGATTGAGGAACTTGATCAAATCCAAGTACTTGCACTGCATCTGAGGGTTCTGCTGACTGAATACGATCATTTCTTTCATTCATAATTGCTCGTACTTTTCCTGGAAAATTATTACATATAAATGGTATTCCAATCTTTAGAGTACCTTTCTTAACTAATACTGTAGCAATAGGCCCTAATCCTTTGTCTAATCTGGAATCAATCACAATTCCTTTAGACAAAATTTCTGTATTTGCTTTTAGATCTAAAACTTCAGATTCCAATAAAATAGCCTCCATTAGTCCTTCAATTCCTTCTCCTGTTTTCGCAGAAGTATTAATAGACTGTATTTTTCCACCCCAATCTTCTACAAGAATATCTTTCTCTGATAATTCTCTTTTTACTTTCTCAATGTCTGCTTCTGGTTTATCAACCTTATTAATCGCAACAATAACTGGAACTTCAGCTGCTTTGGCATGATTAATTGCTTCAATAGTTTGTGGCATAACGCTATCGTCTGCTGCTACTACAAGGATAACAATATCAGTAGATTTTGCTCCCCTAGCTCTCATTGAAGTAAATGCTTCATGTCCTGGAGTATCTAAAAATGTAATTTTATTATCCTTATAATCAACTTGATATGCACCAATTCTTTGGGTAATTCCTCCAGACTCACCTGCTACTACATTTGTTTCTCTGATATAATCTAAAATAGATGTTTTACCATGATCTACGTGACCCATGATAGTAACAACTGAAGGACGACTAATAGCATTCTTTAATTCTTCTCAGAATGTGCTGTAACAAACAAGTCATCAACCACTTCTTCAAATCTTTTTAATTCACAACCATACTCTCCTGCAATAAGTTCAATAATTTCCCATTCTAGTCTTTGATTCACGGTTGCTAGATAACCCATTTGTAAACACTTTGCAATAATTTCACTTGAATTGACATCAAGTACTTTAGCAATTTCATCTACACTAGCATATTCTGCCAACTCTATAACTCTCTCACCTTCTGTTGCATCTATTTCTACTTCTTTTTTAGTCTTTTTATAAGATTTTTTCTTACGGCTTGTATCAATTTCTGCCAATGTTTGTTTTAATCTTTTTTCTGCAGATGTATCAGTTTTTACTGTAGTTTTTTTAGTTTTCTTTTCTTTTTTAGGAGAGAGATCTTTTAACGTAATTTTTCTAAGTTTCTTTTTTGGTTCAACTTTCTTTGATGTTTTCTTTTCTTTTTTATCTGTTTCTTTCTTTGCTTCTTTTTTCTCTTCTTCTTTTTTCTCATCTTTAACAGATAGAATCTTAAATTCTTTAATAGATTTGGTCTCCATTACTATTTTAGAGTCATGAATTTCCTTTCTAACTTGTTCTTTTCTATCTCTTTCTGCAGATTGTCTATCTTTGGCAAATTCAGTATAAATTAATTGTTGAGTCTTCCCATCTACTGGTGACATTGGACTCGTAGCTGATATCTTATTTGCCTTTAGAAACTCTATTATATCAGTATGAGATATGTTTAATTCTTTCGCTAAATCAAAAACTTTTTTTGAATCGCTCATTAATTATTTTCCTCTTCCTCAACTGGAGCTTCTTCGACTGGTTCTTCAGCCGGAGCTTCTTCTGCAACTTCTTCCTCAACTGGAGCTTCTTCTGCAACTTCTTCCTCACTGGAGCTTCTTCTGCAACTTCTTCCTCAACTGGAGCTTCTTCGACTGGTTCTTCAGCTGGAGCTTCTTCTGCAACTTCTTCCTCAACTGGAGCTTCTTCTTCGACTGGTTCTTCAGGTTTATTTAGATCTATAAATTTATCCACTGCAACACTTATAGAATTTATCTCATCAACAGATAACTCTAATTCATCAACAAGGATTTTTTTCTTAGCTGACAAATAATCTGCTACTGAAACAATATCAACTCCTGCAAGCTTCTTAATTACTGCTTTTTTGATACCTTTTAGACTATCTAAGTCAGTTTTCTGATTTAATAATACTTCCTCATATTCTTTCTCAGTGTATGCATCAATAGTGTATTCGGTCAATTTTGCTGCTAGATTAATATTAACACCACTTCTACCAACCGCGCTTTCAAGTTCTCCTTCATTGAAAATAGCAACACAATATTTTCTATCATCATCTATGTATAAATCAATTGGTTTTGCTGGAGAGAGTGCTCTTGTAATAAAGATTTCAGATCTTTCAGTAAAATTAACGATATCGATTTTTTCATTATTTAATTCTCTAACGATTGCTTGAATACGACTTCCTCTCATTCCAACACAAGCTCCTACCGCATCAATTCTCTTGTCAACAGAATGAACAATAATCTTACTTCTTTCTCCAGGTTTTCTTGCAATCCCTTTAATTTCAATAATTCCATCTTCAATTTCTGGAACTTCCATTTCGAATAATTTATATAGGAATAAATCATCGCTTCTTGAAATAATAATATCTGGTCCTTTAGGCGTTACATCAACAGATTTAATAAGAGCTCTAATAGTATCTCCTCTTCTAAATCTTTCTGAAAATATTTGTTCATTACGTGGCATTCGTAGTTCAGTATGTTCAATATTAACAAAGGTATTCTCTCTATGAACTTGATGGACGGTTCCTATAACAACTTCCCCAATTCTTTGGACGTAATCTTCGTATATATATTGTTGTTGTACTTCTCTTGTTCTTTTTTTTAAAAGAATTGTCTAGCATTTGAGATTAATCTTCTACCAAACCTTGCAGGATCAATTACTTCGACAAAAGTATCTCCAAGCTTTAAATCAGATAATTCTGGTTCAAGCTTTAAGGCTCTCTCAAGAGTAATATCAAAATGATCGTCATCGACATGATCAACAATTGTTTTTTCAACATAAATTTCTATCTCACCCTTGTCAAGATTGACAATAACACTGCAATTCTCTGAATCCCCTGTTTCTTTATCGATAATAAATAAAAACAAGTCTTCAATTATCGTTCCTAATTCAGAACGTTCAATATTTTTCTCTCGAGCAAGCTCAATAAAAATGTCAATTAAATCTCTATTTATCATATACCATCCTTATTTTTTACTATAACAAAAATGGGCCGTAGCCCACTCAAAATACCATTGGAATATATTTATTAAAATTCGTTTAAACAAGAAAACTTAGTTGAGCGCTGATGCCATCCCATATGTATGCTCAAACATTTCCTTATAAGCATTATTTTCAAGTTCAATAGCGTCTAGAATTTCTAGCGCTTCTTCTTTATTGTTATCATTGATCATACGTTTTGCTTTAAGAATAGAGATATAATTTTTCTCGGTTTGAGAGATGGTAGCTTTTTGTGCTGAATTAAGAAGACGCATTGCTTTTTTGGAATCTGTTTCCATATGTGCTAACATGATATATGCTTCTGTTTTCAGGTTTGGGTACTCAAGATTTTTTACTGATTCTTTGAGAAGCTTAGAGGCTTTATCAGTATCATTATTAATAAATGCAATTCTTCCAAGATAAAACTTGGCATGATCTGCTGATTTGGTTCCACTATAATCCTCTACTATCATCGATAATTGAAGCTCTGAATTATCAAAATCTCCTCTTTCAAGATGCACTAGTGAATTACTAAGTTGTTCATGTGCTTCTAACTCTTTTTTATCTACTGATGAAGTCCAGATGACTCCCAAACAAATCCTACTACAACACTGACAAAGAAATATGTTTATAGTTCTTTTATTGTCTTTATAGTAGGAAACTAATTTGTTTTAAATAATTTTCCATTATCGTTATTTCCAATAATTAAATAATTGATATAATTTTGGTTTAATTTTAGATGACAATTTACTACTAGAAACGGTTTTCGTAACATCTTTTCTTAGTTCTTTTTGTGTCTGTATATCTAATTGTGCAAAATCCTTACAGTCCTCTGAACAACAGCCATTATATGTTGTTTTACAATTATCACATTGAATAAATAGAATATGACATGCATCGTTTGCACAATTCGTATGTGAATCTGCTTTGTGTCCACATTGATGACACTTTCCAATTATATGGTTAGTGACCTTTTCTCCTAGACGATTATCAAATACAAAATTTTTGCCTATAAATTTTGATGGAAGGTTTTCTTTTTTAATATCATGTGCATATTGAACAATTCCACCATCAAGTTGATATACTTCTTTAAACCCTTGTTTTAGAAGATAAGAACTCGCTTTCTCACATCGAATACCCCCTGTAAAATATAAATGAAGTTTTTTATCCTTTTTATCGGCTAATAATTGTGCTACTTCAGGAAGCAATTCTTTTGAAGGGTCTACATCTGGTGTAATTGCCCCTTCAAACTTTCCTACTTCGCTTTCGTAATAATTACGAATATCTACTACAATAGCATCATTTTGATCAATAGAGGCTTAAATTCTTGTGCTGACAAGTGTTTCCCCACTTTATTCATATCATAGGTATCTTTTGGTAGATTGTATGCAACAATTTCTTCTTTTACCTTAATAGTCAATTTTAGGAACGATAATCCTTCTTGGACTGCTTTTTTAAGCTTTTTTCCCCTTTTAAAATAGATGATGTTTTGATATAATCTTTAAAACTTTTCCCATTTATGGTCAGGAACGCTAATTTGGGCATTAATTCCCTCTTCAGCGACATATACCCTCCCTAAAATCTTTAAATCGGATAAATCTTGATATAATTGATTTCGTAATCCTTCTGGATTATCAATTGCACAATATCGATAAAAAGAACACGTAATACGTTGAAAAGATTCTTTATCTAAATCTTTTCTTAACTCAAATTTTGATTTTTTGTTAAACATGATTGGATTTTAATAGAAAAAGGATTGGTTATCAATCATTTTAAAGAACACTTTTAACATCGTGTAATTTGTTGGTATTGCCTTTATATAACGCATATTGGAATCCTTTCTGGATGGATGCATACCCAATACTTCCATCTTTTCCTAATGCAATATATCCAACTTGTAATTTGGTTTTACCGCCTTCTTGTTTAATAATACGATCAATTGCTTCCTTGCAGGCTTCCATGCAGAATATCCGTGTCGCATTAATTCTACTATTAAAAAACTCCCACATGTTTTAATCACTAATTCTCCAACACCAGTTGCCCCCGCAACGCCTACTTCATTATCAACATACATTCCTGCACCAATAATTGGGCTATCTCCTACACGTCCATGTAATTTATAAGCTAAGCCGCTTGTTGTACATGCGCCTGATAAATTGCCTTCATTATCTTGTGCTAATGAAGTAATGGGATCATGATCATCATTTGGTCCCCACGAATCTTTAATATTGTTGTTTTTCTTCCATTCTAACCATCCTTTTTTTGATTTTTCAGTTAGAAGGTTTTCTTTTTTGAATCCATTTTCTAATGCAAACTTCAAGGCACCTTTGCCTGCTAACATTACATGATCTGTTTTTTCCATTACTTTTCTTGCAACAGAAATTGGATGTTTAATATTTTGTAAAAACGCAACAGCGCCTGCATTCCCATCCGAATCCATGATACATGCATCTAAAGTAACATTTCCTTCTCGATCAGGTCTTCCGCCTAATCCAACAGATTGATTCTCAGCATCTGCTTCGGTCACTTGGACACCTGCTTCTACTGCATCTAATGCCGAACCATTCTTTTTTAATATTTTCATTGATACTTCATTGGCCGGCATTCCATGAGACCATGTTGAGATTACAATAGGGTTATTCTTATTTACTTTCATATTCTTATTCCCCGCTAAAAGAATAGGGCTTGCTAATCCAGCTGCTCCTACTTTGATAAAATTTCTTCTTTTCATAACATCATAATTTAGGAAAAAAAAGAGCCTACCAACTATACAATTGATAGGCTCTCTATAATCAAAATAAGATTAATTTAAATTAATCCATTGTTGTACTTAATTCTGGTCTAAATCTCCAGGTTTCACTCCAAATCCAACTCCATCCACCTCTGACTTTGGAATCTAGATCTGAATCTTCATCATACATTTTTTGAAGTGTTTCTCCAAATTCTGCTTGATGTGGACCTAACATCTCAGACATAGTCATGTGAGGTGTTGAATATGAATACACTGAAACATTTCCTCCTAATGTCTTTGTCATTGCTACCCAAGGTCTTTTGCTATCACTTTGTTTTGCAATTTCATTGAATTTTGAAAACACATATTCTGTATTCGCAGTTCCTCCTTGTTGAACTCCATAGTAGTATACTGTAATAAAATTTGGAGGTCCTTGATTGTTAACATTAGCACCGTCCACAGTAGGCATGTTTCTACTTAAGTCTGGACGAATTGTCCAAAATTCCATACCTCCAATTTGTTCAATCATACTATCATTCCATTTATCATATGGAACTGGATCGTGATTAGACATAGCATCATATACACTATCTACCATATCTAACGGCGTTGGCCACTGAGCAGCTGCAACTCTTACATACTTTCCAGCATTAGGTCCATTCACAATTGAAAATGTATTTACGGCTCCCAAACCTGTATGAGCTTTATTATGGTGGGTCTTTCCCTTTTTCAAAATCAGCTACTCTTACACCTTCTTCAACACCTAAGACGCTCTGCATGTGATATGCCTGTCCAAATGCTAAAGTAGAAAAAATAACTGCTATTAATAGTTTTTTCATGATTTCCTCACTTTATTGTTAACATTAATATCTTAATAAATATTTGCCTGAATCAAAATAATAACAATATTAAAGATTAAAAATATTCCCTCTCTCCACTATATTAAACCCATTATAAATTATTTTTTTGTATTCATTTGAATTTTTGTTTAAAGCAGGATTTGTATGGTTAAGATGAATAAAATGTATAGAATTTCTATATATTGAATCTTCAAAAATTTCCATTGTTTCAATGATAAATGGATGCGGGATTTTTGACATATCTCTACCTGGTAATTCATTAATATCATAAAAAGTACCATCAAGCAAACTATAATCATTGTCTTCTACTAATTCTTTAATATTTGTTTCCCCATTTATCCCATTTATCAATATCAGGAATGAAAATTAAAGATTTATTAGGGCCTTGTACTTTATATCCTACTGTTTCTGAGTACTCATCCGGTGCGGTACAAAAAATGGAACAATAGATAATCGTTCATTTAATTGCACTCCCCATTATCATTAATCTCTTGAATTGATATATTGCCTAGATTGACCAATTGATTCCAAGGACCTTTTGTTTCTAAAAATTGCTTCATTCTTGGCATTGCATACACAGGAACCTCTTTTCCCCCCATTACTTCTCTTCCAAGATGTATAAGTCCTGTGTAATGACCAATATGAGCATGGGTTAAAAAAATACCATTCAATTGATTGTCAATGGCTGTTAGTTGTAGTGCAAAATCAGGGGTTGCATCAATTATCCATGACTTTTTTGTAGCTGGATCAACAATAGCAATACTTGATACTCTTGCATTTTGGGGTAGGTTATCCCATTTCTCCTCACAACATTCCTTTATCAACCAGCATGAGGAGCACCACCATCTTGAGCAATTCCTAGAACAATAACATAAGGATTGGTAGAACTTTTATTTATATTTGCGGCAAAAAATATTGAGAATATTACTGGGAAAATTACTATACGGTCAAAATTTTTCAAGGCGGATTGTCTTAACCGCTATACACCGGCAGGTCGCTTTCAATATACATTTCATCGATTTCAGCTTGGTGTTTGTCAGTAACAACTTTACGTTTAATGGATAGCTTAGGAGTTAATTCTCCAGCGTCAACCGTCCATTCTTCAGGAATTAATGTAATTTTTCGAATTGATTCATAACGAGAAAACTTGCTCATAGCTTCTTCCACAATACTATTATACATATCATAATTTTTTTGATCTGCACAAAGACTTTCATAATCCATTGATTCCATGCCATTTTTTTCTGCCCATGCAATCAAATTTTCTCTACTTGGAACAACAAAAGCAGAAATAAAGTTTCGATCATCACCAATTGCCAAACATTGTTCAACATACTTATTTGAAGTCAAAGTCACTTCCATTGGTTGTGGTGCGACATTTTTACCACCGGATGTCACTATCAAACTCTTTTTTCTGTCTGTAATCTTTAATAATCCATCTTCATCAAACATTCCAATGTCACCGGAATGGAACCATCCATCTTTCATAACTTCAGCAGTAGCTTCAGGTTCTTTATAATATCCCTTCATCACATTATGTCCACGACATAGGATTTCTCCATCTTCTGCAATCTTAACTTCTACTCCTGGGATTGGTTTTCCAACGGTACCATATTTAAAGAATTCAGGATGTCCTACAGTCATCACAGGACTTGTTTCTGTTAATCCATATCCTTCTACATTGAAACTCCAATACCACAAAAGAATGATCCTACTTCCGGAGATAAGGCTGATCCACCAGAAGATGCGGCTGCAACTCTACCTCCTAAAACTGCTCTAAATTTATTTAATACCAATTTGTCAGCTAGATTGTATTTTAACCCAAGAAAAAACGGTAATTTTGCGTCTCGCTGAAAATATGGCGCAGCCTTCAATCCTACACCAATAGACCATTCAGCTAATACTTTTTTTGCACCTGTCATTGCTTCAACGCTTTCCATAACTTTTTCATGAATTTTCTCAAAAAATTTTTGGAACTGCAGTTAAAAACGTTGGTCTAACTTCTTGAATATTTGGAATTACGGTTTCCATACTTTGTGCATAATAAATTTGCATTCCTGCATTAAAACAACCGTAATGTCCCCTACTCTCTCAAAACTGTGTGCAACTGGTAAGAAGGATAAGAACACTTTTTCTTCCCTGTTGAATTTTGTTTCAATGAGTTCAATCAACTCTCCAATAGAAAGTAAGTTTCTACAAACATTATCGTGAGTTAACATTACTCCTTTTGGAACACCTGTAGTCCCGCTAGTATAAATCAATGTTAATAGATCACTAGGTTGTACTGTTTTGGGGAAAATTTCTTTAATATCATGTGTAGTATCATTTAATGCTGTTACTGATGAATATGTTATTGCATCAGACCAGAATAACTATCATCCATAATAATAATTTTATTTAAATCACATTCATGATCATTTAATAATGGTAATATTTTTGCTAATTGCATTTCATCTTGCACAATTGCAATCTTGCTTTCAGAATGTTTTACAACATATTGAGCTTGATCAGGAATTAAGGTTGGATATACTGGAACAGAAACGGCACGAATATGAGCGATAGCAAAATCGGACACACACCATTGAGGACAGTTTGTTCCAATAATTGCTACCTTATCATACTCATTAATCCCTAAATTTTTTAAACCATTCGCGAACCCTTCTACCCAAGTCTGTAAATCTTCAAAAGTAGTCCCATTCCATTTATCATCAGTTTTAACAAAATAGGTTTCAATTCCTTGGTTTTCAGAGACAACGCGTTGAAACATTTGAGGAATAGTGGTGAAAGTAGCTTCTACCCCTTTGTAACCTGGATGTGGATTCTTGCTCATGATTATATCATTGACAAAATAAGTACTTTAGGCCAAATTAGTCAATTGTTTTTGCCGGGGTGGCGGAATTGGTAGACGCGCTGGTCTCAAACACCAGTGAGGATTTCCTCATGTCGGTTCGAACCCGACCCTCGGTACAAAAAAAGGGCTTCAAATAAAGCCCTTTTTCTTAATTATGTTAACTTATTAAAACGTTATTACTTTTTCTCTGCTTCTTCTTCTGGAGGAAATACTTCATCAGTTAGTGTCTTAACTTCTTTCTTCAACTTAGTAATGTCTCTTTGATTATTACGTATCTTTCTATTCAGATTGTCTTCTACTCCCTCAAGATCACGTTCGACGTTTTTTATCTTCTTTGATAAATCACGATCAACGCGTTTAATTTCATATGCTAAATCATCTATTAAATCTCCAAGTGAATCAGCTTTCGCATAAATTAATTTTGTGTTCGCAAGAATCATTTGTCTTCCTTCTTGGATTTTTTTTCCTTGACCAATATTATCAAGCTCAACATTCTTAACTCTTTCTCTAAATTCTGTATTGACATCGTCTACATGTTCTTTATGATCAGCTTCTAGTCTTACCATTTCTTCCATTGCAGATTTTGTTTGAAAAAATGAACCAGCAACTGATACAACAAGAAATAACATGAGGACACTTAAGACTTTTTCTGTGTTAGTTAACATATTGTATTATCCCTTTCTTTGTTTTGAGATGATTGAAACTAATAAATGAAACTTCAATATGAAAACTTTTTTTTATTAATTCGGGATTTTTCCGATTCGGTTTAATCTTGGAATATAATTATTCAAATTAATCGAAAACCATGTGATAAGTGGTTGTCCAAGAATATGGCTTTTTGGAACAAATCCCCAGAACCTTGAATCTTCACTATTATCTCGATTGTCTCCCATCATCCAAAAATAATCTTGCGATAACGTGTAGGTCTCAACTTCACTAATTGGTTTTCCATTAATATATAAATATTGTATATGTTCTTTTTTAAATCTATCAGACCAAGGTGTAATTAATGTAGCATTGGTACTTGGGTAATATTCCTTATGGATACTTTTATCGCCAGTTCTTCTTTCAACATCTCTTGGACTAGTATTGGTAAATATTAAAGAATTGTCACCAAGAATATATTCGACTTGATTGCCTTCATATAGCAATAGTGGAAGTATTAATTTCCAATCCATATTCTCATCTAAGATAAATGAATCTCCTTTTTTCGGAATGGTAATTTGAGGATATTGATCTTTATTCCCTTGTTTGCCAAGAAAAATAGTAGGATCAATAACTTCTCTTGATAAATAATTATTCATAATGAATTTACCGCCTTCTGGCAATGGAACAAGCTCTCCATTTACATATACATTCTGATCTTCAATTTTTATAGTATCTCCTGCAATTCCAATACAACGTTTTACAAACTTGTACACTGGATCTCTAGGATATTCAAATACAACTACATCCCCTCTTTCCACCTCTTTAAATGCAGGGAAACGATATTCAGGAAGGAATGTTGGAATGCTAATCGCGCTAAAAGGAATCCATATTTTTTCTGGCACTTTCATTCCATAGATATAACGACTTCCAATAAGGAAATCTCCTTGTAAAATATTCTCTTCCATACTACTTGTTGGAACAATATAGGCTTCTACCACTGTTTCTTTTAGAAACAAGATGATAAGGATAAGTATCAATATTGACTTTGCTTCAGCAATAAATTTATTCATTTGTTTATCATCCTGGATATAGGCTTAAAGGTTTGGCGATGTATTTTTGTAAAAGAAAATTTTTTCAATGCTTTACGATGATTTGGGGTACCATATCCTTTATTGTTCAGAAAATCATACATCGGGTAAATATAGTGAAACGAACGCATAATTTCATCCCTCGTAACTTTTGCAATAATTGATGCTGCCATAATAGCAGTTATTTTTTGATCTCCTTTCACAATTCCTTGATTGGTAATCGGAATATCTAATCCAAATCCATCTACCAATACTTTGTCTGGTTGTTTGGGTAAATCATTGATAGCATCAATCATTGCATGTTCAGATGCAACCTTGATATTATGTTTATCAATATAACTATTCCACTTAATTCCAACCGCAATAGATGACGCATGTTTCATTATCTCTTTATACAACATTTGTCGTTTTGGTTCCGATATTTTCTTAGAATCATTTAATCCCTTGATATCTTTTTTTAAGATGACTGCTGCTGCCACTACAGGCCCAGCCAATGCCCCTCTTCCTACTTCATCTACCCCAGCAATTAACATAGAAATAAAATTAATAATAAAATTGATGTTTACTTTTAAAAATATTTTTTAAAATGTCTTCATGTCAAAACGAAGATATGGTTTAATAGCTTTTGGAATAATTGGAATACTACTTCTTACTGTTGGACACGAATTCTTCGAAAAGATTTGGAAATTTCCAAAAAATTTATTCTCAGAAAATTTATTAGATTCATTTCCTTTAACTCAAATTCCATTAATGGTAGTTGCTCTCCTTGGAACTGGAATTTATATGACATTCAAATTAGGATTCCCTCAATTAAAACGGGTTCTACATGGAATTAGAGTAACAAGGGGAGATTATGACGATGTAGAAGACGAAGGAGATTTAAGTCATTTCAAAGCTCTATCTACTGCATTAGCAGCAACTGTTGGTATCGGGAATATTGCTGGAGTTGCTACCGCAATTTTTATAGGTGGTCCTGGCGCATTATTTTGGATGTGGATTACAGCATTTTTTGGAACATCATTAAAATATGCAGAATGTACTCTAGCGCTCAAATATCGAGAAACTGATTCACTTGGAAATACTGCTGGTGGACCGATGTATACCATTGAAAATGGGTTAGGTCCAAGATGGAGATGGTTAGCAGTAGGGTTTGCTTGTTTTGCCATTATATGTTCTTTCTTTACTGGAAATGCTATTCAATCAAATACATTAACACAGCAAGTATATAGCCAATTTGCAAATTTATTTGGAAACGATGGCTTTATTATGGCTACAAAAACGTTTACAGTTTTAGGAGCTGATTCCCATATATCTATCATGCATGGAATTATCGGACTAATCACTGCAAGTTTAGTTGCAATGGTTATTCTAGGAGGAATTAAACGCATCGGAAATGTAACCAGTTATTTAGTTCCTGTAATGGCAGTCATATATGTATTTTGTGCACTATTTATTATAATAGATAATTATGATAAAATAGGAGAAGCATTTAATCTTGTTTTTACCATGGCTTTTAATCCTCCATCAATTAAAGAACCTGCTGTTGGGGTAGCTAGTGGTATATTTGTAACCTTCCTTAATACAATGTTGATAGGGGTTCAAAGAGGTTTATTTTCAAGCGAATCAGGACAGGGATCAGCAGCAATCGCTCACTCTACAGCAAAAACAAAATATCCAGTAAGGGAAGGTGTTGTTGCATTATTAGAACCTTATATTGATACAATAATAATCTGTACATTAACTGGGTTGGTTATTATGGTAACAAGTTCTTGGGAAGCTACAAGATTCCATTCTTACAACATAGACCAAAGAATCTCAGAACAATCGTTTTTTTCAAAATGAAAAATCAAACATAGACAATATATCTGATAAGATTTTTGAAGAATTCAATAATAGCAATATTATGATATTTACTCATTCCAAGATTTCATTAGAACAATTAACTCAAGTTTTAAATAAAAACAATAATAACCAAACCTTAAACATTGTTGGGGGCAAAGTCTCTGATCAAGATATCAACAGAAATGGTTGGAAAGATTTAACTATATCTGATGCATTATATGCAGATTCTTTGGAAGCAAATATTGTAGTATTTGGACTTGAAGTAGATGACAAGACTCGTAAAAAAGCTGAAGAAAAAAGTGTTCGAATAAAAGATTACACTGATGATGATTTAAAAAGAGGGGTTCTTTTAACAAGCGAAGCTTTTAGAAGAGGAATTGCTGGTGGAGAAAAGGGTTGTAACATTAGCTGTCATCTTATTCGCTTTATCAACTGCAATAAGTTGGTCGTTTTATGGTGATAGAGCAACGGAATATTTATTTGGAACAAGAGAAATTTCCCATACTATAGATATTTCTATGTATTTATGGTTTTGTTGGATCTATGCTATCAGTTGAAGCAGTATGGAATTTTGGAGATGCTGCGTTGGCTTTTATGACTTTTCCTAATTTTTTGCAATCATTTTGCTTAGCACAAAGCAAAAATCATTACCCGATAAATATTTTGAAGAAAATTAATTTATTTAAGATTTAAATATTTTTTGACATCAGAAACAACGCTCTTCATAAGTTTTGCATCATTTTCTAACAATAATCTGACTTTTTCTCTTCCTTGGGCCATTTTTTCTTCTTTGTAAGAAAACCATGAACCCATCTTATTGATAATACCTGCTTCTAAAGCGATATCTAATACGTCTCCACTATAAGATATTCCTTTTCCATACATAATATCAAATTCGTCTTTTTAAATGGTGGAGCTACCTTGTTCTTTACTACTTTTACTCGTGTTCTATTCCCAATCATATCGGTTCCAGTTTTAATTGCAGCAATTCTGCGAATATCCAACCCAACAGATGCGTAAAATTTTAAAGCTCTACCACCAGGGGTTGTTTCAGGACTTCCAAAAATTACTCCAATCTTTTCTCGTATTTGGTTAATAAAAATAACACACGTATTTGATTTGGAAAATTTGGGCCAGATAATTTTCGTAATGCCTGAGACATCAATCGTGCTTGTAATCCCACGGTGACATCTCCAATTTGGCCTTCTAGTTCTTTCATTGGAACCAATGCAGCAACAGAATCTATAACCACAACATCTAAAGCTGCAGTTTGTACTAATTTTTCTAAAATATCTAGTGCTTGTTCCCCTGAATCTGGTTGCGAAACAAGTAAATCATCTGTATTACATCCTAAATTTTTTGCATAGATAGGGTCTAGTGCATTTTCAGCATCAATAAATGCAGCATTTCCTCCATTTTTTTGGCATTGTGCTATAATATGTAGTGCTAAGGTTGTTTTTCCAGAGATTCAGGTCCAAAAATTTCAATTACTCTTCCTCTTGGAACTCCACCTATACCTAATGCCATATCTAATGAAAGAGATCCGGTTGAAATTGTATCAACTTCTAATTTAGTATCTCCACCCAATCGCATAATAGAACCTGCACCATACTCTTTAATGATTTGCTGTTCTACTGTTTCAATTGCTTTGTGTTTCTTATCTGACATCTTAATTTATTCCCCTATATTTCAATTCTTTTCCAAAAGTTTCCTTAGTTCATTTAAACATAACACCACAGTAAGTTGTCGATTAATTTTACGATTTGGTGTCAAATTATACTGTTTAATATAGACATTATTTTTATAAAATATTCCAACAAATATTAAGCCAACTGGTTTTTTTTCGGTTCCTCCCTTTGGTCCCGCTATTCCAGTAATACCAATCCCAATATCGCTCTTTAATTTCTTTGCAATCTTAGATGCAAGCTCTGATGCTACTTCTTCACTGACAGCACCATGTTTGTCCAATAAGTCACTATCTACCCCCACAACGTCTCTTTTTAGAGCGTTGCTATAACATACTACTCCTCCATTAAAATATTGAGAACTGCCTGATAAATTTGTTAGTTTTGCACTCAACATTCCAGCAGTACATGATTCTGCAGTTGCAACCGTTAAATTTTGTTCTTTTAATTTGTCTGCAACTATTTTTTCAATTGTATCATTATTAAATCCATAGACATATTTACTAATTCGATTTACGATTTGATCTTTTAAGTCTAAAAGCGATTGATGATTGCTTGTTGTTAACCTAATATCAACTCCCAACATACGATGTGGCAAGAAAGCAACATCACAATTTTTGGATTCAATTAAATCAACAATCTTTTCCTGTAAGATTGATTCAGGAAGGCCTGTAGTACGAATAGTCTCACAATGTACTTTTGATGTTAATTTTTTTTCTAAGTGAGGCAAAATATAACTTAATATCATTCCTTCCATTTCTTTTGGTACGCCAGGCAAGGCAAAATAATTGGATCCATCTTTTTCAAAATGCATTCCCCTTGCGGTACCAAAAGAATTATCAATCATTTTGACCTTATCCCCTTTATGTGCTTGGTTACGATTCAAGGTTGGAACCTTCATATTAATTGCTTTAAAACGTTTTTCTAATTCTTTCCAATATTCTTCATCAAAAACAGGACTATCGCCAAAATATTCATACAATGTTTTTACAGTAATATCATCAAGGGTTGGACCTAATCCCCCTGTTATAATGATATGATTACAATCCTGTGATAATTCATCAAGAGATTTAGTAATCATATCAGCATCATCTGCAATGGTTTTTTTAACATGGACTTTGAGTCCAATTTCTAATAATCGTTGACCAATCCAGGCAGAATTACGATCAATCGTAAATCCGCTTAACAATTCATTTCCAATGGTTATAATTCCAATTTTCACTGAAGAACCCATAAATAAATAGATAATACACAAATAACAACTACGGCAGATAATACTCCTGCCACAAAATCATCTGCCCATATTCTTAAAGAAGCATCGTCAGAAGAATCTGATTCCATTTTTTGCCACCAAGATGGAGCTTTTTTAGGATCCTCAATCCAACCAACAGGACCAATTTTTGAAATATCAAACATGCGAAAGATTACAAAAGTTATAATAAACATTAAATCTCTGTTTGAAAGATATTCAGGTAATACAAACTTAAATTGTCCAAAAATATCGGAAAATATACCTACAATCATCAATGAAAAAGCCATCCCAGATACTTCATCAATGACAATTTCTTTTGGATCTTTGGATTTAAAATAGGACAAAGATTTCCCAATTAAACCTATAGATGACATTGTGATTATAGCAATCCAAAATAATAATCCAGAAGGATAAGGATCTGTCCCTAAAGGAGACCATAGTACAAGACATAACACTAATAAGGATGCCCATGTTCCTCCACCAGGAAGTCTTCCTAAACCGCAGAGCGTAACATAATTGTAAATTAATTTATCTTTAAAACCCATTTTTGACCACATAATGCATACCTGTTGCTCCTGCATATACTGCATTTAATCCCATTACTAAATCAACTAATTCTTGAGTTGGAGATGCAACTAGAATAAAGATTACAGCAAGATGTTGAAATACGGTTTTAAATTTTCCATATTTTGAAGTAACTAAAGGTTGATTTTTATTGCGTAGATATTGACGATAGAATGTGATTAAAACATCGCGTCCAATAATAATGCTATATGCCCATGGTGCTATTGATGGAAAATCTTCACTTCTCACTAACCCTTGATATAACAATACAGTTAGTACTCCCGTCATTAAAATTTTATCTGCCAAAGGATCAAGAAAATTTCCCCTCTCATTTACCAAATCATATTTTCTTGCAAGATATCCGTCAAGAATATCGCTAATACTACAATAGATAAACAGAATAGATGCAATAAAAAAATTATGAATAAAGATGAAATAGATAACAAAAGGAGTAACTAAAATTCTAGAAAAGGTAAAAAAATCAGCAATACTCAATTTAACTCTACTCTTTCTTTTATGGCTGTTGCAACTGTTTTATCATCAATATATTCAAGATTGCTTCCTACTGGTAAGCCAATTGCAAGACGTGATACTCTAATACTATGTTCTTTTAAAATTTTTTGAAGATACATTGCTGTTGCATTCCCTGATGTGCTTGGATTTGTCGCAATAATAACCTCTTCTACTCCATTACTAATTCGACCTAAAAGCTTATCAAAAGAAAGCTCTGATGGACCAATGCCGTCCAAAGGAGAAATTGCTCCACCTAGCACATGGTATAACCCATCAAAACTATGAGTATTTTGAATTTTAATTGCATCTTCAATATTCTCAACAACGCAGATATGTTTTGTATTGCTAGCAGAACTGCAACTACACTCTTTCTCTTTTTGAAGAAAAATCATCCCACAATTTTCACAAGTTTGCAGTTTATCCCCAATATCTTCTAACGAAGACACTAAATCTTTTGCAGTTTTATCATCGGAATGAATAATAAAATATGCAATGCGTTCTGCGCCTTTTCTTCCAATACCAGGAAGTTTTGTTAGTGCTTCTATTAATTGATCAATATATGTTGCAATATTACTCATTACATACCTGGAAGATTGTCCATTAATCCGCCTGTCACTGATTTTAATCTTTTTGACGCTGTATCTTTTGCTTTATCCAACGCTCCATTTGTAGCAACTTTAATTGCATTTTCAATCATATCCTTATTCCCACTAAGAAGCGTTTCATCAATGGAAACTTGGGTTGTTTTCATATCAGCAGTCATTCTAACGACGCATGAGCCGTTTGCAGCAGATCCTTCGACTTCAATCTGTTCTAATTCTTTTTTTATCTCATTCATTTGAGATTTCATGTTTTGTGCTTGTTTAAGCATTTCCTTCATGTTACCAAACATTACATTGTATCCTTTCCTTGAAATAATTCAACTACATCGTTTTGATTAACTGAATCATTATCTGGTTTTTCTTCAATTTTTTCAACTTCTGTATCCACTATAATCTTTACCCCTATAGAAGCATTGAGCACTTCATTAATAGAATCTTTAACAAAACCTAAATTATCATTTATTAGTTGTTGGTTAAATTCATTGCTATCATAAGATATTAATTCAAGATTATTCCCATTCATTTCTTTAATAATACAGTCACTTAATAGTGCGTGGACTGACCCTCTTTCTTCTGATATTTTACCTAAAATTTTATCCCAAGAATCTTTTACTTGATCGGTAGTTACTTCTGATATTTTTTTAGCCGTTTTTTTTACTGCTTTTTTTACTGTTTTTTTTGGAACACTATTGGTCTTTTTAGGTTCTGGAATAGAATGTTCTTCTTGTGGAACATTTGACTGTAAGAATTTTTCAATATCAACACTTTTATCAAATTGAAGAAATTTCATTAATGTCATTTCAAATATCAATGTTTGGTCGGAGAAACGCTTAATAGATGCGTACAATTCCGATAAACTATTGGAAATACGCACTAAATCTTTTAAAGACCAATCGTATTTATTTTTCTTATAGAGCTTTTTTAGTTCAGGAGATAGACCCATTAAATCTAGTCCATTCTTATAGTGCATCAGAGTCAAATTGCGCATATGATTAATTAGTCCCTTGATAAGATCTTCAACAATATATCCTTTTTCTTTTACATGATTAAGAATAGTGACTAATTCTTCTCCATTCTTGTCATGTAGTGCATTGGTAATATCAAAATAAACTTCTGTTGGAATTACTCCCAATAAATCAATAACTATCTCGTCTGTAATCTTTTTATCGCTAAATACCAAAATTTGGTCCAAAAACCCGAGAGCATCTCTCATGCTACCATCAGACTTTGATGCAATTAAATCCAATGAAGAATCATCAATTTTAACAGATTCGGCTTTTAAAATATGTTTTAATCTATCTTTAATTACTTCGTTAGTAATTGGTAGAAAATCAAAACGTTGGCAGCGAGAAATAATAGTTTGTGGCACTTTATGGATATCTGTGGTAGCCATAACAAATTTGACATGTGATGGCGGTTCTTCAAGTGTTTTTAAAAGCGCATTAAAAGCTTGTGTAGTTAACATATGTACTTCATCAATAATCACCACCTTAAACTTTCCTTCTAGGGGTGCAAACTTAATATTTTCTCGTAATTCTCTTATTTCATCGATTCCTCGATTTGAGGCACCATCTATCTCAATAACATCCATTGATCTTCCTTCAATAATCTGCTTAATCACATCTGATTCAACATCATATTTAATAGATGGTTTATCTGATCCATTTAAACACATTGCAAGCAATCTTGCTGCTGTAGTTTTGCCAACACCTCTCGGTCCGGCAAACAAGAAAGCTTGTGCAATGCGATTTTTCTCAAAGGCTTTGATTAAAGTTTTGGTAATATGGTCTTGCCCTACAACTTCTTCAAAGTGTTTTGGTCGCCATTTTAGCGCTAAAATCTGGTAATTTTTACTCAATTAAATCCTTTTACTTTCGACAATTTAACAAAAGTTTTAAATTTTATAATGATAAATAATTTTAGATAGAAAAAAGGCGGCAATATTGCCGCCTCATTTCTTATTCTTTTTTATTCTTCTTCCGTTTCTGAAATACTTTGAAGGCTATCTGCTTTTGTAGTACTAGCAGGTAATCCCATGGAAGCAGATTTTTCAAAATACTTTAATGCTAATTCGTTATCTCCTACTGCAAGATAATAATCTCCCATAGAATCATATGGATTTGCAAGACCTGGTGCCAACCTGACTTGCTCTTGAAGTGCTTTACCAGCATTCTCTAAATCTCCTTTATCCATATAAGCATATCCTAACATGTTATATGCGGGAGTAAAATCAGGATCCATAGCAAGTAAAGCGTTCGCTCTTTTAATCACTGCATCAGCTCCAATAGCACTCATCGTTGCAAATACAGTTTCGAATGCTAACATTGAATCATCTCGATATTTAGCAGCTAATTCTTCAACTGTTTTGTTGAAAGTATCGTTAGTTCCATCTGTAACGCTTGCAGCTAAAGCATTGATTAGAGATGCTTCATCTTCAGATGCATTTAATGACATGCTCACAGCAATATCTAAATCATCAACAAGGTCTTCTCCATTCCCTAGAAACGCACTTGTTCTAGCTCTCATTCCATATGCTAATGCAAAATTTGGATCCAATTCAATAGCTTCACTGAATTTTTCATATGCTCTATCCCAATCAATATTGTATAGATACCATCCACCAACATTAAATGCATTTTTTGCATCTTGGTTCTCTGTAGAAGAAGGCATGATCTTTGCTTCACCATTAGCTCGTTTTACTTGCCTCATGGTTCTTGCAAGATTGATTGGACCCCATTTATAATTAGGGTTTACTCCTATGGCTCTTCTATAATGCGCTAATGCATTTTCAAAATCGCCCTTCATTAAATAATATTCACCCATTGAATCTAGTGCATTTGCTAGAGCCATCCTTGCCATTTTCTGTACGCATATATCTTCGTAAATGACCAGATGCTTTTTCAAATTCATCAGATCCTGGTTCTTCATTATTCATATAGGTATAAGCAAGTAAGTTAGATAAGAATCCAGCAGATGGCATCGCAGCGAATGCTTCCTCAAGCAACACCCTTGCTTCATCTAGCTTATCATTTATCATTAAACTTCTTGCTGCACCATTTGCTAGATATGGGTCATTTGGATATTTTTTATACAAACTTTCATAACTATCAAATCTGCTACCTTCTCCGTTTATCCAATTAACTGCATCGCGCACTAATTTTGTTTCAGGATGTTGTGTGCTTGATAATTCTAATGCTTTCTCATACAATTCTCTTCGTTGTACTCTATCAGTTTCAACATGTCCTTTATTTAAATAACATGATACACAATTTGCGTCTTTTGCAATTCCTTCCTCAAATTTGTCTCGTGCCAAATCCCACATTACGTTATGTGCAAGATATAAACCTTCTTCAACTTCGCTACTTGCATCACCCGTTTGTCTTGGTAGTTTTCCATCAGAAGTACCACAACCAACAAAAAGCATTGCTAATAACGCTACAATAGAAATAAAAGAATATTTTTTCATAAATTCACCTTTCTTGTTTTTAACATCGTCTATATTAAGGACAATTTCTTAGATAATGTATTAGATTTTTAAGCTAATTTTTTTAATATGCTTTTTGCACCGATGATGCGAATAACAAAACATAGTATCAATGCAATCACAGCAATTTTTTGAGAAAGAACAACGTCTTCAATTGGAATAGATCCTTGATAAAAATCATTGAAATACATATCGACAGAATGTTTTGCAACCGGAAATACCGCTAGAAAATTTATGACACCATAAAAGGTAGGAAATTTTGGATCAAATATAATCCCAATTCCGTTAAACATTAACGCCAATAAGATAAATCTAAATGCATATTGTGCACTATAGCTATGAATCTTCATGCTTATATCAAAAGCATCAAACGGAATTGCCACTAAACCAAAACAAATACCAGCCAACACACCAAATAATGTACCAATCTTGACAAATACAAAGGTATTTTTTGTAGAATCGAATAGTTTTTTTTCTTCTAAAAAAAACAATGAACATCCTACCGCAAGCGAAAACATTGCTCCGATAAAGAAAAACATCGAAGGACTGTTAAATTCTCCATTATGAGCAGTAAAAGCCCCAAGCTCACTAATAAAATTATTGTAAAAGGAATACCCTACCGTTGTTGGATCGCTCACGGTCCCTCCTTTAAAGAAAAGAATCGCCAATCCTAAAAATGGGATAAACAACAATTGTATTAGAAGGCTTCTTAAGTATGGATTGTTTTTTGCAAACATCTTGATGGATAATTTATAATAAAAATTATATTTATTATAATGTATATTTATACATGACAAAGAGATTACTTATTTTCATTTTATTTTCGATTCTTGTTATTAATTGTTCTAACGAAGAAAAAATACAACCACCTTCTATTGATTTTAGCCAAGATAGTACAATGAAGGATGAGTTCTATCGTGAAAAAGGAGTCTATCAAGTTGTAGACAATGTGTATGTAGCTATTGGATATGGATTGGCAAATTCTATCTTGATTGTTGGTGATGGTGGAAATATTATCATTGATACGACTGAAAGCTACGGAGCAGCTTCTGAAATTTCTGAGGAATTCCGAAAAATATCTAATCAACCCATTAAGGCAGTGTTTTATACCCACTCTCACCCAGATCACTGGAGAGGAACTAAAGCATTTTTTGAAGAAGACACCAAAGTGTATGCACATAAAACTTTTGAAAAAGGATTTGATGATTCCATGAATTTATTAAGACCTATTTTGACAAAAAGAGGAATGAAACAATTCGGGTATTTTCTTCCAGATGAAGTTCAAGAATGGGGGCATGGATTGGGTCTTGCGTTTGGTTGGGACTTTGTACAACCTCCGATTATATATCCAACACATCTTTTAGAGGAAAAAATAACTACAATTACCACTGCAGGTATAACATTAGAAGTAACTCATTCACCTGGTGAAACAGATGATCAAATTATCATCTATTATCCTGATAAAGAGGTTGTTGTTTCTGGCGATAATTATTATATGCGTTTTCCTAATTTGTACACTATTCGCGGTAGCTCCTATCGCGATACATATAAATGGTATAAATCTGTCGATGAAATGCGTGCTTACAATCCAGAGTATTTAATTAGTTGTCATGGACCATATTTATCTGGAAAAGAAGAAGTACACAATCGACTCACTATCTATAGAGATGCGGTTCAGTATATTCATGACTATGCAATAAGAGGAATGAATCAAGGAAAAACACCAGATGAATTGGTTGAAGAATTTGAATATCCTAGTTTCTTTAAAGAAAACTTTGATTTACAGGAAAAATATGGAAAAGTAAGTTGGAGTATTCGCAATGTATATAGTGGCTATATTGGATTCTTTGATGGAAAAGCAGTAAATCTTGAACCATTATCTAGTAAACAACGTAATAAAAGACTGCTGGATATTATCGGATCTAAAGAAACATTAATTGAACTAATAAAACAAGCTAATGATGATGGAGATTTCCAATGGGCAGCAGAATTATGTGAGATTGGTTCTTCTAATTTCCCTAATGACAAAACTATTAAAGAACTATATGGAAACACGCTAATAGTTTTAGGTAAAGAAGAAACAAATCCTATTGCACGCAATTGGTATTTATCAGATGCATATGAAATGATGGGACTTATCACTCCACACGAACAATACAAATCAACGGAAGGACAAATTGAAAGGGTTCCAATTAAAACATTCTTTAATGCAATGCCTCCACGTCTTAATCCTAAAAAAGCAAACGGAAAATCTATAAAAATTGGTTTTGTTATGTCCGATACTGGTCAAACATTTGGAATGATTTTAAGAAATAATATTATTGAAATTACACACAGTGTTCCTGATAATTCCGATGCAACCGCAAGTGTAAATACAATGACCTGGAAAAAAATCTCTGTTGGTTTAGCAGATGCGAAAGAAGCGATGGCAAATGGAGACTTGGTGATTGATGGAAGCAAATTAAAGTTTGCGCAATTCTTTTCGATGTTTGATAGAAATTCGTTTCAATTAATAGTCGATTAAAGTACGAACTTCACCATACTTATCTGCTATTTTCTTTGATCCACCTAACTCTGGTAAGTCTATTAAAGAAAGCGTATGAATAGCAGCTGCACCTAACTCTTCACATAAATCGGCGGTTGCAATAGCTGTACCACCTGTAGCAATCAAATCATCAACAATTAAAATAGTGTCTCCTTTGTGGACTGAATCAGCATGAATATGAACACTATTGGTACCATATTCTAAGGTAAACGGTTTGCTAACGGTTCTTCGTGGCAATTTTCCAGGTTTACGTGCCAAGACAAAAGGTTTTGACAGTGCATAAGCAATTGGAGCTGCCCAGAAAAATCCTCTTGATTCAACTCCAACAATTTTATCAAATGATAAATCAGAAACTTTCTCTACCATAAGATCCACAGTTGCTTTAAACGCTTCAGGATCTTCTAAGAGAGTTGTAATGTCCCTAAAAATAATTCCAGGGATTGGATAGTCATGAACTATTGTAATCGTCTTTTTAATATCTTCTACATTCATAAATATTGGCGCTATAATAGGAAAAACAGATTAAACTTCAAAGCAATATCTATTATGATGGTAATACGTAGAAGAATACCGACATAAAATGACTAAAGCTTCCAAACAGTACACAAGCATGCCAGATGGCATGATTATATGGAATTTTGTCATCCATGGCATAGAAAAATACCCCGATTGTATATGCAGCCCCACCGCTAATCAACCATATCAACCCTTCATAAGGCAATTGTGCCAATAATGGATTGATATAGAAAAGACATATGTATCCCATACACAAATAAAGCAAGGTAGAAACAACATTATATCTTCCCGTTGTAAAAATTTTCCAAATCGCTCCTACAAACGCAATCAACCACATAATCCCGAACAACCTCCATCCTTCAACTCCTTTAAGCATTACAAGCGCATAAGGAGTATAAGAACCTGCAATCAATACATAAATCGCAATCATATCTAGCATTCTATAACGATTGCGCGCAACAGGCTCTTGAGTACTATGATACAAAGTTGACGCAGTATACAACAATATTAAACTGAGACCAAAAACAGTAAGGCTAAAAATATAAATTGAATTTCCATTCTCCAATGCACGTAGCAATAAGAAAACAAATGCGATGATGCTTAAGATTAGTCCAAACCCATGGCTTAATATGTTGATTCTCTCTTCTTTATTAGAATAGAAACGTTGTTGAATCTTCTTTTGTATTCTCAATTTTTGGTTTGAATTAAAATCTTTTTAATTCTTAATGTTATGCTTATCACAGAGACCAGATAAAAAACTCCACAACATATGTACAGTAGAGAATGCAGCTTCTTTAGCAAGAATTTGTTCTTCTTCATTTAGTTTGTAACATCAGTTGTTCACTCTGTTCACGATGCAATACATCAGCATCTTTATGCACAACAAAATATTCCAATCCTTGGTTTGTTGAAATATTATAATGATCAATCAATCCTTTAATTTTGGTTTCAGCAATTTCAGGTACTTGACGCTCATATGCATACAATGCCCCAAGTCCTTCTGCATAAGAAGAACGCGATAAACGAAAGAAATTTTCAATCAAATCTGAAGTAAAATATTCCTGTTTCACCGAATCCAAACTATTCTCATCTGCACCTGCTGCCAACGCAAATTGTTTCCAAAGCATTGGGTGGTCTTTATGAAGATCTTCTTCGTCGCTTAGATTGTCCAAAAGTATTTTTCTTTTTTCGATATCTTCACACATAGAATGTGTAGCACTAATGTATCTAGGAAATGCTTTGATATGTTGATAATACTGTTCTGCGTAATCCTGCAGTATTTCTTGTGTTAATTCTCCTTTTTCCCATGCGACATAAAATGGATGATTTAATAGGTGAAATCTGTCTAGCTTATTATTTAGTTCACTTAAATTCATTCTAAAATCCCCTTTCCTTATTACCTTAATCTACAACTTCTTTAATTCTTCTTCAAACTACCCAAATACGATCTTGGCCCCATATGGATAAAATATTCTTATTGTTATGGAACAATTTAAAGGTAGGCGCTCCCCAACAATTTACTTTATACATATCCAATCGATTCTTCTCAAACCCCGCTTCCCAATCGGTTGCATCTAAATGCTTAAATCCTTCATCAGCATCCAAATCCAAATCGGTTAATAGTTGTTGTAAAAATACCTTTGACCCCACCTGGGTTCCTGTTGCAAAAATTGCTTCCATGCATTTGTGTAAATATTCAAATCCTTTGCCATGGGAATTCACATATGGAAATAATGAATAAATTCTTCGTAAAGGATACCCAATTGGGGTTTGAACTTTTCCAAAGGGAATTTCTAGTTTTTCAGCAACACGTGCAGAATCCGAAAGAATATAAAATCCTTTCCTTCGTGATATATCCATTTGACGCATCAACATTGGCATAATAGGTCGTACGACAATAGGAATTCCATAGGTTTCTCCTAACTTTTTCACACGATCAAATGCCAAATAAGTATACGGACTATTTGCCGAAAAGAAGATTTCAAGTTTTTACATCAGACAATTGGTGACTTGGATGAGAACTTAATGCTGGATTGACACGCAATGATGCGCCTTTCTTTACCCCTAATGCTTCTAAGCGTTCTAATAAAAAATTAATACGATCAATGCCCCAATAATTTTCCCCTCCATAGTGGAAAATTGCACCTAAATAATGGCCACATTCATCGCGTTTTTCATTGCCTTGTTTTAAGGTATCTTCTATCACTTTTTCAGAACATGTATTTCCTAAAAATTGTCCTTTCCAGAATTTCAAACTTATGCTAGGAAGTTGTTCGATTAATTCCTCTTGATTTAAGCTACATAAATGGCTCAAAAAACGATCTTTTTCCTCTGCAGAAGGAATATGTGTGTTTGAGAAATCAATGTCGTAATACGGAGCAATTTTTTGTACATCACTAAATACATATTTCCGATACATTTCAGGCTCTGGAAGCGCATCATACCCTTCTTCTCCCAATAAATAAATTTCTAATTTAACGTCGTATGAGGCTTGTATTTGATGAAGAAATTGTGCCGCCAAAGTTGAATACGGATCATTCGATTGAAAGAAAAACAAAAGCCTATGGGGTTCTATTCTTTGCTTTCGTCGTAGTTCAAATTCTTTTCTTTTTTTATCTCGCAGACTAAGGTCGGCAAACCGTGTCATCAAAGAAGATCGGATTACCCTAAGAATTGATTCAGAAGGAATGAGTTTTACTAAATCTTCTAGTTTCATATAATAAATTAATTATTTTTCTTCAACAACGATAAGTTTTGCTCTGGTTTTTCCTATATTTTTTACCCGATGAACAACAGGATCTTGTTGAGCAGAAGAACCTTCTTTAATCTCTGCAACATTCACTGTACCATCAGATGAGGTAATTTGCATAATACCACCTGCAATCACATAATAGACCATACGATTATGACGATGCATTTTATCGCTTTGACCCGGCTCAAAAGTCACTTCTAAAACTTTAACATTCTCATTTTCAAAAACGACTTTATATACATCCGGAGATACTTTTTCAGGAGCCTGAGCAAAGGTTGCTCCAAATAGAAATATTATAGTTAATAATTTTCTCATTTGTGGGCGATACTGGATTTGAACCAGTGACCCCCTGGATGTCGACCAGGTACTCTAACCAGCTGAGCTAATCGCCCTTTGCAAATATAATTAAACGTGCAAAGAAATGCATAATTCTATTTTGAGTCTTTTCGGGTAACAGGCTAAACAATTTTTCAATCATCAGAATGCCAATATGCTAACCCAATAAATAATACTTGAAATGGTAATCTTCCCCAAGCTAATTCGGGAGAAATATCCATTGCAGCTCCATTGGTATATGCTAGATAAATATTTGCTGGAAATACAGCAATTAACAGTACAATAAGTCCCCAAGCTGCATGATACCTTGTTTAGGAATTAAAAGCAAAACACCAAACAATACTTCAAAAAATCCACTGATATAGACTGCTGCAAGCCCAATGGTAGAAATGGTGGATAAATCTGTAAAAACCATTCTGGTTCAGTAAAATGTTTAATACCTGTAGTGATATAAAAAAAAGACATTAACCCAATGGTAAGAAGCTTAATTGTGTTCATTAAACTGAAATTGATCCTTTTCTAAAATCCGTTTTTCCGATACGCATATTAATAAGGACGGGCGTTCCCGTTTTCGCATCAGATTTGGCTTGCAATAAGACATCACGTAATTGGGAAATTTCGGTTACCAAAAATCCTTTGCCTCCATACCCTTCTGCTACTTGATGATAGTTGGTATCGTTTAGATTGGTTCCGATGTCGCTACCGAGCATTTCGACTTGTTCTCGAGCAATTTGTTGCCAAGAACTGTCATTTCCTACTATAGCAATCACGGGCAATTTATGACGAACAAAAGTATCAAATTCTGCTAAACTAAATGCACAGGCTCCATCCCCATAAATAATCCACCCCTCTTTGTTTGGAAACGCACTTTTTGCTCCTAAGGCAAATCCACCGCCAACCCCTAATGTTCCAAAGGCCCCTGGATCCAACCAGCTTAATGGAGCTCGAGGACGTAAAACATAAGAAGCTGTTCCTACAAAATCACCCCCATCGGCAATAATAATACTATTTTCATCCAATACATCATTGATGGTAGTACATGCTTTAATAGGATTAATAAATTCTGTGTCCATTTCTGCTTGTGCTAAAATTTCATTCTCTCTTTTCTGTTCCATTTGTTGCAATTCTTCTAACCATGCTTCACAATCCGGTGTATTAATAGTCTTGGCAATCTCATAAATACTTCTTGATGGATCTCCTTTAAGCTGTAGGTATGGTCTTCGATTTTTCACAAGATCTTTTTTGCTCTTGTTTAAGGCAATAATCTTTGCATCAGAATTGATGGAAAATCCATACCTAAACGAAAATCTAGTGGAACGCCTGCGGTAATCACAACATCTGCATTTTTTAAGGCATGTTTACGATTATGACGAAGAAAAATGAATCTTTTTTTCCTAAGCATCCTCGAGCCATCCCTGATGTATAGGTTGGAATAGATAGCTTTTTTAAGCTTTGAATAAACCGATCTAAAAACTCTTTATTATGGATAATTTGATTTCCAAGCAATACGACTGGTCTTACTGATTCATGAATTGTAATCGCTGCTTTATCAATTGCAGACTGGCTTGCATTTTTAATGTTTTTCTTCCGAGGAATAATGAGAGATTTTCCTTTAGAAAACACATTCTTTAGGTGGTGTTCTACATACCATTTAAACACTTTACCAACCAATGAATTTGAAGAGACTTGTGACAAATGCTGTTCTCGAATCATTTCTTCTGGATAGAGTAAATCAATAGGAAGTTCAACAAATACAGGACCAGGCACATCAGAAACAGCACGATTAATAGCATTATGGAGTACTGGGACAATATCTCGACATCTTTTTACAGAAACTGCGGATTTAACATGTGGTTTCATTAATGATAATTGATCGATATCTTGCAACGACCCTTTTCCTTTTAATAGGGTTGCAGCTGCTCCACCAATCAACAACAAAGGAGATTGGGCTAATTGTGCATTTTTGATTGCTGTCATTGTATTGGTCACTCCCGGACCCGCAGTCACAATTGCAACACCAATGGTGTCCGTTATCCTTGAAGTAGCATCTGCAGCAAACACTGCCGAAGCTTCGTCTCTTACTTGAACAATATTATTCCTTCAGATTCACATCCAACTAAGATAGGTGAAATGTGTCCTCCACAGAGGGTAAATACAGTTGAAATATTATTGTCTTTAAAAAAAAAACTTATAGAAAAACCGGCATGTGATTCAGATGCCATAGATCGCTAATTTTCCGTTAACGCAATTTGTTTTTCTTCAGGTGCAGTTGGGATAGAAGAATACAGGGCGTCATCAAGAAGGATTTCTAATGATTTCTGAACTGTTTTATCACCCTGAAGTAAAAATTCATATCTTCCTTTGTTCCATCATAATAGAAGGCAAATTCTCCTAATAACATTTTTCTAATGAAACCCTTTCTCATCATCAAACATGGCAGTTTGTGATTTCTTGATTTGATTTTCAATAACATTAAATGCATTATTTAAGAATATATTTTTTGGTTCGTCTTCTTTAACCAGTTTTTCTTTTGCTTTTTCTAAATCGCCTTCACCATCTACGTATCCTGCAATATCGTTTTCTTTAATAAAATCAGCAAATTTGTTCATTAAAGTAATATCATTGACTACTGCATCTGAAGAATCATATTGATCGCTTGTTTGTTGTACAAAACGGAAAAATCCTCCATTGCGTAAGATCGAAACAGCTAATGGATACTTTTCCCAAATTTTCAACTAAAATATCGGGAGCAATGCCTCCCCCCCAAAGGGACTTTTCGTCCTGCTTTTGTGGTAAATAATGAATCTTAAACCCGTTGCTTTATCTGTAAGCAACTCTTTATCAATATATTCTCTTTTTTGTAGGGTACGCCCACTTGGAATATAATATTTCGAATTGGTAATTTTTAACGCGGATTTATTGTTGATTGCAATCACAGATTGGACCAATCCTTTTCCAAATGATGGTGATCCGACAATTACTGCCCTATCATGATCTTGCAACACACCAGCAACAATTTCACTTGCAGATGCACTGCCTTCATTAATTAAGACTGTAATATCAATATCCTGAGGGAGCAATGCTCTATTTAATGATCTTATTTTTTTAATATCTTTCCACTACGTCCTTTGGTTGAAACCATTTCTAGATCTTTTTGCAATATCAGATCTAATACATCCAATGATGAGGAGAGCAATCCTCCAGGATTATCTCTTAAGTCAATAATAATATTTTCTGTTCCTTCGTTCATTAGGGATAGGAATGCATTGTTTACTTCTCTTGGAGTATTTTCTGAAAAATTGGTTATTCTGAGGTATCCGACCGCTGGATCAACCATCCCATAGTATGGAATATCTTTGATGAAATAATATCACGATTAATGGTATAATCATGCACTTCTTCTGTAATCGGTTTTTTAATGGTTAATATTACATCTGTACCTTTTTCTCCTCGAATCTTACTGGTCGCATCTTTGAGTTTCCCTTCCATCGGTAGAAACTCCATCAATATGAGTAATTTTATCTCCAGTAAAAATACCCGCACGGAAAAGCCGGAGAACCTTCAATTGGCCCTACTACTGTTAGCTGATCTTCATACATATAAATCTGCAACCCTACTCCACTAAATTCCCCTGTAGTTTTAATATTTAAATCTTCCAAATCTTTCTCTCCATAATATTCGGTATATGGATCAAAATTTTCTAACATCGAATTGATAATTGTTGATGTTAATTCTGGGATATCTAACTCATGGATATACTCAGTAACAAGATACTTATAAACGGTCATGATTTGCTGTTGAGATCGTGCAATTTCACGATAAATATCAAGCTGTTGACTTCGCAATAATCCGAAGAAACAAACCGTAATTATTAAGGTTATAAAAGATAATTTTTTTAATTGCTTCATGATATCAATTTTTCACTTACAATAGACGAAATTTCATTATGAATTGCATCAATTGAGTTTTCCCCATTAATCAACATTACACGTTCTGGTTCTTTTGTGTGTAGGTTTGTATAAAAATCACGTACTCTTTGTTGGAATTCTTGTCCTTCTTTTTCAATCCTATCTCTAGAGACAGACATTCTTTTGTTTGCTTCCTCAACAGAAATATCAATAAAGAAAGTTAAATCAGGTTTCAGAGTATATGTTCCAAAATAATTAATTTCTTCGAGGGCAGTACTGTTTAATCCTCTGCCTCCTCCTTGATATGCAAGCGTAGAATCAGCATAACGATCTGCAATCATCCATCTTCCATTCAATAGATGGGGAAGAATAACTTTATCGGTTAATTGTGCCCTACTCGCAATCATTAATAATGCTTCTGCACGATCAGACATTATTTCTTCTGAATGCAATAGGAGTTTACGAATTGATTCCGATATAGGATCGCCACCAGGTTCTCTTACAAAACTAATTGATAATTCTTGTTTTTCCAGTAATTCTAGCAACATTTCTGCTTGCGTAGTTTTTCCACAACCATCAATACCTTCAAACGTGATAAATTTCCCTCTAGAAGTAGACTCTGTCATCATCTTTTCCAATAATAATTACTATTTCACCTTTTACTTTTTTTGACTCAAAAAATTCAATTACACTGCTAAAGTTTCCTCGTACAATTTCTTCGTATAATTTTGTCAACTCTCTTGCAACGATAATTGGTCTTTCGCCTAATTCGTCATGCAATTCCCTCAACGTTTTTAGTAATCGATGAGGACTCTCAAATATAATTATAGTATTTTCTAAACTCTTTAAAAAAGAAATTTTCTTTTTTCTTCCTTTTTTCTGCGGGAGGAATCCTAAAAAAAAGAACGAATCAGATGGGAGCCTGACGCACTAAGAGCTGTTGTTACAGCAGAAGCTCCTGGAATAGGAATAATATCAATTGCTTCATCAATACATGCTCTGATTAATTTGTATCCTGGATCACTAATATTTGGTGTACCCGCATCAGAAATTAATCCAATATCCTTCCCTTCGTTTAATAACCTGATAATTTTAGGAATCTTTTGGGTGGTATTGTGTTCATGATAACTATCTAAATTGGTCGTGATATCATAATGTTTCATTAATTGAATAGATTTACGTGTATCTTCGGCAAAAATATGATCAACTTCTTGTAAAGTATCGATAGCCCTGAATGTAAAATCCTTTAAATTGCCAATCGGAGTGGCAACGATATATAATCTACCTTTATTCGACATTACCCTAACTTATCTAGAGCTTTTTTAAAACAATCTATCCCAAAATCAATATCTTCAGTTTTTACATTTAAATGAGGACGAAAACGGATAGATTGATGTCCAGATCCTAATAAAATTGATCCTTCTTCTAAAAGCAATTCTGCCAACTTATCTCTTTTGTCTCCAGAAGGAAGATCGAATGCGCAATACAATCCTCTTCCTCGCGCATTAGAAACAAGATTGGGATATTGTTCCTGAAGTGCGTATAAACGATTTAACAAATAATTTCCAGTTTTTTCAGCTTTCTCCACTAGGTTCTCTTTCTCTATTAATTCTAAATAGATAGTAAGTCGCACCATATCAACCAAATTGCCACCCCATGTGGAATTTAATCGACTAGATTCTGCAAATACATGGTTCTCTACTTCTTCCACGCGATTGCTCACTGCAATACCGCATACCTGAGTTTTCTTACCAAATGCAATAATATCAGGCTTAGCAGATGAATCTTCTCCACAGCAACAATCGCTACATTCATGTGCTGCAAAATGTTGATGTGCCCACATTCTCCCTGTAACGCCAATCCCTGTTTGCACTTCATCATAAATAAGCATGATATCATTCTCATTGGCAATTTCTCTCAATTCCTGGAAAAACTCACATCGAAAATGATTATCGCCTCCCTCTCCCTGAATTGGTTCAATAATAATAGAAGCAATATTGTCTGGATTGGAAGAAATAGCATCTTTTATTTCTGTGAAAGCCTGGTTCTCTAATGCAATCACTTGATCTAAATTTTTCTCTAGAGGAAATGTAATTTTTGGATTGGTAACTCTTGGCCAATCAAACTTGGGAAAATACATGGTTTTTCTTTTATCGGGAGAATCGGTTAATGACATTGTATATCCGGAACGACCATGAAAAGACTCTTTAAAATGGATTACTTTCTCCCCTTTTGCGCTGCTTCCTTTAGCTAAATTTTTTCTACGCTTCCAATCAAAAGCAACCTTTAGCGCATTCTCTACAGCCAATGTTCCTCCTTCAATAAAGAACGTATGAGGTAAATAACTAGGTTGGGCAACACGTTTAAATGTTTCCATAAATTCTGCTAGTTCTAAAGAATAGACATCTGAGTTGGTAGGTTTATTAATTGCAGCAACTTTTAAGCGCTCTGACTGCTCTAATACATAAGGATGGTTATATCCAACAGATAATGAAGCAAACATTGAAAACAAATCAAGATATTCTTTCCCAGTTACTTTATCTACTAACCAAGAACCGTGAGATTTTTCTAAATCAATGATTGGGGACATCCCGTCCGCTAAGATACTGCTACCAATAACTTTTCTAATATCAGATGGCTTCATTCAATTATCCCTCTGTTCTTTCAGGATTTTGGAATGACCAATAACCGAGTGCTGCTATAATCAATCCTAACATCCAAAACGTACCATAATTATATGATGGATCAGAAAATAAGATTAAATCATTAAAACGCCCAATTAGCAGAGAAATTCGGCCCATAACAGCAAACCCAAAGGATGCACCAAAACTAATCATTAGAAAGTAGACTCCTAAACGCGTGAAACGTCCATAGGCTCCAGACTGTTCTCTTGAGAAATAAAAATACATTAGAGCACTTATTGTGCCGATAAAAATAACAATATTATTGAAAATACTAGGTCCAGACATTGCAAAAAATGCTAATTCTCCACTGAATAATTCTACTGCAGTAGATTTAACCTGACTGATAACATTAGAGCTTAAATATCCAAACGCTTTCAATCCAGCAGCAATTCCAACCGTATAAGCAATACCCCATCGTGCCATCCAATTAACCTGTTTGAATACACTTAATAGCATCATAATACCTAAAAGCAACGGAAAGAAATATAAGCCATTGTATTCATGGCCTTTATCAATAACATACATGTTTGCAAATGGACTATCTAAAGCAAATAACCTACCAAATAAATTAGGATAAATTTGAGTCCAATAAAATGTGGCAGCCCAATAAGCAGCAGATACACCAACAAATACATGTTCGGCTATCTTATAAAATGGATTATCTCTATAGAGATATGAGAAAATTCCTAACGTAAGGAATGCAGCAATCCAAGCACCAAGTATTGTTGAGAACGACAGCTGTTCCATTTAGTATTTCCTCTCTCTTCGTTCGGTAATAAAGTAAGCTAAATTTCCCAAAATGATAAATAGGACAATAACAAGATGTCCATACGATTGTGCTGCCATTCCTTGAATAGCAATACCAGGCGTCTCAATTAATTTTTCATATTCTGCCGCACCAGGCATCCCTGCAAGAATTCCTTTTAATTGACCACTTTGTACATAAGGCATCACTTCATTTACTTGAATAGAAGTTGTGCCAGATGAAAGAGGAACACCTGTTGGATCTGCTCCATATTGTACCCATTCAAAGGTACCAGGATATCCTGCAGAACCTGTAAACATAAATTGGAAATCGTTTAGATTATTTATTCCTTCCATCATTGGAATTTCACTTATTGGATTTTGCGCTGCATCAACGGTAAATACTTTACGTAAATCGCTTGCTAGCCCTTTTACAATTGCTTCGTTTCCAGGTCTAAATCCTAGCAAAACATAATCTTCATGTTCAACTAAATCGTATTCTTCATTAATTGTTTTTAAAGCATCTTTTGCCATATATAATCCATCGGGCCACAAACAAGTTATATAGATTTTATGTCCACGATCTTGGCTAAGAATATGGCGCATAATACCTAATGTCATTGGATGAATTTCCGGTCTAGTACTAGGTCCATAATCAAATGAAATTAAAACATTAGAATTATCAGGAATACTATCAACAGCATCATAAACTTTTTGAGAAGATGGAGTTGGTCGTATTGCAAGATCAACAGGGCTCAACAGAGGAACAAGTACTGCTAATCCAATTAATACAAAGATTACTCTTCTATCAACTGATCCAAACTTTATGAGAATATCTTCAAGAAACCTCATTGATCACCTATATATGATTTTTCCAATCCAAATATATATCTCAGACTGGTTACAATAATCCCTAATCCAATACCAATCATAATAGCTCGTGCTCCAGCTAAATTAGGTACTGTATAAATCCATTCCTGTAAAGCAGGTAGATAAAATATTGATGGTTGATTTATTGGCCAACCTGTGAACCAACTTCCAAGAACTTCAAAACCTGAAATTACTCCACCTGTAATAAATGCATTAAATATATCTACTACTGTTGTCGAATCTAAGTATAAGAACAAAGCTGTCACTCCTAATAAACCTAAAGCGACTACGATGAAAACAAGCTCACGGCTTTTAAAATATGTATTGACTACTATTCCAAGAACTAGAACCAGTAAGTACATAATAATCCAACTCGGAATAAGACTTCCTATTGGAACTCTTCCAATCATAATAATAATACCAGCTAATAAAAGTAGTGTTGCTTCGAAATTTCTTGCCCTAAACGCACGATACGATGCTGACGCAACATAGAATGCTAATAGAGCAAACATAGTTGCTGAAAGAGGTGTAAAGATGTTATCAAACATCCATTTAAATAACCCTCCTTCTGTTTGTATATGGGCTCCCCATTGTGCAGGTGTAATACTTGCAGTAACACCTGAATCTTTTAACTGATTAACCGCTTCTTCTGCCGCCCCTTGTGTAAAGTATGTACTCTGCACATCGGCATTAGGAATATCAACAACAAAAGCACCTCTCATAAAAAATCCTATAACAAAAACAGCAAAGAAAGAAACAATTGCAACAACACTATATTGCCAACCTGATTGTTGTTTAAGAACTTTTAAAAATTGTAGTTTTAATAAATTTAATGCTCCAAGAAAAATTGCAAAACTAGCAATAATATCATACCATTGAGTTGCATCATCATCAATAAAAGCCTTAATACCTTCGCTCTCAAAAAACCAACCAAATAGAGTAAGAGATCCGAAAAATCCTACAATAGCAATTGGTATATATCTTTTCCAAATCATATTATTATCCGATTATATCCAAAAGATTGAATGAAACAATATCAAGATCAAATAGGGCACGCATTACCAAACCAACAATAATTAATCCAATTAACATCAGCTTAACCGTATCTTGTGTTGTAACTCCACCAATTAATTCAGGTTTTCTAGAAAGGTAAGCACTTGCTGCAAAGTATTCTTCTCCCATTAAAGTATAATCACAGGCTGTAACAAAGAAAGGAATTTGCGCTTGGGATGCTGTTCCAGCAATCTGAATTGCACCAATCCCGTTTCCTGTTTCCGCAAATAGAAGTGATTCTGCATAAAACTTACCCATATACATACATGCAGCAGGTTTGTCTCTTTGCATTATACCATTTACCCCAGCTGCATAAGCAAATTGATCATCGGTAATATAATGAACCATATCTTCATTAAACATTTCTGGTCGCCCTTGGCTAAGATATGCTTCTTTACAAGATTCTCTTGCTGCCTGCATTACAATAGATCTTGCAACAGGCACATCAAGACCAGTTTCATATTGCGCAGTCATCTGTGCAACATGTCCTAAAATAATAACACCAGCAACTGTTTCAACTTCGTTCATATCCATAATGCCTGGAACATAAAGAATTGGCCTACCCATTTCGGTAGAACGACCTACAGCTTCTTCAACAGCTTTTAACCCAGGAATTGTACGTAAAAAAATTGAATCAGAATCTTTTCTTGCGTTTCGAATTTCATTAAGCAATACCATGATAACGGTAAGTAAAACAATAAACAGAAACGCTCTATCTGAATTAAAAATTGATTCAATTGTAATATCCCAACGACGTAATATAAAATTTAAAGCAACATGATAGTTTGACAAGACATAGGTAAAAACGATGATTACTAAAATACCTATTCCATATTTTATACCACGTTGGTTACCCATTTTTACCTAATCTTTCCAATTCAGAGATTAAAAATTCTACGCTGACGTTACTTTCAAATAATTCTGCAGCCCTATAATAACCATCTGTTTTGACAAATGCACTAACTATTGGGCCAAAAAATACCATAGTTTGGCTACCAATAAAATTTAATGGTTTTACCATCTCAAAAAAGAAAATAGCAGGAGAAACCCAATTTTTAATTCTATAATTTTTTTAGCAACTCCTGTTAAAAAGTTTTTATCATCTACTGTTAAATTTTGAATCATTGTAATTCAACCATCTCTAAGTTAGCTCTTGGAATCAAGAAATTTTTACCATCAATTTTAATTTCTGCTACTCTCACCATTGTTTCAGATTCCATCTTATGTAATTTGGTTGGTAGAGAAGTAACTGTACCAATTTTTCCAAAATTTGGTGAACGGATTACTCTTACGATACTTCCCTCCTTTAATTCCTTCTTGTACATTTGAAGATGAATCTTCACTATCTTCATCTTTAAGTGGAATAACAATTTCTGGACGGATTACGCCAGCTCTTATTTGTGTTGCTCCATTGATGGAAGCATCACTTCCATTATGTGATTTTAATAAATCGAATGTTGCCTTACTCATTGGAATTGATCCATATCCTTCAGTAACAATAAGTGCCGTTTTTAATTTTTCAGTTCCAGTAATTGCAACACCCAAATTATATCCTAATACTTCCTTTAAATCATAATAATTAAACCCTCCAACAACTATCCCAGCAACATTACATGACATTGCTTTTTTATATGCATCTAAGCTTAAAAATGATCCTCCGATTAAAATCTTTCCAGCCATATCATTTGTAATTTTTTCTGCCGTCAATTCTTCAGACGGATCTTGAGAAACTAATTGTAATGCCCCTTGTTTTTCTCCTGCAATACCAAAAATACCTTGGATAAAAGAAGCACTAGAGGTTACCACAATTCCTTCATTTTGAATTACTTCTCCTACTTTACCGCGGACATAAGCATCTACTTCTACTGGAATTGGTGCTTCACGTAACACAACTCGCCCTGTACTATCTGAAATAGACTCAACAGTACCATCCACTGGAGATTCAAGAGATGATTTGAACATGCCTAACAACCCTGCTGTTTCAGCAATTTTTTCACCTTTTTTAACACTATCTCCTTCTTTGACAACCAAACAATCTTTCACATCTCTTGGTTCAATATTGAGGATATTATTTACTTTTAACATTTGGACATTCCCTGGAAGAGAAGTTGACGCTACAATCGTTTCTGGAGATAATTTATCCCCTTGCTTTACAAAAGACTTTTCCCTTTAGTGGCAAAATTCTTTCTTTTCTAAATAATGTCTTTTTTAAAACCTTTAATCCTGGAGTATACGAATGTGCCATTAGAACAAATCTCCTTTAGGATATTCATTAACCGCATCAGACCAATTAAGTAAATTTTGGATACGCTCTGAAGAATCCTTCGGTAGATTAATTGGTCGATTTCTACCATCAAAGATTAATCCAACAATCCCTCCATAAATTGTGGAACTTAATGGCTCCCCTTTTCCAGCTCCTACATCAATTCCCCTTGAAGGTTGTATTTCAATCTTTACCGGTTCGTAAGGAACTTCCAACATTTCTAAAGACCCTTCATTGATATTAATTTTCTTTGTTGAACCATCTTCAAAACTCAAAGATACTTGGGCCATTTGAGACCTTGGTTTTGCCTTACCTATTGGTGCAATACATGTCCCTAATCTAATTAAACAATCGTTATCAAAAACTTCTAAAGCTGCCTGACTTGCGTCATCTTTCAATTCTTTGCTATCAATATTGGCTAAAACTCCTAATTGAGGCATCATAAAAATTGAGTCTACCGCTATCTGTGTAATTCCTTCTGGCATAAATGCATCAATAAGCATTCTAGCAGATTGTTGTCTACGAGGAGCATGAGACAAAACCCCTCCGGACCCTACTAATAAATCTAATTCCATCATGTTTACAAGAGATTGTCCACTAGATGATTGTTCAAAAGCATCAGAAATTGTTCTTTCTGATTGAACGCCTTTAAGGCTCGTAGCGAATGATTTATGCTGAATAAATGACAGCCTTAAAGCTTCTCTTGCAATTGCTTGTTCCACTACCAACTCTTCTAACGATTGAGGAACAGTGGTTGGACGAATCATCTTATTTCCAATACGATTTGTCAAATTGCTATGATCAATATCAAAAGGAACCCATCTTAAGACATTATCCAGACCAGATTCAGCCAATACATTACAAATTGAATAACTCATCCCAAGATTAGCACTTACAGTACGATTGAATTTTCCTTCAAACACTGAAAAAATGTCTGTTGTTGCTCCACCAATATCAACGCCCACTACAGAAATATTTTCTTTCTTTGCAATCATTTCAATTAAAGAACCAACCGCTCCAGGGGTTGGCATAATTGGAGCATCTGTCCAAGACATTAATTTTTTATATCCTGGTGCTTGTGCCATCACATGCTCCATAAATAAATCATGAATTTTATCTCGAGAAGGTTCCAAATTTTCTTGTTCAAGAACTGGACGAATATTTTCCACAATATCTAAATCTGATATCTCACCTAATGTTTTTTGAATATTGTCATGTGCTTTGTTGTTGCCAGCATAAATCACAGGCAGTTTATAATTCTGACCAAGTCTAGGTCTAGGATTAGCAGCTGCTAATATTTCTGCTAATTCCATCACATGCGTTGTTGTTCCTCCATCTGTACCACCTGATAATAAAATCATATCAGGTCTTAGTTGGCGAATTCTAGTAATTTTTTCATGAGGTAATCGACCATCATTGGATCCCTAACACATCCATCACAATTGATCCAGCTCCTAAAGCAGCACGTTCTGCGCTTTCACCAGACATAGATTTTACCACTCCAGCTACCATCATTTGTAATCCACCACCTGCGGAACTTGTGGACACATAAATATCAACCCCTTTTTTTCCATTATCAGGAGTAATAATTTTATCTCCATCAAGAATTGTTCTTCCAGATAATTCTTCTACTTCCATTACAGCATTCAAAACACCCTTGGTAACATCTTCGAAAGGGGCTTCTACAGTCGTGGGGGCTTCTCCTCTAAATGTTAGACGATAACGATTGTCTTTCCATTCAATTAAAATTGCTTTTGTGGTTGTACTACCACAATCCGTTGCTAATATAGATTTAATCTTCTTACTCATAACAAATATTGACCAATAACATATAACAATGTTGGCGGAGATGTCAATATTAAAGAATCAACTCTATCCAATGCACCACCATGCCCCATTAATAGATGAGATGAATCCTTTACATTCGCTTGTCGTTTTAAGAAAGATTCGAATAAATCGCCTAAAAATCCAACAATGCTGAAGATCAATACGAACATGCACTGGTCACCTATGCTAAGATCAAAAACAAAGCGATCAAATAGCAATATAAACGCTATGGAGGCTATCAAGCCACCGAATAGACCTGCGTAAGTTTTGTTTGGACTAATTGATGGGGCAATTTTCTTTCCACCAATCAAACTACCAAAGATGTATGCAAAAGTATCGTTTAATGTCACTCCACAGAACAACATAAGTGTAAAATAAGAATTCAGCTCGTTATCGATGCTGCGCAAAACAAGCAAAGATGAAAGACCAACACACACATAACAGATACCAAAAAAAGCCCAAAGAATAAAATTTCTATCTTTTGACCTCAAAGAAAGAAATTCGATGAAAGCCATAGTCATAAAAAATACTACAAAAAGCTTGAAAGCCCATCCACCAATTAAGACAATCCATATAGAGAGAGGAAGACCTATTAGATAAACGGGAAGTCTTGATTGAAGAGAACTCATATGAGAAGCTAAGAATAGTTCCTAATTATACCAAAAGCTTAATCGCTTTTGGAATTACTTCGGTGCTAATTTTACTACTTTTAACTAAATCTCCATCCAAGTTAAATAGAGATTCTCCCAAAGCATCAATTGTGAATGATTTTGCCTTCTCTATATGCACATATGGTAGCTGAACATGTTCTCCGCTAAACACCTTTGAAAATAAATTAATCAATTGAAATCGATTTACATCATTTTTAACAATCAATATATCTATTACTCCGTCGAAGAATCCCCCATTTGGAGCTGCTTTCATGCCTTTTCCAGTATGCATACTATTGCATCCTACTATAAATGCACATGAAATATCAAATGTGGTGTTATTAATTGTCATTTTTGCATCATAAAATGATCGTTGCAACAACTTAATTATTGAGGCAACATCATAACGTATTGTCCCCAAAAATCTTAACTTTTCAGCCAGAAGGTTCCCATAAGAAAACATTCCCCATCCTATAATACTAATACTCAACCGTACTCCGTCATCAAAAATAACCTTATTTACATCCATTAATTGAATATTGTTCTCTAAAGCTCTATCTATTGCATCATGATAATCAAGACAATCAATATCGTGCATAACTGAATTACCAGATCCAGTCGGAATAATGCCAAGGGGAAAATGAGTCAATAAGTCTGCTTGATATAGTCCATTTACCGTCTCATTCACTGTCCCATCTCCTCCAAAAACTAATACCCTATCAAATTCATTTGGTTTTAGAGTAGAAACATATTCGGTAGCATGACCAGCATAGCTTGTGGTAAATAATTTAGGAGCAAATCCCGCATTTACTATCTTTTTCTCTACTTCATAGTATACTTTAAGTGATTTTTCTAATCCACTGACAGGATTAACGATACAAAGAATAGATTTCATAATTATTTATAATATTTATTATCACCAAGATTCAGTACATCAATACGAACCTTAGTTGTTCCTTGATTAACAAATCCTAGTTTTTGTGCGGCCCTATATGATAAATCTAATATGCGACCTTTTGCAAATGGTCCTCTATCATTAATAATAACTTTAAGTGATTTTCCATTGCTTAGATTAGTTACTCGTATTTTTGTTCCCAAGGGGAGAGTCTTGTGTGCAGCGCTAACCCTATACATATTAAATTTTTGTCCATTTGCTGTTAATTTTCTATGAAATTCTTTTCCATAATACGAAGCAATCCCTATCTGAACCTTAGGATGGTTGCGTATCGCCTCAATTTGTTTCCGAGTCATTCCATCCGAATTAACATAATCACCATAAACAATGCTTGGACCGAAAGCTTATCAGCATAAAAGAGATTAGTAATATTGTTCTAAAACGCATGAGATAGTTTAGTGTTAATTTGAGGAATTTTAAATGGATCATTTACTAACTGAGTTGCCATACCAATTAAGATTGCTCCTTTATCTTGTACAGCTTTTACCTGATTATAGTCCATGATTCCCCCTGTAGCAATTATTGGAATTTTAGAATTATTATGTACTAATTCAACTCTCTTTAAAGTGTTTTCAAATAAAGCAATCCCACTTAATCCTCCACCTTCTTCTGAGAACTCATTAGCATTTAATCCAACCGATTGGGTTGATATATACTTTGTATTTCCTACATTGATAGCACATTTTTCAAAATTAGAGAGTAATTCACATATATTTAGAACCTCTTCATCGTTACTATCAGGAGATACTTTGACAATCACTATATTTGAAGAAACAGATCGGATTGCTCTTATTAACGATGACAAATCTTCTAAATTGTCGCTTAAACATTTTCCATCTTGTGTATTTGGACAACTTATATTTATCTCATAAAAAACTTTTTTAAAGTCCAAAGAATGTACTTTGAGATGGATCTTATTAAAAACATCTAAATATTCGTCTAAACTATTCCCTCCAATACTGATTCCTACAGGACGATTAAAAGACAATATTTGTTTATTATCAAAATTAGAAACAAAATGTTCTAAACCTTTTGTTGGCAAACCCAACGAGTTAATTAATCCATAGTGTGAATTATATTGAATTTCCTGTATTCTAGGTCTTTTATTCCCATCTGATGGAGTTTTTAGCACTGTTTTATATGTGATACCGCCTAAGCCTAATAATTGCCATTGAAATAATGCATCTATATCATCTTTAAAGGAAGCCGCAATTATTGGTGAGGGAAACTCTAAATCAAATAATGATGCACTAATATTTTTAGGAATAGAGAATTTAAAAAGATTGCGTAGCGGAGAATGCATTAAACCACTATTTAATCTATCCCCAATAATGATAGCTTGTTCTAAATCTCTAGGTCTTCGAGCACATAGATTAATTATTGTTCTTCTTATAAAACGATAATCTATTGATAATATCTTTGCCCTTGTATTACTCAACATTAAGTGCTTCCAATCTTTTCTGAGCAATGATTCCTTGATCTGAAGATGGATGTTTTTCTTTAATCCATTGATAATACACAATAGCACTATCTTTTTGGGATAACTCATAGTCATAATAATATGCTAGAAAATATGCTGCAATATTTGAAGATGACGTTGATGAATCTTTGTCTAGAATCTGTCTATAAACACTTAAAGATTTCTTCTGATCAGTAGCCCAGAGTGACTCAGCAGTTAAGAGAAGCTTTGAAGGTTCATGCTCAAGATTTAATTGTTCATTTTCTATAATCATTTTTGCATAATCTGATTGTGGATATTGTTCTAAAATTATTTCTTTATACTCATCACCTTCTAAGGCATTTTTTCTGTTATATATGGAATAAGCAGTAAATAAAGACTGTGTATAAAAATTTGATTCTGCATGATTATTAATAATTGTTTCGAAATAATCTAATGCTTCATAAGTGCTACCAATATCAAATGCTAAAATTTCTGCAATTCCGTATAAAATTGATGGATTATCAGAAATATCTCCTTCTGAATCCTTAATAAGTGTAATAATCTTATTCACCGAATCTCGTTTATTAGAAATAATAATTTTATAGGGAGAATTAAAATTTTGCTTCATTCCTTTATCCATAAAAAAATTTGCACGTTCAAAATCAATATTTGGGTTTTTAAGAAAGATATTCCCAAGCAAATAGTATGCTTCCACCGCAACTTCAGTATTTTGATTATCTTGGGCTACTTGATCCAAACTTTGTATAGCAAAATCTAGGTTGTTTTTGTCTAATTCAATCTTTGCTAATTCTAGACTTAATTTTCCTTTAATTGAGTTAAAATTTTCATCTAAGAGCAGTTGTTCTATTCTTTTCTTAGCTTCATCAAGATCTCCTAATAAACGATATGTTTGAATAATTTTTAGATTCGATTCTCGAATCCTTGAAACCGATATGGTATTACTAAGAACATTTTTGTAGTTATCAGATGCTTGTTGATACAATTCATTTCCATAGGATAATTCTGCTATCTGGAAATAAATTTGTTCTCTGGTTAAACGACTACTAGCAGTCTCTGCTCCACGATCTAAAAATTGAAATGCAGAATCTGGTCGATCAATTTCAAGATAAATTTCACCTAACGCTAAGTATATACGAGATTCTAAATCCACCAATTCAGTTTCTTCCAGCAAATCTTTCAAATCATTAATAGCTGGTTGAGGTCTAAAATCTTTCCATTTACATAATGCCAACCAATATTTTGTTTCATTTTGAAAGAAAACTTCTTCCGAATCCTGTAATTGATTAAACGCTTCTTTTGCACTATCATATTCATTCTTAAAAAAATGAGATCTCCCCTTTAGGAGCAATGCATCTTGTACGTACTTACTATCACCATATTCTGTAAGTACTTTCTCAGATTTTTCAATTGCGCTTTGATATTCTTGAATAGCTTTTGAGGGTAATTTATTTCCAAAATTTTCCATCCGTATTTTTTCTGCCATCTGATAGTGTTCTTGCGCATTGTAAAAAGTATTGAAATAGGCACAGGCCTGGAGAAAAACCAAAAGACATAAGGATTTAATTATTTTTGAATTAAATTCAGATATCATAAACAGAAGTTACAATGAAGCTTGAAAAATTACAGACAATAATTTCGAAAAAAATATCAGAAACTATCTCCGTAGATTTTATCAAAATATTTGATTACACCGCGCAACATGAAAATCATGCAACCTTTGAAGGAAATTTCCACTTAAGTATGATATTAGTAAGTCCTGATTTTGAAGGAATGAGTCTTATTGAACGCCATCAACTTGTATATAGAGTTGTTGATGAATATATGCACGATGAAATTCATGCGTTAACCATGAAAACCCACACCCCTGAAGAATATAAAAAAATTACTGAGCGTAATTAGGTGTAGGAGCAATTCCTAAATTAATCTCTAATAAATCGCTTTCAATGGTTCCAATAGGGGTTTCTACAATACGACCTATTTCTTCGTTATTTTTAGTCACAATCACGGTTGGAACATAACGAATATCTTTTCCTACATGTTCATCACCAGGACTAATTTTATCCCTATCTACACATACATATTGTACATTTTCTGGTGCAATATCTAGTGTTTGAAATATTTTAGCAATTTTTGGTACTTCTCGTCTACTATCAGCACACCAAGTACCAAGAAATACTTCATATGTATATCCATTCGGATCATCAATAGCACTAGTTAATTGAAAATCTACATCATACCCTTGAAAACCAGATGCATACCATTCTTCAAATGGCTCTTTTTTTAGATCATCTAAAACAATACTTCCTACTATCATTGGCTGTCCTGTATTAGGATCTTCTACCGTCCCATCAGGAAGATTATCAGAACAAGAAACTGATAAACACAATATAGCTCCTAAAATAATAAGCTCGATAATCCTTTTTATGATAGTGTAGGATTGTCTCATTTTGTGTAATACATATAGATTAGACCGGTTCCTAAAATGGTTGAACATAAAGCAATAATAGAACCTTCAATCCCAAATGCTCCTCCTGAAATAATATCAGGAACTTGTCCTGAATTTTCATGTGCAATTGCTTTCCAAGAATCTACTCCCATTCCGCTGATTTCAAATCCAAATAATCCTTGGAAAAAATTCCATCCAAAGTGAAAGAAGGTTGGAAACCATAGGTTTTTTGTAAAGGTATAACTAATGCCTAAGATAAACCCTGCGGCAAACAATTCTGTCATTGGAACAAAAGTACTCCATACATTAGGGTTTCCGGCATGCATTAAAGCAAACACTAAAGAAGAAATTCCTAGTGCCCACCATCGATTCATTGAATCCATCAAATTATTTAATACATAACCACGAAATACGATTTCCTCATCAAATGCAGCAACAAACAACATTAAGCTCACCATAATCTCACTACTTAATAGAACCGGCTGTTCGCCAACTACTATAATAGCATCAAAACACCATAAAATGAGGAAAATACCGCCTATAAACAATAAAGCAGCTCCCAGTCCAGCTAACATCTCTTTTCCGCGACCTTTTACGGATAATCCAATATTGGTTAATGGTTCTTTATTAAATATGGCCATCATAAACCAAATGGCTAGAAAACTAGCAAATATTTGCAGCACAGCCATACCAAGCATTATTGGTGATGAAAATCCCATGCTTTCCATTCCCATAGCCCATTCTCCTACAGCCGCTTCATTCTGCATATCAACACCAGATAGTACCATCATTAATACACTTCCCCCTCCGACTACCATCATCATTGTTACAAACCAAATCGGCATAAAGATTAATGCTCTAAGCCATCCTTGTTTAATTGTTGGTTCTGACATAATTATGTTTCCCTTCTTTGAGTTTAAATTCTTTTTGTTATTAATCTAACACTATACCAAATGTAGCATGATTGTCATCGTAATATGCTGTCAACAATAACGTGTCTCCCTCCATTGACTTTACTGGGGCAATCATATTACTTATTTCTCCATCACTATTGCTATAACTTACCGCATTGCTTGTTGGAACTTCCATACCATTAAATCCTGTAATATAAATCGTATCATAAGATACATAAACAACATCATCTGATAATGCTCTTTTGACTATATATCCCAATGTATCTCCAAGATACCAATATAAATTGCTCTCCCAAGTGATTCTTTGGTAGAATACTGGACCAGATTCATCAGTAACAACCCCATCAACCCGATGGATTGTTTGCCACGAATTTGCATCTTTTTTGAGTGTTAAATGATAATACCCATTACTATCTACTGGCAAACGCATATCAAATGCAATGGATACGTCTTGAGAATCTTCTTCGCTTGATACATCCTCACACTGTATTAAAACAAAGGCTGTTAAAGCAATGGATGTAATGATGAATATTTTTTTCATTAGGTGGTATGGTTATAGTATGATTTAAGCTACTTACTGAAAAAGATCTTCTTTCTTTTTTTCTAAATCCTCAATTTCTTTAATCTTATAATATAATACCCATAACAATTTTTTATCTTTAACCATAGCTTCTTCCATATGAGAAATCACACTTTCTTGAGAAAGTATATTTTCTAAAGAATTAATGTCTTTTATAGTTAATCTTTCAGAGACATCTTTAGTATAAATATAGCCACTTCTTTCTTGTACGCCTGGCATGAATATATAAAATGAAACACGCCCATCATAATTTATTACCATGTTAGTAGTCATATAAGTTTTTTTAAAAAAACCGCTTCCACCATTTTGGTGCCAATTAACAGATAAGATATCTAACCTATCAATTTCTTTTTCATAGCTTGTAATGTTATTTTCAATTGCATTTTTTTTCCAACTTCCAAATTTATCGTATGAATTTTTAAGAAATAAGATTAACTCTTCTCTTTCAATCCTATCTTTGATAACAACATAGCTTTTATCGTTCATTCTAGGGCCACTGCCTAGATATCTACTACCACCTTCCCAGAAAGGAACCCATATTGTACCAAAATCATCATCGAAAGCATAACTATCATAAATTTGAGTAGTTAATTCAGTACGACCATCATCTATCGTAAATATTTTATATTTATCTCTCTGATCAAAAAGGTCTTCTGGAAACCCAGTTCCTGGAGGTATTCTTTCGTCTTTACTTTTTTTATATTCTGACCAATTATTTTCGGCATGTATTTTATTTTTCTCTTTCATGATATCAATAAGTTCAACATCCTGAGGAAAAATAATAGTAAAAAAAGAGTTGCTAAAAAATTTTCTTCATTACTTAAAATATAAAAAATTTTGGCATAAGAATAGTATGGATATTTTTTTATTAATTAAATCTACAAAAAATTAGGGTATGAGATAACATGATTAATATTGAGATTTTTCATCAACAATATTGCACTCACCATCATCGCATTCAATGAAGTATGTTCGCTCGCCAGTACCACCAACACCATATGTTTGAGTTTTATTTTTGTAATAACTAAATCCATAGTTTTGGCCGACTCCAGCATCAAGAGCTTCAAGGATATAAGGGTCAGTTTCCCTTACCCTTGTTGTTTTTCTATATGTCATCACTTTTAAATCTCCAGTAAAAACAAACTGCTTATAAGTACGTTTATCTCGTTTAGATTTACTTTTGAATTCAACAAAATCTTTTTCTCTTCCTACAGGATCTCCATCCCAATCAACCGCATTAAGAAATGCTTTTTGTGCCAATGCATATGCTGCTTGATAATTTTTGTCTTTTTCAGGCTCCCACGTTTCTTCAAAAAATGCTTGCTCTGATTCCTTATGACTGCTTTTAACTACACCGTCAACTGAATATTCTTTTCCCCAACCACTTTCATACCATTCAAACCATCGACCTTTTTCTCTATACAGCACAACCACTATACAGTGATCATTCCTTCAGGAAATTTAACATATAACTTTATTATTTCAAATCTTATATGGATTTCTTAATAAAACTAGAATCCATGTCTATCTTTAACATTTCTTTTTCTTTATTCTACCCTCTTTTGGAATACTTTTGAAAATACTAATTGGTAAACTCCTCAGATTTTTTTGGCCATTTGAATAATAAAAAACCCATACCAAGAGGTATTCATTTGAAATTTTAAAATCATGGAAGCAAATTGAAAAATTTCCCTTAAGGAAAATTTCCAACAGATCTTAATTGTCCATTAGTACCAAGTTTCCCTTTTCCCAATTTTGGGTTTCTGCACCAATCTTATTACCATATGATCCGCTATACTTTTTTTGACCATTTTTTACCATCCTTCCCACTTCCGTTTTTCCCCCCTTTTTTCCCAAAACCCCACATATCCTTCTTCTTTTATTTGACCATTATCATACATCGAATAAGCTTTAAAGGTTTTTTTAGCATTTTACCCTTACCCTGTGAACATATCAATTGGAAAAGCTAGGTTTTTCAAACTTCTAGGTGACTGTAATGTTTTTGAAATTCAGTTTAATAGTCCTATTTTACCTTTTTTCTTTCAAAAAAGTATTCCTTCTCCATCCTCATAATGCCAATTTGGGTTTATTAATGGTCTTGTGATCCTGAGCTACTAAAAAACAGCTTAAGATAAGTAGTGCTATGATATTTTTCATTGCGGAGAGAGAGGGATTCGAACCCTCGATACAGTTGCCCGTATAACACCTTAGCAGGGTGCCGCTTTCAACCACTCAGCCACCTCTCCAAGTTTGGATAATTTATAAACTACTAGATAAAAAAGATACTAGTCTATCTTTTAAATTGTCAAGCCCAGATTTACTCACAGATGAGATATCAATATATTCCTCAGAAAACCCATTCCATTGATCTAATGTTTCTGGATCTTTAATAGTATCTAGTTTGGTACGCACTACTAAGGTTGGTTTCTCCATAAGCGTATCATTAAATGTCTCTAATTCTTTTTTGAGCTTATTAAAAGTGTCTTGAGGATTTCATCCAAAATATCAATTAAAAACAATAAAATTTTATTGCGTTCAATATGTTTTAAAAACTGATGTCCAACCCCTTTTTCCCTTGGCTTGCCCCCTTCTTTTAACCCCGGGAATATCTGCCATGACAAAGGATTGGTATTCTCCATATTTTACAATCCCTAGATGGGGCTGTAAGGTAGTAAACGGATAATCAGCTATTTTTGGTTTTGCGGTAGTCATTACAGAAAGCAAGGTCGATTTCCCTGCATTCGGTAATCCTACTAGCCCTACATCCGCTAATACTTTTAATTCTAGCTCTACTGTAAGATGTTTTCCCCTGACATTCCTTTTTGTGAAAAACGCGGTGTTTGTTGGGTGGAAGATTTAAAGTGATGATTTCCTTTACCACCAATTCCCCCTTCACATACAATATGGGTTTGATTTTCTTCCACCATATCTAGAATCACTTTGCTTGATTTTGCATTTTTAACCACAGTACCCAGGGAATTTCTATTACTAAATTTTCGCCTGATTTTCCGGTTCTTTTATTGGGACCACCAGATCCCCTTTTTTCCCTTTATATAGACGACGATATCGAATATCTTGTAAGGTATGTAGGTTAGGATTGGTTGAAAAGACAATATCACCGCCTTTGCCACCATCTCCTCCGCTAGGACCGCCTTTATCTATGTACTTTTCTCTATGAAAAGATACAATACCAGTTCCACCGTTGCCTGCTTGCAACTCAATCTTTGCGTAGTCGATAAACATGATAGGAAATTAAAAATTGTTAATGATTTCGTCGCCAAATTCTGAACATTTCAATAATGTGGCTCCGTCAAGTAGTCGATGAAAATCATAGGTTACACGTTTTGAAGAAATTGTTTTTTCTAACCCGTTGGTAATCAAGTCAGAAGCCTTTATTCCATCCCATATATTCTAACATCAATGCCCCAGATAATATTACCGAAGGGTGGATTGACTTTATCCAATCCAGCATATTTTGGCGCGGTACCATGGGTTGCTTCAAAAATAGCGTGACCTGTATCAAAGTTAATATTCGCGCCAGGAGCAATACCAATGCCTCCCACAGATGCGGCGGCTGCGTCAGAAATATAGTCACCATTTAGGTTCATAGTAGCAATTACATCATATTCGGCTGGTCGTAGTAAAATTTGCTGTAAAAATGCATCTGTAATCACATCTTTTACTAATAATTTTCCATTATTAATCGCGTCAGATTGTGCTTTATCTGCCGTTCTTTGCCATCAGATTCTTCAATTTTATCATACTGATTCCAAGTAAACACTTGGTCAGCAAAATGGGTTTCAGCATATTCGTATCCCCATTTCTTAAAATACCCTTCAGTAAACTTCATAATATTCCCCTTTTTGCACCAAGGTAAGTGTTTTACGATTGTTCTTTAATGCATACTGAATCGCAGAGTGAACCAGACGATTGGTTCCTTCTTGTGAAATAGGCTTAATCCCAATTGAACTGGAATCAGGAAATCGTATTTTCCCTTCCATCCCTAGTTCGTTAATTAATCCAATAATTTTTTGTGATTCTTCCGTTCCATTTTCCCATTCTATCCCGGCATAAATATCTTCGGTATTTTCTCGAAAAATTGTCATGTTTACTTTGCTAGGATCTGATAAAGGAGAAGGAGTCCCTTTATACCATTGGATTGGCCTCACACAAGCAAAGAGATCTAACTCTTTTCTTAATGTTACATTTAATGATCGGATACCACCACCAATTGGCGTCGTAAGGGTCCTTTAATAGCAATAAGATGTTCTCTAATCATATCAAGAGTATCATTAGGCAACCACTCCCATTTCTCTCAATGACTTTTCGCCCGCAAATACTTCAAACCATTCAACCCTCTTTGAAGAATCGTATGCTTTATGAACTGCTGCATCGATTACTTTCTCAGTAGCATTCCAAATGTCAGGTCCGATACCATCTCCCTCTATAAATGGAATGATTGGATTATCAGAAACAACAAATTTTTCCATCAGTAAATTTAATTTTTTCAGCCATTACTTTAATTTATCTTTTAGTTTATCTTCAATATTTTTTGGAACAAATTTTTTCAAATCTGCACCATGCCTGGCTAGATCTTTAATAATTGTTAAATTTTAAATGAAGGAATTTCTCATTAGGTATCATCAGTAATGTAGAAATCGATGGATTGATTCCATAATTCACATTTGCCATCTGGAATTCGAATTCAAAGTCACTTACATGTCTCAGCCCTCGAATAATTGCACAGCACCACAATCTCTTGCAAAATTCACTACCAAATTTTTTGGATTAGAATGGACATAAATATTGCTGATATCATTCAAACATTCTTCAATCATTGAAACCCGTTCATCATGGGTAAACAATGGATTCTTTTCAAGATTATCAGATATACAAATATGTACTTCATCAAATAATTTAGAAGCCCTTTTTGCTATGTCTATATGACCATAGTGAATCGGATCAAACGTCCCTGGATATATAATTTTTTTCATACCTGCCAGTAAAGTAAGTTTGTGCCCCCAAATTTACTAATTTTATTATATCCTGCAATAGATTCCTTCTTGCTACATTCTAAGATAAAAACCCCTCCTGGATTTACCTATCAAGACATAATTCTATTTAAATTTATTAATACTAGAAATATGATACGGTGGATCTGCAAAAATGATGTCATATTGTACAGATTTCTTTAAAAACCTATGGACATCTCTTACTAAAAAAACTAAAATGGTCATATGGAACGTTTTGGCATTAGTAATGATTTGATTCATATGTTTTTTATTTAATTCAACAAACGTGACAGATTCAGCTCCTCTGCTCGAAGCTTCAAACCCAATCATGCCTGATCCTGAATATAAATCTAAAAAATGTTTACCCTCTAAAGATTTGAGGACATCAAACATCTCTTTCTTGCAATAGATGTTGTTGGACGATATTCAAACTTCTGATTTGATTGAATGGGATGGTTCTTAAATTGGCCTGCTAATATTTTCATTAACTTAGAACAGTAATATAAAAATGAATTGAATTATCAGCCTTGGTAAATAAGATTTTTCTCATAATAAAATTATTAAAATTTAGTAATTGATCAATAATTTCATTAGAAAGCTCTAGCCCATCAATCCTTAAGATTACATTGTCTACTTCTCTTCTAATAGCACTCCATCGATTATTTTAAATTCGATTTCCTTATATCAAGAATCCAGTTAAGGAAATTAGAAATTGAAGTAGAATTTGTACTTAATTCAGTAGGCAAATAGGGATCAATCTTATATACAACTTTTTCTTCGACAAATCAATCTGTTTCACTGCATTGGGGTCAACACCATTTAATAAGATAAAAGGCTTTCATTTCCCCTTTCCCCAGAGACAACTCCATCAACAATACTTAACAGACTAATCGAATTACCATACTCAGTAACAATCGAATCAAATACATTGATCATGCTATGTGATTTAGCATTATAAAATTCAAAAGGATTTTCTTCGGTATCACATCGGTTATAACAGGTTCTTCAATCATATCGGAAACCACTTCAGTATTTAATGACTTCAAATCTGTTTTGTTGACAGACCAAAGAAGAAAACTACCAAAATTAATGTTAAGAATGCGGCAACTATATTTCTAAGATAATTGAAAAAATTGGTTTCTTTTTTCTGTTTAGTAAAAGTTCTTTTTCTTTTATATGCGCTACCATCAATAATTTGAATCCCAACTGGGTTAATAAAATTCAAAATTGGAGAAGATGCATCAATTAATTGTGACAGAATTTTTACAACATCTAAATCAGAAAATAAGAGATACTTTGAGTTAGATTTTTTGAGTGTTCCTTCTGAAATTTTTTGCAAATCATTTAAGCCTATAATTTTATTAAATGTCTTTTTCCTTCCACCATAAGTAGCCTTGAAAAAAGAAAACCCTTTCCTTGCATAGTTAAAAATAAGATAGTTTTTTAAAGATTTAACTACTCCATATTGGGTTGTTTTTGTATGAGCAAGTATCACACTTGAAAGAGGAACAAGCGCTTTAATATCGATACCAAAATTATTGAAATTGAGCTTAATCTTCTCTTTTAGATAATGATTAATCTCAACCACATGAATAAACTTCTTTGATGATTTTCTACTCTCTGCAGCATAAAGATAGTTGCTAAATAAATCTTTCCACTTGATCTGAAGTTCATTCTTTATCTTCTCAGCTAATTTTATATCATCTTTTTCTGAGCTAATAACTAGTGAATGAGATAAAAGTTCATCATTAATGACAATTGAGGCTTCTTGATTCTCCAGTACTATTTTTTCATTTAATTCATCCAATGATTGGGCAATAACATTGCTTAATAGTTTCGGGTCATAAATAGTCGATGATAAGGAATGATGAAATTTTACTTTTGATTGAAGAATTAATTTATCTTCTTCAAGATTTCTCTTGAATACGACAAGAGTATTGTTATGTACTATAAAGTATAGCAATCAACTAGTTATCCCAACTTCTGGTTCCATCAATGATATATCCATGACTTCTGGTTTTTAAAGCAAAGAATCCATATCTATTATCTCTATAAGAACGAATTGGGCTAGAAACTCGTACAGAGTTTGGACTAATCTCAATGATATAAGGCTCATTTGTTAATGGGCAATTGAATTGAGAAGAATCAGGAAGAGCAACAAAATTGTATTCTGGGTCTCTTTCTTTTCTAAATCTCTTATTAAAATAAGAAACTGTCTCAACACGTTCAAATGTGTTTTCATTAACAACTTTCACAAACAATGGATCTGAAAGTGTATTACTTAGATTATTTTTTTGGACATAAACGGTATCTTCTACACCGTCTTCAGTAAGCATCAATACCGTAACAGTTGTATCTACTACAGTTTCCTTTGCGACCCTTCTAAGTCCAAATGTAGTATCATATTCAACATCAAACCCCCTAGGAATATTGACTAAAAATTCTTCCCCACTCAATTTGACCGATTGTTCGCCAAGAAAAAGTGAATCTGCTGTTAGAGAATCTCTCACAGCATTAACAAGACGAAGAGCTTTCAATCCATCTTCTTCATATTCACCAACCAAAATATTATAAAAATTTTCGATATTATACACGCTCTGCATGCGGAATCTGCTCTCATCTTTATAAGCATCTTCTTCTTCCCATATTACACTAGGAACATAAATAACGACCAACATAAGAAGAAAAATAAAAAAAGTGATTATTTCGAGGTAGTCGTTGAAGAATTTTTGTTTTGTTTTGTCCATTTTGTGTTATCTGAATTTACAATAAATAAGATTCATAGCAAGGCATTAATCGTCAAACTTTTCGAAGATAATGTCCTTACTTGCAGTTATATCATGATACTCTTTTATAATCTTTTTTTCATCAGTAGATAATTTTTTAGGAATATCAATTTGAATTTTCACAAGCTGATTTCCCCTACCAGATTTTCTCAATCTCGGAAACCCTTTTCCTCTAATTCTTAGAATCTGCCCTGGTTCAATACCTGCTGGAATCTTAAGACTTGCTTTGCCATTAATTGTTGGGACCTCAATTTTATCTCCAAAAACGGCTTGAGAAAAACCAATCCTTACTTGTAAAAGTAAATCATCACCATACCTTGAAAAATGTTCATGTACTTCCTCTTCAAAGAAAACATACAAATCCCCAGAAGTCTTATTAATATCTTCATGCCCTTGTGACTCTAGCGTCATATAATTACCAGTCTCAACCCCAACTGGAATATTAATTTTGATTGTTTCTTCTACTTTCACCATACCATTCTTATCTGAACCAGACGGTCTATGATTAATAACTTTACCATATCCTTTACATTGAGGACAAATTGATGTGGAACGCATTTGACCAAGAAAAGAATTTGTTACTTTCGTTACTTGGCCAGATCCTCCACACATTGAACAGTTAGTAAATGTAGCACCCTCTGCTAATTTTAATTTTTTTAACTTAATTTTTTTAGAACCACCATTTACAATTTCAGCATATGTAACTTTAATCTTTACTTTAACATCCCCGCCAGTTTTTGCTCTGGAAGCAACTCTCCCACCAGAAAAGAAAGATTCAAAAGGATTATTCCCACCAAAAATGTCACCGAATTGACTAAAAATATCTTCCATATTCATTGATCTAAATCCTGCCTGTCCACCTCCCATACCATTAAAGGCAGAATGACCAAATTGATCATACTGTTGTCTCTTAGATGAATCGCTTAGAATAGAATATGCTTCAGCTGCTTCTTTAAACTTGTTCTCAGCTTTTTTGTTATCAGGATTACGATCTGGATGATACTTCATAGCAATTTTACGATAGGCACGTTTAATTTCTGTTTCATTTGAATCTTTTGAAACCCCTAATATGTCGTAGTAATCTCTCATTTTTTATTTACCACTACTTTAGCATGTTTAATAATTAAATCTTTATATTTAACTCCCACTTCATAGACTTCTACTATTTCATCGTCTTTCTTTTTCTTGTCGCTTGTCGTTGTCAATGCTTCATGTAAATCGGGATCAAAAGTATCCCCTTTTTCCCCAAATTCTGTTATCTGTCTTTCTTCCATTTTCTTTAAGAAATCTTTCTGAATGAGAACAAGTGCGTTTCTAGTATCTTTATCTTTGTATGAATCAATACCACGATTAATTGTATCTAGAATAGATAAAAAGTCTAAAATAAAACTCTTACCTTCGTATTTTAGAATAGATGAGATTTCTGTTTCTTTTCTCTTTCTAAAATTATCGAATTCTGCTCTTAATCTTAATTCTTTATTTTTTAGATCTTGAATAACATTTTCTAAGTCTTTTTTAGTCATTCTTTTCTTTTTTAATGGCTTTTTTTTATCCAAATCACCATTTGATCCATTCTTTATTTTTTTGCTCATACAAGTATTCTCTTCATTGATCTACCGGACGCATAAATGCTTATAATAAGCGATAAAACAATCATCCATGCCCATAAATAATAATCAATTTCTATATTGACACCAAGATAGGAATTTATTACTACAAATCCATATTTCACTAGGAAAAATGCAAGCAATGAACCTATGAGAGATTGTAAGAAAGTTTCAATAAAAAATGGGGTTTTTATGAATAAATTTGAAGCACCATTATATCGAAGGATTTCAATAAAATCCTTTCGATTGGATAAAGATAAATTTGTTGTGTTTCCTATAATCTGGATTGAAATAAATATGACTAGGAGCACTAAGACTAAGAAAGCAAAGATAAATAAATTGATTCTACTCTCAATATCATCAATATAATTTCCTTGATAACTTATCTCATCAATCAGTGCATTTAATTTGTACTCTTCAATAAGTGTATTGACTTGATTAGCATCAAATCCATTCTCTTCTAAATTAACCTTTAGTGAAGTCGGCAAGGGATTATATCCTAATACTTCTACAATATCTTCTCCAAATTCGTCATAGAATATCTTTGCGGATTCCTCTTTACCAATAAAATCAACAGATGTTACCAACGAATTATTCGAAAGTTCATTCTTTAAATTAACAGCTTGATCTAAGCTCGTTTCTGAATTCAAGAAAATCTCAAAAGTATATTTAGACCGGAGAAAATTAACAACATTGTCTGTATTATATCCCAATACAAAAAAGGTACCCAGTATTGTGAAGTTGATAAAAATTGTAACAATACATAGAAAATTAGTAAGCTTATTCCTAGTAAAGTTTTTAATCCCTTCAACAAACAAAAATGCTAGCTTATCTATCATCCGCTGACTATTCTACCTTCATTTAATTCAATTACTCGATATGTTTTATCAGAAATAAGTTTATAATTGTGAGTTGCCATAACTACGCATGTCCCCTCTTTATTAATCTGTTCAAATATTTTTAAAATCTTATGCCCCGTAGTAGGATCTAAATTTCCTGTTGGTTCATCGGCCAATATAATATCAGGATTCTTCACAATTGCACGAGCGATACATACCCGTTGTTGTTCTCCGCCAGATAATTCATCAGGAAATTTCTTAGAATAATGTGATAATTCTGTTAAGTCTAATGCTTCTCTGACAAGTTGTTTAATTTTTTTTCTACCAACTCCATTAATATGCAAAGGTAAGGCAATATTCTCATATACAGTCCTTTGCTTTAAAAGTTTGTAATCTTGAAAAACAACTCCAATTTTCTTTCTTATTTTGTGTATAGAAGATTTTTTAACATTTTTTGAAGAATAATTTAGAATATTCACCTTTCCTTTATGAGGAAACAAATCAAAATAAAGCAATTTTAATAGTGTAGTTTTCCCAGAACCAGTAGGACCAACAAGAAAACAAAATTCGTTATCTTGGATTTCCAAATCAATGTCATAAACCCCCGATTGATGAGAATAATTGTAGGTTATATTTTCAAAATCAATCATGAAAACTGTAAATAAAGGAATATAGTATATAACAATAAAAGAAAAATACCTGAAGATCTATTTAATCCACCAAAAAATAATGATAAAGGCAGTAATAAAAATACTAGAATCAATCCATAAAATAATTCAAAATTAATATTACTAAATGCTATAGGATTGATTAGTCCTACTATTCCTAAAACAAAAACAATATTTAGGATATTTGAACCAATAATATTGCCTAATGATATACCTACCTCTTTCTTGGACAAAGCTACCATAGTTACAAAAACTTCTGGAAGAGATGTCCCGATAGCAACAACAGTCATACCAATAGCTCTTTCAGAAAATCCGGATTCTTTCATTAAGGGGACTGCGCCATTATTAATAAAAAGTTCAGAACCCCAATATAAACACATACCACCGGCTAATAGCCTTACCAGTGATGGAAAAATGTTTCCAGAAACCTGGGTACCATTGCTCGGTTCAGTATCGATACTGGCTCTAAAGATTCTTCCAAATATAAAAACTGAAAAAATAAGGAGCAGACCTAACGAATCTTCAAGCGATATCATATGATCTAAAGAAATAAAATATAAATAAACACATGCTAGTATATTATACGCTATTACATCTCTAATATGATTTACTTGAAATTTGATGCTATAGAATAAAGCAGGCAACCCTAGAGCCAGACCAATATTTGCAACATTAGATCCTAATACATTACCCATTACAAATTCGGAATACCCTCCTAAGGCTGATATAATACCAACTACTAACTCTGGAAAAGATGTGCCGATTGCAACAACTGTTAATCCAATTACGAAATCTGAAAATCTTAATTTTCTTGCAATAGCTTTGGCAGCATTAATTAACCATTCTGATCCTACAAATAAGATGGCAGAACCAAGAGCTAAGAAAAATAAACTAGATGCCATCAGTATAACTCATTTTCATTGATATACTCCCATACCTCTTTTGGAACCATATATCTAATTGTTTTTCCTTCTCTCCATCTTGCTCTTATGTTTGTGGAAGAAACTTCAAACCTTGGTATGTTTGCAAAACGTACATTGTCTAATATCCATTGTGGAATATCGCTTGGAGCAAAACCAGGTCGAATAGCAACAATGATATTACATAATTCCATAATTTTTTCAGGGTCTTTCCAGGTATGAAAACTTCTTAGAGTGTCGCTTCCCATAAGAAAGAATAAATCTTTTTTATCTAGATTTAAACTATTTAAAAATTTCCCTTCCAATGTGTCAACCGTATAACTAACCCCTTCTCTTTTTATTTCTATATCTGAAATCTCAAAATTGGTATTTTGATTAAAGACATTTCTAGCATCTTTAACCTTGTTTTAGGTGAGGAACTATCCCCATTTTTTTTGGTAGGAGAAATATTAGCAGGAACAAATATCAATCGTTCAAAATGCTCAGATTCGAAAACTGTTTGCGCAACCAAAAGATGTCCAATATGGGGGGGTCAAAAGTCCCACCGAAGATACAAGTTTTCATATTCTATCCTTTTATAAAATTATGATGCATTATTTAAAATCTCAGATGCTAATTCTTTGAAATTATCATCCACAAACAATTCATTATTATCGATTAGTTCTTGTAAAAAAGTATTTGCTTCATCTTCTTTTTTCAAAAGTACCAAACAACGAATAATCTCTAAATTCGCTTGACTATAATATTCTGTATCATAGTAGTCAGTGGTAACTATTCTATACGAGACTAACGCAGAATCATATGCCTTTAACTTAATATATAATTTACCAGTTTCCATATTTTTCCTCGCTAATCTTAATCTGTTTTTTTTAATTAATTTATCTGCATCAACAGAATATTCAGATTGAGGGTAATCATCTAGAAATTGTTGAATTTCTTGTATTGCTTTCGCGCTTGAATCTTGATCATGATAAAAATTAGGAGAAAGCTCCATAAGAGATTCACAAATTCTCCAACGCGATTTCTCTATATAAGGACTAAAACCCATTCTGGCAACTAGCTTATCATATTCAATTAAGGCTAAATCATAATCATTATCTAAAAAATATGATTCAGCAAGAAAAAATAATGCATCGTCTCCCAAGTCTGTATGAGATGCTCTTTCAACTATAATATTAAATTGTTGAGCAGCGCGACCATATTTTTCTTCTTGGAAGAATACAAGACCTTCATCAAATCTTTGTTTGTAAGGGATATCATCATTGAATGGATTGGACAATCCACACCCCACTAAATAAAAAACAGTTAATATAAGAACTAGTCTCACTTTAGAAAATATTATGTGTTAAACGATAGTTAAAAAGAACCACTTAGAGAAAATCTCACCATATTTGAATGTGGATCGAGATCTCCGCCCATAACGTAGCTAACATCAAATCCGACAGGATCTAAACGAGCACCTATACCTAAAGTAGTATAACTTAACTCACCTGATGGATCATTCATAAATCCAGCTCTTAAAGCAAAGTTTTCTACGAGAAAATACTCGAAACCAAGATTTGTTACCATTGCTTGGTCATTAACTTCATAATTCAAATCAAATGCTAGATTTCCTGCTCCTTCAAGCATTAATAAACCAATACCAAAACCTAGGCGAGTAGGAAGCGGGTCTTCTTCCCCGTCACCAAAACCTACACCTGGACCAAGATTAGTTAAAACGGCTCCCATTGTAAGATTTGGATTATTCATAGCATTATGTCTGAAATATCCTACATCAACAGCAAAACTTCCGGTAGATGCATCAACATTACTTAAATCGGCTAATTCTTGATAAAAATATTTACCATTTACTCCCCATGATGAATTTTCATCAACTTTTTGTGAATAAGATAGATTTAATGCATACATAAAGCTGGAAAACGAACCAAGCTCAATACCATTTTCATCAGTACTGATTTGATCCCCAAGATTTAAATAAGTAAAGTGTCCTCCAATTGCAGAATTCTCTTTAAAAGGCATCGCAAATGTAAGAAAATCATAAGCCATATCATCAACTAAATTTGGTAAATAGCTGGTGTGCATAAATGAAAATTGTTTACTTGATAAATTAGAAAGGCCGGCTGGATTGTAATATGTAGAATAAGCATCATTAGCAACACCAATTTGAGCTTCTCCCATACCATTGGCTCTTGCCCCTGGATTGATTGCTAAAAATAAAGATCCCGCTTCTCCTTGAGCCATGGTTATTTGCGAAAATAAGAGTAAAGCAAATATAGATTTTTTATAACTCATGATGTGTTAAGTATAAATAAAATTTAGTAAAAGAACAAAGGAATATATGTGATAATCAAAACTCCAATTAATCGAATAAAGAAATATGGCATTGTTGCTTTGTATACTGTTGGCATATCTTTATTAAAGCGATAAGATGATAAGAATAGATTCATTCCTACTGGTGGTGTGATATACCCAAGCTCAAGATTTGCAATAAAAATAATAGCTAAATGTATAGGGTCAATACCAAAATGTGCCGCCAATGGAGCAATTAAAGGTACTATGACAATAATAGCAGAGAAAACATCCATAATGCAACCAGCAATCAATAAGAGGATATTTAGCGCCAATAAGAATATAAGTTTTGATTCAATTGATTGTTGAGTAAAGTGGAGAATCTTTAACGGAATTTCAGCGTCTACAAGATATCCAGTAAATCCCATAGCAAATCCCAAAATAATTAATACTCCACCAACAAGTGTTGCACAATCAATCACAATTTTTGGAATATCTTTTAGGTTGATATCTTTATAGATATATAACTCAATAAATAAAACATAGACGACTAAGAGTGCTGCACATTCTACAAGTGTTGCAAAACCGCTAAATAAACCAAAAACAATCAATATAGGAATAACAATCTCCCATTTTGCAACAGACAAAGCTTTAATAGAACCCTTTTAAGCTAAATTTTATTTTTTTCTGTTTGTTTGGCCTATGATAAAAACCATACAATACGACAACTAATAACAAAAATAGTGCTGGAAGAAATCCTTGTTTAAATAAATCAATAGGATTAATACCAGCTGTTACTGAATAGATAATTGCAGGTAAACTTGGAGGAAAAAGTAGCCCTAAAGATCCAGCCGCGGTAACAAGTCCTAAAGAAAACATTTTAGAGTATCCATCTTCAACTAAAACTGGATACAAAACAGCGCCAAGTGCTAAAATGGTAATACCGGATCCCCCTGTAAGCGCAGTAAAAAATGCACATAGTAATACAACAATCAATACAGTAGAACCAGGTAACCATCCAAACGAAGTCTTAAAAAAATCTAAAAGACGTCTTTGAAATGTTACTTTCAGCAAGAAGATATCCTGCTAATGTAAATATAGGAATAGCCGCTAATGTTGGACGAACAACAATACTATAAGCGCTATCGCTAATAGTAGAGATTAAATTAAAGTTTGTAGTCCATTCATTTGGCTCTGACAGAAAAAATATTATTGAGAGTGCTGCTAGAACAACAAAAATGGGTAAACCAAATGCTACCAATGCAAGGGTACATAAAACCTGTATCGTTAAAAGAATTTCATTTGAATATGGAGACTGCCAATAATAAAAAACTAAAATAGCTAAAAAAGAACAAAAAACTAAGAAGAGACGATAGTTTAATTTGTCACTACTTGTCATTATCATATGATACCAGATTAAAAACAATCCAACCGGAATAATGCTTTGAGCAAACCAAACTGTGATAAATGGAGCAATAAAATCTGGATACTGAATTCCAATCTGTATCATTTTTAAATAAGAAACAGCAAGAAGAAAAACTACTGAAACCGAAACAGCATGAACTAAAAATAACCAATATTGAATTCGGGAGACGGTTTAAACACGGGCTCTCTAACAACCGCTAAAAGCCTATTAGATCGCGCTGCTAAAACTGCTCCCATAAACGCAATCCACAAAGTCATATGTTGTACAATTTCTTGAGAAGCAGGAATTGAAAAAAAAATCAATTGATCGAGACAAAATCTGAAAAATCGGAAAAGTAATTATTATTGAAAAACAAAAATAACAAATAAAGTTTTCTATCTTGCTAAGAAAATTATTCATCAATTGCGGAAGTTACCTTATTGTATACTTCTTCAGGAACATATGCATCAATCACATCAGGCATAATTTCTTTCTTAAAATCTTCCCATATTTTTAACTCTTCATCTGTTGGTGTCTTAACTTTCATACCATATTCTTTCATCATTTCGATTGCTTTGGCATCTGTTGTTCTACCATTTTCTTGATATTTCTTACCTATTTCTTGTGCTATCTCCATCATCACCTTTTGATGTTCTGGTCGTATTTTTGACCAAACCCTTTCATCAACAATAACTGCTCCGATAAAAACAGCCCATTTCAAATCTAACATATTTGGCATTAAAGCAAACCATCCAGAACTCAATGACAATATTGGAACCGTCTGCATGCTATTAATCATTCCAGTCTGTAAACCAGTTAAAATATCTGTCTCTGATACAGGAATTGCATTAAATCCAAATCTCTTGAAGAGTTCAACAGTGACATAGTCTCCAGCCGTTGTATAAATTTTAGCATTTCTTAAATCTTCTGGAACTACAATTTCATTCACAGAAAACCAATACACCCAACCAATATCTACTAAGAATAGTAATTTAAATCCGCTTTCAGATAATCCGTCACTTATATCATCAAACATAACGCTCTTTACTCTCTCTACATCATCATAATCTTTGTAGATCATTGGAATCGTAAATGCTTGAATTTTATCTGTTAAATCAGCCAATCCTATTGAAGACATTGCTGAAGCTTGAATCTGACCAATGCGCATTTTTCTGATAGTATCACTTTCACGCCCAACAACACCGTTGGGATAGATTCGAAGCATTACTTGGCCATCTGTTTCCTCCTGCCACCTTTGCCCCATTTCAAGAAGTAGATTGTAGTATTCAGTACCCTCAGGTGCGAGAGTTGCAAGTTTTATTACAATAGGCTTGTTGGAAACTACAGTAGGTTTAGAGATCAGTACTCCTGAGCAGATAATTAGTAAACAAATAGTTTTAATAAAATTTATCATATTAAACACTTACATATAGAATAAGTCGTCAATCCTAGTTAATAACCATTTTGCTCTTAACTTAGATAACAAATTGGCTTGTTTCATATCTTTGTCTGCGTTGATATCCATTGACAAAGCTTTATTAATCAACTCTAGAAAATAATCTTTATCTTGTTTTGCTACGGCAAAACTCTCTGCTAAAGTAACATAAATACCAATATTATTTCCGTTTGCTGCACGATCAGCAAGCTCAAAGTATTCCAAAGCTTTTTTCTCAGAATCTCTGTCCCCTGTTGTATCATTTAAGTATACACTCATCATGGCTGCATATAACGATCCTTTTTCCCAACCAGGCTCAAGAGCAATAGCGTTCTCAAGCAACCATTTAATATTTGTTAAATCAATTAAATAGCTTGGATCTCCTTTGCTAGCCGATATAGATCCTGCCATTGCACCGCTAAGCCAGTATAAATAAGGAATATCTCTTGTTGTAAAACTAATCGACTCTTTATGAATCATTTTAGATTTAAAATCGGGATGCCTTAATGATAATGCGGTCAACATGTATTCTCTTGATGTTAGAAAAAGATCAAGAGCTTCCGAATAATATTCTCTTGCAGTATAGTAATCAGCATACATCAATCTATCTGCTTTATCCATTAAAATTGCATAAGAAAATTGAATTAATTTTTCGGAAGCCTCTAAGTAAACTGTAGAATCAAAAGAATCTTTTCTAATCTTCTTCTCTTGTGCTTTTGCTGTAAGAGGAATAGTGTACTCAATAATATCTGCTCCAAACATTGTACTTCTATTTACAGAACATGCATTGAGAACCAAAATTGAAAAAATCCAAATATATAATTGTCTTCTTTGAAAAATAATCATACTAATAAATTGGAAATGATTTACATAGTTCCTTTACTTCTTTTCTAACAGAATTAATGATGTTTTCATCTTCACTATTCATAATCACCTTGTCAATTAAGTTAGCAATAATTTTTACTTCTTCCACGCCCATTCCTCTTGTTGTTAAAGCAGGAGATCCAATTCTGACTCCGCTAGTGATAAATGGACTTTTCGGATCGAAGGGTACCATATTCTTGTTTAAAGTAATGCCGGCTAAATCTAATGCGTGTTCTGCTTGTTTTCCGGTAATATTCTTGTTCTGAAGATCTAAGAGTATAAGATGTGTATCGGTACCACCAGAAATAATATCATACCCTCTCGATTTAAATTCTTCAGCAAAACATTGTGCATTATCTAAAACAGATTGGATATATGTTTTAAAACTAGGTTTTAACGCTTCTTTAAATGCAACAGCTTTTCCTGCAATAACATGCATCAACGGTCCTCCTTGTATGCCTGGCATTACTGCAGCATCTAACAATTCGGACATCATCTTCGTTCTTCCTGTTTTTGGAGCAACTATTCCATATGGATTTTCAAAATCTTTTCCCATTAATATAATCCCACCTCTAGGCCCTCTTAATGTCTTATGGGTACTAGTTGAAACTACGTGACAATGTGGAAACGGAGAAGGATGTAGTTCTGTCGCAATCAATCCTGCATTGTGACAAATATCTCCATGCAAAAACGCTCCTACTTCATCAGCTATTTCTCTAAATCTTTCAAACTCAACTTGTCTTGGATAGGCGCTAGCACCACAGATAATTAATTTTGGTTTATGTTCTTTTGCTTTTTTTAATAAATCGTCAAAATCAATTAATCCGTCATCTTTTTTTACATGAAATGTTACTGCATTATATAATTTTCCAGAAAAGCTAACCTTGCTCCCATGGGTTAGATGTCCTCCATGGCTAAGATCAAGGCCCATAATACAATCTCCAGGATTTAACATTGCCAAATAAACACCCATGTTAGAAGATGAACCAGAATGAGGCTGTACATTTGCATAGTCTGCTTTAAATAATTGCTTTGCACGATCAATAGCCAGATTTTCTGCCTCATCAACGTGGATACATCCACCATAATATCTCTTGCCAGGATACCCTTCAGCGTACTTGTTTGTTAAAGCCGAACCGACAGCTTCTAAGACAGCTCTGCTCGTAAAATTTTCGGAAGCAATGAGTTCTAGGAAATCATTTTGTCGCTGAACTTCGGAATTAATTATTCCAAAAATATCAGGATCTTGATTTTTCAGATTTGACACTTATTTACCAATCGCTTTGTTTAGGCAAAGATTCGCTTGCCCAATCATAACATCTACCAGCAGCTCTAACTTGCCCTGTAGCTTGCACATCAGGATCCGTCATAAACCAATCAGTATACCCAAATAATACATCATTCTCTTCAAGCCAGTTTTTTTGTTTGAAATATTTTGAATTTCCTTTTTTCTCTGCTTTTAGAAAATAGCTATATGCCAGGGAAGCAATTATCTTATCGGAACGTGAAAAATTATCAGTTCTACAAGACTGCATTGCTTTATAATATAGATTTCCCATGTGGGATAAAGATTCTGCATTATTTTTTGAAATTTTTAGCGCTTTATTGCCCAATCATATGCTGCATCAAATTCTTCCATTTGTATATTATTTTCTGATACTAATATTGCAACTCGGTAATTATTACGATCCAATTTAAATAATTCTTCAAAAACATCAACAGCATCTTCAAAATCAGAATTTTCACTATAAGCTTTCCCAAGTTTCATATAAATCATATTGTTGTTTTTATTATAGTCTAGCGTATTTTCTAGAACATCAATCGCTTCATCCAACTCACCATTATCAATCAATTTCTCTGCATACTCAGTTGCATAAGAGACATTGTCTGTATTGCTTTCATATCTATCTTTGAAAACTTCTAAAGGATCTTCTCCAGCTTCTTCATATGCTCTAGCCAAATCAGATTGTACACCAGAATTGTTTGGATCGAAAACCAAGATTTTCTTTAAGACTGATATTTGTTCATCGGTTCTTCCTTGTTCTCCATATGCCGATGCTAAATCTCGCAACGAAGTTGTGTCGTCAATTCCCATATCCATCAAACGTTCGTATTCAATAATCATTTCATCAATTTTATCTTGTTTTTTATATGCGTACGCAAGTCTTTTTATTAAGTCAGTATTTTCTGGAAGCTCTTCCAATCCTTGAACAAGTGCTGCTTCTGCTTTGTCGTATTGACCCAGATATTCTAGTGTAACAGCCCAATATAAGTATACGTCATTCGGATTAACCCAATCTGAATCCCATTCATCGCATCGCAAATTAATCAATTCAGAATATGCATTCGCACTTAGTTCCCAACTACTAGTACTATAATATTGTTGCGCACTGCTTGCAAGCTGTGGACATCTATCTTCTCTTTCATCTTCAATAGAATATGGCCAATAGTCTTCATTATAAATTAGTCGAGTAGCTTCTCTACAATCTACTTCTTTTGTTTCAATTCCATTTGAAATCCTTAGTGTTTCCCCTCTCCTACATTGCGCATCAAGTGTACTACAGAAAAAGAGTATGATAATTAACATATTAGATAAATATCGCTTATTCATGAAAATCAGTCTCCTATCTATTAAATTTCTCTTCTTTTAATAAACCATAAATCTCCAATGCTCAGACCTACACTAAAAACTTGCATATTCTCAACACCAGCTTGATAAATACCACTTCTTTGTACAAAATTATATCCAATATCCAGTTGGCTATTAGTTAATCCAAATTTAACACCAAAACCTAGAGCTAAACCAACTTCATTAACAGAATCTAAACTTTCTGTAGTCATTGGGTTCACGATATTATAATTACCAAAAAATATACCACCTCTAAGATGCATTCTATCAAATGTATTATCTGTAAACAAAGGTTTTGGAAATTTATTTAACGAAACATTGACTCTATTTTTTTCTTTAATATGCCCAGGATAAATCGAACTTAATAAATTGTTATTTCCTTTATTTTCCCACATATCAAGTTCGAGCTGTAAATGATAGAGTTCATGAATCTCATAGTCTAATCCAATCTTAATATTGTTAATTTTGATTTCGTCCCCAAAAGCAACCTTTGTTGGCAATAATGCTTCGGTAGCGCTAGGATAGTCATTGCCATCATGATAATTGTTAGAATTAATATCAATAAATGCTTGGTATGATTCATTCTCTACATTAACAGGATTAAGAGAAAAATTATAATTCAAAGCGAGAACCAATGGTTTATCTCTAAAGGAAAATCTTTTAGTAGTATAATATAATTCAAGCAACGAGCCTGAAAAATAATCTCTAGATTGTAGAAGATGATTTGTGTCATCGATAATCAGATTTCGTATACTTCGAGATGATCCAAAAATTACATCTATAGCAACCCCAATATCATCTTGATCATTTAGATTATAACCTAAAGCAAATTGCATCATTGATGAACCGCCGCTAGTTTCATCTGATCGAGAGTAACTTAGTGTATCACTTTCGTTAAATATAAATTCCTGGTAAGTGCTATCAACAACAGTTAATTGCCTTGATAAAAATGGAGAAAAACTTATTCCAATAGATAATTTTTGTTTTGCGGGTATAATAAGTTTTGCACCAGATAAATTCGAATTATTGACGGATTGATTACCAAATGAATTACGTTGACCTTCAAAAGAAAGTGACAAAAATGTAAACGGCATGTTATGCCAAGTTGAAGGATTAGATAAAGATACATTATTCTGAAAACTTGGGACTAAACCAACTGACCCTGAACCTAAAGATGCTGATTCATTATTCTGTGAGAACATACCATAACCATATCCATTCATTGTAGACTGCCCTAATAGACCACTTATCAATAGAATATATATAAATCTATGGCTTAACATATAACACCTCAACATTTTGAGTATTCAGTCTTACTTTATCAAATGGACTATTTGATGGAGCGCTCCAGATTTGTAAGCCATGATTTTCAATTAAATTATTTTTATACAACTGAATAAAATTCTGAATAGGAAGCTCCACTTTACCATCTTCAATTTTCCTTGAAACTAAAAAATTTATATCAAGAGAATAATCTTCGTTTTCATATGCACCTGAAAGAGTATCAAATGTTGTAAAACTCCAGTTTGATACAGTATCCGATAACGCTGCAATCACAACAAAAAAATCGTCTCCTTCATCCACGTTGGACGATTCAACGTCTAGTATTAATCTTGCATCTTTTACAATTGAATTTCTTGTAAGATCATCAATAACATTTAAGTCATATTGAAGTATTGAGCGATTCCCTGAACCGGAATTTATTGAGACATAATCATGGTCTTCAAGCGTAATTTCAGGCGGTTGGACAACACTAATATCTCGTGATGCATAAAATGTAATAAAAGTATCAACCAATGTAGTATCGTTTACTGTTGCTTTGTACCACACTCTTAATTTTGGACTAGATGAGCCTCCTGACTCTTCACTTTTAATAGTAAATAATTGATCTAAATCATCGCTTGCTTTTAACATCATTGTCCTTGCAGGATATTGTTCTGTATCGAAGAATTCTTTGATTAGATCAATGTTATCATCCTTAAATAAAAAACTAATAGTATCATGTGTAGCAGCGCTGTCAGGCATAATCGACTCCAAAGAAACTTCATGGATTAATTTAGCAACACTCTCAAAATCTATATAATCTGCCAAACTATAAAAATTGGTTGAGTCTTCAGAAAAGATACTATCTTGATCTGCTAATACTGAATATAAAGACAAAGTTGACGCAGAGGACAATGAATCAGTAGTTTGAACAAAAACCATTGCACTATCTACTTGAATTGAATCTGCTAACAAATCATTGAGTTGGGTTGGTGGAAGATAACCAGCGAATAAAGTGAACTCTACCAAAGAGAATAAATTTTCTGAATCTTTTAAATCTCCAAAAAATAAGGTTTGACTTGTCCCTAACCCACTAGGATAAGCCTGAAAAACTTTACTTTTATCCAAAGGAAGAGTTAGGGTGTTAATTGTATATTCTGGATTATCTATATCATCATACAAAATGGTCTCTTCTGAACAAGACACAGCAATAAAAAGTAAACTAATAATTAGAAGAGAAATTCTGTTAGAAAAATGAAATTTCATATTATAGAACCTTAACTGTACGATCGATTTTATCCAATAAAGGTGAATAATCTATTTCATCGCCACCACTTAAGTTAACTCTAGAACATTTTTTTGAATCTTTGAATATTTTTAATTTCATTAGCCTAGATGATATATTACTTTTTTCACCATTAACAATAATAGTTTTATCTGCAAACATACATCCTATCTGATTTAAGTTTAACGACTTAATTGAAGAAATAGTTTCATCCTGTAATCCTATATTTTTAGAATTAAAAATAACATCTTCATTAAGAGAATTGGTTAAATAAATAGATTTAATCTTTGAAAGCTCTTTATTCTCTTTTGATAAAATTTTTAGAAACAATGGTATTAATGCTGCCGTCCAACCATTACAAATAATAATATTTGGATACCAAAACAAATTTGGCAACATTTTGATTGATGCGAGGCAATAAAAAGCAAATCGTTTGTCATTGTCAGTTAAAAATCGACCATTTTTTGATTTATACAAAAGATTATTTAACTCTCCAAAAAATCCTTTTTCCTCTAAGAAATATACCTGCAATCTAGATTTTGGCAGGAATGCGCTTTTAGCAGAACATATGAGTTCAGAATCATCAAAATTAAGAAAAATTTCTTTTAAGCGAATTACTTCTCTTAAGATATATTTTCTCTCACTAATAAAGCCGTATTTTGGCATCAAACATCTTACATCGTTTCCTTTTGACTGAAGATTTAAAGGAACATCAGAAGAATAATCAGATAAAGATGACGTCGAAGCAAAAGGCTCCATTTCGCTAGTAATATAAAAGATTTTTTTTGCCATCACCAAGAAGCAAGAAAATTAAGTAAATAGGATGAGAACTTCAACCGACAATTATTATTAATTTTCTGATAAATTAATTACTAGACTTAACATTATAAAACATGACAATAAGAAAGATCCCCCTGCTGAAATAAAAGGCAATGGTAATCCTTTCACTGGCAATAAACCTATAGTCATTGCAGAATTGATAAATATATGAGATAAAAGAATTGAGGCTATACCCACTATGACAAGACTAGAAAAATAATCAGATAATTTAAATGCAATATCAAGCAAGGTTTTAATAAATAAAAAGAAGATAATCATGACAAGAAAAATCCCTACAAATCCAAACTCCTCAGCTATTACTGATAAGATAAAATCTGATTCTTGTACAGGTAAAAACTTAAGTTGGGTTTGAGATCCATGACCAAATCCTTTTCCAAAAAAACCGCCAGAACCAATTGCAGTTACACTTTGTATAATATGATAAGCGGATCCCATTGGATCAAGATCTGGATTTAAGAAGGTTAGAATCCTTTGCTTTTGATACTCTGCTAAATTATTCCAAAAAAATGGAGCCAATAAACCCGTAAAAATATTGGCAAAATAGAGCACTGAACCTGATAAAAAATTTTGGACGAAACATTAAAAAACATAGAAACATTATGACAGCCCATAGCTGAAAAAAATAGTATTTGATGCTGCAAGTATAGTAATTATTGGAGTAATAATTAAAAATATAATAAAACCATTAACTCCAGCCCAAAGCAGCATTGGGATTAGAGGGCACATACAATAATGCTGTCCCTAAATCTGGCTGATTTAATACTATTCCAGCAAAAAAAAGAGTTAAAATCAGGAATATAACAATTGATTTAGATTTTACTTAAGTTGGTGATTAGACAAATATTTTGCTATGACAAAAACCCAATGCAAACTTTAAGTATTCTGATGGTTGAAAGTCATAAAACCAAGATCAATCCATCGATATGTATATTCAACTTGTGGTAGAAAAAATGGAAAAAACATAATATTGCTATTCCTAAAAAATGTTGTTGAATAATCATGAACAGTCTTTAGAGGAATAGTTCTTTTTATATATAAGCAAAAAATGACAATATATGAATATACACTGCCTAAAAAATGAACTTCCTATTGAAAAGGTTATCAGAAATACTATAAAGAGCAACAAGGCCAATTATAAGCAATACACCTGTTAATACAATTACTCGATTTCTTAAATCCTTTGGACTAAAAAGTATAAATTATTGGATGACATAATTATTTATCCGCCAAATATTTTGTGAATTATTAATAAAATATGAACTATATCACCAGCCAAGGGAGCTGCTACCCAACCTCCGCTACCTCCATTCTCGACAATAATTACAATTGAATATTTATTATCTTTAACTCAAAAAATCCTATAAACGAAGCATGTGCCTCTCCGTGAGGATTCTCTGCAGTACCAGTTTTTCCAAAAAATTGCAAATCCTTACTAGAAGACATTGCCCTCCAACCGGTTCCTCCTGTTGCATTAATTACATCAAATAACGAATCCATATATAATCCCATGTTTTATCTGAATACTCAATTGGAGCATAGTAACTAACATCTTTATTAAGATTCATCTTTAACTTTGCAGTCTCCCCTTTTGATGCAATATGGTTAATAAAACGCAATCCTTGGATTGGAGTCACCAATATTCCCCTTGGCCAATGTAAGATTTAATAACACTCCTCTCTCAGACCAACCCCATCTACCATATTGTTTAGTAAAAAATTCTCGATCTGGTATCAATCCAATTTTTTCATTTGGTAAATCAATCTCTGTTTAAACTATTAAACCCAAAATTTCTAGCAGTTTCAACCCAACTCTCTAGAGACAACAACTGTACTTTCTCATAAAAATAAATATTACATGATTGTATGATAGCTTCATTTAAATCTACATAACCATGTCCATTTTCATTCCAACAACGAAACTCATTTCCCCCATACTCTATTGCTCCTACACATAATGTAGAATCAGAAAGAGCAACGGTATTGTCTTCTAAAAGATTAATCGTTGTAATTAATTTTAGCATTGAACCAGCGGGATATAGCCCTGAAATAGATCTATTGAGTAGAGGTTTATCGACATCTGAGAGCAGTATGTCCCAATCTTCTTCAGATGTTGTTCCTCTGTATACCTCTAGATCATAAGAAGGGCTACTAACCATGCTGAGAATTCCACCACTATTAACATCGGAGATAATAATTGATCCTTTTTTTTCTGCCAATAAACCCTTGACAAACTTTTGTAGATTTGAATCAATTGATAAAACAAGATTCTCCCCAGGAAAAGCAGGAATTTTGTTTTCTTCTAATTCAAATATTTCTCTACCATATGTATCAACCTCTACATAATCAATTCCTTTAGAAAATCTTAATTGCTTCTCATACTGTTTTTCTACTCCCTGCCACCCAATTAATTCTCCTGCTCTATATAGAAGGCTCTTATCAAGAGATGGAATAGTATCTCGATCTACTTCTCTTAAGTAACCTAAAAAATGTGCTTCATTAAACGGCGAAGGATAAATCCTTTCATCAAATCGTTCATATTCAAATCCAGGAAAATCCAGTCTTCTTTCTTCTATCTTAGAAATCTGTTCAAATGAGAGATTTTTCCCAATGATAGCAGGAAGGAATTTCCCTCTATAATACTTTTTATACCTTCTGTTTAATTCGTCTAAATTTGTATCCAAAATTGGAGCTAATTTTTTAAATATAACTTCTTTATCCTCTAGCTTATATGGTTTCACTGTTAAAATATACGTTGGATAATTATCTACAAGAATTTCACCAGAACGATCTAAAATCAGACCTCTCGGAGCATAAGTTGTAACTGCTTTTACACGATTAATTTGTGATTTGGAAAAATGCCTTTCATATTCAATTACTTGTAGATAATAGTATCTCCCTATTAAGGCAAGCAATAAAAAACACAAGATAAAAAGCAAAGTTCTGTAATGAAATAGATCCGCTTTATTATCAACCTTAAGCACTTAATATAACCCTCTTTAGCGAGAAGAGTTTTACCAAAATAAAGGAAACAAAAACAGAATATAATGAAATTGAAATTACACTTTTAAGAAAAAGGAAAAAGTTGCTAAAGAAAAGGAAATCATATCTAAATAAACAGTAAATCACTATACCAACCAATAAAGTAGTTATCCAGTATAAATCAAAAGTTTGAAATACAAAATTAAAACGAATTCGAGATGCTATAAATGCACAGATTGAGAAAACTAAACTTGATAAACCTAGATATGTACCAGTAAATAAGACTAAATCACAGACTAATCCAACTAAGAAACCTATTATAACAGCTTTCGAAGTATTAGACTGAGACATCTGAGATAAAATAACAAATAACAACATGATATTAGGTTGAAATCCATTAATAGTTAAAAGCTCAGAAAATATCAGCTGGAAAACAACTGCTAAACAAAAATATTGGATAAATAATCTCATAATAATTTATTCCCCATCCGTGTCAACAATAATAAACAACTGATTTATTGTAGACAAATCAGCATAAAGTTCTAAACGAACAATTTTATTAAAGCTATCCGATTTGTCATGAATACTTATAACCTTACCTACTGGAAGATCTGGAGGAAAATAAGAACTAAGATTTGATGTTAATACTATATCCCCAATATTAACTTTTGCAGTTTTTTTAACCTCAAATATTTCACAAATCTGATTACTTCTCCAGCGCATTATGCCTTCACTTTCAGATGGTACTATCTTAACACTAAGCCTAAAATTGCCATCACTTATAAGTTGCACAGAAGAATGGTTATCAGATACAGCGATAATTTTTCCAACAACCCCTTTTGAAGATAGTACAGGATCATTTTTTTTCACTCCACTATTTGACCCTTGGTTAATTAGAAAAGCATTAAGATTAGAGTTAGTTCCCTTCGATATAACATCTGAACCGATAAAATTATAATCTCTTTTTGCTTTGAAATCAAGAAACTCACGTAAACGTTTATTTTCCAGTTCATTTGAAGATAAAATTTGATTTTCTAAATTTAATTTCAAATTTTCTGATGCAAGAACTTCTACCCTTTTCATTAAAAAAGACTGGTTATCAATCCAATTAAATGGTTGATATAAAAAAGAAAATTTATCTGTAGTATATACTCTAAAAGACTGGATTTTTTCATTTTCACTTGAGAAAATCAGAAAAATCGATAAAAGAATACAGATTAATAAAGTGGAGACAGGTAAATTTTTTTCATTCAATAATCCAGCATTAGCCATTCTTAATAGAAATTTAGATATTCCGATTTATTACATTTTGATATTTTTCAAGATTCTCAATAATTATACCACAACCCTTTACAACACTTAAGTGTGGTTCATCAGCGACATTAACAGGTACTCCTGTCTTCTCTCTTAAAACCTGATCAATACCTTTTAACAAAGATCCTCCACCAGCTAAAATAATCCCTCTTTCTACAATATCTGCAGATAACTGAGGGGGGGTATCTTCTAATGCTTGTTTTATAACTTCTACAATTCTAGTTACTGGATCTTTTAAAGCTTGTCTAACCTCATCAGATCGAACTTCTAGAGTCTTAGGAATACCCGATACCAAATCTCTACCCTTTACTACAATATTCTTAGAACGAACTCTCATGGCAGAACCAACGGAAATCTTAATTTCTTCTGCAGTCTGTTCTCCGATTTCAAGTTTGTGTTCATTTCTAAACCAATGTATAATGGCTTCGTCCATCTCATCACCAGCAACTCTAATTGCTTTTTTTGTAACAACACCATTTAAGGATATAACTGCTACTTCAGTAGTTCCGCCGCCTATATCAACAATAATATTGCCTAAAGGTTTACTGATATCAAGTCCAATGCCTATTGCGGCTGCAACAGGCTCATCAACTAGAAACACTTCTCTTGCAGCTTGTTTTTCAGCAGCATCCTTTACAGCTTTTTTCTCAACTGCAGTAACATCAGAAGGTACACAGATTACTATTTTTGGTCTTCTAAGGCGATTTAAATTTATTTTTTTGATAAAACTATCGAGCATTGAATAAACAGCATCAAAGTCATCGATTACACCATCTCTTAAAGGTCGAATTGTCTCAATCCCTTGGTGTGTTTTCCCTAACATTTCTTTAGCTTGATCTCCAACAGCTAGGACTTTACCCGTCTGTGTTGATTTTGCAATAATTGAAGGTTCATTTATAATAAGTCCTCTTCCTGAAAGCCATATCAAAGTATTTGCCGTACCTAAATCAATAGCAATATCACCGCTCACCCAATCAAAACTACCTACTATATTTTCTAAAAACTTAAATTTCATGAATGCAATTTATAAAATATTATTCCTATTCATTATCTTTTTATTTCCTTAATCCTTTTTTGCTTAAATCATCAGCTTCTGTGTTTTTTTCTCTAACTACATGAGATATATTCCAAGATTTTAGCTTAGAACATAGTTTTATCACTTCGCCATGAAGCTTGATCATTTTAGAATCTTTTAGCTTATATTTACCGTTAACCTGATTAACAACTAATTTGCTATCAGCGCATATACTAATATCATAAACTTCGTATTCAAGACATCCTTGAATTCCTTTAATTAAAGCTAAATATTCTGCTTCATTGCTTGTGCGACCACTACCGATATTTTCGGCAAAAGAAAAAATTACTTTGTCACCTTTTTTTAGAAGTCCTCCAATTGCGGCATTAATTGGTTTATAATCATCATCAAATTCAGCTGCACCATCTGTATATAACTGATAAGATTCAGAACTGATTTCACTATCACTAGGTCCTATTAATTTTTCTAACTCTCGCATAGAATTTTCTAATTTCTGCATAGAATCCTTATGACCTTTATGAAGTTCTTCCTGTGCTTTTTTTAATTCCTTGTATTTTTTCTTGTAGTCTTCTTTACTCATAAAATTAGTATACAAATGGATATCTTAATCTATAATCACCAAAACCATAATCATCAATAAAGGCAAATTCTTGTCCAATAGAGAAATAATACCAAGTTTCATAGCTATAATTGCTCTGCATTGAGGAATATCTCTGAATATCATCAGGTTTACCAAATAAAATAAAGATCATACCCATATCAGATCGCCAACCTCCTGCAGTTCCTCTAGAAAAATTCTCCTCTGTAAATGCAACTCTTGCATAATACTCATCCATTAATTCATTAATCTTTGTATCCGGTTTTGGATCTCTTCTTGCCCATGCTTTTTTGAAAAAATTTTCTTTGTCACTTTGCTTTAGTTTTTTTAGTTCTTTTCTTTCCTCAGGTGTTAAGATATAGCTCATTTGAGATAATGCTAAATCAATATTATTAATGCTATCAGGCATAAAAGAATTTCTAAATCTGAATCCCAAAGATCTGGATTCTGTAGAATTCTTTTGATTTATAGAGATTTGTACTTTTAAATCTTTTTTATCTATATCCGTCGTAGGAACTGTAATTAAATGGGAAACAATTCTACTATCACTCGATGAATTAATTGTCTTATTCCACTGCACTTCTTTTCCACTCAATATATTGATAACCATTTCATATTCTCCTATATCAACAGTAGCATATTGGTAGAATTTTATTTCATTATTTTTAACAACTATCTGATTGGCATCGATTGGAAATTCATTAGATTTAAATCCCCATTCCCCTTTTGCTTCTTTTATAAATATTGGATCATAAATTTGAGAATCATTCGAGAATTGTTTTAGCTTTACTTCGTTATTCTTTTTACTGCTCAACTTTGTGTCAAGATCTTTCACCGTCATAGAAACATTATAATCACCTAAAGGCACAACAAAAGAAGTGTTTAGAACTGTACTTTTAACCTTAGAAGTAGTTTCAGAAAACCTGTTAGATACAATTTTATCTGAAAAAGAACCAGTTGCAACTTGTACATCTTCATCATCGGTTGTAACAAATATGTTTGCATCATATTCTGCAATAAATTTATTCTTTTCTTTGATAAACTGAAGGGATCGATTTGGGATAACAACAAAAGACATTATCTCAACTAAGCCTGATTCTAAAGGACGTGTAAAAGAAATCATTCGAAATTGATCAATATTGCGATCTAAATCTCTTTGATTTCTGTTTTGAGGAAAAATTAAACCAACTAATAATATACAAATAAGAAATTTCTTCACTATAACTCCATATTAAACTTAACTAATCCATCCCTAGTAAGTAATACTAAAAAATCTGAAAAATAATTTATTTCAATAATATCGCGTAAAAATAGAAAATCATAATGTTCCAATAGTTTTTTAGATCTTAAATCAACAACAAACAATCCTCTTTCTGTCGCTATAAACATGAATTCTTCCAAAACCAAAATATCATTTACGGCACCATTAAAATATAAACTTGAGTTTACCGTTAAATTTGATGGCCTTACACTGTTTATTGTATATACCGTTCTCATTAGAAAAATATACTTTCTTATCTTTATAAAATGCTGCTTCTATTCCTTTAGATTTAGCGTTATATCTCATAACCAAAATTTCATTCCAATCTTGATTGGGCACATTAGGAATTTCCTCTTCTAGCTTTGTTTTGGATTCTATATCAATCGCAAAGATATCACCAACACCGTATCTTACATTGGAAATCCAAACCTTATCATCTTTTAGCGCTAAATCAGTAATCATTGATTCAGATCGGAATCTAGTAAATGAATCTTTTTTTGTATTATAAACAAGTATATAACCATTGAGTCCAAACCAAAATTCATTACCAACTTTTAATAGTGAAGATATAGCACGCCCATCAAATTGAAAATACTCTTCAGGTCTAAGTACTTCAGATGTATTCTGAATCATATCAAATTTTGTAATTCCTTCCTCACCTACAATCCATAGGAAATCACCATCAACAAGAACATCTCTTATCAAATTAGTTCCTAAACCATGAAAGATTGGTTTAATTGATTTACTAAATTTATCTATCTGTAATAATGCTCCGTTATCCAAACCAATCCAACTGAATTTGTGTTCTGATTTATAATAAGATTTATACTTTAAGAACTCTCCCCTACTATCTGACGCTCCATTGATAGTTAATAACCACGCATCCTCAACAAAATAATCATTAAAATCAAAGTTTATTAGGTTCATATAGTTATAAGAAACATCTCCCCAATTAACATTGGATTCATCTGGAGATGAATACGTTCCCAAATTAACACCGTTGATATGATCTAATTTTGTAAAATTTGGACCTGACCTAAGCCATAGATAATTATTGCTAGATCCAATATCTAGAATTCGCGCTTTGGTTAACGCAGATTTTTGCCATCCACCTGTTTTTGAGAAACTATACTCTATAAACTTATCCCCAACAGCCCACAAAATTCCTGTGTATTCATCAAAGTAAACATGTTTGACTGACTTTGAATGCAATCCTTGAGCTCGAGTAATCGGAATATCAAATTGTTCGGAAAATTTATTAAAACGCAGAATCCCTGCATTCTCGGTCCCAAAATAGAAATAAGTATTGTCTTCAGAGATTGAATTAATTCTACCAGGCTGACTATACATTTCCCAATCAAACGGATCAAAACGATTGTCTGGCTGAGCAATTAAAGGGTTAACAGAAAAAGCTATAAACAGAAATAATTGAATTAATTTATTTTTTATTTCTTCTGCCATAATTTGATCGTTTATAACCTTTTCTAATTTTTGATATATGCCCATTATCTAAGTATATAACTACATTTGCAAATTGTTTCAGAAAATAATCGCTATGAGATGAAAGAAGAATTGTTGTTCCTAAAACATCATTCATTTTGAGTAATTTTCTTCGAAAAATCATTTCACTTTTGTTGTCTATATATACACCATAATCATCAATCAATAAAACTCTTGGATCTTTCTCTAAACCAATAACAATTTTTAACCAATGTTTTTGTCCATCGGATAATTTGTTAATAGCGGTGTTCCAAATCATTTCTAAATTAAATGATGCAAAATGACG
>BPEH01000002.1 GCA_019654715.1 Fidelibacterota bacterium | reverse complement strand
TTAAAGAAATAATCGAGTAGATTAATTGAAGATTGTTACCATTGGTCCATTTCCACCATTAAGAGGTGGTATTTCTGATTTTCATTATGCTCTTTTTAAACAGTTATCAAAAAATAATGATGTTAGCGTAATAAATTTCAAAAAACTCTATCCAAATATTCTTTTTCCTGGAAAAACCCAATACCAAGATAAAAAAGTTAATAATGATAATGTTTATAGTGTAATTAATCCAATTAATATTTTTACATGGTTTCGGGTAAAAAAATAAAAAAAAAAATTTAATCCTGATAAAGTTATCATCTCTTATTGGCATTTTTTTTTTATTCCGGTTTATTTGTATCTACTTAAGCGCATAAAGAAAGGAAATCGATATATTTTTTTTCCACAATGTTATTTCTCATCAGAATAAACCTTATGAGAGATATTTATTAAAATTATTGTTAAAACATGTTGATTATTGCATAGTGATGAATAGTTTTTCAAAAATCAAATTATTAATCTCAATAAAGACAAAGAAATTATTGATCCCTTTTCATCCATTGTATCGTTAGATAGTAGATCTTATACAAAAGATACTGCTAAAGAAGCACTAAAAATTTCTAATAAAAATGTTATTTTATTTTTTGGATTAATTAGAGACTATAAAGGATTTGATTTACTTATTAATTCAGTGAAATACTTAAACAATCGTGTTTCTGATTTAAAAGTTCTTGTAGTAGGGAGAAAATTATGAATCGATGTCAAAATATTATGATTTAATAGATAAAGCCAATTTGAAAGATAAATTTTTATTTGATTTACAGTTTGTAGAAGAGCATAATATTGCAAAGTATTTTATATCTTCTGATATCGTTGTTCTTCCTTATAAAACTGCCTCACAAAGTGGTATCTATCTCTTGCTTATAATTTTAATCGTCCTGTTGTTGTTACAGATGTTGGGGTTTGAAAGAATATTAGTTGAAAATAAGACTGGTTTCATTGTCAACCCCGATGAAAAGGATTTATCAGAAAAATTAATTATTTTTTTGAAAAAAATTTTTGAAGAAATGAGTTTGTTTATCAAGAATTATAAAGAAAAATTTTCATGGAAAAATTTTGAAGAAAAAATAAATGGAAGATAATATCTATCCAAAAGTACATTTATTGTTCTTAATTGGAATAATAAGGAATTAACTGAACAGTGTTTACTATCGATTCAACGAATTGATTATCCTAATTATGAAATTTTGATTGTTGATAATAATTCTTCTGATGGTTCTGTTGAGCTCTTCAAGAATAATTTTCCAGATGTTAAATTATTATCTCTAGACAAAAATTTGAAGTATGCTGGAGGGAATAATGCCGCTATTGACTACCTCTCATTCAATGAGGATGATTTCTTTCTTTTTTTAAATAATGATACTCTTGTTAGTAGGGATTTTCTTCATCATTTAATTAATCCTTTCTTAAATGATTCTGATTTTATCATTTCTGTACCAAAGATTTTATTTTCTAAAGATACCAATAGAGTATGGTATGCTGGAGGTGTAGTCAGTTTTTGGAAGGGAATCATCAATCATATTGGAATAAGAGAATTTGACGGTCCAAGATATTCTTTTCCAATGGAAACAATGTATGCTACAGGATGTTGCTTATGTATAAAAGCATCTGATTTTGAGAAATTAAATCGTTTTGATAATACCTTTACCATGTATTGCGAAGACGTTGATTTAAGTGTGAGAGCTAAACAAGGAAATAATAAAATTATATATTCTCCGAAATCAATTATACTACATAGTGTTTCTCAATCATTGGGAGATAATTCTTTTGAAAAAATAAGAATGAAATTATTAAATCAAATTAGGGTTTTTTTGGAAACATGCATCAGGCATACAATTAATTACGATAACTTTGTATTGGATATTTTTTTATTTGCCAGGTGGGTTCTTGAAGTGGATATATTTTAAATTAAGATAGTGATGAGTAATAATGTTATAGGAAGAAAGGTAGCTAAAGAAGCATCTATATCATTTGGCGGTATGGGGATGGGTTCACTGTTTCGTTATTTATTCTCAATAATGATGGCTAGATGGCTTGGACCTCAAATGTTGGGTATTTATTCTCTTGGAAATGCTGTTACTCGTATTGGAGAAATTTTTGGCATTATGGGGCTTGATAATGGTGTGCTTCGCTATGTTAGCAGGGAAAAAGAAGAAAATGCCAATGTTAGAAATAGTATCTATTCATCTATTAAAATGGGATTTATATCCAGTCTTGTGATTGGATTATTGATTTATTTTTGTTCTGATTGGATTGTACTCACTTTATTCAATGAAGGTGAATTTTTATCTACGGTTATCAAAGTCTATGCTCTTACACTGCCTTTTACAGTAACAACTTTGATTGCTTCCTTTGCTACGCAAGGATTTAAAATATTAAAGTATAAGGTTTTTGTTAATCAGATTATTAATCCATTTACATTATTGCTTACCATGATACTTTCCTATCTATATTTTGGACCAAAAATTGCAATTTTAGCCCCTACAGTTGTTTCTGCTATAATTGGTTTCTTTTTGATCTTATTTTACTTGAGGAAGTTTGTTGATATCAGTGTTAAAAAAGTTATTAATGCTAAAATTGATACTAAAATTTTGAGATTTTCTCTTCCTTTAATGTTTGTTTCTGCAATTGGTATCATTATGCATTGGACTGATATAATTATGCTTGGAATTTGAAAGATGCTGAGGATGTTGGTCTATACCATCCCGTAGAACGTACCGCTGGGTTAATAAGAATGATTTTATTTGCGTTCGCAAGTATTTTTGCACCACTTTTTTCTCAATATTTTCATGAAGGGAACCAAAAGAAAATGGTGGAAGTATTTCAATTATCCACCAAATGGATTTTATTAACAAGCTTGCCTTTATTTATATTCTTAATTTTGTTTTCAAATACAATATTGATGCTTTTTGGATCTGAATTTCTTTTTGGATCTGAATTTGGTTATAATGCGCTTGCTCTACCAATATTAACAGTAGGAATTATGATTCAAGCTGTTTTTGGATTAGGATCTCCATCCCTTACAATGAGTGGGTTTCAAAAATATAATCTTATTAATGCTTTAGTTGCACTTTTTACAAACATTTTTTTAAATATAATGTTGATTGAACAATTTGGTATTGCTGGAGCAGCAATGGGAACAACCATTGCTCTTTTCTTAATTAGTTTATTAAGATTCTTTGAAAATTATTCTTTGTTGAAACTGAATTTGTTATCAACAAAATTACTTAAACCAATTCTTGCTGGATTATCAACAGGAATGATTGTGTATTTTGTAAAACCATATATATTTGAATCAGGCTATTTTGATTACCATTCCTCTATATTGCATCTCATAATTTATCTTTTGTTGGGAGCGCTCTTTATCCTATTAGTCTATGTGACATTAATATGGATATTTAGATTAGATGATGAGGACAAAGATATAGTACAGGTCATCACCAATAGGCTATTGAGTAAATAATGAATAAATATCTTTTACTATTCTTTTATTTCTTAGCAGTGGCAATATTATTTTATCCTGTTATTTTTCAAAACAATACTTTTGGTTCTGGAGATACACTCAATCCATATGCTATTAATCATATACTAGATATATATAAAGATAAAATAGGGAAAGTGGCCTTTATGGCAGCCTTGGATTTTTTCTGGAATGCCAACGGTTGAAGCTTTTACTTATATCAATCAGTTATATATTCCAACCACCATTTTAACTTGGTTAGGATTTTCTGACAATGGCATCCAATTTATTCATCTGATTTTTTCTGCGATGGGTATGTATTTATTAATGAAGCAATTTAAAATGAATTCGTTGATATCTTTTTCAATTAGTCTACTATGGATGCTAAATCCATTCTTAATTACTATGATTGTCTTTGGGCATGGTAGCCAAATGATGACAGCAGCCTATATTCCTTGGATTATTTATGCGATAAACAATTTATATCGCAATACATCCTTAAGGAATGCATTGATTCTTGCGTTATTGATTGGTTTGCAGCTTCAAAGAGGCCATATTCAGATAGCCTATTATTCTTGGATGTTGTTTGGTGCTTATTTTTTATATCATGATTGTTATTATATCAAGAATAAAGTTATAAACTATAAATATGTCATTTCCTTTGTTGTTGCATGCATAATTGGTTTTCTTTTATCCTCACATATATATTATCCATCATTAGAATACACATCTGAATCGATTAGATCTGGAGGGATGTTAGGTTATGATTATGCAACAAATTGGTCAATGCATCCTAAAGAATTGATGACCTATCTTTTTCCTTATTATTATGGGTTTGGAGGCGAGAATTATTCTGGATTTATGCCATTTACTGATTATCCAAACTATGTTGGATTTTTTGTTCTACTATTTGCATTATTATCGTTTTTGAATCTTGATAATCGAAGAATATTTTTTGGATCAATTTTAATTTTATCTATCCTGCTTTCATTTGGGAAATATTTTAGTATCATATTTGACCTGTTTTATAATTTTTTCCCATTTTTTGACAAGTTTCGTGTTCCAAGTATGATTTTGATTATAAGTAACTTCTGTCTCTATGTATTAGCAGGATTTGGTTTAGTGGATATGGTCGAACGATTGAATCTAAGAGACATCAAGGCAAAATATCTTATTCTTACATTTTTGGCTATTTCTGTTTTAGATATTTATAGAATTGATAATAATATTATTAATCCTGATAAGAATTCAGGTCAAAAATCACAATTAATTTCTAATAAAAAGTTTGATTCTTTTTTCGTTGAAGATGAATTGATTGATTTTTTAAAAAATGATTCCGATTTATACAGAGTATATCCTGTTGGTCGTCTTTTTCAAGATCCAAAACTAAAGTTCTATGGAATCGAATCTGTTGGAGGTTATCATCCTGCAAAGTTTAGACACTATAATGATTTATTAAGCAGTTCTGATAATCTATCTTATTTTCCATTTTTACAATTTTTAAATGTCAGATATATACTAAGTCCAAATGAATTCAAAGATTCTAATCAATTCAAATTAGTGAATACTGTTCCTTATAGGTCTGTTATGGGGAATATGGATTTAAAAATTTATAAAATTAAAAATAATCTTGATAGAGCTTGGTTTGTTAATAAGATTGTTAAAGAAGATTTATATGAATATTTAAAAAATAATCCATTTTATCCAGAAGACACTGCTATTGTAAAAGAATTGGATTCACAGCAATTTACAAAAGGAAAGGTTTTGAATATTGATTGGGATATCCATCAATTAACCATTGATGTTGAAACAACTGATAAATCATTTTTAGTGGTAAGTGAAATTTATTATCCACAGCGGTGGAAGCTTACTGTTGATAATAAGCCATCTAAAACTTTTCAAGTGAATAATGTTTTAAGAGGGCGTAATAGTTGATGCCGGTAAGCATCAAATTCAATTCAAATATGAATCAAAAAGTTTTAAATATTTACATGTCTTATCTAATAGTATTGTGATATTAATACTTTTTTTATTAGCAGTACCATTCGCAATGCGCTTGTTAAAAGAGAATAGCTAAACTAACTTTGCTGTATGTTAATAAATAAACTAATAATTCAGGAATCACAGTCGACATTTTTTGATGCTTTGTTGGCTCAATTACCATTTTTTCTGATATTTTTTGTTATTTGGTATTTTATGTTAAGACCTAATATGAAAAAGCAAGAAAATTTGAAGCAAATGCAATCAGATCTTAAGAAAGGAGATAGGGTAATTACTATTGGCGGAATTCACGGAAAAGTAATTCAAGTTAAAAATAACAAAGTAGTCTTAAGGGTATCAAATAATAGCGAAATTACTGTTGATACTGTTGCTATAAGCCAATTATCTAATCTGAATAAGAAAGAATCAGATGGCAGTTAAAAAAGTGGTAACATATGGTCACCCTGTTTTAAGAAAGGTATCTTCTGATATAACTGATTTTTCAAATATTGATTCTTTAATCCAAGATTTATTTGATACAATGTATGAATTTGATGGTATAGGGCTAGCATCAAACCAAATTGGAATTGACAAGAGAATATTTGTTGTCGATATATCACATATGGAAGAATCTGATGAAGAGTCTAACAAACCTTTGGTATTTATTAATGGGAGAGTTGATAATACTGTTGGTTCTGATGTTGATTCAGAAGGCTGCTTATCTCTTCCAGAAATAAGAATTAATGTTGAAAGGTATGAGTCAATCAGGTACAAATATCTTGATAGAGATTTAAACAAACATTCAACAAATTTTTCTGGTCTATTAGCAAGAATAATTCAACATGAGAATGATCATCTAGACGGGAAATTAATTACCGATTATGCCACTCCTGCTGATTTACTTAAGCATGGTAAAGCTCTTGAACTGATGAGGGCAGAAAACACCAAATAACTTTATGAAAATAATTTTTTTCGGAAACACAGAGTTTTCAAATCCTACACTTGAAAAATGTAACGCTTCCTTTGATATAGTTTCTGTTGTGACAAATTCCTCAAAGAAAATGGGTAGAGGAAGACATTTTTCAGATACGCCAGTAAAGATATTAGCTGATAAATTAAAAATTAATGTAATACAGGTTGAGAATTTGGAAAACAAAGATTTTGTTCAAGAATTAAAAGATTTAAAACCTGATCTATTTGTTGTAGTTGCTTATAAGATATTACCAAAGTTGTTATTGAATATTCCAACGATGGGAGCAATTAATTTACACTCTTCTCTATTGCCAAAATATAGAGGAGCTGCACCAATCCAGAGATCAATTCTTAATCACGATAAAATTACTGGAATTTCAACCTTTCTTATAGAGCCTAAAGTTGATACTGGAAAAATATTGATGCAAAAAGAATGTGAGATTTCAGATAATGATAATTATGGAAGTCTATCATCAAAATTAAGCAATATAGGAGCACAACTTATTGTCGAATCTATTGAAAAATATTCTAGAGGAGATATTTCTCCAATCACACAAGATGAAAAGCTTGTTACTTTAGCTCCAAAAATTAAGAAAGAAGAACATATTATTGATTGGAATCAAGATTTGACTACAATTGATGCTCAGGTTAAAGCATTCAGTCCATATCCTGGAGCTTATACTATGATTGATGGAAAAAGACTGAAAATATTTGAGGCAAAAATGGCAAAAGGGGTAAATTATAAAGAAGTTGGAAAAATAATTAATTTATCTAAAACTTGTTTTGAAGTTACATGCCTTTCAGGTTCATTAAAAGTTTACGAAGTTCAAATAGAAGGAAAAAGAAGAATGTCTTCAAAAGATTTTATGATAGGGATATCTAATCTAGAAAATGTTATACTTGGTTAAATGAAGCTTATTAAAGAAATCGGAATTTTCATCGCTACTGGTCTATTGTTAGTAGCATTATTTAATTATTTCCTAATGCCACTTTATATCAATGAGAAGAATACTGTTTTTACGCCTAATCTAGGAGGTTTAGATATTAATGAAGCAAAATCTATAACTAAATCAGAAGGCGTAGAAATTGTGATTGCTGATACAATTTTTACTAATGATATTAATCCAAATATTGTACTTGAACAATACCCAGCAGCTGGAAAAGAAGTAAAGTCAGGTAGAGAAATTAAACTCAAAATTACGCATCTAAACAAAAAAGTATTGGTGCCTGATTTGCTAGGAAAAACTCTAAGAGCTTCAGAGATAGAATTAAACCAACTTGGCATAGAAATTGATTCAGTTTATTATTCTTTTAATCCGAATTATCCAAAAGGAATTATTTCATGGCAATCTCCTACAGCTTTAGATAGTATTAGAAAAGGCTTCGGAATGAGATTAGAAGTAAGTAGAGGATTAGCACCAAACGATTTTGTAGCAGTACCAAATTTAATTGGTTTATTTTATAGCGAAGGTCTAGAAAAAATAGAGAATTCAAATTTAAAAGAAGGATCTATTAAGTTTGTTGATTACAAAAAGTCAGTACCAAATATTATTTTGAATCAGAATCCAAAAGAAGGTACAAAAGTTTCCCAAAATAGTAGAATTAACCTAATTATTAGTAAATAATGATGTCTTTTGATCATGTAGAAATTCTTTGGTGTCTAATCTTTATTTTAGTTCCAATTTATTTACTAAAAAATAATCTTATATCTAAGTCTTATTTCTATATTCAATTCATATCAATTATACTTCTTTGTTTATTTCTAGCAAAACCTCATATAAATCAATCTTCGGAATCATTTGATGAGTCATCTTTTTTATATGATTTAAATTTCAATGATTATGATATAATGAATGCTGATTCCCTAGCTTATCAGTTAAAAATTGATATAAAAAATCCAGAAGTTGATAATATTAATATGTTAATATCTAATGGTTCTACCATTTATGAGACGCTAAATATTATTAATATTGATTCTACTCAGATTATCAACGGATCTTTGCCTTTAAATAACAGCGATAGCCTTTTTCAAATTTCGTTTTTACATAGAAGCAATGTCATTACAAGTCTTTATCATTCAATTCCTGAGAAAAAGAATATCAAAATTGGATCATTTTTTCCAAATCAAAGCATTTTAGAGAACCATTCTTTTTTATTTAACAAAGATTTTATTACCAATGAAAATTTTATATACGATGAATTCCAAAAATATAATTTTCAAGATAAAGAAATTATTATTTTAAATGATATTGATAATTTGTCAAACCAGTCAGTGGTAGACTTGCAGAAATTTTTGTTGAATAATGGATTTATAATAGTTTTCCTCAGTTCTAGTTTTGGGAATAATAAGGATTTGATATATAGTTTAGATTATCCAGATATAAAAGCGGTCAGAGGGTCATCACGAAATCAATTTTTTACAATTGAGAATATTAATTTTGTTAATAAAGATTTTTTAGGGATTGATGAGATATTTACTAAGTCAAAAATTTATCGGTATGTTCAGTTAGAAAATGATGAAAATTTGTTTTCCAAAATTTCTTTTTCTACAGATGATCCATTATTATTAGAAAAAGAAGTTTTGAATGGAAAAATATTTTTTATAACAACAAAAATAAATTCAGATTGGTCAAATGCAGATTTTAAATCGGTTTTATCGGATATTCTTGATAGAATATTATTTCAAAAAATGATTTCGAATGCATTCTAGAAAAGAAAAAGCTTTATTAGTAGCTCCAAGAATTTGGAATCGTAACAAAAACTATAATCATAGCATAGAAGAATTATCTTTATTAGTAAATACACTTGGATTAGATGTTTCTGGAACCATTAAGCAGAATCTAAAAAATATTAATTCATCTTATTTTGTTGGATCTGGTAAGGCAAAACAAATTGTAGAACAAGCAACAGCCTTAAAGATAGATTATATAATATTCGATGAAGATTTAACTCCTGTACAGATAAAGAATTTTCAAAAATTAAATAAAAACTTAAAGTTTATAGATAGAAGCGGGGTGATTTTAGAAATATTTTATAATAATGCGAAATCTAAAGAATCTAAGACTCAAGTTGAGTTGGCCAGATTGCAATACCAACTTCCAAGGCTAACAAGGATGTGGACGCACCTTGAAAGGCAAATGGGTGGATTTGGTACAAGGGCAGGTGCTGGAGAAACACAGATTGAGGTAGATAGAAGAATTTTAAGAAAGAGAATATCTCTTCTTAAGAAGAGGTTAAAACGTATTGATTCTGAACGAGAAGTTCAAAGTAAGAAAAGAAAGAATTTTTTCCGAACTTCTTTAGTAGGGTATACCAATGTTGGTAAATCATCTTTGATGAAATCTTTGACTAAAAGTGATGTTGTAATCAAGAATCAATTGTTTGCTACCTTAGATACAACTGTAAGACGTCTTTTTATTGGTGAATCAAATTATATTTTATTAAGCGATACAGTTGGTTTTATTAGGAATCTTCCGAATAATTTGATAGCAAGTTTTAAATCTACTCTGCAAGAGGTAGTGGATTCAAATTTATTGCTAATTATTTTGGATGCCAATTCAAGCGATTTATACAATGAAATTGATACAATACAGAGCGTATTAACCGAAATTAGAGCAGAAAAAATCCCTTATCAGTATGTATTTAATAAAATTGACCTTGTTGATGAAGATAAAATAAAGTATTTAAAAAATTCTTTTCCCGAATCTATTATGGTTTCTGCAACCAGATCTTTACAGTTATCAGATATCAAAGCGACAATTAAAGAACATTATAAAAAATTCTAAATACTATTTAATTTATAATAAGTAAGCACATTGTTGTGCATATCTTTCTATTGCTGAAGAAGGGACATTATCCTCTGGTGTATAGCCAGCGCTTATTATTTTCTTTAGAACACATTTGCAGTAAGATTCAGATACAGAACCTCCACCGCTGCATACATCTACGAAATAATCCTTTTGATCGCTTGACCATCCACCACCACTACAAGATATTACAGAACCTAGTGCTAGTGTTATAATTATTTTTCTCATACCCAAGTTTAATTCATTAATTTATTAGTAGTGATTATTTTTTTAATTCTAAAGAATCCATTGCACAAGCAATTGTAGCATCGCCTGTAACATTCGTTGTGGTACGATCATATCTAGGATTCTATCGACACCTAATATTAATGCTATTCCTTGACTCGGAACATTAATTGCTTCCAAAATAATAACTAACATAATAATGCCCGCTCCAGGAACAGCAGCAGTACCGATTGATGCTAATACAGCAGTTGCTACGATGGTAAATTGATGTGCAAGCGTAAGATCCATTCCAACGGCTTGAGCAATAAATACAGCAGCTACTCCTTGATATAATGCAGTTCCATCCATATTAATTGTAGCACCTAATGGTAGTACAAAAGATGATATTTCTTTTGACACTCCAAGATCTTTTTCACAACGTTTCATTGTTACTGGCAAAGTTGCTCCACTTGAACTTGTTGAAAATGCTACCAATTGTACTGGACCAATAGATTTAAAGAAGTGTTTGAGGCTTACATTGGTAAAAAGCTTAAGGATAGAAATGTAAGTGATTCCCATGTGAATAAATAATCCAACGATTACAACCCCCATGTAAAATAATAGGGCAGATAAAATACCCCCTATTTGAGTCATATCACCAGAAACAGAACTAATAGTTTTGGCTATTAATGCGAATACCCCATAAGGAGCAAAATACATTATCATTTCTACTAGTTTTATAATTAATTGGTTGATTCCTTTGAGAAATTCCAAAACAGGTTTTGAAAATTTCCGATCAATTCCAATTAATGCAATACCAAAAATGATTGATATAAATACTACTTGAAGCATATTGCTATTATTAGATGCAGCAGCAAAGATATTGCCTGGAACCATATCTACTAATGGTTGTAATGGTCCTCTATTTTCTTGAACAGAATCAGCTAAATTTTGTTTACTAGTTACTTGGTCTCCATATTCATTTCTTAAAGTCTCTTGATAAGTCTCTGGTATGGCAGATCCAGGTTCAAGAACATTAACCAAGATTAATCCAATACTTACTGCAACTGCTGTGGTAGCAACATATAACAAAATTGTTTTTAATCCAATACGAGACAATTTTCTGGTATCTGATAGTGAAGCAACGCCTGTAATTAGAGAAGAGATTACTAGTGGTACTGCAATTAATTTTAAAAGATTTAAAAAGATTGTTCCAAATGGAGATATAAAATTCGATGTGAATTCTGACCATCCAGCAAAAGCACTCGCTATTCCATAAGCTGTGCCAAGAAGTAGTCCTATTATTATTTTCCAGTGTAATTGCATTAATTAAGAATAATATATGTATTATGATTAAATTATTTCAATGATTTATTATCTTGTCATTGGAATTTATTTAATCGGTTTGCTTCTGATTGGTTTTAGCAAATCAGATTCAATCAAAAATCAAGAAGATTTCTCTGTTGCAGGGAGATCTTTATCTACTTGGGTTCTTGTTGGTACTATGGCAGCAACATGGATGGGAACAGGGTCTGTTCTTGGAAATGCAGGAAAAACCTTTGAAATAGGTGCATCTGGGTTTTTGTTACCTATAGGTGGCATGTTAGGTGTATTAGTACTAACAAAGATAGCTGGCAAAGCAAGAGCTTCTGAAAAACTAACTGTTCCAGAAATTATTGGTTCAAGATTTGGTGATATAGCAATGATACTATCTGTTGTTGCACTCCTTGCTGCTTATCTAGTGATTGTTAGCTATCAGTTTAATGCTGGTGGTGCAGTAATTTATACTATATTTCATGATAATTTGGGTAGTGGACTGACTTTGAATCAAGCAACCATAATAGCAGCACTATTTATTGTTGCATATACTGTTTTAGCTGGGTTATTAAGCGTTGCATATACAGATGTTGCAAATGGCATACTGATGATCACTTGTTTTATTATCGCACTCCCAATTCTTTTCTTCCAGGCGGGAGGGTTTGATGGTATGTATATTAATTTTCAAAATAAGGGCATGATAAATGTACCTAGTGAAGGCAATAATATGTCTTTGTTTGGTGTACTTTCATTTCGAGATGTTATAAACTTTACCCTACCATCTTTTTTATTAATCCTTGGTGATGCGAATATGTATCAAAGATTTTTTGCTAGTGAATCAGTGCAGTCCGTAAAAAAAGCAACCTATCTATTATTTTTTGCGATTGTTATTTTGGAATCTTTGATTGTTGCAAATGCATGGATTAGTTCTAGTATGATTACTGATATAGAAAAAGAATCCCATGTATTAATTTATGCAGCTTATAATTTCTTGCCACCATTTATTGGAGCGTTAATGCTTGCAACAATAATAGGTATTATTATTTCTACAGCTGATTCATTTTTGCTTGTTCCAACAACCATTTTAATTAATGATATTTATCTAAAATATTCAAATCGTAAATATTCTGATAAAACCATTGTGCTTTTAAGTAGGATGTTGGTTCTATTATTGGGATTCTTTTCATATTGGGTTTCAAGAATGTTTGCTGCTGATACAACTATCTTTGAAAAAGCGCTTTATGCATTTACTATTTATGGTACAGCAATCACTCCTACATTATTAGCAGCATTCTTTTGGGACAAAGCAACGAAGTATGGAGCTATATGTTCAATTTTATCAGGAATAGTTGCAACAGTCTATTTTGGAAATCAGTGGAGTCTTGATGAAGCTGTTATTCCAGCTTTAGCTATTTCTGCTGCTGCATTGGTATTAGTAAGTCTTTTATCAAGTAATGATTAAATTGTAATTTCAAGTGGAGGATTATGAACTGATGAAGATACTCCATCATCTCCAAATGATCTTCTATAGTATTCAAATGGTTTCCTAGTTCCTTGCCAATTCTCTACTTGATTGATAATAGCAATGTTGTCATCAAACCTATTCGCAAAACCTCTACGAACATGTCCAGTCATATATCTAATCTTTTCTTTCTTTTCTGCCCAACTGATATAAACACGTTTTAACATTCTTGCATAACCATTTGACTTATACTTTTCCATAATAACAAATGCAGAAGTATACAGTGTATTATATTTGCCAAAATTTTCATCATTAATAGCCCAGCTTTCTTCGCGTAATTCTTCCAAAGGAACTCCAATAATATATCCAATAATTTCATTTTGATATCTTGCTATGAATGGCAATGATTTTTTTCCATCAAAGTATTTTTCAATAGTATTTTTTGTTAAAACGGCTTGTCTGCCATATTCTTTCGCAAGGTGTAATGAGATATTAATCAATGGAGGATAATCCTCTTTGCCGATTTTCTCAACAAATTCGATTTGGAAAACATTTGTTGAAGCAATAATCTTTGTTTGTGACTTTTCTAAATTGTTCTCCATTTAGGGGAAAATTAAAAATATTTAAATCTACTATGAAGCCATTTGTTTCATCATGTTAATTGAACTAAATTTCGCTGATGGTATCCTTTATAGATAAACTAAAAAATTCAATTAAAACAAAAGAATCTAATTTATGTGTCGGAATTGATATTGATAAAAAACAGTTTGCTTCCAATGTTACTTTAGAAGAATTAAAAGACTATTCATTCGCAGTTGTTGATGCTACGAGAGATTTTGCTGCTGCGTATAAACCTAATCTAGCTTTTTTTGAAGAATGGGGATCAAAAGGTTTTGTTTGGTTAGAAGAATTAATAAAAGAAATTGGAAATCAGCATATTATTATAGCAGATGCAAAAAGAGGAGATATTGGTAATTCCGCCGCACATTATGCAAATGCTTTTTTTAAACATTTTGATTGTGATGCTATTACCGTGAATCCTTATATGGGAGAAGAAACAATAAAGCCATTTTCTATAGACTCTTCAAGAGGAGTTTATGTTTTATGTGTAACCTCAAATTCATCTGCAGAATATATACAAAATGATACTTTTAGAAATGTAATCAATTTGACAAATGATATGAATGAGAATAAAAATATTGGTTTAGTTGTTGGTGCTACGATATACACAAAATGAAAGAAGTACGATCATTAAGCAATTTACCTTTTCTGATTCCAGGTATTGGTGCACAAGGAGGAGATTTAGAGAATACAGTTAATATTAACAAAGAATTTATAGATTCAACTTTGGTAAATGTCTCACGATCTATAATTTTTGCTGATAACAAAGATTCTAACAGTATTTATAATGCTGCAAAAGAATTTTCAGAACAAATGAGAAAATATTGTGAACGATAAAGATTTTACTGAGATTTTTGAGAAAACAAATGCATTAATGTATGGTCATTTCATACTATCTTCTGGGCTCAGAAGTGATGCATATTTTCAATGTGCTAAAGTATTACAATATCCAGAATATTTAACAATGTTTGGAGAAATATTGTCCAATCATTTTAAGTCATATTCAGTTGACAAAGTTATTTCACCTGCATTAGGCGGTATTGTTCTTGGGACCGAAGTTGGTAGACAATTAGGCGTAAAAACAATTTTTTGTGAAAGAATTGATCAAAATATGAAACTCAGAAGAGGATTTACCATTAAAGAAGGTGAAAAGATTTTAATTATTGAGGATGTTCTAAGTACAGGAGGATCTCTAAAAGAGGTTATGAAATTAGTCAATCATCACAGAGGAACTATTTGTGGGATAGGAATAATTGTTGATAGAAGTTCATCAGAAATAGATTTACATGAAGAATTCTTTTCAGTGACTAAACAAGTTGCAAATATCTTCTCTCCAGAAGATATTCCAGATTCTCTTAAAAATATTCCACTCACAAAGCCTGGAAGCAAAAATATAGATGTATAAGAATTTGAAAATAGGTCTTGCTCTTGGTGGAGGTGGAGCAAGGGGTGCATGTCATATTGGTATATTAAAATCTTTAGAAGAACATAATATATTTCCTGATATTATTTCTGGAACAAGTGCAGGTTCAATGATTGGTGCAATGTATGCCTGTCATGGGAATGCAAAAACGGTTGAAAAAAAATATATAGAACATATTAATAGCACAGATTTTAAAGATTTAGGTTTTAGATATATATCAAATGATGAAAAAGATGAATCAGTCTTTTCACAAGTAATGAAACAAATAAAAAATCAGTATGTTTTAATGGTTAGTTCAACACGAAGATCAATTATTAAGAATGAAAGACTTTCAAAGGCAACAAAAAATCTGATTTCATGCACAACATTTGATGAATTAAATATACCATTAATTATAACTGCCACTGATCTTATGTCAGGAAAACCAATTGTTTATAAATCTGGTAGTATTGTAGATGCGGTTGTTCAGAGTTCCTCTATTCCTGGTTTTGTAGAGCCGACATATCAGAATGATAGAATGTTGGTTGATGGAGGAGTGGTATTACCAACCCCTGTGAGTCCATTATTAAATAAGTGTGATTTTATTATTGCAATCAATATCGGTAAAAAGTTTAAAACCGATCAAAAGCTTGAAAATATTGTTGAGATTATGTCAAGAGTAAGAGATCTTTCAGTCCGTCATTTAAATGAATACCTATTAAATCAAGCTGATTTTGTATTTCACCCAGATCATGATAGCCTTCATTGGTCTGCATTTGATCGTACAGATGATTTTATTAAAAATGGACACGATTGTGCTAAGAATGAAATCGAAAATTTAATTCATAAACTTGATTCTTTCGGCGAAGTTGATATAGAGATTCCTGAAGAAACTTTTTGGACAAAGATTAAGAAGAAGTTATTTTCCCAAAACTGATGAAGAAATTATTATTATTATTTTATTTTTCAATATTGCTTGGTCAAAAATTTTGATGATCCAGCTGATTTTAGGTTTAGTATAGATGATATAAGGCAAGGAGAAGTCGCTCTTATAACTTTGGATACAGAACTTGAATATGGTTGGCATATTTATGCAATATATGATGTTCCAGATGGCCCCGAATCAACAACTGTCAGAATAGAAGGCTCAATTGTTAATCAAGTTGGTAGAATTATTGAACCTAACCAATTGAAGATTTTGATGAAGGGTTTATGATTATCACAAAGTATCATAAAAATAAACCACAATTTAAAATACCAGTTCAAATTAATGATGATACTCCTTTAGGATCTTATACTCTAAAATCTACAGTTCGGTATCAAGTATGTAACGAAGGCCTGTGTTATCCGCCTAATGAATATACTCAAAATATACAACTTAACGTTGTAGAGGGACCTATTCGAAATGACTATGCCATTGTTAATTTTGATTTTCATAAAAAATCAATATTAGATATCACAAATAATAAAATTGGATCTTTTTTATTGCTGTCTCTCAGTATGGGTTTTCTAGCCCTGTTAACTCCTTGTGTATTTCCAATGATACCTATTACAATCTCTTTTTTCTTGAAGAGAAGTGAAGATAAAAATACTTCACCTGTTAAAGGGGCTTTTGTTTATATGCTTGGGATTGTGATGACATTTACATTGCTTGGGATGTTGCTAGCTATCTTCCTTGGCGCTTCTGGAGCAACGCAACTTGCTTCTAATCCTTATGTAAATCTGTTTATTGCTTTTCTGTTTGCCTATTTTGCTTTTTCACTTTTTGGTTTTTATGAAATTGATCTTCCTCAATCATTGAAGCGTTTTTCACTCGAGAGAGAAAACTCTGAAGGGTATGCAGGTATATTGTTTATGGCTTTAACTTTTACTATTACTTCTTTTACATGTACAGTGGCATTTATGGGTCTAATACTGGTTGCAGCATCACAAGGGCAATGGTTTTGGCCTATTATTGGTATGTTAATATTTAGTTTAGCTTTTGCATCTCCTTTTTTCTTATTAGCTCTTTTTCCACACTATTTAACAAAACTACCACAATCTGGTAATTGGCTCAATTCAGTAAAAGTAATAATGGGATTCTTAGAAATAGCAGCAGCATTTAAATTTATTAGCAATACAGACTTAGTGTGGAATTGGAATATTTTTACTTATGAAATTGTCCTTTTTTCTTGGTCTGTAATAATATTCTTATGTTTTTTATATCTTTTGGGTCTTATTCGTTTTAAAAATGACTCAAAAGTATCTTTTTCAAGTATGCGTTTAGATCAGACAATTATACGTGTAGTTTTTGCAATTCCATTTCTATTGTTTAGTCTATATTTGGTATCAGGGAATTTCGGATACAATATTAACGGCACTATTGAATCATATTTACCTCCAAAGAAAGCACATTCTAATCTGGATTGGGTAAATTCTTTAGAAGAAGGTTTTCGCTTAGCAAAAGCAGACAATAAGAATATATTTATTGATTTTACAGGAGTTACATGCACCAATTGTCGCTGGATGGAGACTAATATATTCACAGAAGAATCTGTGGAAGAATTAATGCAAAAATTTGTTTTAGTTAGCCTATATACTGATGCTGGAGAAAATTATATTCAGAAAAGAGAGTATCAAATTAACAGATTTAAAACTGCTGCACTTCCTTATTATGTTATTTTAGATAAAAATGACTTTGTTATTGGAGAATTTCCGGGAATGTCAAGAAATGTAAATGATTTTCAAGATTTTCTAAGAAAAGGATTAAATTAATTATGGAACTTATTTTAAGCTTCTTTATTTAAATAAAACAATTATGAAAAAATTAATTATATCAATTATTACAATATCATTTGTTTTTGGTCAAAATCCTGTTTTTCAACAGTTTAGTACTTTATTTGCTGATATAGTTGAAGATGTAAATCAATCCGTTGTTACAATTACTGCCAAGAAAACCTATACAATGAATAAAGAGGTTCAAGATTTCTATCGATTTTGGGGTAGAAATATTCCTGATTCTTACCAGGGAAGATCATTGGGTTCTGGTGTGATAGTAGATGCAGATAATGGTTATGTTATTACTAACCATCATGTTGTATTTGATAATGGAAAACCTGTAGATGAAATCATTATAGAATTGATGGATAAAAGAATGTTTGATGCAGAAATTGTAGGTCTTGATGAAGGAACTGATTTAGCTATTTTAAAGATTGAAGCTGACAATTTGAAATCTGTTAAAGTAGGAGATTCTGATAAGGTTAGAGTTGGTGAATGGGTATTAGCTATAGGAAGTCCCTTTTCTGCAAACTTGAGTCATACAGTTACTGCAGGTATTGTGAGCGCAGTAGGACGCGATAATGTGATGACGCAGGGTGGTGATAAATATCAAGATTTTATTCAAACTGATGCCGCAATTAATCCAGGAAATAGTGGTGGAGCATTATTAAATATGGCAGGAGAATTAATTGGTATTAATGCAGCAATTATTTCTGGATCAAGATCTAGTGCAGGAGTTGGATTTGCTATCCCATCCAACATAGTGAAAAAAGTTAAGGATGATTTAGTCGTAAAAGGATACGTTGTACGTTCTTTCTTGGGAATCTACATGCAAGATATTAATGAAGATATCTATGAAGCAATGGAACTTGAATCAATGCGAGGAACGATAATAGGTGAAGTTGTTCCAGATAGTCCAGCTGATAAAGCTGGTTTAGAAGAAAGTGATATCATTGTAGGTTTTGAGGATCAGAAGATTAATAATGGATCAGAATTAAAAAATTTAGTATCAAATAGTATTCCAGGATCGAAAATAAAGCTTAAAATTCTTCGTTCAGGAAGGAATGAAGATATTTATGTAGTTTTGGAAGAAAAATCGGTTGAGGGTTAGCATCTATGGGCGATATGTATAGAGATAAGCAATTTGGACTTACTGTTGCCAATATATCTGACACTTTAATAGAAAAATTTGATATTCCTTCTAAAAGTTCAGGTTGGTCAGACGGTTCAGATTTGAAGGGTGTTATTGTGACTGATATATTGCCTGACGGTATTGCTGAACAAGCTGGTTTTGAACTTGGTGATCTAATAAATCGTGTGGGACAAAAAAAGATTTCCAATATTAATGAGTTCATTAATGAAATAGAACAATATGAAGAAGATAGAAAAATTTTGGTTCTAGTAAAACGTGGTAGAGCGTCTAGATTCTTAACACTTCTAAGATAAATTCTAATCAAATTGCAATAATTCGACATTTCTTATAAGTTCATAGTTAATTCACTATGGGCATAAAAAAAGAAAATCCAAAAGCAAATTTTATATCAATTGAACACGATATACTTAATTTTTGGGAAAAAAATGATATCTTTCAAAAATTGATCAAACAGAACTCCAAAGGTAAGAAATGGAGTTTTCTTGATGGTCCAATTACTGCGAATAATCCAATGGGAGTTCATCATGCATGGGGAAGAACGTTAAAAGATGTTTATCAACGTTATAAGGCTATGAATGGATATCAATTACGCTATCAGAATGGTTTTGATTGTCAAGGATTATGGGTCGAGGTTGAAGTAGAAAAAGAACTTGGTATTAAATCTAAAAAAGAAGTGGAAGATCTTGGTATAGAAAAATTTGTTAATCTCTGCAAAGAAAGAGTGCAAAAATATTCAAAAATCCAAACGGATCAATCTAAAAGACTAGGTTATTGGATGGATTGGGATAATTCATATTATACCATGTCGGAGGATAACAATTATGCAATTTGGTCTTTTCTAAAAAAATTGTTTGAAGAAGACAAAATTTATCGTGGAACAGATGTTGTTCCATGGTCTGGTAGATCAGGCACTTCTTATTCTCAGATGGAAATTATTGAAGGTCGTAAACTAACTGTTCATAAAGGTGTTTTCGTAAAATTTCCCTTAAAAGATCATAAGAATGAAAATTTACTTATCTGGACTACAACACCATGGACTCTATCTTCAAATATTGCTGTAGCAATTAATACAAAATTAAATTATGCAAAAATAGCTATACCTGATGGTTCTATTTATTATGTTGCTGAAAATAATTTAAAGTTTCAGCGTCTTGCTAAAGAATTCTCTGAAAAGAAAAATTGGGTTAAAGGAACACCTAAACTAAAAACCTTAGATCAAATTTTTAAGGAAAGAGGAGGATATGAGGTTATTGAAGTGCTCAAAGGTAAAGATATGCTTGGTTGGAATTACGAAGGACCTTATGATTATCTTGATGCACAAAATAATAATGGAGGTTATCCAAATATTAATGTTGAATTAGAGAAAAAAGAAGTTAATGCAATTCAATGTCATGTTATTGTTGATGGAGGAAAAGATTCAGAAGGAAATGATATGGTAGTTGAAGGAGAAGGGACTGGCATAGTTCATATGGCCGGAGGGTGCGGATCAATAGATAGTAAAATTTGTAAGAAAAATAATTTTGTTGAAATATCACCGATTGATAATCAAGCTAATTTTGTTGAAGGTTTTGATTTCTTATCTGGTCTTAATGCAACTGATGAAAAAACTTCAGAAAAAATATTACAAGACTTAAAAAAAGAGATTTATTGCTTTATGCAGAAGATTACCCTCATGTATATCCACATTGTTGGCGATCAGGAGATGAGCTTGTTTTTAAACAAGTAAACGAATGGTATATAAACATGGATTGGAGAGATAGAATTAAAAATGTTGTCGATGAAATTAATTGGCTTCCAGAATGGGGATCAGATAGTGAACATAATTGGTTAGACAATATGGGTGATTGGATGATTTCAAAAAAACGATTTTGGGGATTAGCATTACCAATATGGACATTCGAAGATGGAAGTTTTTATGTTGTTGGCTCGAAAGAAGAGTTGGAAAAACTTGCTGTTGAAGGATGGGATAAATTTGAAGGTAAGAGTCCTCATCGTCCTTGGATTGATCATGTTAAAATTAAACACCCTGAGTCGGGGTTAGTTGGGAGTAGAATTGAAGATGTTGGAAATCCGTGGCTTGATGCAGGTATTGTTCCTTTTTCTACTCTAGGTTATTTTGAAAATAATGAATATTGGAAAGAATGGTTTCCTGCTGACTTTATTACGGAATGTTTCCCTGGCCAATTTAGAAATTGGTTTTACTCTTTGCTTGCTATGTCAAGTTTTCTAGAGAACAAAGCTCCTTTTAAAACTCTTCTTGGTCATGCCTTAGTCAAAGATGAAGATGGGAAAGAAATGCATAAAACTGCAGGTAATGCAATCTGGTTTGATGATGCGGCTGAAAAAATGGGTGTAGATGTTATGCGATGGATGTACATAAGGCAAAATGTAGAGAATAATCTATTATTTGGATATGGTAAGGCTGATGATGTGAGAAAAAGATTAATTAGTTTTTGGAATATTTATTCTTTTTTCTGCACTTATGCTAGCGTTGATAAATTCGAGCCTAATGCACAAAAAATTAACCCTAAAGATTACACATTATTAGATAAATGGATTATTGCAAAAGTTAATTTATTAATTAAAGAATCTTCTATTCATTATGACAGATTTGAAGCAGATAAATTATTAAAAAAAGTCGAATTATTTATTGATGATTTATCAAATTGGTACATTAGAAGAAATAGAAGAAGATTTTGGAAGAGCGAAAATGATAAAGATAAATTTGTGGCATATCAGACTTTATATGAGGTGTTATTATCAGTAATTAAGATTTTGTCTCCAATTTTACCATTTGTAACAGAGCATATGTATAAGAATATTTCTAAAGAGAAATTCGAAAGTGTCCATTTATCTCCTTATCCTGATTGTGATGAGAAAAAAATTGATTTAGAACTTTTGAAGAAAGTTGATGTATTGAAAAAAGTAATGGAAGGAGGACGAGCTGCAAGAAAGAAAGCTAATGTGAAAGTAAGACAGCCTTTATCCGAGATAAAAATCTATGAAAATGATTCCAATATTGCTGAATTTATAATGAACCAGAAAGCAATTATTCTCGATGAATTAAATATAAAAAAAGTTACAATTACTGATCAAGTTGAAATGATGGGATCTTTTACAATAAAACCAAATTTTAGAACTTTATCTTCAAAATTTGGGGAAGATATGCAAGAGATTGTAAAGATTATATCTACAATGGATGAATATTCAACAATTAAAAAATATCTACACAATGAGAAACTTTTTTCAGAAGATTTTGATATTATTAATGAAGATGTAGTTATTCAGATTAAAGGTGGAAAAGATGAAGAAGCATTTTTTTCTCATAATGTTATTGTTTCTATTAATACAAAGATAGACGATGATCTAAAAACAGAAGGGTTGGTAAGAGAAGTTATTAGACATATCCAAATCATGAGAAAAGAAGCAAATTTTGATGTTGATGATAGAATTATACTATCTAATAATTTTTCCGATGATATAGTTAACGCTATTGAAAAACATAAACAATATTTTATGAATGAAATATTATGTACAGATATTGTGGACAAATTGGAAAATAGTGATTATAATTCCGTTTTTAGTTATGAAAAGAATAATTTTAGTATTTTCATAAAAAAACAAAAGAATAAATAAATTGAAAAAGAATAAATATCCAAAAACTAAACTTGCAATGTTTAGAAAAAATATTCTTCTAAAAATAGAAGAAATTAATGATAACATTAAAGGTATACGTTCAACTACCTCAAATGATTCTTCAATGTTTTCAGATCATGTTTTAGAAGATCATAATGAAGGCACAGAAGCTCACGAGGTAGAAAAAAGTTTCTTGTTAATGTCTCGTGAGTCTGATTACGTGACAAATCTACAAAAAGCACTTCATAGAATTGATACTGGTACCTATGGTATCTGTCAAGTTTATCAAGATGATCCAGAAAAGTGTGAATGTCCCGATTCGCCCCTAATCCCTGAAGAAAGATTATTAGAAGTTCCAAATGCTACTAAAGGTGTTTTCTGTAAAGAGAAAAAGAAACTGAATTTATTATGAGATTTCTCTTAATCTGCTTCATTGTATTGATTGATCAGATTTCAAAAAATTATATCTATCAAAACAAAGTTCAATACGATAATATAGTTTCAGTTATTGAAGGGATACTGAATTTTACATATGTTGAAAACACAGGAATTGCATTTGGTATTTTTTCTGATTTTGATGGATTAAAAGTAGTCTTTATTGTAGTTCCTATACTAATTACACTCTATTTATTTTCACTATTGAACAATAAGGAGTTTCAGAATCCTTTTTCACATATTTCTTTGCTTCTAATAATTAGTGGAGCTATAGGAAACATTATCGATAGAATTTTCAGGGGGTATGTAATTGATTTCATTCAATTTGATATCGATATTTTCCCGTATATATTCAATATTGCAGATTCTTCGGTAACAATAGGATTGTTATTGTTGCTTTATAGCTCTATAATTGTTCAAAGGCGATAATTTATGAAAATAGCGGTTTCTTCTTCAGATGAGCTTACTAGAGTAGATCTTTTTTTATCTCAAAGATTAATAAAGTTTTCTCGCACTAATATTCAAAAAATGATTTCTAATCAATCAATTAAAATCAATGGTGAATGGATTAAGAAGAATGCATCTCTTAATTATGGAGATATCATAGAAATTGATTTAACTAATAAAAAAAATTTAGAAGAAACGCTATTAGAAAAATGGAAATATCCATTAGATGTTTTGTATAAAGATAAAGATTTTGCAATTGTTAATAAACCACGTGGTATTATTGTTCACCCTGCTAAAGGAAATTATAATAAAACTCTTGTCAATATTGTTCTAGATACATTTGAACAAGATTTTGAAAGTTCTGTTGATCCTTTACGACCAGGAATTGTCCATAGATTAGATAAAGATACTACTGGAGTGATGATTATACCATTCAGTGAATACTCACATTGGAAAATTGCTGAACAATTCCAAAATAGAACAATACAAAAAGAATATATAGCTATTACATGGGGTTTATGGAATAAGAATGAAGGAGTCATAGATAATTTCCTTAATCGTAATAAAAAAAATCCGATAAAATTTGAAGTATCAAATACTGGAAAAAATGCAGTGTCTGGATTTAAGCTAATAAAAGGTGGAAGGTATTTATCAGCAGTAAGATTTTTTCCTAAAACAGGAAGAACTCATCAGATTAGAGCACATTGTAAAGAATTTGGATACCCAATATTTGGAGATGATTTATATAATGGTGGAATTCAAAAATCTAAAGAGTATTCTAAGAATATTCAATTACAACTGAACAATTATTACTCTATGATTGAAGGATTCTGTCTCCATGCTTACTCAATTGAGTTTAATCACCCTTCAACAAATGAAAGAGTACAGTTTAAGATTGATCCAGATAAAAACTTTCAAACAATATATCAAGACATATTAGATGAAAAAATTTGAGAATAGTAAAAATGAATTTCTATTATTTTTAGAACTTGATAGAGGTTATTCAATTCAGACTATTAGTGCTTACAGAAGAGATATAGAATTATATCAGAATTTTGTTGAAGAAAACAAATTAAATTATTTGAAAGCAAAAAAAGAAATTATCTTTGATTTTCAATCAAGTTTACAAGATGTGGTTGGTCCAAGGTCATTTGCTAGGATTTTATCAGCGCTTAGAACATTTTATAAATTTCTGCATATGGAAAATTTGGTTAATGATATAATTTTTAACGAAATAAAATCATATCCTTCTCCTAAATACAAGAAAAGTATCCCAACTTTTTTGTCAAAAAATCAAATTGAAGAAATTCTTAAGAAAATTGATTCAGATGCAAAAGAAAATGATTCTATAAAGGCAAGAAATAAAGCTTTAATAATGCTTTTTTTTACTTCAGGATTACGACTTGATGAACTCAATTCAATAAGAATACGAGATATTGATTTTTCCAATAATGTTTTAAAGGTTGTCGGGAAAGGAAATAAGGAAAGAATGGCTAGTTTTGATAATTACACTAAAGATTTGATCATAAAATATCTAACGTACTTCAAAAAATATCCTTTGGTAAAAAAAGCATATGATGATAATTTATTCGTTCATAAAAATAATAAGGCCTTATCGAGATATAATATCCAATATATTGTAATGAAAAATTTAAAAAAATTAACTTTGAATACGTATGGCCCTCATGCTTTGAGACATTCATTTGCGACGCATTTATTAAACAATGGTGTGGGATTGAATGCTATTAAGTCTTTACTTGGGCATGAAAGTCTATCTTCAACGCAAATTTATACTCATGTTGGTGTTAGTGAATTGAAAGAAACAATTAAGAAATCACATCCAAGAGGCGAAAAATAATGCTGAGTTATCTTAACATTAAAAATGCTAATTATATTAGAAATGCTTCTGTTGATATGCTAATCGATAATGCAGTGGAATCAAATGAAGGAGTTATTGGTCATAATGGTGCATTGATGGTGGATACTGGAGAATTTTCTGGAAGAATTCCAAAAGATAAATTTATTGTTGAAGAAGATTTTTCATCCAATAATGTATGGTGGGGAGATATAAATCAGCCAATTTCAGATGAGAATTTTAATCATTTATATAGTAAAGTAATTGAGACATACAATAATATAGATAAAGATTTTTATGTTTTTGATGGGTTTGCAGGGGACGATAAAAAGAATAGCATCAATGTTAGAATGGTAACAAAGAAAGCATGGCAATCATTGTTCGTGAATAATATGTTTATTAGACCAGAACAATCAGATTTAGAAGATTTTACACCTGATTTTACTATTATTAATGCATTTGATGTCAAAGAGAAAGATTGGAAAGAATTTGGACTTAATTCAGAAAATTTTATTGTATTCAACCTGAAAAGAAAAATAGCAATTATAGGTGGTACAGAATATGCTGGTGAAATGAAAAAAGGGATTTTTTCTATTATGCACTATTATTTGCCGCTTAAGAATGTCTTATCTATGCATTGTTCTGCAAATGTTTCAAAAGATTTAACTGAATCAGCATTATTTTTTGGTTTATCCGGTACAGGGAAAACAACCTTAAGTACTAACGCAAACCGTCCATTAATTGGTGATGATGAACATGGTTGGTCTGATGATGGAATCTTTAATTTTGAAGGAGGTTGTTATGCAAAAGCAATCAATTTGGATAAAGAAAAAGAACCAGAAATCTATAATGCTATTAGACATGGATCATTGTTAGAAAATGTTGTGTATGATTTAGAAACAAAGGAAGTTGATTTTGACGATAATTCTAAGAGTGAAAATTCCAGAATTTGTTATCCAATTAATTTTATAGAAAATTCTTTAGGATCAAAAGGTTTACCAAGTGCAGGACCACATCCTAATGCCGTGATATTTTTAACTTGCGATGCCTATGGTATTATGCCACCAGTCGCGAGACTTGATGCACATCAAGCAATGTATCACTTTATAAGTGGGTATACAGCTAAAATGGCAGGAACTGAGACAGGGGTAGTTACCCCGTAGCAGCTTTCTCACCATGTTATGGTGGTCCATTTTTAACTTTACATCCATTGGTGTATGCAAAATTATTGCAAGAAAAATTAGCAAAGCATCAAGCTCCAATATATTTAGTTAATACCGGCTGGTCTGGATCAAGTGCAATTTCAGGTTCCAAGAGAATTGATTTGAAGCTCACAAAGCATATTATCGATTTAATTACAGATGGCAAGTTAAACTTTAGCGATTCGGCAAGAGACAAATTTTTTAATCTTGATATTCCTTTGAATTTAGAAGGATTAGATAATGATTTCTTAGTACCTGATAGAGGGTGGGATAACCTAGATGAATATTATAAGACTGGTAATATGCTTACTGAATTATTTAATGAAAATTTTAAAAAGTTTGATATCTCAGATTCTGATATTTTAAATGCGGGTCCAAAAATTCAATCAGGAGGAATATAAATATGGCAACTTTGATTTTGCGAGATACACACCGTGTATTGGAAGAGGAAATGAAATCTCTTAATAAAGAGAAGCGAGAAACTTCAGTGAGGATTAGAGAGGCAGCTGATCAAGGAGATCTTAAAGAAAATGCGGAATACCACGCTGCTAGAGAGCATCAGAGCTTACTAGTGTATAAAATACAGTTGATGCAGTCCCATGCGCCATTTAAGATTATCGGGAATAGTGAAATTACAACTGATGAAGTAGGGTTTGGCAATAAGGTTACAATCCATGAAGAAGGCAAAGATGAGGCCGAAGACTATTACTTATTAGGTCCTATCGAATCTGAGTTAGATCTTTATCCCTTGATTGTAACTTACAAAACACCTTTTGCCCAAGCTATGATTGGGAAAAAGATTGATGAAAATTTTACACTTGAAATCCAGGGGAAAGAGATAAAATTCACAATTACTGCAATTGAAAAAATTTCTGCAGATTAATTACCTGCAAATCTAGTTCCAAATATTCCTACTCCAAGTTCAGCCCAAATAAGAAAAAATATTATTATAATAATTACTATAAGTATTTTTTTATTTTTAAATAGGTTAAAGACATTTTTTCCCTCAAATAATTTTGTTCCATTAACATAACTATAATATTTTCTACACTCGCAAGATAGATATTCAATATCAATAGGTTGAAATGCTCGTTTAGCCTCTGGCCAGTATTCTTTTTGCAATGCAATCATTTTTTGCATGTTTCTTGATGATTATTTAGGCCAAAATGTGTTTGAAGTCGATCTAGTAAGCAACGCCCCAAATTTCCTGTTGGAACATGGCTTGTTGGTTGGATAATTCTGGCCTAAACCAAGCCAAATCAATAACAGCCATAAAAATAGGAAAATCATTTTGCATTTTAAAAAGAGATTAACGAATTGTAGCTTTGATTACATCTCCTTCAGCTTCTATAATAATTTTAGCTAGGATTCTTTAATATTCCCAAATAATGTTTGCTGCTTTAAATCGTGAATATTTTTCCTTCCCAATGTATTGGTTCAACAGGGTAAGCGGTAAGATTCACCAATGATCAAAAGAATTTAGTGTTTTAAGTAACTTTTCTGGTTGTAGCAATATATCTGAAGATAGTTCATCTAATGTTTCTTGTTTGTTACACCAACGACCAAAAAATAAAGCATGAATTAACATCGTAAATTTTTTTCTAAGTCTTTAGCAAAGGATAGAATAGCTTTGCTACCACGATCATCTTCTCGAAAGACATTTAAGAAGCGACCTTGTTGGAAAATAGGATCATCTGTCCATGGAGATGGATCACCACCTTCCCTTGCTAACCAAATTTTTTTCTCGTTCACGGCAAAAATAAAAAAAAGCAGATACAGGATCATTTAATATTAATCCATCAAGTGCTGTAGCGTAAGGGTTGTTAGATTTGTTCATTCCCTATTTTCTTGCATTAAGCATTAACCATGTTCCAATGATAATAAAAATTATATTGGAAAACCATGCAGCTAAGAAAGGAGATAATGATCCAGCATATCCAAGAGATTGTCCAAACTTCAATAGTACTATGTAAGCGAAGATTGTTGCTAAACTTAATCCACCACCAAATGCTAATGTAGTTTGGATCTAAATACCGATAAAGGGATCCCACAAAAGATAATAATAAGGCTTATAAAGGAATATGCAATTTTATAGTGTAGATCTACCTCCCATTTTAAGTATTTACCCCATTATTTTTTAAGGTAAAATTTGATTTTTCAGTTGATTGTACGATATTTCTTCAGACGAGTTTCCAGTTTGATTAATATCTTCAGGGGTGAAATTTAAGTTTAATAATGAGTCTTGTTTAGAGGTTGCTATCATTTTTTCAGAACCAGAATTATCAAATTCTCTAATTGAATAATCTCGAATTTTCCATTTTTTTCTAATGGTTTCCAAGTGTTTTTTTTTGAATCTATTCTTCTTATCATTTTTCCATCACTAAGTTCAATAAAATTAAGATTTACTATTGTTTGATTAATATCGTTGTATTCTTCAACAGCAATTAAGTAGTTCTGATTTTTTTGGAGATAAACATTTTCATAGATTGATTTATCTTTTGCTTTTTTCGTTTTTTTTTAAGATGATTGTCTTTTATCTCATTTTTTATTTTATTGTTTTTTATTACGATATTATTCTCAAAATAAAATGATCCTATACTCATAAATAATCCTACAAATAATATAGGAAGCGCAAGCCTATATAGACTAAGCCTGATGATTTAAAGACTAACCATTCTTTTCTTTGTACCATCATGCCATAGGTAAATACTGATGCAACCAGACAGGTTACAGGAATAGTAACACTAATCATTTCTGGGAGCGATGCAAATAATAATCAATAAGAATATCGTTTGTTACCTCGTTATCTATAAACCTATTGAGATTTTCAAAATATCTACAATAAACGATACAAGAACAAAAAATATTGATACAAATAAGAATATTATTGAGAATTCTCTTAAAATATAATAATCAATTTTTTTCATTATATTCTTAACTTACTTTAAAGATGGATTTAATTAACAATTTTTTTCAAATTTTCAATTATTGGAATTTGTTTCAAATTTTGTTATTGGTGGGGTATATATTTTTTACATATTAATAGAATCTGATATTTTTTCTAGGCTGAACCAATTCAATATTTTAAACATGCTTTTTGGGACTTTCCGGTAAATATGAACCCGATGAAAAGGCCCAAAATTTGCCATTTTCCCAAACTTGTCTACCGCTTTTCAAGACAGTTGGTATAGGTAATATGCAGGGTTGCATTGCATATCAATGGGAGGGCCTGGGCTTATTTTGGATGTGGGTTAGGCCATAGTTGGTATGGCAACAAATTTTTTACCTGTTCTTTGGGATTATGTTTGAGGTTTTGATTCTGCAAATGAATTGCAGGGGGCCTATGTATGTCATAGAACAAGGATGGGAAAAAAATTAAATTTTATCTTTTTGGTTTAGTTTGCTGGTCTTTTGGATGTTTATCCTTCTTCAAGTTAATCAATTAAAAGAGATTTTTCAAATAATTTATCAAAGGGGGGAAAAATCATTAAACTTATTATTGGAATTATTTTGCTATAATAGTTTCATTGTAATTTTTGGTGGTTAAACGTATTGCTGATGTGCATCTAATTGGGCCTTTTTTGGTATTTTTATTTTTTTGGGTTTCTATTTTATTATAAATTGATCCCTTCCATCAATATTTAGTCTAATTTTTAATGGGGCTTTTAAGGAAGTTTTTTCGGAGGTTTTTTGCCGTATTATGGTTAAGGTTTTAAAGAGCGCATTTTCAAATGAAGCTGGAATGGGAACAGAAGTAAAGGCTATTGGGCACAAAACAAAGAACCTATCGGTCAGGTTTGTGCAATGCTTGGCCCCTTTATTGATACAATCCTTGTTTGTTCTATTACTGGTATTGTTATTTTGCTTTCAAATGATTTGGCTGGAACAAGTTTAAGGAGAGTTAACTCAAAAAGCTTTTTCTAATCATTTTGGGATTGGAATTTTATCCCGTTTTTCAGTTAACTTTTTCTTTTCACTATGTTTGGTTATTCTATTTTGGTTGTAAATGTGCATCCTACTTGTTTGGAACAGGTTCAAAGGTATACTATAGAATTTTTTATGTCTTTTCCTTGTAATTTGGGCTGTCTTTCTTTAGATTAGCGTATTGTTGATTCAATGTTTGCTTTGATGGCGATTCCAACAATGATTTCTGCCCTTTATTTATCAGGCCATGTTGAAAAAGAATTTGGTAGGTATTTTTCACAATTAGAGGAGAAAAAATAAATATGGAAAAGATTTATATTTTTGATGTAGATGGTACTTTAACACCTTCAAGAAGACCAATAACGGAAGATTTTGAAGCATTTTTTTCAAAATGGGCTAAAGAGAACACTTTTTATCTTGTTAGTGGTAGTAATCTAGAAAAAATAAAGGAACAACTTCCCAATTATATATTGAATCTTGCAGCAGGGGTGTTTCCTTGTGGTGGGAATCAGTTATTTATCAATGATACTCAAAAGTATAATCGTGAATTTAAACCACCAGAAGATCTACTTAATTTCCTAAAAGAAAAATTAAAAAATACCAATTATACTACTAAAACAGGGAACCATATTGAAGATAGAGGTTCAATGCTCAATTTTAGTATAGTAGGAAGAGATTGTTCTTTGGAACAACGACAAGATTATTTTGAATATGATAATAATGTTGGTGAAAGGTCTTCTATCGCAGAAGAAATTAATGCAAAATGGAAAAATATCGAAGCTGTTATTGGAGGACAAATATCAATTGATATTACACCAAAAGGAATGAATAAATCTCAAGTATTAAGCGAAGGGAAAAAAAGATTTTCCTACCAGTCAATATATTTTTATAGGAGATAGAACAATGGAAGGTGGTAATGATTATCCATTAGGGATATATCATGAATAAAACAGATAATTGTAGTGTGTATCAAGCAGGGACACCTTCTGCAGAAGATGGCTATAAACATACTAAAACAATACTAGAAACACTTAGTGAAGATTAAAAGTATAGAAGAATAAAAAAGGACATTTTCTTGAAGAATGGAATAAGCTTCAAGATTTGAAAGATCCATCCTATATCTATGATCCTATTAAGCATATTATACAGTCTGAAGGAAAACGATTAAGACCGATTATCGTGCAATTTTTGGGAGATTTTTTTGAGAACGATTCTAATGATACTATAAATGCTGCTATGGGGGTAGAATTGTTACATAATTTTACACTAGTCCATGATGATATAATGGATGAAGATACTCTAAGGCATAATGTTACTACAATTCAGAAAAATGGGATAATGCCCATGCAATATTGTCTGGAGATGCGTTGGGAGCATTAGGGCCTATCTATATTGGTAAAATCAAGACCAATACTTTAGAAGTTCTTGTTAGATATAATGAAGTTATTTTGGGAAAGGTTTGTGAAGGACAAGCGTATGATATGGAATTTGAGAATAGAAATGCCTCAGTAAATGATTATCTGTTAATGAGTAAAAAGAAAACGGGGTCTTTATTTTCTTTATGTTTTGAAATTCCAGCATTAATGGGTGAAATATACCTAGAGCATAGACCGTCTCTCAAAGAATTAGGTGAGAATCTAGGAATAATCTTTCAAATGCAGGATGATATCTTAGAAATGTTGACATCAGAAGAAAATATGGGAAAAGGAACCAGTTCTGATATTGAAAGAAGAAAAAAAACAGTTCTATCAAGCATAGCTTTGAATATGATAAAGAAAATTGGGAAAAATTACAAAATCAAATAAAATCAATAGACATTGTTGAAAAAAAACAAGTTTTGGGAAGATTATTTCAAAGAAAGTGGTGTTTTAAATAAAGCAAATGATTTGCTGAGTAGTTATGAGAAAAAATGTAGAGAAGTTGTAAATTCTCTACCAAAAAGAATTAAAAAAGATTTTGGGAAATACTTTTAAATTTGATAATTAAGCGACATAAATGTTTGTTATAACAAAATAAAAAACTTTCCAAAACAGATTTCTAATACTATTGATAATACCAAGTCACTTAGTATTGGTTCAGATTATGATAAAGTTGTTATTGTAGGGATGGGGGGATCTGCCATTGCTGGATTGATTATTAAAGACCTTTTACCTCAAGTAAATATTGTTGTAGAAAGAAATTATATTCCAAATACTGCAATTAATCAGAATACGTTAGTCATTGTATCATCTTATTCTGGAAACACAGAAGAAACTCTATCATATTATCATTCTGCAAAAAAAACTTACCAATAATATTTTTGGAATAACATCAGGAGGAGAACTTTTAGAAACTTTAAAAAATGATAACAAGGATTACTATGTTCTCCCAAAAGGGATATCCTCCAAGATCTGCAACAGGTTATACCTAACAGTTCTAATTAGATTATTAGATAGTAGTTTCTTAAAGATATTAATGTTGATTTCTTCAGAATTATTCCGATCAATTATCTTTGGAGGAGAGCACAGCACATATCTTAGCAAAAAAAATATATTCTACTATTCCAATTATTGTCACAGAAGAGAACACAAACATCTATTGGTTTTAGACTGAAGTCGCAGTTGAATGAAAATAGTAAAATGTTATCTTATAATATTACACTTCCAGAAATGAATCATAATGAAATCGTAGGATGGCAGGGTAAAGAAATTGACAAAAATGCATTTTCTTTAGTTTGGATTGATATCAGATATAATAAAAATGTTAAAAGAATGAACATTACAAACAATATTTTAAAAGATAGAGTTGTTTCTAATCATCATATTGATGTTCCATCAGAAATAGCTTCTAATCATCTCGCTTCGTGTCTCTATTTAGTTAATTATGTTGATTGGTTAAGTTGTTGGTGTGCTAAACTTCATGATGTGGATATTATGAACATTGATAATATTGATACTTTAAAAAAATCTATAACCGTCGAATAGATTTAGAATTTCTTAAATATTAACACAGAATTATGACCACCAAACCCAAAAGAATTACTCATTGCAATATTAATGTCTTTTTTCACATGCTTATTTGGGACATAGTTTAAATCACATTCAGGATCAGGAGTGTTATAATTGATGGTAGGGGGGATAATTCCTTGATTTAATGCATGAATACATGCGATTGCCTTTAATAGCCCCGCAGCCCTAACAAATGACCTGTCATCGATTTTGTTGAGCTGACTAATAATTGTTCTGCATGATTTCCAAAGGCTTGTTTAATTGCTTGAGTTTCTAACATATCATTATAATATGTGGAAGTACCGTGAGCATTAATATAGTCGATATCAGCAGGATTAAGATTGCTATTTTCTAAGCAAGATTAATTGCTTTTGTTGCGCTTTTGCTATCATTGTCTGGCTGGGTAACATGATAGGCGTCATTTGTACATCCATATCCTACAATTTCACCTAAAATAGTTGCATTTCTTTTTCTGCATGCTCTAAAGATTCCAACACTAAGATTCCTGCACCCTCAGATAGTATGAATCCATCTCTATTTTTATCAAATGGTTTAGATGCCTCAGTTGGATTATCATTTTGTGTAGACAAAGCTTTCATATTAGCAAACCCTGAAAGAGTTAATGGGGTAATTCCTGCTTCACATCCACCAGAGATGACTACATTAGTCTGTCCAGATTGAATAAGCTGATATGCCATCCCAATCGCATCGGTTGCTGATGAACATGCAGTGGTAACTGCATAATTTGGTCCATGAAATCCATATTTTATGGCAATTTGACTTCCAGCAATATTGGCTATCATCTTTGGAATAAATTGTGGTGATACACCACGTTGCCCTCGATTCTCAACTCTTGAATGTTGTTCTTCAAGAGTATGCATACCACCAATCCCAACACCAAGAATTACACCAGCTTCTGAAGAGTCAATTCCTGATTGTTTGATTGCTTCTTCAGCTGCAACGAGTGCAAACATAGTATACCGATCAAGCTTTCTTTCTTGTTTACGGTCAAAAAATTCAGAAGGATTAAAATCGGAAATTTCTCCAGCAATTTTTACACTTAAATTTTCTGTATCAAATTGTTTTATTAATCTAATTCCAGATACGCCACCAATTAAATTATCCCACAAGGATTGTGATGAAAGACCTAACGGGGAAATGCTACCTTCCCCAGTAATGACAACTCTATTTTCCAAGATTAGCTAGTGTGTTTATCGATATAGTCTAGTGCTGCACCGACAGTAGTAATTGTTTCTGCATCTTCATCAGGAATTTCTATATCGAATTCTTCTTCAAATTCCATAATTAATTCGACGATATCTAGTGAATCTGCACCTAAGTCATCAAGAAAATTCGCTTCAGGTACAACTCTTGATTCCTCAACGCCTAACTTATCAACAACTATATTTTTTACTTTATCATTTGATGACATATTCTAACTCCTAATTAGTTTAATGACATTCCACCATCAATATAAAATGTTTGACCAGTAATATAACTAGCTTCATCAGAACATAAAAACAAAATCATTTTGCTAATATCTTCTGGTTTTCCAAATTTTTTTAATGGAATTCTTTGCAAATAGCTTTTTTTACTATATCACTCAAGTCAGAGATCATATCAGTCTCAATAATTCCTGGAGCGATACAATTTACAGTTATATTGCGTTTTCCTACTTCTTTTGCAAGGGATTTTGTAAATGCTAATAATCCGCCTTTAGAAGCAGAATAATTGCTTTGTCCTTTATTGCCATCAGTTCCTGAAATAGACGATATATTAATTATCCTACCTTTTTTATTTTTTACCATATTTTTCAATAATATTTTTGTTAAATAAAAAGGTCCATTCAGGTTTACATCTAATACTTTTTTCCATTCTTCTGTTTGCATTCTTAACAGAATGTTATCCATATGAATTCCAGCATTATTAACTAAGATATCAATGTTGCTAGAATGTTCTGTGACAAAAGTATATAAATCTTCAATAGATTTTTCATCTGATATATCACAGCAAAAAGGAATGATATTGTTTATATCTCTAATTGTATCCAGTGATTTTTCAGAAGTTGCAATACCAATTACTTGTATTCCATTGTCTGCTAAAGTTGTTGCAATTTCCTTTCCAATACCTCTGGATGCTCCTGTTACAACAGCAGTTTTATTTGAATATTTAAACATTTAATAATTGTTTAGTATCATTATAAGAATTAAAACTAGAGATATGAAATGATTCATTTATTTTTTTTATTAATCCGGTTAAAACTTTCTTTGGGCCTATCTCAATGAAATTATTATTAATGTTTCCAAGTTGTTTAACACTTTCAAGCCAGAGTACCGTATTATCAATCTGTTCAATTAAAGCATGTTTTATTTCATCAGTATTTGTTTTGTCTTTTGCATCATAATTTGAAACAATAGGGCAGTGAGGAGTTTGGAATATTTTTTCTGCAATAATATCTCTTAATTTTGGTTTTGCTTCGGACATTAATTTTGAATGGAATGCACCACTCACATTTAATGGAATAATACGTTTTGCTCCTAAAGACTTTAATTCATTAGAAATTTCTTCAACGGATATATCTGATCCAGAAATAACAATTTGTTGATCAGAATTAATGTTAGCAACTTGTGTATCACTATTATTGCATATTTGAGAGATTGTTTCTTTACTAAGACCCATTACCGCACTCATTTTACCTTTATTATTGGTTTCGCATTGATGCATTGCCTGTGCACGTGTTTTGACAATTTCTAATCCATCTTCAAAATTATATGTTCCATTTGCATATAACGCTGAAAACTCACCTAAACTATGTCCAGCAACTGCAACAGGGTTGTATTTACTCTCTCTTATAATATCAAATAAAATACATGAATGAATATAAATTGCTACTTGGGCATTAATTGTTTTTTTTAAAACAGGTTCATTATCATCAAACATAATTTGAGATATTTTATAACCCAACACTAAAGTCAGCTAAATCAATTTTTGATTTTGCTATTGAAGAGTGTTTATAGAGATTTATTCCCATGCCAGGACGGTGTGAACCTTGTCCTGAAAAAGATAAAACAACAATCCATTATTCTTGATCGACAGGTTTTCCTTTATAATAAAGAATTCCGTCATGATAGTATGCATGATGAGGCAAGTGTTCTTCACCTGTATTCTTACACTTGACAGTACGTACTAGTGAAGATTTATAATGAGTTCTTCTCTTTTTTGACCTCGTTTTTGATTGTCTCTTTTTTGGTAACATTTTTTTCCTTAATCAGCGCCAATATAAACAAATAAATGTTTGAATTAAAATAATTTTTATAATTCTACTTGATTAATCCAACAGTCATATCCTAGTTTTTCTTTGATAATATCTGCTGTTTTAGAAGCATCTTCTCTAGAGGAGAAATTTCCATAACGGATTCTATATCTTGCATCTGGATTGGTATCATTTTTTTGAATAAATGCATCAAAGCCAATTTCATTGAGTTTCTTAACTACATCAATAGCTTCAGGAAAATTTTTTCTTGCAGCAACTTGTATAATGAAATATATATTGTCATCTTTATCTACTATATTTGATTCTACATTTTGAGGTGTCTTATCTTCTTCTAAAGTAATATCAAGCCATGCATCGCTAGATTCTTGTGCATAGCATATAGTCATCAGAAGTAGTAGTGTAATGTATTTAGTCATTGAAGAAGAAGTTGATTTCTTTTATTGCGTTTTCATTACTATCTGAACCATGCGTAGCATTCATAGATACATCCGTTCCATATTTATTTCTTATAGTTCCAATCTCAGCTTTTTGTGAATCTGTTGCTCCCATGAGCTTACGCCATTCTTCTACAGCATTTTCTTTCTCTAATATCATCACATGACATTCATATGATGTCATAAACTCTACTAATTCATCAAAAAATGGTTTTTCTTTATGAATATCATAAAAGAACATGCCTGTTTATCTGTAAGCAACAACGTTTTTTCTTTTAGAATGCTAAATCCATTGTCTATAATATCTTCTTTGATATTATTCATATTATCTTTTTTCATTGCATCTGGTTTTATAATTGCTAGTGTTTGATTCATTGATTATCCTATTATTCTTTTCATAGTACTTCCAATTTCTGATACGGTATTCGAAATTGTAACCCCACATTCTTTCAATATGGTAATTTTTGCTTCAGCAGTTTCTGATCCTTCTGATATGATAGCACCTGCGTGACCCATTCTTTTTCCTTTTGGAGCTGTTTGACCAGCAATAAAGGAAACCACTGGTTTATTCATGTTATCTTTTATCCATTTTGCAGCTTCATTTTCCATATTACCACCTATTTCTCCAATCATAACAATTCCTTTTGTTTCTTCATCTGCATCAAAGTGTTTTAGAATATCAATCATACTTGAACCAATTACTGAATCACCACCAATTCCTACTGCTGTTGTTAGTCCAAGTCCTATATTAACAACTTGGTCGATAGCTTCATATGTTAATGTTCCAGATCGGGATAAAATTCCTATGGATCCTTTTTTACAAATAAAACCAGGAGTAATACCAATTTTTGATTCTTCTGCAGTAATAATGCCTGGACAATTTGGTCCTATTAGTATGCTAGAAGATTTATTAAGCATATTTTTTACCTCAATCATATCTCTAACAGGTATCCCTTCAGAAATACATACTATTAATTTGATATTTTCTTCAATGGCTTCAATTATTGCATCTGCTGCAAATTTTGGAGGAACAAAAATAGTAGTGGGATGAATATCAAATTGTTTTTTTGCATCTTTAATTGAGTTAAAAACAGGTAATTGATTTTTTGTAACTACTTGTCCACCTTTTCCTGGAGTAACTCCACACAATACTTTCGCATTATAGTTAAGCATTTGTTCAGTATGAAAGAGGCCTTCAGATCCAGTGATTCCTTGTACCAAAATATTTGTATTCTTATCTAAAAGTATTGACATTACACTGCCTCCACTGCTTTTTTAGCAGCTTCGTTTATTGTTTCAGCACTAATTATATTAATACCAGAATCATCAAGTATTTTTTTAGCCAAATCAGCATTTGTTCCTTGAAGTCTTACAACAACGGAAGCACCCAAAATCCAATTCTTTAACAGCCTGAATGACTCCATTTGCAACTCTATCACATCGTACAATTCCACCAAAGATATTAATTAGAATCGATTTTACATTAGATCAGATAGAATAATCTTAAATCCATTTTTAATAGTTTCTACATTAGCAGCACCACCAACATCTAAGAAATTTGCTGGTTCACCTCCATAATGTTTTATTATATCCATAGTTGCCATGGCTAATCCGGCACCATTAACCATACATCCTACATTGCCATCAAGTTTAATATAATTTAGTCCATATTCAGACGCTTTCAGTTCTAGCGGATTTTCTTCTGATTTATCTCGGTATGATTTGATTTCAGGATGTCTAAAAAGAGCATTAGAGTCAATATTACTTTAGCATCAAGTGCAATAACATCATCATCTGTAGTAATAACAAGTGGATTAATTTCTAACAAAGAACAATCTGATTCATAATAACATCTATATAGTTTTCTAAAGATGTCTTCAATTTGATTTTGATACTTTTCTAATGAAAGTTTTGAAATAATCTCATTAATTCCATTTAAAAGAGAATTTTCTGAGTCATTAATCCACCCTTATAATTTTTTCTGGTGAATTGTGCAACTTCTTCAATATAACACCACCTTCATCTGATACAATCAATACATCACAATTTTTTGAACGATCAAATGTGATAGCAAAATAATACTCTTTTTTAATATCCAAAGCTTCAGTAATAAGTATTTTATTCACTTTTTTACCTTCAGGACGGTTTGATGTGTAATGAGATTCATTCCTAAAATACTATTGCTGCATTTTGAGCATTTCATAATTTGCACAATATTTTACTCCACCACCTTTGCCTCTTCCCCAGCATGAACTTGTGCTTTAACAATTACTGCTTCAGTGTCAAAGTTTTCTTGAACTCTTTTGATAGTAGAATTGATATCTGATTTGTTTCTAGAGGGTAACCTCTTTAAATCGGAATATCAAATTTTTCTAGAATTTCTTTTGCTTGATATTCATGAATCTTCATGTTCGTCCATGAATGGGTATTGATATTTTACTGGAGGTTCAAAGTTTCTTTGATAGTCCTTGGTGAAGTCCATCTTAATAGATTTAGCATTGATCCAGCTTTGTCATTTGTGCCAGATGCTCTGCTTCCTCCAAATGGTTGTTGACCAACAACTGCACCTGTTGGTTTATCATTGATATAGAAATTCCAGCTGCAAATCTCAATGTTGATTTACTTCTTCAGCAATAGCTTTGTCTTCTGAGAAAACACACCCCGTTAATGCAAAAGGAGAAGTATTATCAATGAGATCTAATGTTTCTGACCATTTATCATTGTCATAAACATAAATTGTAAGCACCGGTCCAAAAATTTCTTCTTCAAAAGTTTTAAAGTGAGGATTCGTTGTTACAATAACAGTAGGTTGAATAAAATATCCTTTTGATTTATCATATGTGCCTCCACATAAAACATCACAATCATCTGCATATTAGCAAAATCAACATAAGAAGCAATTTTATCAAAAGCATTTTCATCGATTACAGCATTAACAAAGTTTTTTAAATTTTCAGGCGGTCCAACATCAATGGTTGCAACTTCTGTGACTAGTTTTCTTTAATTTCATCCCATTGATTTTTAGGAAGATAAGCCCTAGACATTGCTGAACATTTTTGTCCTTGATACTCAAATGCTCCTCTAATCATTCCAGTTACTAAGGGATCATATTTGCAGATTCATGTGCTATACAAAAATCTTTTTCCCCCTGTTTCACCAACAAGTTTTGGATAGTTTTATAATTTTCTATATTATTAGATACTGTTTTCCATATTGATCTAAATGTTTCTGTAGATCCGGTAAAATGAATACCAGCCAAGTCTCTATGATTTAAAACTTCGTTTCCAATTTCTGCTCCAGATCCTGGAAGAAAATTGATAACTCCATCAGGAAGTCCAGCTTCTTTATAAAGTTTCATAATATAATAAGATGAATAAATGGCACTACTTGCTGGTTTCCATATTGCTGTATTCCCAAGTAAAGCAGGTGCAGCGGCAAGATTTCCACCAATACTGAAGAAATTAAATGGAGCTATTGCAAATACAAATCCTTCAAGAGGTCTAAATTCTAATGAATTATCCATCTCAGAAGGGGAGAATGGTTGAAAAACTCCATGCATTTTATGAGCATATTCTATGTTAAAATTCAAAAAATCAATTAATTCGCATGATGCATCAATTTCTGCTTGAAAAATACTTTTTCCAATATCTAACATTGCTGCTGCATTGATTTTATATCTATAAGGTCCGGCTATTAAATCTGCAACTTTTCTGAAAATTGATGCTCTGTATTCTAGAGATGTAGTAGACCATGATTTCCAAGCTTCATTGATGACTCAATAGTCATTTTTATTTCTTTCTCACCAGCTTGAGGGCTTTGACCAAGGATATGATTATGATCATGTGGTTTGACACATTTCTTTGTATTTCCTGTGAAGTGTTCTTTTCCATGAATAATAACAGGAATCTCAACTTGTCTACTTGATTGTCGTTCTAATTCTTTTAATAGCTCTTCTCTATGCTTTGAACCTGGTTCAAAATCGAGTATTGGTTCATTAATTGCTTTAAAATTTTTGTCCATAATTTCCCTTATTATTTTTTCCTTTGTTTTTAGTGCCTAATATTAGATAAAATATCTTTCATTTCAGAATAATTCTTTACTAAAACTAATTTTTTTCGCAATGCCGATGCATCTTTAAATCCTTTAAAGTACCAACCAAAATGTTTTCGCATATTATTTGTTCCAATGACTTCACCATGAGTCTGTACAAGTAAATCTAAATGTTTTTGACAGACTTCGAACCTTTCTTTCATGCTAATATCTTTTGGATCTTCATTATTCATATATTTTTTTATTTCAGTAAAAAACCAAGGATTACCAAGCGCAGCTCTCCCAATCATAATACCATCGCAATTTGTAGTTTTGAACATTCTTTTTATATCATCAATGCTACTTACATCACCATTTCCAATGACTGGAATATCAACATTTTCTTTTAATTCTTTTATCAAATCCCAGTTTGCTTTTGATTTATACATTTGAACCGTAGTTCTTGGGTGCAATGTAATAGCTTTAACTCCAATTTTTTCAAGTTTAATGCCAGCTTCTGTACTAACTATTTTTTCTGCATTCCATCCAGCTCTCATTTTAACAGTTACTGGAATTTTTGGAACAGATTCTACGACTGCTTGAGTAATATCTTCCATAAGACATAAATCTTTTAATGCAGCAGACCCAGCTCCTTTCTTAGTTACTTTAGGTACTGGACATCCATAATTAATATCAATAAGATTTGGTTTAAATTTTTCATAGACAACTTTGGCTGCATCTCTCATTACTTCAGGACTATCACCAAATATTTGAATTCCAATCGGTCTTTCGAAATCGGAAAACTGAATCATTTTGAGAGTTTTCTCGTTTTTTCTAATAATGCCATGTGCAGAGACAAATTCTGAATATACTATGCCAGCACCGAATTCTTTTGCTATTACTCTAAAAGCATAATCTGTCACTCCAGCCATAGGAGCTAAGAAGAAAGGGAAGTCTATATTAATATTTCCAATTTGTAATTTTTTTTTGAAATGAGTCATAAATGATTTATATTTCCAAACCTTAATAAAATTAAACAAAAAAAGGTTAAAAAATGTCAAGAGTTTGTGAAGTTACAGGTAAGAAAGTTATGCATGGTAACAATGTTAGTCATGCTCATAACAAAACTCGTAGAAAATTCGATATTAATCTTCAAAAGAAGACTTTTTGGGTTGATAGTTTAAACAAGTCTATTACTTTAAGAGTATCTGCAAAGGGACTAAGAATTATTGATAAAAAAGGTATTGATGTTGTGATTCGAGATTTAGTGTCTCAAGGAAGAAAATTCTAATTATTTTTTCTTTAATTCTTTATTCAGAACTTCAATAATTTTTTTGTGATTTATTTTTCCACCAGAAACTTTCATTATCTTTCCTATAAAATAACCAAGTAATTTTTCTTCCCCATTCCTAAATCTAGAAACTTCGTCTCGATTTTCTTTAAGAACTGACTGTACAATCTCTTTAATGTTGATTTTTTTGGAATCATCAGTATATTTTCCATCTTTGAGAATTGTTTTTTAAGAGATGATTTAGAGTGGAATAATTTTCTTAAGATATCTTTTCCAGAAGACGCTGTTATTTTTTCCGTATTGACTAAAGATATAATTTCTGATAAATCTTTAGGACTGATTTTCTTGCTATCAAATAATTTATTTTCTTCATTAAATAGTCTAAATAATTCTCCTGTAATCCATTTATTTGCATCTTTGGGATTTGTATTGACTGAAATCATTTTTTCAAAATAGGATGCAATCTCAGCAGTGTTGGATAGAGTCATAGCTTCAATAGATGTAAGATTATAATTTTTTATCCACCTATTTTCTAAGTCAAATGGAAGAAGAGGAAGTGATTTTTTGATCGATTGAATTCTTTTTTGATCAACTTCTACTGGTGGCAAATCAGGGTCAGGAAAGTATCTATAATCGTCAGCATTTTCTTTGATTCGCATCACTTCTGCAATATTTTTTTCATTATTCCATGTAAGAGTTGCTTGTTTAACCGATTTTCCAGTCATCAACAATTTATGTTGTCTTTTTATTTCAGATTCAATTGCTTTTTGTACATTTCTAAAAGAATTAATGTTTTTAATTTCCGTTTTTGTTCCAAGTTTTTTTGAATTTTTCTTCTTAATAGAAATATTTGCATCACATCTTAACTTTCCTTGTTCCATTTCAGCATTAGATATAAGAATATAATTAACAACTTGTTTAATTCTTTGGATGAAAGCTCTTGCTTGTTCAGGATGAGACATAACTGGTTCTGTTACAATTTCAATTAAAGGAACACCACTTCTATTAAAGTCAACTTCGCTTTTATCTTTAGAGAGGTTGTGAGTTAATTTTCCTGCATCTTCTTCAAGATGAGCTCGTGTTAGATCAATATTATATTTCTTATTATCCCACCAAATTGGGATTGATCCTCCTGTTACAATTGGTTTTTCGTATTGTGAAATTTGATATCCTTTAGGAAGATCAGGATAAAAATAGTGTTTTCTAGCAAACGAGAAAGATGAATTAATGCTTCCCTTTACTGCTAAACCAAATTTGATTGCAAAATCAATTGCTCTTTCATTAATAGTTGGCAAAGCTCCAGGCAATCCAAGAGAGGTAGGACATGTTAATGAATTTTCTGATTTATCATAAGAATACTCACATGAACTAAACATCTTAGAATTTGTATCCAATTGAACATGAATTTCTAATCCAATAGTAAAATCCCAATCTTTATTTATTTTATTTATACCATTCATGATCGATTTGCTATAAGATTTAATGCAGATCCTGCTTTAAACCATGAAACTTGATTGTTAGAAAATGTGTGTAAAGTATTAATTGCATGTATTGATCCATCTGGTTTTTTTAGAGATAGTTTAATGTTATTTCCTGATTTGAATTCTTTCAAATTGACAGTTGAAATTATATCAAATGCCTCAATTAAATCGTAGTCTGATTCATTCTCAAAGATTAAAGGTATAATCCCTTGTTTTTTAAGGTTAGTTTGTGCAATCCTAGCAAAGCTTTTTGCAAGAATTATTTTACAACCCATAAATCTTGGTTCCATGGCTGCGTGTTCTCTACTAGATCCTTCACCATAATTTTCATCTGCAATAACTATCCAATTAATATTATTTGAATTATAATATTTGGCAACTTCATATATATTTTCTGTTTTTCTGTTGTCTGTATTAATTGCTTCACCGGTAGTTTCTGTGAAAGCATTTAATGCTCCAGAATACATATTTTCTGATATATTTTCTAAATGTCCTCTAAATCTAAGCCATGGTCCAGCTGGAGAAACATGATCTGTTGTACATTTTCCTTTTGTTTTTATAAGTATTCTGAGATCTCCCATTTCTTTATTGTTCCATTTTTCAAAAGGTTGCAATATCTGTAGTCTTTTGCTGTTAGGATTGATAAAAATTTCTTTATTGATTTCTGGGATTTCACAAGGATCAAAATCTAATGTTTTAACTTTTGCAAATCCTTCATTAGGTAATTCCGAACCCTCTGGTGCTTCAAATATAAATTTTTCATTATTGTCAAGCATGATACTATCCGAAATAGGATTAAAATCTAATTTTCCTGCAATTGCTAAAGCCGTAACAATTTCAGGACTAGCAACAAATGCTTCAGTTGCCGCATTTCCATCATTACGTTTTGCAAAATTTCTATTGAAAGAAGTAATAATCGTATTTTTCTCACCATCATCCACATCAGATCTCTTTTCCCTTGACCGATACATGGTCCACATGCGTTGGCAAGTACTTCTCCACCAAGTTTTTCAAATATTTCTGTATATCCATCACGTTCCATCGTCGCTTTTATTTGATTCGAACCAGGAGTAATATAGAATTGTGATTTAGTTTTTAAACCTTTGTCTAATGCCTGTTTTGCAACATGAGCTGCTCTTTCAATATCTTCATATGATGAGTTAGTACAGCTTCCAATTAATCCAACTTTTAGATTATTTTGATAATTATTTTTTTTCAATTGCATTAGGCATTTCTGATATTTTTCTTGAAAGATCTGGACTATAAGGACCAACAATATGTGGTTCTAATTCAGACAGATTAATCTTTAATTACTTCATCATAATATTTTTCTGGATTATCAAAAACCTCATCATCAGCTTTTAATTCATCTTTTATTTTTTCGGCCTCTGCTGCAATTTCTGATCGCGATGTTGCAACAAGATATTCATACATTTTTTTATCATATGGAAAAATCGAAGTAGTTGCTCCAACTTCTGCTCCCATATTAGTAATTGTTGCCTTTTCCAGTACAACTTATGCTTTGTGTTCCTTCACCAAAATACTCAATGATTTTGCCTGTACCACCTTCTACTGTCAAAATTCCTGCAAGTTTTAATATTATATCTTTTGATGAAGTCCAATTGTTTAATTTCCCAGTCAGTTTTACTCCAATAATTCCTGGCCAATTTACTTCCCACAAAGAATCAGTCATTACATCAACTGCATCTGCTCCTCCTACACCAATAGCGATCATTCCAAAACCTCCTGCATTCGGAGTATGAGAGTCTGTTCCAATCATTAATGATCCTGGAAAAGCATAATTTTCTAGAACAATTTGATGTATAATTCCTGCACCAGGTTTCCAGAATCCAATTCCATACTTAGTACATACAGAAACCAGAAAATCATAAACTTCTTTATTTTTAATAATAGCATTATCTAAGTCATCTTTTGCACCATTTATTGCTGTAATCAAGTGATCACAATGGACTGTTGTTGGAACAGCTGTGGTTTTCATTCCAAAATTTTATGAATTGAAGCAAAGCCATCTGAGCCGTTGCATCCTGCATAGCAACTCTATCTGGTTTAATAGAACAAAATGATTTTGTTCTATTAGGGATAGATTCAAGTGGTTCACTTAAGTGAGAGAAAAGAATTTTTTCAGTATATGTTAAAGGTCGATTAAAAAATTCTCTAGCCTTAGGTATTGAATTAATATATTTTGAATAAGTTTCAGTTACTGTTTTTAAATCATTCATTTTTACTCAACAAAAATAACTAAATTTACTTAAAAAAAAAAGGAAATAATATTAGCATCTTTTAATTAAAAAGATTGACGGATGTTATCATAATATTGTAGGTTTTCCGTTAAGGAAGTTTAAAAGTAGTGAAATCGAAAGAATATTAAAAAAATTATGATTTTTTACTCACATTTTAAGAAGATAAGAAGAGAACATAAAATTTCTCTGGGAAAACATAAGTCGTAGAACAAAAATTGATGTTAAATATATAAAAGCACTTGAATCTGGAAAGTTTATTGAAGTCCCTAGTGTATATTTAAGATTATTTTTTAAAGCTTATATAAAAAAGATTGGTTGTGATGTTGATGAAGCCATTGATAGTCTAGATGATTTTTTAAATAAGAAAAAAGAAGGAAGAATTATTGATTCTCAGTATGAACCAGAAAAAAAAGATATTTTTAATATTCAATTATCTGATATACAAAGATCTAATGTTTTAATTGGTTTTATATTTATTATAGTTTTAGTGGCCATTATTACACTGCAGAATAGGCCAACTTCTTCGGTATTTTAAAAAGAGGAATCTCTGCGACTAGATCAAATGATCTAGAATCCCTTTATGAATTAATTCTGAAGACTCTTTCACTGAAGACTTAAAGTTTCCTATAACCATTCGTTTCGAATCATCTGATGAGAATTATATTTATTTTTTTCCCATGCCAATTTTGAACAAGAATATTTTTTCTGTGATATTTGTGATAAAGTCGAATCTGACATTATTAACGAACAATGGGATGGAAAAAATAAAACAATCATAATAGGAAATACTAATGATATTGAATTAATTTTATATTCTAAATCTCAATTTGGATCTCCTGTTGATCTTTCTACTCTCGTTGCAAATAATTTTCCAGTTGTAGTTAATCTAAAATCTAATCCTACTGTAGTTTCTGTAATAAAATACATTCCTAGTAGATAAACTATTACCCATTTCTATTTTTTTCATTGTTTTGGTCTAATTAAATATCTTTTTCAATAAACTTATTGACTCAGATATGTCTTCTTATTAAGATAGGTGGTGAATTGTGGGAAATTTTCCCTTTTTATTATGAGTAGCCAATATACATTTATAGGAGAATATAATTTTGTAGTTGATTCAAAGAACCGAGTCAATATTCCTTCTCCATTCCGACAACAACTTAAAAAAAGTGATAAAAATACATTTGTTTTAACAAGAGGTATTGATTCATGCATATGGGTATATCCTTTAAGTGATGGAAAAAAATTGAAATTGAATTAAACCAACTATCTTCATTGTCTACCACCAATCGTATTTTTTTAAGAAACCATCTAAGGCATGCAAGAATGGCTTCATGCGATGATCAAGGAAGGGTAATTTTATCAAAACAATTAATTAAATATGCAAAAATTGTTAAAGATTTAACAATTATTGGTGTTTTAAATAAAGTTGAAATCTGGGATAAGAGAACCCTTATCTTTAGCGATAAGAAAACCGTTGTTGATGACGATTCTTACGAAGAACTCTCCAAGAAAGTAACTGTCTGATGAATTCTATTCCGACAGAAAATCATGGTCATTTTCCTGTAATGTTGTCGGAAACAATTAATAATCTAAATATTCTAGAAACTGGGTTTTATATTGATGGAACTGTTGGCCTCGGTGGACATTCTTATGAAATTTTACAAAATTTAAAAAATGGATTCTTAGTTGGTTTTGATAGGGATTCCAATTCAATTAGAATTGCGCGAAACAAATTAAGTGATTTTAAGAATTTTGAATTATTCCATTCAAGCTATAAAGATTTAGAAAATGTTCTCTCTAAACTGAAGATTACCCAAGTGAATGGTATTTTTCTAGATCTTGGTCTTTCTTCTTTTCAATTGGATAGTCCTTCCAGAGGATTTTCATATAGATATAATTCAAGATTAGATATGAGATTTGATTTAGATAATCAACAAACAGCAGAAGATGTTATTACAAATTCTTCAGAAAGAGAATTAGGGATAATTTTGAAAGAATTTGGAGAAGAAAGAAATGCATTCCGAATCGCAAGAGCTATTAAAGAATCAAAAGAAACAATAAACACTGAATTGTTAATAGATATTATAAATAGACTGACTCCTTATAAATATCGTATCAAGACGCGTGCAAGAGTATTTCAAGCTTTAAGAATTAAAACCAATAATGAATTAGCACATTTAGAGTCATTCCTAGATGTCTTTATAGATTTTCTTGCGCTTAAGGGTAGGATTGTAATTATTAGTTACCATTCTATGGAAGATCGAATGGTTAAAAATAAGTTTAAAGAATTAAGTCGAAATAAACAGCTTCAGATCTTATCAAAGAAACCATTTATTCCAACTGATGAAGAGATTACATCAAATAAAAGATCAAGAAGTGCAAAAATGAGAGTGGGAGAAAAAATTGGCTAAATCGAAGAAGAAAAAAAGATTAACTATAGCTCAGATTGAAAGAAGGGATAATTACAAGTGGGGGGCGATGTTTTTAATAGTTTTTATAAGTGTTTATATATATCTAGCGAGTTTCCTAGAGATGGATAAAACACAATCACATATTGATATCCAATTAAAAACATTGAATTTATTGAAAGAAGAATTGGCTTTAACAGCTAATAAGGTTGAAAAAATGAAAAGATCTGACGCACTATCAAAAAAAGCAAAAACAATTGGTCTTGTTGATAGTAAGCCAGAAATAATTATAGTAAATACAAAGTTAAATAATGACTAGAAGCTTTCTAAATTTTAAGAATAGAATACGATTTTTAAGCAGTATGCTATTAATTGTGGGAATACTATTTATTTTTAGACTGTTTGATTTACAAATTGTAATGCAACTGATAAATTGCAAGGTTTCAGACAAGAAAATGTTGAAGGGAAAAGAGGAAATATTTTTGATGGAGATGGTGGACCCCTTACACAGAATTTAACATTTTATGAAATTGGTATTCATCCTGAATATCTAAATGATAAGAAAACACTTTTAAAAGATCTATCAGATTGTACTGGTAAAGATATAGATTATTACGAAACCAAGCTTCTTAATACTAATAAATCTTATATAGTTTTAGAGAAGAAAACAAAGAAAAATTGTCGAAATCTGACAAGAAAATATCCAGAAATATTAAAAATAGAAAAAGATTATAAAAGATATTACCCACAACAGGAATTATTTGGTCAGATTGTTGGATTTACAGATACTGATGATAGGGGAATAGAGGGTTTAGAATATCAATATGATAAACATTTGAAGGGAAAATCCACGTCAAGGGCATTTAAAATAAACAATAGAGGAAAAAGAATCTCTGATCCAACACTGGATTCTGAAGATCCTGAAGACGGTTCAGATATATATTTAACGCTTAACAAGGAATATCAAGCTATTCTAAGAGAAGAATTAATAAATCAAATGGAAAAAACAGAGGCAATTGGTGCTATGGGTATTATTATTAATCCTGAAGATGGTAGAATTTTGTCAATGGTTAGCGTACCTGACTTTAATCCAAATTTTCAGCGAGAATTTGAAGCAAGTTATAAAAAAAATAGAATTGTCTCAGATTTAATTGAACCAGGATCCACATTTAAGATTGTCACTATTGGTGCTGCTTTAGAGGATGGTATTAAACCGCTTCAAGAATATAATGTTGAAGGTCCATATGATTTCCATGGAATAAAGATGGTAGAAGATTATGAACCTAATACCATATTAACAATGGAAGAAATCTTGATTTACTCAAGTAATATTGGAACAATTAAAATTGCTGAAGAATTAGGAAGAGATCGTATATATAACAAAGCTAAAGAACTTGGTTTTGGTTCAAAAACTGGTTTAAGTCTTTATGGGGAACCTAATGGAACACTTAAAGATACAAAAAAATGGACCCTTTCTAGTATGCATAGTATTCCAATAGGATATGAAGTTTCTGTCACTCCAATTCATGTGGCAATGGCATATGCATCAATCGCAAATGGAGGTTTTTTATTGAAACCATATCTCATTGATAAAGTTATAAAGAATGATAAGACAACTCTTAATAATAAAAAGAGAGTTAAAAAACGTGTCTTATCACAAAGTAATGCTGAAACTTTAAAAAATATATTATTCAAAACTATTAATATTGGTTCTGGTCAAAAAGCTTATTTAGAAGGTTGGGATATTGTTGGAAAAACAGGTACTGCAAAAAAATTAGAAACAGATGGTGGATATTCAGAATCTAAATTTCTATCAAGTTTTGTTGGGTTTTTTCCAAAAGATAATCCTCAATTGCTTGCATTGATTATAATAGACGAACCTTCAACTTCGGATAATCAGCATTTTGGGGGAGTTTCAGCAGCACCTGTTTTCAAATCGGTGATGAATCGAATTATCAATATTGATCCAAGCATTAAAGTGGATAAAAAAAGAGAGACAAAAAACATAAACGGAAAATTAAAAAGATCAAATCAAGTTTTAATTCAAAAAAATATAGAATTAGTAGTTGTTCCTGATTTAAAAGATAAAAATGTAAGAGAAGCAATACAGATTTTGAAACTACGAGGTATAAAACCTCAGATTATTGGTTCTGGTAGAATAGTATTCCAGTCCTTGGAACCTGGAACAAAGGTACCAAAAAATTCAATTTGCAAACTGGAAGCCAAAATATGAATCTAAAGAAAACAAATATTAGTATTATCGGATTAGGTGATAGCGGTTATTGGTCTGCTAAGCTAGCATCATTGCTTGGGGCTAATGTATTTGTCTCTGATTCAAAAGAAAATATTAATGAAGATTATATCCAAGATCTAACCGATTTAAATGTAAAAGTTGAACTCGGGAATCATTCAAAAGAAGTCTTGAATTCAGACTTAATAATCAAATCTCCTGGAGTTCCTAAAAATATAGAAATTTTGCAAGAAGCTAAGAAAAATAATATCCAGATTATTGGTGAAGTTGAATTTGCCTATAGATTTTCTAATCTAGAATTAATTGCTATTACTGGAACTAATGGGAAAACAACTACAGTTAGTTGTTTACACAAAATATTATCAAAGAAATTTAATGTTATAAAATCTGGCAATATCGGTATTCCTTTCTCAAAGATTGTTTATGAAGAAAATAAAAATATGATTACAGAAAATGATTTTTGTATTCTTGAATTATCTAGTTTCCAAACTGAAGATATACAAGAATTTAAACCTAAGATAGCACTTATTTTAAATATTACCGAAGATCATTTAGATCGATATGATAATTTTACAAGTTATTGTAAGTCAAAAATGAATCTACTCAAAAACATGGGTAAAGATGATTTGGTCATATATAATTGCGATGATGAAGTAATATCGAAAGAAATTAATAAAATAAATGTTCCTTGTATAAGCTACTCTTTGAATAAAGAACATAGTCAATTTTATTTAGAAGACAATAAGATAAAATCTTCTTCTAATGAAAATTTTCTTTTGACAGATGATTGCAAATTAAAGGGTATACATAATATTTCAAATTTCATTGGTATTGCTACCATTGCAAAAAAATTGAATATGAATGATAAATTAATTTTCTCTTCTTTAAAAGAGTTTGAAGGTTTGGAGCATAGATTTGAATTTGTTAACGAGATTAATGGTATAAAATTTATTAATGATTCTAAAGCAACAAACATTTCATCAGTAGAAGTAGCTATAAAATCTATCGGAAAGAATGTTCTTCTTATAATGGGTGGATTATCAAAAGACTCAGATTTTTCTAAAATTTTACAATATCATAGTGCAATCAAATTAATAATAGCATATGGTATGGCAGCAAAAGATATTACAGCTTCTTTATCTTCTTCGATACATGTAATAGAACAAAATGAATTTAAAGATGCTGTTGATAATGCTTTTGCTTTAGCAAAAGAAGGAGATTCTGTTTTAATGTCACCTGCATGTGCAAGCTTTGATCAGTTTGATAATTTTGAACATAGAGGCTCTTTCTTTAAAGAGATTGTTAACGGATATGCATCATGAAAATTAATATTAAAGAGAAAAAACAAGATAAATGGTTGCTTTGGACGGTTGTTTTCCTAGTTGCTCTTGGTTTGCCAATGCTTCTTATTGCAAGTTCCCCTGAAGTAGGTTATTCATATTTTCTTAGACAAGCTGCAAAACTTGTTCCTGGAGTATTAATACTACTATTTATGTCCTATTTTAATTATAGACATCTTCAAAAGTTGGCTTGGTTTTTAATGGGTACTTCATTCCTCTTGTTATTGTACACAAAACTAGGGGAGATTTTAGATGGATTTCCATTGGACCAATCTCATTTCAAGTTGCCGATTTTGCCAGATTCTCAGTAATAGTGTTTTTAGCTGATTATATTGATAAAAACTATAAAAATATGAATCAGTTTCTTACAGGAATTGTTTTTCCAGTTCTTGTTGTTTCTCCAATTGCTCTTTTAATATGGAGTCAGCCTGATTTATCTACTGCAATGGTGCTTATGGCCATTGTTTTTTCGCTATTATTTGTTGGTGGGACAAGATTAGTACAGTTTTCTACCACAGTTTTATTAGCGGGAAGTTCTTTCTTAATATTTGCTCTTAATAGAGGAAATTATTGGACAGATAGAATAGTTGACTTTGCAAATGGAATTCTAGGTATTGCATCTAGCGATGATTCAGCAACAGTATTTCATGCAACGCAAGCAGAAATTGCACTTAATCAAGGTGGTCTATCTGGAATGCTTGGAGAAGGCACACAAAAATTGGGATATCTTCCAGAACAATATTCAGATTTTATTTTTGCAATTGTTGGAGAAGAGCTTGGATTCATAGGTGCTACAATTCTCATTATTGCCTATATGATTATTTTTTATCGAGTTGTACAGATTGCAAAAAATTCAAATGATATTTTTGGAATAATTTTAACTATCGGTTTTGGATTAAGTATTACTTATTATGCCTTCGTTCATATTGGATATGTTGTAGGTATGCTTCCTGTAACCGGAATTCCTCTTCCTTTTATTAGTCATGGTGGATCGGCTTTAATAATGAATTTATTGATGATAGGTATTCTTTTAAATATTAGTAAAGCTCAACGAAAATTAAATGTTAAAGAATGGAGACCTCGCATTGGTACGTAAAGTTAACATAGTATTTTGTGGTGGAGGAACAGGAGGTCATTATTATCCGTTGATGGCAATTAAACAAGAACTTGATAAAAAGTTAAAAAATAAAAGCATGTATTATATTGGATCAAAATATGGAATTGAATCACAAAAAATAATTTCTGAAAACTTAGAAAGTTTATTAATTCCAATTAGAGGATTAAATCGATCTTTTAGTATCAAAAATTTGGTAAATAGCTTTTTCCTATTGTTTGAATTATTTTTTGGTTTTATAAGAGTATTTTTATTTTTCCTAAAGAACAAGCCAAATTTAGTTATTGCAACTGGTGGATATTCTTCCTTTTTACCTCTTCAAGTAGCTAGAATATTCAATATCTCATATTTTTTACATGATCAGAATTCATTTCCTGGTATTGTAACTAGATTATTTGGTAAGAAGGCAAAAATTGTTTTTCTTGGATTTGATAGTGCAAAAACTTATTTAAAAAAATCAAATACTATATTCTCTGGAAATCCACTACATAGTAAACCCTACAAAGATATATCATTAGATATTGATAATAAAAAAAGAGTGTTACTTGTTGTTGGAGGAAGTCAAGGATCAGAATTCTTAAATAATCTTGTTTTGGAGGGAATTAAGAAAAATGTTATTCCAGATATTAATCTTATTTGGCTTGTGGGAAAAAATAACTTTAATAAGTATGAAGAATACAGTAATAGTTCAATTAATGTATTATCATTTGTTGAAAATATGCCTTACCTATATGGTATTGCCGATTTAGTTATATCAAGATCTGGTGCAATGACAGTATCCGAATTATTACAATTTGAGAAACCTGCAATTTTTGTACCATTTAGATTTGCTGCAGAAAACCATCAATACTATAATGCTAAAGTTTTAGAGGAGAATTTTGCATCTATCATTATGCAAGAGAAAGATATTACAAGTGAATCATTATTTAAAAAAATTAATGAAATATTCACCAATGAGAGAATTTATTCTTCTATGAGAAAGAATATAAAAGCAATAAACAAACCTAATTCTTTAAAAATCATTACTGACAATATTTTGGAGCATTTACATGCTAATTAGTGCAAAAAATATCCATTTTATTGGTATTGGAGGTATCGGAATGAGTGGTATTGCAGAATTACTGCATAATCAGAAATTTAATATTACTGGATCTGATTTAACTCAATCTACTAACGTAGATAGGCTTCAAAAACTCAATATTGAAATATCTATAGGGCACAAAGCGGAAAATATCAATGGATCTGATATTGTAGTTTACTCTGATGCTATTCCAAAAGACAATTGTGAATTAATAGAGGCAAAGAAACAAAATATCATTTGTTATTCTAGAGCAAAAATGATTTCACAGCTTGCAAAATTGAAAACTTCTACGGTTGCAATTTCTGGTACACATGGAAAAACAACAACAACATCAATGATTGGTTCAATATTAAAAGACTCTGAATTGGATCCTACAATTATTGTTGGAGGGGTTGTTAAATCTATCAATACTAATTCAGTATTAGGCGAAGGAGATATTTTTGTGGTTGAAGCCGATGAATACAATAGAAGTCTTCTAGAACTCAATCCTACCATAGCTCTTATCAACAATATTGACTTAGAACATGTAGATTGCTATAAGGATATAGATGATTTAAAAAGAACTTTTCTTGAATTTACAAGTCCTATTCCATTCTATGGGGCTGTAAGTATCTGTAAAGATTCTGAGAATGCTGCCTCATTAATTGAGTCAATTGATAAACCAATTTTTACTTATGGAATCAAATCAAAAGATGTTGATTTTAGAGCAGAAGATATTGTACAGGAAAATGGTAAAACTACATTTAATCTAATCACAAAGAATAAAAAATATCCTATATCGATAAATCTTCCTGGTCAATATAATGTATTGAATGCTTTAGGAGCTATTTCAATAGCTACCATAATGAATATTCCGATAGATAAGATTACTACAAGTCTAAATGATTTTGATGGGGTAAAAAGAAGATTTGATATTAAAACTCACAGTGAAGAATTAACAATTATTGATGATTATGGACATCATCCAGTAGAAGTAGAGAGTGTTATAAAAGCAATAAAAGATAATTGGGATAGAAGGTTAGTAGTAGCTTTTCAACCTCATCTTTATTCAAGGACAGCGCAATTTTCCAAAGAATTTGCACAATCTCTCTTGTCAGCTGATTCAGTACTAGTAACTGAAATCTTTGCATCTAGAGAATCAATGAATGAATCTATTAATTCTGAAAAGATTGTAGAGGAAATGAAAAATTTAGGACACAAATCGGTCTCTAATACAACATTAGAAAATTTGATTAACGATATAGAATCAAATTACAAAAAAGGAGACATAATTCTAATGATTGGAGCAGGAAATATATGGCGATATTGTGATCCACTTAAGGATAGACTGCTATAATGCAACAATTGAAAGAATATATTATAAATGATACAAATTCAACGGTTTTAGTTGATGAATTGATGAAGAAACATACAACGTATGGTATTGGTGGTCCTGCGGAAATGTTTGTTTTGCCATCGAATAAAGAAGACTTGATTAGAGTATTTGAAATAAGTAGAGAAGCTAATCAAGAAATTAATGTTATTGGTTCAGGATCTAACTTGTTAGTTAGTGATAATGGCATTAAAGGGGTGGTGATTTGTATTAAAGATTGTCTAAAAAATTTAGAAGTAAACAATAATAAAATTTATGCAGAATGTGGAGTAATGTTGGGAAAATTAGTAAGAGAATCCATTAAAAATAATCTAAAAGGTTTAGAAAATCTTGTTGGAGTTCCAGGTACTCTTGGAGGGGCATTAATTATGAATGCTGGTGCATGGGGAGGCGAAGTTTCAAATTGTTTGAAGAGCGTAGAATTACTTGATCCTGATAACCAGCTCGTAACTTTATTAAAATCTGAGATTGATTTTGGTTATAGATCCTCTTCGTTTAGAAATGGAAGTATACTTTTATCAGCAATATTTGATCTTACTTTATCGGATGAAAATTTAATAAAAGACCAATCTCAAATAGCTCAATCTGGAAGAAAAGATACACAACCATTGAACTATCGTTCTGCTGGTAGCGTATTCAAGAATCCTTCAAAAGATAATCCTGCTGGAATGTTAATTGATAAAGCAGGATTAAAAGGTTTGACTATTGGACAAGCACAAATTTCTGAAAAACATGCAAATTTTTTTGTGAATGTAGGAGATGCAAAAGCAGAAGAGATGTTGGCCTTAATAAAGAAAGCAAAATCTACCGTTAAAGACAAATTTGATATAGAAATGAATTTGGAAGTGAAACTAATGGGTTTTGAAGAAAGAGAGATTGAATCATTATGAATATTAATAAATACATTAGAAAATCCTATATCGAAATTCCTTTCTTTTTGTTAAGAATGGTAATAATAATTTTCTTGGCCATTAAATGGGCGGCATTTAATGATATGTTTACCATTAAAAATGTTGAGATTGATGGTATAAATTATTTTGACGAAACCCCATTACTTTCTTATAAAGATCAAATTAATAATAATCATATTATGTTTTTTGATTTGCAATCTTATAAGAATGATATTCAATCTCTAGAGTATATAAAAGATTGCAAGGTTTTCAGAACATTTCCTCAAACAATTAATATTACTATCTATGAAAGAGAGCCTATTGCTATAATAAATGCGGAAGATTTAATTATGCTAGATTCTGATGGTATTTGTTTACCAGTTCAATATTCTAGCATGTCTCTTCCAATATTATCGAATTTTAAAACTAACAAAGAATTGTATCCAAGAGGAGAAAAAACCAAATCTTCCAATGTTCTGAAATCTGTAAATATTATCAGATATTCAAAGGAAAACTTTGCCAGTTTGTATGAAGAAATTTCAGAATTTCTTTTTAATGAAGAAAATGAATATGAAATAATTCTCAAGAATGGTAAAACAAAAATTTTACTTGGATCAGATGGAATCTTTAAAAAACTAGATTATTTGCAAGCTTTTGAAAGCGCTTTGCCTGACGATAAAAACTTTAATATTTATAAGTACATAGATCTTAGATATAAAAATCAAATAATAGTTAGAGAAAGAATATGAGCAATCCATTACATGTAGCTTTTGATTTAGGTTCTTTTAGTATCAAAGGTGCTGTGGGAAGAGTAAATCAGGACCAAGAATTAGAGATTTTATCTATTCAAACTATTAAAACTGAAAGCATAGAATGTGGAACTATCGTTGATAAAGAAAGATTAAGAAAAGATTTGGAATATTTAATAGATAGACTTGAAAAAGAAGCAAAAATTAACATTAAAGATGTTATGGTTTCAATGTCAGGTGAAACTATTAAATCTATTAATTCATTAAGTCGTACCAGCATCAATGATAGTACTGATTCTAAGATAGATGAAGAAATTAAATCAAAACTTTTATCGCAGTGTGCTGATATTCAAGTTTCTACAGGCAGACATATCTTACACAAGATTTCTCAAGGATTTGTTATAGATGATTCACCTCTCGTTCGTAATCCTCTTGGTATGCGTGGGAAAATTGTTGAAGCAAGAGCTCACGTAATTCATGTTCAAGAATTCAATTTAGCTCAAATTGATGCATGTTTTACTGGAGATTTAGCAATTGATATTAATCCCGTGTTTGATGGTTTAGCATCCTCTTATGGTAATCTTTCAGAAGACGATAAGAAGCTCGGAGTTGTATTTGTAGATATTGGTTCTGATAAAACTAATGTTGTAATCTATAAAGACAAATACCTTATTCACTCAAAGGTAATTCCTATAGGATCTAATTTAGTGACAAAAGATTTAGCGACAAGATTTGATACATCAATTCAACATGCAGAAGAAATAAAAAGAAAACATGTATCTGCACTATCAAAACTTGCTGATGTTGAATCAAATTTTGAGCTACCAATAGAAAACGATGATTTAAAAAGAAAATTTAATAAAAAAGAAGTCTCAGAAATCGCAGAATCAAGGTTTAAAGAAATAATTAATAAAGTGAATGAAGAAATTCAAGCTTCAGGGGTAAATATATTAAAATTTGGATCGGGTATTAAAATCACTGGAGGCGGAGCAAACGTAAAAAACCTTGATTTACTAGTTAAGGAACAACTAGGAACAAAATGTGAATATTTACAACTAAAGAAGACAGTCTTCAAAGAGAATTTAGAGGACAAACGAGAATATGCAACGCTTATTGGTCTATTATTATGGCCAGTATCGCATGTAGAAGACGATAGCCCTCTTATTGGTATTAAAAAATCATTTACAGAAAACTTTTCGAATATATGGAAAGGTTTCTTTGAATAAAAAAAGGAGAAAGTAATGTTATTTGAATTTGATGATATAAAAGATCAAAAAGCTAGAATTAAGGTACTAGGAGTCGGTGGTGCTGGAGGAAATGCAGTAAATAGGATGATTACATCAGGAATGGAAGGAGTAAATTTCATTGCGATTAATACTGACGTCCAAGATTTAGATACTAATCATGCTGAGACTAAAATCCAGATTGGGAAAGATCTAACCAAAGGTTTAGGATCAGGTGCAAAACCAGATATTGGTCGTAAAGCAATGCTAAATGATCAAGAACATGTTCAATCGCTTGTTGCTGGATCTGACCTAGTTTTTGTGACTGCTGGTATGGGAGGCGGTACTGGAACAGGTGCAGCACCTGTTGTTGCAAAAGTATGTAAAGATTTAGGAATTCTCACAGTTGCAATTGTAACCTTACCCTTTAATTTTGAGGCACCGAAGAGAATGTCAAGGGCTTTACGAGGAGTTTCTATATTAAGAAATTTTTGTGATACACTAATCGTTATTCCTAACGAAAGACTAAAATCAGTTACTAAGAAAGAAACAACTGCAAAAGATGCATTTAAAATGTCTGACTCAATATTATTGCAAGCAGCACAAGGAATATCGGACTTAATTAATCAACGAGGAGAAATTAATTTAGATTTTGCTGATGTTGAGACTGTGATGCGAGGAATGGGTGATGCAGTGATGGGTTCAGGTATCGCGAGAGGACAAGAAAGAGCTGTTTTAGCTGCTCAGCAAGCAATATCTAGTCCATTGTTAGATACACAATCAATTAGTGGAGCAAAAGGAGCCATTGTTAATATTACAGCAAATGAAGATATGACTCTGGAAGAACTTTCAGCTGCTACAAAAATCGTCTTTGAAGAAGCAGGAAAAGATGTAAATCTAATCTCTGGGTATGTTCTTGATAAAAATATGGGAGATGAATTAAAAGTAACTGTTATTGCTACAGGCTTTAATTCAAAACCAATTGAACAAATGGAAAAATCACAAGATGTATTAAGAGGTAATTATAATAGAAAAAGTGAAGAAATAATGGAGATAGAAGATACTCCATTATTTAGAGAAAGTAGCTCTAATAATAGTTCAACTTTTAAGAAGAAAGAAGAAATTGATTTAGAAAAAGATGAAGATGGACCGACACTTGTGTTCGGAGATGGGCATAATCAAACTCATGAAGCAGATCAGAATCAGAAAGAAAATCAGAAAGATGAATCTGATATCCCTGCTTATTTGAGAAAACAAAATCAATAAATTGGTTGGCTACCGATAAAAGGGAAAGGGGCTCCTAGCCAAAATGGCTGGGAGCCCCTCTTTAAATTCTTTGCTATATTTATTTTCATCTATAAATTCACTTTCATGAGCAATGTTTGGGAAGATTTTAAAAAGAGTATATCTGAATGGGGCATAGTCGCCTCTGAAAAAGCAGAAGAGTTTACTCACAATAGCAGACTTCGTCTTGATATTCTTCAATTAGAAAGAAAACTTTCTAGCTTGTATGTAAAATTGGGACTCTATGTATTTAATAAGACTCAGGATAAAAATGTTCTAAATTTTGTTGGTGATAAACGTTATTTATCACTAATTAATGATATTGTTGTGATTAAAAAAAGAATTAAAGATAAAAAAGATGAAATTAACAATCCTAATCATGAAACATCTGAACCAATGGATTCAATCGAAGAGGAAAACAAGTAATTATGAATAAGAAAAAATATTTTTCATTCCATTATCTTTCTTCTAATAAATTGCGTCAGATTAATTTTTCACTCTTGGATGTTGCCACTTTTCTTACTGTCCTTTTCATGTTATTCATTGGGATTAATTATTATCTTTCTATCGAATTTTCAAGCAACTATTACGAAGGAAAGATAGAAGAAACCAATCAGAAATATTCTGATGTTTCTGAAGAATTATTAAATAAAGTTGCTGAACTTGAAAAAGATTTAGCATTGTTAGAAGAAAAAGACAGCGAAATGAGAACATATGCTGCATTGCCACCATTAGATGATGATATTAAGAAGATGGGAACAGGTGGATCGGATATTGAAGAAATAAATGATGAAGATTCTTCGACGATATTAGATAAATTAAAAAATACGATTGATTCATTATCATATACTGTGAATTCACAGAAAAATAGTTATAACACTATTTTTAATAAAATTAAATCAAATGAAAAAATGTATCGTCATGTTCCATCTATTATGCCTGTCGAATCTGCATACTTAGGTTCAAGTTATGGTTATCGAACTGATCCAATAGATGGAAAAAGAAGAATGCACCGTGGACAAGATTTTGCGGTTAACCTAAATACTCCTGTTATTGCAGCAGGTGATGGAGTTGTAACAAAAGCACAGTATGATTCTGGTTGGGGACGTTATGTAAAGATTGATCATGGTTATGGCTATGAAACAATATATGCCCATCTTTATAAGATTAATGTTAAAAAAGGTCAGAAAATCAAACGAGGTGATGTAGTAGGAAAATCTGGTAACAGCGGTAGAGCTGCTGGATTCCATCTCCACTACGAAGTACATAAGAATAAAAAAGTAGAAGATCCTAAAAAATACTTTTTTACCGGTTATATCAAATAATATGCACAATTCTGAATTAAAAGTGAAACGCTATGCGCTTGAGAGCTATGGCTGTCAAATGAATATGGCCGATTCAGAACTTGTCGATGGTATTCTCAAGGATATTGGGTTAAAAAAAACAGAAAATTTAGATGATGCAGATGCTATTTTTGTCAATACATGTGCAATTAGAGAGAATGCAGAAAAGAAAATCCATTCTCGTTTAGGGAATTTTCACAAGCTCAAAAAGAAAAACCACATTTGATTATTGGTGTCCTAGGATGTATGGCTCAAAACCTTAAGAATGACTTGCTAAAAAATAAGCCTTATGTTGATATTATTCTTGGTCCAGATTCTTATAGGAACCTTCCTCAATTGATGAATCGTCATATGGTAGAACAGAATAGTATTGTTGATACAAAATTATCAAGATATGAAGTATATGAAGATTTATTCCCAAAAAGAAACAAAGGTGTTAATGCATGGGTTTCAATTATGAGAGGATGTGATAAATTTTGTTCATTTTGTATTGTACCATTCACGAGAGGAAGAGAAAGAAGTAGGAGTGTTGAAAGCATTGTTACTGAAGTAAGAAAAGCAGTTGATCAAGGTTTTGTAGAAATAACTTTATTAGGCCAAAATGTTAATTCATATAAACACGAGAAAAATTCGTTTGCTGATTTACTTCTTTCTGTTTCAGATATTGATGGAGTAAAACGTATTCGTTATACTTCTCCACATCCTCAGGATATTAATGTTGAATTATTAGAAGTGATGGCTTCAAGAAAAAATATTTGTAATTATGTTCATTTTCCTATGCAGTCTGGTTCTAACGAAATTTTACAACGTATGAACAGAACATACACAAGGGAACATTTTCATTATATGGCTGATACAATAAGAGAAATAATGCCTAATTGTGGATTATCAACTGATATTATTGTTGGTTTTCCTGGTGAGACTGAGAAACATTTTGAAGAAACGTTAGATTTAATGGAAAAAATAAAATTTAATTCTGCTTTTACCTTTAAATATTCACCTAGGCCATATACAAAAGCTGAACAATTTACCGATCAAATTGATGAAACAATCAAAAAAGAACGATTAGACAAACTAATTAATGTTCAAAGGAAACACACTTTAGAATTGAATTCAAAAAAGATTGGTAAAATTGAAAATGTATTAATAGAGAAAGAAAGCAAAAAATCATCTAATCACTGGGCTGGAAGAACTGACTCAAATGAATGGGTGATTTTAGAAAAAAATTCAAGTAAAATTAAAGATATAATTCCGGTAGAAATTGTAGATGCAACAGGAGTAATTTTACATGGAAAAAAAATGGTTGAAGCATAATGTTTAGATTGTTAAAAATTTTATTTTTCTCAGCATTTCTTGCTGGAACTTTCTTTTGGTTTCGAATGAATAGCGATCCTATTACCATCTATTTTTTTAGAGAAGAAGGTATCACAAATGAAGGGTATATAGTAATTGTAGCTCTTATTATGATTGGAATGGTGATAGGATATATCATTTCTTTGAAATCGGTGATTTCTTATCGTTCTGAAATTTCTGGTTTGGTAAAGAAAAATAAAGAAGTCTCTGATGAACTTGATAGCTTAAGAAATGTAGCTATCGGTGAAGAATTTAATTTTACTGATAAGGAATAGCTTTTTGGAAATAACGTATTTCCTCCCTCTAATATTAATTGTTGTGATTCTTATTATTTTTCTGGTGAATAATAGGAAATCAAAACAGTCTACCGATGTTGAAGTCTATAATAAAGCGTTAAAAGCTATCATTGATAATAAACATGAAAGAGCTTTTCAAATCTTGAAAGATCTTATTCAAAAAGATTCAAATAATACTGAAGCATATCTATTGTTAGGGAATCTCCTGAGAGATAGAAATATAAATAAAGCAATCAGAATTCATCAAAGTATTATTGTTAGACCTGGATTATCTAAGCAAATGAAAATTCAGATTCATCAAGCTCTTGGATTGGATTATCTAGAAGTTGGCAATATGATTAGAGCAGAGGATGAATTCAAAAAAATAATTGACTTAGATTCGAAAAACATATGGGCTTTAACAATGCTTAAAAATATTTGTATTGATAATCAATCATGGGATAAAGCATTGGATTTAGAAAAAAAGTTGATTAAACATCAATCAAAATCGAAAAATGAAGCATCAATGCTGAATTATTTTATTGCAATGGACTACAAAGAGAAAGATAATCAAAAGAACTATATTAATTTTCTTGAGAAAAGTGTTCTTTCAGAACATGTATACCATGAATCATATTTAGAGCTTGCTAAAGTTTATCAAAAGAAAGGAGATATCGACTTAGCAATAAAAAACCTCATTGCATTTGCAGAAAAAGAGCCAAAGGCAAGTATTGAAACCTTTAAAGATATTGAGAATATGTTGTTTGAAGAGAATAGGTTTAATGAAATGGAAGCATTATATCAAGGCATACTATCTAATATGTTTCATAAGTATGTATTTAATCGCCTTATCGATATTCACCTTGAAAAAAATGACAAAGATGCCGCAGAAGAGCTAATAGAAAAATTTGCAAAACAACATGAAGAATCTTATATCATTAAATTAAATCGAATAAAACTTAATACTGATGATATTGAGTTAAGAAAATCATTATCTGAAGTTTGTTATAGCGTTACTATTAATGAAGATAAAAATTAAAATAAAGGCAATTTTACTTATTTCTTTGATTGCTTTCTGTTATGGTCAGAATGCAGATTCGAGCGTTCTCTATCAAAAAGCAATTAATACTGTTGATGGTGACAAAGCACTAGAAATATATGAGCAGATTATTCAATTAAATGACAATTCTGATTATTATTGGTTGTCTATTCTAAAAAAAGCTGAATTAAGGTATGCTATAGGATCTTATATCCAGTCTTCTACATTACTTAAAGAATTTAATGTAAATGCTCCTAGCCATCTTGTGACAGATATTTCAAAAGAATTACTTTATAAGGCATTGACTGCTGCTGGAGAAATTAAAACAGCAAAAGAATATCAGAAAAAATTAAATAAACCAATTATTAATCAAAAAAAAGTTCAATCTAATAAGACTTGGTTTATTCAATTTGGTGCATTTGAGAATAAAGAAAATGCTCTTACTTTAAAGAATGCATTGAATGAAACAGGAATATCAGATATAACAGTAACTCAGGCATTTAATAGAGGAAAAATGACATATTATGTACGTAGTAAAAGTTTTAAATCTTATGCATCCGCTAGCAAGAAAGCCGCACAATTAAGAAGATATGATTCTACATTTGCTATTGTAGGTTATTAATTTATTCTTTAGCAGTTCTGTATAATCCAATAATAATGCATACCAAGATAATAACTCCAATTATATTAGCATACATTTCATCTGGAAGTGGATATTTTGGTAATGCTTTTTCAAAAAATAATGGAATAGCGATAAATATTGCCATTAATGCTTCTCCTGTAATTAACCCAGCAGCTATTAGTAATCCATTATTTTTACCTTTTTGTGAAGAAATTTTATTGGCATAGTGATTAATCATCCCACCAATAAAGATTGGAAAAGTTAATTCAATTGGAAGATACATTCCAATGGCAACTGCTAAAATTGGAACTCTAAAGTCTGATCCTCTTTTAAGTTGATACTGATCGACTAAAATAATTAATAATCCAATGATTGCACCAATACAGATAATTGTCCATTCTAAATTTCCTTCAAAAACCCCTTCAGCTACACTAGCCATTAATGTAGCTTGTGGCGCATCTAAAGATGTTTCTCTAGTAACATCTGCAATACCATATGCCCCATCTAAAACCATCAATATAAAACCAAGACTTAGTGCTGCACTTATAACCCCTATGACTTGCATAATTTGTTGTTTCCAAGGGGTTGCTCCTACAATATTACCCGTTTTTAGATCCTGTAAGTTATCTCCTCCAATTGCTGCAGCACAACATACAACAGCTCCGACTAAAATGGCTGCTGCAGCTCCAGATTCTTTACCAAACAAAGTAAAGATTAGTAAAGAAGTAAATAGAATTGTAGCAATTGTTACTCCTGATATAGGATTATTGGATGATCCAACTACTCCAGCCATATATGCTGCTACTGCTGAGAATAAAAACCCAAAAATACACATAGTTAATGATAAAATAACAGCTGCTCCCCAGGATGGTATAACATTGAAATAAGTGAGACAGATAGGAACTAGCAAAACAAGGATACCAATAAAAACATAATTAATTGGTAAATCTCTTTCTTCAAGAGGGACACTATCAGAATCCCTATTTAAAGTTTTTAAACTTAGTTTCATGCTTTCGATAAGCGGTTTAGCAAGTTGAATAATAGACCAAATACCTCCAACTACCATTGCACCTACTCCTAAATAACGAATTTTCTTACTCCAAATGTTGTTAGCAGCTTCCCATGCATCTTCGTTGTATACATTTTCTAAATAAGAGTAAATCGGAATACCAATCGCCCAAGATATTAATCCACCTGAAAAAGCTAGAATGCCAATATTCCGTCCTACAATATATCCAACACTGATAAGAGAAGGAGATAAGCTAGATCCCATTCCAAAGACTGTATTTTTGATTGTAGTGGCTCCTCCAATCGCCTCAGACCAAATATTAAAACCAAATTTGGTTCCGAGTTTAGCAATTCCTCCAATAAGAGCAGATATTCCAATTATTTTTAAACTATTTGCCGATTTATCTGGATCAGATTCATGTCCTGTTTCTAACACTTTTGCTGTTGCAACGCCCTCAGGAAATTTCAGTTTTGCTTTTAAAATTAAAGCACGTCTTAGAGGTACAGTAAATAATACTCCAAGTATACCACCCATCATTGCGATTTTGGTTACTTCCCAAGCATCAATACTGTCCCAATATCCAATGATACCAAAGCAGGTATGGTAAAAATAACTCCAGCGGCTAAGGATTCTCCAGCAGACGCTGCAGTTTGTACAATATTGTTTTCTAAAATATTTGAATTCCGAAATAATCGTAAAATTCCCATCGATACAATTGCTGCTGGAATAGATGCAGAGACGGTCATGCCTGCATACAATCCTAAATATGCCATTGCAGCAGAAAGAACGATTGAAAGGATTATACTTAAAAATATGGCTTTGACAGTTATCTCATTTTTCATAATATCAACTTACAAATTTTTAATTTTTATAAACAATATGAAAAACAAATTAATTTCACTAATCACTTTGTTTGGTTTAATGATGATAAATTTTCAAGTCTATCATCAACACGAATTTAATTCAACAGACAAATACATTTGCAATCAAGAATGTGTAGATATTCTAAGCAATAAAGATTCACATAATTGTGATTTCTGTAAATTTGGTTTTACTAAGTATGTTTCTAATATTGATAAATCTGTAACTCACGATTCTTCTTCAAATTATTCTTTTTTGAAAAATTTAAATTTTGTTTCTTATAAATCTGTTCATACAATTCCTAATAAATCTCCCCCTTTAGTATAGCAACCTAATATTATATTTTTGTTAAACTAATTTTTCTAAGGAGAAAAAAATGAAAAATTTTATTTTATTATTACTAATTACGAGCTTTACATATGCTCAGTCAACACTTTCAGGTTTAGTCGTTGACAAAGAAACCAATCTTCCATTAGCTGATGCTAATATATTGATTAAATCAGATAGTTTTGATAGCGGAACATCATCAGGAGATGATGGAAAGTTTACATTTTTAAATCTAGATGAAGGTGAATATTCGTTAGAAGTATCTGTAATAGGATATGAAGATTTATCAACTGATGTAACCTTGAAAAAAGGATTTACGCAACCAATTAGATTTGAACTTGCTAAACAAGCCGTCTCTATTGAAGGTGTTGAGGTATATTCATCATTAAGAAAAGTAAATGAAGGTGATTTAGCTAATTCAGCAATCATTTTTAATGATGAGCTAAGAAATAGACAAGGACAACACTTCAGTGACTTAATACAAAAAGTTCCAAATCTAAATTATGCAGGTGGAACTTCCAGACCGAGATATTTTCAAATTAGAGGAGAGGGTTCTGTAAGTAGATATGCTGACCAAGGACCTCCAAGTACTTATGTTGGGTTAGTGTTGGATGGAATGGATTTATCTGAACTTGGTATGATTACACCTCTTTTTGATATGCAGCAAGTAGAAGTATTAATGGGTGTTCAAACTAGTTTATTTGGTGCAGCAGCATCTTCTGGTTTGATTAATTTCAAAACCAACGATCCAACCGATAAAAAAGAAGGATATGTTATGACCCAGCTTGGTTCATACAATACTTTTACAAATGGAATTGTTTATAACACTCCACTATCAAACGGTTGGAAGTTAAGACTGGTAGGTCATTCGAATGTTTCAGATGGATATAAAGAAAATGTTACTTTAGAGGGTAATGCATCAGCAAATAGAGATGAGTCATCATTTAGAGCTAAACTATTAAAGGTTGGTGATAATAATATTACACAAAAGTATACAATGATTTACTCTGATTTTGACAATGGGTATGATAATTGGGCTCCAGATAATAATACTGATCATATTACATATTCAGATAATCCAGGTAAAGATAGTCAAAAATCACAGATCTTTATAGCTGACTATAGTTATGATCTTGGTGAGGGTGTTGCTGATTTGAATATTGGTATGTCAAACAATGAAACATTGCACAGTTATGACTCAGATTGGGGTAATTATCAATTCTGGCTTCAAGATCCTTATAACTTTGATCCAACAGTTGAAGGATATCAATATGACTTCTTTGATTCATTTGACAGAGATATTGATACAAGAACTGTTGATTTCAGATTAAGACCAAATACTGCTAATGATAATAAAATAGACTATGTCATTGGATTATATCAGTCTAATTATGAAGAAAAAACTAATGCTGCAGGATATATTTTTGGAGGTTCTGCCACCGCTTTATCTTCTAATTATGATATTGTACAAAGGCTCTATATGGTGAATTTGCATATAATTTTAAAAATAATTCATCACTTGCTTTAGCCTTTAGATCAGAAGCTAGAGATATTACATATGATGATCTTAATGATAAAACAGCAAGCTTTGATATCATGGGTGATTTTGAAAATTCATATAAAGTTTCTTATGAATTACATCCAGCTCCAAACCTTCACTGGTTTGCCTATTATGCTCAAGGGTATCATCCTGCAGGTATAAATCAAAATCCATATTTGGATGAAGATGAAAAAACATATGATGTGGAAATTTATTATGATATTACTACTGGAATAAGATGGTATACTGATAATATAAAATTATCAAGTTCTCTATTTTATTTAGAGCATGATGGTCATATTTATGAAACAAGTGAGCAGTTGGATCCAACAAATCCTAATGCGTTTGCTTTCTTTAAGACAAATGCTGAATCAGGTTATGAGTATGGTTCTGAATCAACTGGTGAATTTAGAATAAGTGACAAATTTACTATTAATGCTACTTTAGGATTATTGAGTTCTGAAGTTGAACTAGGAGATCATGATGAACACGGTGACGAAGACCATGGAGATGATCATGGTGATGATCACGATGATGACCAGACGACGACATGATGACTGATCATGATGATGATCATGGTGATGAACATGCAGGTCATGCACATGGTAAAAAAGCACATTCACCAAACTGGAATTATAGCTTATCATTTAACTATAATTTCACTAAAAACAATTCTTTAATGATTGAGATTTCAGGAAAAGATGGATTCGTATTTGATTCTGCACATGATGAATATGAATCAGATCCATATCATCTATTGAATGCATACTATTCTCATTCGTTCAATAAAATTAATTTAGGATTCTATGCAAAAAATATCCTTGATGAAGATTACGCAGATAGAGGATTTATTTTTGCTTTAGAACCTCCATTTGAAGAGAAACTATATAAGTCTTTTGCACCTCCAAGAGAGCTTGGCGTGTCATTAACTTATAGTTTCTAAGCTGCTATTTTCATAACTTAGCGGGGTTATCCCGCTAAGTTATGAGTCCTTCAAAAAACAACAAAAAGAGGCTATTCATTATTGATGGATATGCTACTTTATATCGAGCACATTACGCTTTAATTCGTAATCCGTTAACGACTACTGCAGGGATACCAACAAGTGCTGTATTTGGATTTGCAAATCAAGTATTTCAATTATTAGAAGAAGAAAATCCAGATTACATTGTTGCTGCATTTGATTCAAAAGGAAAAAACTTTCGCCACGAACTATATACAGACTATAAAGCCAATCGATCTGCGATGCCAGATGAAATTCAAACCCAACTTCCATACTTATGGGAACTCTTGGATGGGATGAATATTCCAGTGCTACGAATCGAAGGAGTGGAAGCAGATGATATTATTGGAACAGTTGCCAAAATGTGTGAAAAAGATGATTTACAATGCAATATCGTAAGCGGAGATAAAGATTTTATGCAATTAATTAATGATCAAACTCTGTTATATGCTCCGCAAGCTAGAAGAAGAGAAAAAGAGGTTTTTAATGCACAAAAAGTATCAGAAAAATGGGGAGTTGGTCCAGAACATATTATTGATTTACTCGGGTTAATGGGTGATAGCTCTGATAATGTTCCTGGAGTAGAAGGCGTTGGCCCTGTTACCGCCAAGAAACTGATTCAAAAATTTGGTTCAATGGAAAAGATATATGAAAATATTGATCAGATTGAAAATGAAAAAATGAGAGAAAAATTATTAAATAATAAAGACAATGCATTTCTTAGCAAACAACTTGTTACCATCTTAACAGATGTAACAGTGGATGCCTCTCTTTCTGATTTTGAAAAGAAAGAAGCAAACAACACAAAGCTAGAATCAATCTTTAAGGAACTTGAGTTTACTGGATTACTTAAAAAGATAGGTTCTGATACCAGTATTTCTCCTGAAACAGTACAAAGAAAAAAAGAATATGATTTAATAACCAGTTTAGATCGTCTCCAATCTTTTGCAGACTCTATTAAAGAAGGAGAATGGTTGTCCGTTGATTTGGAAACCACTTCAGTCAATCCGATGATAGCAGAGATTGTAGGATTTAGTTTTTCTGTGAAGAAAGATACTGGAGTATATGTTCCTATTCACTTTAAAGATAAGGTTGACAATCTGTTTGGAGATAATGATTTAGAAATAGCTACCAATATTCTAAAACCTATACTAGAAAATGAAAAAATACCAAAAACAGGACAAAATATTAAGTACGATGCACTGATTATGAAGCGATTTGGAATTGATTTACAAGGAATTGAATTTGATACTATGATTGCTGCTCATTTAATCAATCCTAATGCACGTTCGTATAAGCTGGACAACTTATCCTTATCCCATTTGAATTATAAAATGGTTCCAATCCAAGATTTAATTGGTTCGGGACGCAACCAAATTACCATGGATCAAGTAGCGCTTGCCGATATTACTTTTTATGCCGCTGAAGATGCAGATGTTGTAATCGAATTAACCGATATTTTCTTAAAAGAATTGAAAAAACAAGAGCTATACTCTTACTTTAAAGATATTGAAATCGATTTGCTTCCCGTGCTAATTGATATGCAGTTTCACGGTATATTTGTAGATCGTAATTATCTTTTATCTCGTTCTGAAGAAATTGGTATCAAACTTGATGCGCTGGAAAAGAGTATTATTAAGCTTGCTGGAAAAGAGTTTAATCTAAATTCGTCTCAGCAACTTGCAGAGATACTTTTTGATCAATTAAACCTTCCTATGATTAAAAAACGTTCAACTGCTGAAGCAATACTAACCAAACTAAAAGAATACCATGAACTACCAAGTTTGATTTTAGGGTATAGAAAATTATTTAAATTAAAAAACACATATCTAGATCCTATTCCAAACAATATCAACGAGATTACCAATCGTGTGCATTCTTCTTTTAATCAAACCATGACAGCAACGGGTCGCTTATCAACCAGTACTCCTAATTTCCAAAATATTCCTATTCGTACCGAAGATGGGAAAGAAGTACGCAAGGCCATTAAAGCCCAATCTGATGATTATCAGATTTTGTCTGCAGATTACTCCCAAATAGAATTAAGGGTCATGGCACATTTGAGCAAAGATGAGGCACTTACAAAAGCACTCAATAGTGGGGAAGATATTCATACTTTTACTGCAAAAAATGTTTTAATGTAAAAGAAGACCAAGATGTATTGCCTGAAATGAGACGTATTGCCAAAATCGTCAATTTTGGTATCATGTATGGTGCGGGATCGTTTCGATTAAGCCAAGAATTAGGAATTCCATTTGCAGAATCAAAGAAAATCATTGATGTTTATTTTGAGAAGTACAAAGGAATCAAACAATACATGGAAGACACAAAATTATTGGTTAAAAAAGATAAATCAGTACAAACATTACTTGGTAGAAAGCGTGCAGTATGGGATTCAGACAGCCAAAACCAAGTGAGAAGGGATGCAGCAGAGAGAATGGCGATTAATATGCCAATTCAGGGAACCGCAGCAGAGATGATTAAGTTAGCAATGATTAGAATCGATAAAGATTTGAAGGAAAATAATTTAAAATCAAAATTAATTTTACAAATTCATGATGAACTACTTTTAGAAGTACATAATAATGAAATTGATTATGTTACAGAAATGGTAGTAAAACATATGAAAAATGCAATGGACTTGGATGTTCCAATTGAAATTGATTGTGGAGTTGGATCTTCATGGTATGAGGCACATTAATGAGCTATATCGGACCAAAAGTACATATTGATTTAGAACGATTGGCAAACAATTATCGTTTGCTAAAGAATGAGGTGGGAGATATTCCGATTATGGCTACTGTCAAAGCAAATGGATATGGCCATGGTGCAGTCCAAGTTGCACAAACATTAGAAAAAGAAGGAATACAGCATTTTGCTGTTTTTACCATTGAAGAGGGTATTGAATTACGTGATGCTGGCATTACTGCTGACATTCTTGTGTATTCTAGATTAAACCCTCATACGCTTTCAGATGCTGAAACCCATAATCTACTCTTAAATGTATCTTCTTTTGATGATTTGAAGCTTTAAAGGCTCATCAGGGGGATAATAAGCTACGAGTACATCTTAAGGTAGATACTGGAATGACTCGATTGGGTATTCCACTAGAACAAGCAGAAGAATTCTTACAACAAGCACATCAAATTGATACCATTGAGATTGAAGGACTGTATTCACACTTTGCAACTGCTGATGAAGGCGATTTATCATATGCAAATGATCAACTCAATAAGTTTAATGATGTATTAAAGATTGCAGAAAAATTAGGAATGAACCCTACGTTTATTCATTGTAGTAATAGTGGGGCCATGTTAAACCTTCCAGAATCTCGATTCAATATGATAAGAGTAGGAATGTTGCTGTATGGAGCCTTTCCATCCGATGAAGTGCCACAAGATTTGCCTATTAAACCGGTGATGACCTTTACCGCGCCTGTGGTAGAATAAGAGAGGTCAAAGCAGGAACCCATATTAGCTATGGAGGGGTATATACCACCAAAAAAGATACAAGAATTGCAGTAGTACAAGCAGGATTTGCAGATGGAGTACCACGTCCTTGGTATGTAGATGGGTTTGTAAAGTTTAAAGATCAAAATTTCAAGATTACAGGAAGAATTTGTATGGACCAGTTGATGATTGATGTCGGATCAGCTGATATTCAAATGGAGATGAAGTCTTAATCTTTGGTTCCAATGAATATGGCACTATTGATGTCAATGAAATTGAAAACACTATTAATTCTACATCATATGTTCTGGTGACTGCGATTGGAATTCGTCCAAAAAGAATTTATTAGTCAGTCTTTAGCAATAGCCCAAGCGAATGCTACAACCCAACCAACAAATGTCCAGCCTGTGAGAAAATTAACTATAAAAATTGGAAGGAAATTTTTATTGTTTCTAGCAATGAAAGTTGGAATGAAATATATAATTAAGATTAGTTTTTTTTAAATGGAAGCTGCGCAATTAATTGTTGTCCAAAACCATCCATAATATAAATGTATAGAAAAATTCTAATATATCCATAATGTTTGTCTAATTTTTTTGGGGTTTCCCAATTTACATAAAAAAAAAAGGGCTACCGGGTTTGTCCCTTTAAATTATAAAAAAAGGAGAGGAGCAAATTAACCTAACCAAGGGTAAGAGAAAGGAATTAAGAGGTAATTTTAAATTCTAACTTGCTCCTCATATAGGTATATGTTTTCACAAAAAAAAGGTTCCCCTTTTTTCTTTTTTTTACTTATTATACATGCAGTTTGCGGGATGGAGCAGCATGGTAGCTCGTCGGGCTCATAACCCGGAGGTCGTAGGTTCAAATCCTACTCCCGCTACTAACCTCCGTTCAACAAAGGACAATTAAAAATGAAATTATCAAATAAAAAAGAGTATAGTAAATTTGGATAAGATTCTATTAAATCCTTCTTTCTTTTTTTGCTAGTAGCTTTTATGGCTTGGTCAGTATGGGATAAAACTAAATCAGAATCTTCTGAGGAGTTATTGATGGATAAAGCAAATGAGTTAGCACAAAAATTTATTATTACAGATGGACATATTGATGTTCCATGGCGATTAAATAAAGGAGGCCATGAAGACTTATCTGTTAGAACAGAAGGGGGCGATTTTGATTATGTTCGAGCCAAAGAAGGAGGATTAGATGTTCCCTTTATGTCTATTTATGTTCCTTCAAGTTACCAAGTAACTGGCGGTGCCAAAGCGAAAGCGGATTCATTGATTGATATGGTAAAAAAGATGGCAGATGATCACCCTGATAAATTTGAAGTAGCCTATAGTCCAGAAAATGCAGAAGCAATAGTTGCTGCAGGCAAAATTGCGTTGCCAATGGGAATGGAAAATGGTGCTCCACTTGAAGGTGATTTGGCGAATGTAGCTTATTTTCATGAAAGAGGAATTCGTATATACATTAACACATGCAAAAGATAATGCATTTGTGATTCATCGTATGATACTACTGGAACCCATCAAGGATTAAGTGATTTTGGTAGAGATGTTGTTGCTGAAATGAATCGTGTGGGAGTTATGGTAGATATTTCTCATGTATCGATAATGCCTTCTATCAAGTGATGGATGTGACAAAAGTTCCTGCAATCGCTTCCCACTCTTCGTGTCGTCATTTTACGCCAGGTTTTGAACGTAATATGAATGATGACATGATAAAACGCCTTGCTGAAAATGGTGGGGTAATCCAGATTAATTTTGGATCAACATTTTTAACTAAAGAATCACAAGATAAACGAGAAGCAAATCGCGCAAGAGTAAGCGCATATGCTGAGGAAAATAATCTTGAACCTGATGATGAAAAAGTTGAAGCATTTGCCAAGAGAGTGTTTCAAAGAAATCCTATTTTTTGTGATGTAACTGATGCTGCTGATCATATTGATCATGTCGTTAGTTGGTTGGTGTTGATCACGTTGGATTTGGATCAGATTATGATGGGGTGGCGATAGTCTTCCATATGATTTAAAAGATGCTTCTGATTTTCCTAATTTGATTTATCATCTATTAAAGAGAGGATATTCAGAAGAGGATATCGAAAAAATATGTTATAAGAATGTTTGGCGTGTTTGGAAAGCAAATGAAGAATTTGCTCAGTCTCAATAATCTATTTAGAAATTTGTCTTAATCGTTCAAACACAATTGCACTGACAGCTGAAGATACATTTAATGAATTCATTTCATTTGACATTGGAATAGTTGCAGTAAAATCAGAATTTTTTAATACCTGTTTACTAATTCCGCTACCTTCTCCTCCAAAAATCAATACAGTTCTTCCTTGAAAATCAATGGAATACCAATTTTGAGCATTAATATTGTTCTCGAAGCTTGTAATCCAACAATCATGTTCCTTGAAATGGAGTATAGTTTGATTAATATTGTTGATTTCATACAAAGGAATTTTTGCAAAACCCCCTTGACTTACTTGTGCTACTGCACTGGTCATCGAAACACTGCTTTTATCGGTTATAATTACGCCATCAACGTTTCCGCCGGCACAAATACGTAATATTTGTCCCAGGTTATGTGGATCTTGTACTCGATCAAGGATAACATAACATTCGTTTTTATGTTTAGGTAATGGTAAGGTTTGAGAAACAGATACTTGTGCATTAATTAATATTCCTTGTGCTCTATTGGTATCTATTTTTTTTGCAAAACCAACTTGATCTACCAAAAGTACTTTATCCTTCGGTAATTTTGAGTACAGCGATTTAAGTTCTTTATGTTTTGATGCAGGAGATGCGGTTTCAATGTAGATTTGATTGATTTCAACCAAGCTAGATTTCAATGCATCAAGGCATCCATTAATGCCATAAACAGAAATTTTACGTTTTGTGAATTGGTCCATAAATATTTGTTAAATTTAGGAAGAAAATTCATGATTAAAATTAAAGAATCAGAATTACGTTTTTCATTTGTTCGTTCTCAAGGTCCTGGAGGACAGAATGTGAACAAGGTTTCCACCGCAGTACAATTGCGATATAATATTCATGATTCTGATGTTCCAGATTATCTTAAGCAATTATTTCTAGAAAAATATCGTAATAGAATATCCAAAAATGGAGATATTATCATTGTTGCGCAAACCCATCGTACACAGAATAAAAATAAAATTGATGCTATCAATCGACTAGAATCTTTATTTTCTGATATAAAAATTCCTGTGGAAAGGATTGCTACGAAACCTTCTAAGGCTTCGCAAGTTAGAAGAGTGGAAAGCAAAAAAAAGAGATCAATGATAAAAAAGAGTAGAAAGAAAGTTAGTTTAGATGATTAGATATATTAGTGTATTATTTATTTTTTCTTTAGTTCTTTCTCAAGAAATCATTAATGAAGAAAGTAAAAATGATTCTACCTTGTTCGAATTTATTGTTGGTGAAGAAATGACCGATTTAGAATTAATGTTAATCGCTGATATCAATAGAAATAAGATTTTAGAAAAATATCTACAAATGGACATTATTGCAGAATCTTTGGAATTAAATGCTCCAGAGTATGATCGATTTGATAGTAAAAATAACAGAGGACTTTATTTTCCTACTGGTCGCGCTACAACATTATATCTAGACAATGGGATACTTGGTTGGACAGAGGCTAGTAAATGGTTGCTTGAGAACAACGAATCATATTCAAGTGGATTTTTTAATACTTCATTTGAAAAATTTACTTATTATAATTCAAGAAAAGGTTTTGTAGATACTGATAATTATTTTAAAGATCCTTGGAACCAAAGAGACATTAACGATTATATTCGTTATATGCATATACCACCAACTATGACTAATGTACATCCAATGGAAGCAAATACGATCTATGATCGAAATCGTAATTGAAAAAGTTCTGCGCAATATCGCGCAACCAAATAGTGCTATCTTAGGAGAGAAAGTATCAGGGATTACTTCTAATTCAAAAGAGGTTCAACCTAACTTTGTTTTTGTTGCGATTCAAGGTGTTAATGTCGACGGAAATCAGTTTATTGAAGAAGCGTTAAATAAAGAAGCTGTGTGTATCATTACTGATTCAAATGATATAGAAGAAACAGATAGAATCATTAAAGTTAAGAATGCCCGAAAAGCATTAACATGTCTTGCATCAAATTATTATGGAAATCCTGAAAAGCATATCAAAACAATTGGAATTACCGGTACAAATGGAAAAACTTCTACTACCTTAATATTAAAAGATATTTTGGAAGCTGATGGTAAAAAAGTTATTCAGGTTGGAACGTTGGGGGTGATCCCAGATATTACCAATCTAAATCTTTCTCTTACTACTCCAGATTCTATATCTCTTTTCCAAATTTTGCATCATGCGGTTAAAGAAGAATTTGATTATGCTGTCCTTGAAGTGTCATCTCATGCACTTTCTCAAAATCGAGTGGATAGTATCGCTTTTGATGCTGTGGGATTTACTAATCTTAGCCTAGATCATTTGGATTATCATAAATCACTAGAAAATTATTTTAATGATAAAAAGAAACTATTTAATCTGATAAAAGACGGTAATAATCCATTAGTATTAAGTGATAGTAGTTATGGAGAAGATATTTGCAAGGATTATCCAAATTCTAAGAAGATATCTCTAAAAAATGATCAAGCAGACTACTTTTGTACAGCATTTTCTATTAATCAAGATGGTATTACTGGAACAATGGTTTCAGATAGTTGTTCTTTGGAGATTAATTCAAAATTAAAAGGGAGGTACAACCTTGAAAATATTGTTTTAGCTTCTTCGATTGCATTAGAGCTTGGGGTACAGCCTTCCATCGTTGAAAAAGGGATTAATAATTGTAATTATATTAGTGGAAGACACGAAAATATATCAAAACCAGGATTTCCAGATATTATTGTTGATTATGGGCATACTCCAGATGCTTATGTAAATATGTTAAGTTCTTTGAAAGAAATATATCCGAATAAGAAAATTAAGGTATTGTTTGGTGCGGGTGGTAACAGAGATCAATCCAAACGAACAGAAATGGCTAAAGCGGTTGAACAATTTGCCACCGAATGTTATGTAGTACCAGATAATCCAAGATTTGAAAATATCAATGATATTAATAACGATGTGGTAAAAGGATTCTCGAAGGATATATATACAGTATTTGATGATCGTGAAAAAGGACTATTAATTGCTCTTGAACACTTAGATACCGATGATATTTTAGTTATTTTTGGGAAAGGAAATGAAGAATTTCAAGAGATTAATGGTAAAAAACTTCATTATTCTGATAGAAAAATTATAGACAGTTTTTATGCGAGTTGATATTCTAGAAACACAATTATTTTTCAGATATTTTTCTGATGCAATTGGTAAGAGCGATCTTTTACCAGTAAAAGGGGTTAGCACGGATAGTCGCGATATAAAAAAAGGTGATTTATTCTTAGCAATCAAAGGGGAAAATTTTGATGGATCTGAATTTGTTGAGGAAGCATTTTCCAGTGGAGCAACCTATGCTATTGTTCAATCTGGCGATGAAAATCATAATACTTTCCTTGTTGATGATGTTATATCGTTTATTGGCAAGATTTGTTCTCAATGGATGAATGATTTTGATGGAAATGTTATTGCTGTAACAGGTAGTAACGGAAAGACAACAACAAAAGATCTTATATCTCATATTTTAAATAAAAAAGGATACGATGTATCTAAAACACAAGGCAATTTTAATACCTCTATTGGAGTTCCTTTAAGCATATTTTCTTTTCCACATGATGCCTCCCAAGTTTATGTTTTGGAACTTGGTGCAAATAGAGTGGGAGATATAGAATACTTATCATCAATGGTTAAGCCTGATATAGGTGTTATTACGAATATTTCGGATGCTCATTTAGAAGGATTTGGTTCAATTGAGAATATTACAAAAGAAAAGAAATCTATTCTTACTCATTCAAAAAAAGGATACTATAACGAAGATATAATTGAACCATTCCGAGGTCTTGTTAATCATCCTCTAGGAAAGAACAATGTTTTTCTGAAAAATGCTTCTATTGCTTGTAAGGTGTGTGAAGACTTTATGTCAGAAGGGGATTCAATGAGATTTGATGAACTATTACAAGATTTTACTTTGCCAAAAGGTAGAGGAGAAGCATGTCTTTTATCCAATAATATTACTTTAATAGATGATGCATACAATGCAAATCCAGAATCTGTGAAAGCTGCTATTGATAACCTCCAGAGTTATCAAACCGAAGGGAAAAAGATTTTTGTGTTTGGCGATATGAAAGAATTAGGAAAAGATGAAGTAAAATTTCATGAAGAGATTGCCAATTATTGTGAGGAAAAGATTGATACTATTATTTGTTATGGGGATTTAGCAAAAAATACTTTTAATGGTAGTAAAAACATTCCGTTAAGTTTACATTTCAACAGTAAAGAAGCCCTTTCTAATAAGGTTTGTAATTTGTTGGAAAAAAATGATATTGTTTTACTAAAAGGTTCACGAAGTATGGGGTTAGATTCGGTAGCAGAAGATATTAAAAATTATGTTCAATGAACTATTAGATCCGTTAAAAAATTTACTTCAATATATCACATTTAGTGCAGGAGCAAGTGCGATTTTTGCACTTTTAATTAGTTTTATTTTTGGTCCAATTATTGTTCGAAATCTTACAAGGCTTCAAATTGGAGAATCGATCACAGAGCATGGCCCAGAGAGCCATCATGAAAAAAAGGGAACACCAACCATGGGCGGTGTTCTTATCATTGTCGCTACAATAATACCTACCTTGATATTTGCAGATATAAGTAATCTGTTTATACAAATTATTTGTATTTCAATGCTTTGGATGGGTTGTGTTGGTTTTTAGATGATTATTTAAAATCTATCAAGAAAAAAGATGGAGGTTTGGGTGGACGTTACAAATTAATTGCCCAATCTATGCTTGGTATTTTTATCTCATTTATGATCATTAATTCTGGTGCTTATATTACTGAAGGCATAGATAAGACTTATTTCACCTTTGTTCCATTTTTAAAGTATGTTTCAATTGATTTTCTTAATCCATTCATTTACACATTATTCATTATTCTTGTTGTGTCTGCAACATCTAATGCTGTGAATCTAACCGATGGACTTGATGGGTTGGCTACAGGATTGCTTGCTATATCTGTGAGTGTGTTTGGAGTGTTTTCTTATATATCTGGCAGAGTTGATTTTTCTGACTATCTAAATATTACCTATATACCAATGGCAGGTGAATTAACAATTTTTGCAGCTGCTCTTTTTGGAGGTTGTCTTGGATTTTTATGGTTTAATGCAAGGCCAGCATTAATTTTTATGGGAGATGTTGGTTCTTTGTCTATGGGTGCTGCGTTAGGAACATTAGCAATACTACTGAAAAAGGAACTTTTGTTGATTATTGTTGGTGGAGTTTTTGTTTTGGAAGCTTTGTCAGTAATATTGCAGGTAGTATATCATAGGTGGACCAAAAAGAAATATGGAAAACCAAAAAAATTATTCTTAATGGCACCACTTCATCACCATTTTGAATTAAAAGGTTTGGGCCTGAATCAAGAGTGGTGGTACGTTTCTGGTTGCTTGGAATTTTCTTTGCGTTATTATCTCTTACAACCTTTAAAATTTTATAGACGTGAGAAGAAAAACTGTTAATGTTCAAGTTGGGGATATGATGATTGGTAGTGATTATCCTATTAGAACACAATCAATGACCACTGTTTCAACTCTAGATACAGATGCAAGCGTTGATCAAGCCATTAGAATTATCAATGCAGGTGGGGAAATAGTTCGATTTACTGCTCCCAATATTAAAGAGGCTGAAAATCTAGAAAATATTAAGAGCATTTTAAGAAAGAAGGGATATAATGCTCCCTTAGTTGCAGATATTCATTTTACACCCAATGCAGCAATTACTGCCGCAAAAATTGTCGAAAAAGTTAGAATTAATCCTGGTAATTATGTGGATCGGAAGAAATTTGAGATAAAAGAATATGATGATAAGACATATAATAATGAATTACTCAAAATTGAAGAACGTTTTGTTCCTTTGTTAGAAGTATGTAAAAAACACAATACTGCTATGAGAATAGGGACAAATCATGGTTCTTTATCAGATAGAATAATGAATCGATTTGGAGATACGCCTCTTGGTATGGTTGAATCTGCATTAGAATTTCTAAGAATTTGTAATCAACATAATTTTGATCAGGTTATTTTATCGATGAAATCAAGCAATCCATTGGTAATGGTGCATGCATATCGTTTATTGGTCCAAAAAATGGATGAAGAAAATATGTATTTCCCATTACATCTTGGTGTAACAGAAGCAGGAGATGGAATTGATGGTAGGATAAAATCATCTTTAGGAATTGGTTCATTGCTTAATGACGGTATTGGTGATACAATTAGAGTATCTCTTACTGAAGAGCCAGAATTTGAAATACCTTCTGCTAAAAAGATTATTGATAAAATTGAAATATCTAATCCAATTAGTAGTAATGATTCAAGGCTATCAAGTTACCAAAAAAGAATTACTTCAAAGATACTCAATATTGGGGGAGATAGTGTTCCGGTTGTTATATCTAACTCTAATGTGTTGTTTGAAGGAAATGGCCCTGATTATTTTTATGAAGAACACTTGATAAGTCATAAAAATGAAAAATTTCCTTATTTTCCTTCGCTTAAAGAATATCGCCAATCAGAACATAAATCTGATGTCATCAATTTTGTCTCTTTAAATAAAGAAACTATTACTAATTCTATTATTAGTTCTATGCCTACAAATGTTGTATTTGTCTTCGATTTTGACAATAGCGTAGCTGATTTTAGATATATTTTCAATTTTTTTGAGGAACAAGATATTACTAACCCTGTCTTATTTAAAAAGAATTATGAAGAAGAAGATTTTGAAAAACTATGTATTGATGCATCAATAGATTTTGGAACTATGTTGTTAGAAGGAATGGGAAACGGTTTGTGGTTACATTCTGATACCCACCAAGATAGAATTAATGAACTTAGTTTTTCTATTCTCCAAAATACAAGAACAAGAATTTTCAAAACTGACTATATTTCTTGTCCATCTTGTGGAAGAACAAAGTTTGATCTTCAAGAGACGACAGCATTAGTAAAAGAGAAAACAAATCACCTAAAACAGTTAAAAATAGCTGTAATGGGATGTATTGTAAATGGTCCTGGTGAGATGGCAGATGCTGATTATGGATATGTTGGGTCAGGTAAAGGAGTAATTTCTCTCTATAAAGGAAAAGATTTAATTAAGAGGAATATTTCAAGTAAAGATGCAGTTGATGAGTTAGTTAACTTAATTAAAGCAAATAATGACTGGATTAAACCTTCAATTTAAATTTGTCATTATCTTGACGAAGTAAACTTTTATTAGTAATCTACCCCCATGGATACAGAAATATCTTATTTAGAGTGGCTAACGCCTTATTTAGAGTGGCTAGAGCCTGTCTTAACCGTTGTGATCGGTGTATGTATAGGTTTCTTCTTTAAAACCTATCTATTTAGCAGATTAAAGAGTTTTTCTGATAAAACATCTTTTAAAGGAGATGATGTTGTCATAAATGCATTTAATTCTATGATAGTATTTTGGTTTTTCTTAGCCTCTTTATCAATTGCACTTAATAATGTTGAGCTTGGAGATCCTTACAATGTTTACGCATCTCAATTAATATTTGCATTTTTAGTCATTTCAATAAGTTTAACCGCTTCAAAAATAGTTTTAGGAATGTTAGATGTGTGGTCAAAGAATAATAGTTCACTTCCGTCTACTGGTATTTTTAAAGGATTAATTAATGTTTCTATTTTTTCACTTGCATTCCTAGTGGTTCTTCAATCATTTGGTATCTCTATTACTCCTCTTTTAACTGCATTGGGAGTAGGTGGTTTAGCTGTATCTTTAGCACTTAAAGATACCCTTTCTGATTTATTTGGTGGAATTAATATCCTTTTAAGTAAGACTATGAAGGAAGGAGATTATGTTGAGTTGAGTAATGGGTATCAAGGGTATGTTAAAAACATTGGATGGAGATATACCACTATACAAGAAAGAGCAAATAATGTAATATCAATTCCAAATTCTGTTCTTTCTGGGTCTGTATCAAAAAATTATACTTCAATGGACGCAGCTTTTAGAGTTCCTATACAGGTAGGAGTTTCTTATGATAGCGACTTAGATCATGTAGAAAGAATAGCTCTTGAAGTAGCAGAAAATATTTACAATGAATTAGATTGTGTTAGTAAGGATTATAAGCCAGCAATTCGATTTAGAGAATTTGCTGCCTCAAGTATTAATTTCTTTATTTATTTTCAAGGAAAGGAATTTGGAGATCATAATGTTATTTTGAATGCATTTATTAAGAAGCTTCATAAGCGTTTCCAACAAGAGAATATTGAAATTCCATATCCAATTCGTACCGTTATTCACAAGAATGAAAATAAGAATTAAACCTTTTAACGATAAAGCAAAAGCTTTATATGAAAACCATTCTCATTTTCATCAAGGAGATGCTGGTTTAGATTTATTTGTAATAGATGATCAAGTAATTCCTGGAAACTCTTCTCAACCAATTCATTTGCAGGTCGCTTGTGAAAATTTAGATAATAAAGCTTATTACTTATTTCCACGATCTAGTATTTCCAAAACCCCATTACGGTTAGCTAATTCAATTGGATTAATTGATGCAGGTTATAGAGGAGAATTGGTTGGAATGGTTGATAATATATACCCTGAAGATTATGAGATTAAACAAGGAGAAAGATACTTTCAGTTGGTAGCTGTAGATAGTTCTCCGATAGAATTTGAGTTAGTAGATGAATTATCAGATAGTGATCGTGGAGAAGGTGGTTTTGGCAGTACAGGGAAGTGATTCCAAATTTGTTTGATATTGTTGTTTATTAATATTAAAATTCCAAGCGCAAAATTAATAATGGAGGAAAAATGTCTTTAAATATAAAACCGTTAGATGATCGTGTTGTTGTAGAGCCATTAGCTGCAGATGAAAAGACTGCTAGTGGGATTATTCTACCTGATACAGCACAAGAAAAACCTCAACAAGGAACAGTTGTTGTTGTCGGTCCAGGTAAGGCATGTGATAAAGAGACTTGTACTTGTGTCACTCCAATGAGCGTTAAAAAAGGGGATAAAGTTTTATATGGAAAATATTCTGGTACTGAAATTGTCCATGAAGGCAAGGAATTGCTTATTATGAGAGAAACTGATATTCTAGCAGTACTTTAAGGAGGATTAAATGTCTAAAGAAATCGCATATGATATAAAAGCACGTGCAACATTAAAAAAAGGTGTAGATAAATTGGCAAATGCTGTTAGGGTTACTTTAGGACCTAAAGGGCGAAATGTCGTTATTGAGAAAAAATTTGGTTCACCTACTATTACCAAAGATGGTGTAACAGTTGCAAAAGAAATTGATTTAGAAGACCAACTCGAAAATGTTGGTGCACAAATGTTAAGGGAAGTTGCTTCAAAAACTTCTGATATTGCTGGAGACGGTACAACTACTGCTACAGTTTTGGCCCAATCTATTATTGCTGAGGGATTAAAAAATGTTACAGCTGGTGCTAATCCAATGGAAATTAAAAAAGGCATTGATTTAGCAAAAAATAATGTAATTGAATTTCTTTCAAAAATATCAAAAGATATTCCTGACTCAAATCAAATTGCACAAGTTGCTACTATTTCAGCTAATGATGATCAAGAAATTGGATCAAAAATTGCTGAAGCAATGGACAAAGTAGGAAAAGATGGCGTAATTACAGTTGAAGAATCTAAGACCGCTGAAACGTACCTTGAATTTGTAGAAGGTATGCAATTTGATAGAGGATATCTTTCTCCATATTTTGTGACTAATTCTGACTCAATGGAAGCCGATTTAGAGGATCCATATGTTTTAGTTCATGATAAAAAGATTAGTAATATGAAAGATTTATTACCATTACTTGAAAAAGTTGTTCAAGCTGGTAAACCTATTCTTATTATTGCAGAAGATATTGAAGGAGAAGCACTTGCAACTCTAGTTGTAAATAAATTAAGAGGAACATTTAAAGTGCTCGCAGTTAAAGCTCCTGGTTTTGGTGATAGAAGAAAAGCAATGCTCGAAGATATTGCTATTCTAACTGGAGCAACTGTTATCTCTGAAGAACAAGGATATAAACTAGAAAATGCTACACTAGAATATTTAGGATCTTGTAAGAAAGTCGTTAGCGATAAAGACAATACAACTCTTGTGAATGGTAGTGGAGGAAAGAATGCTATTAAAGCTAGAGTTAATGAAATTAGAGTTCAGATTGAAAAAACAACTTCTGACTATGATAAAGAAAAACTACAAGAAAGACTTGCAAAATTATCTGGTGGTGTTGCCGTATTAAATGTTGGTGCAGCTACCGAAGTTGAAATAAAAGAAAAGAAAGCAAGGGTTGACGATGCATTACATGCTACTAGAGCTGCTGTTGAAGAAGGTATTGTTGCTGGAGGCGGAGTGCTTTGTTAAGGGCAAGTCTACAACTTGATAGTATAAAAGCAACGGCCAGCGAAAAAGTTGGAGTTGATATCATGAAACGTGCTTTGGAAGGTCCAATTAGACAAATTTGTGAAAATGCTGGACTTGAATCATCTATTATAGTTCAAAAAGTTCTTGAAGGGAAAGATGATTTTGGATTTGATGCCAGAGATGAGAAATATGTTAATATGTTTAAAGCTGGAATTATTGATCCTGCAAAAGTTGCAAGGGTTGCGGTTGAAAATGCCGCATCAATTTCTGGTTGCTTTTGACTACAGAGGCAGCAATTACTGAAAAACCTGAACCAGATACACCAATGCCTGCCGGCGGGGCGCCTGATATGGGTATGGGCGGCATGGGCGGCATGATGTAGTGAACGAAAAAGTTTATTTATCCATTGGATCTAATCTTGGTGATAAAGAATCAAATATCGCCTCTTCTATTGCGATGCTAGGTTCACATGTAGAAAATAAAAATATAAGAACATCTTCCTTCTACACTTCAGACCCCCTTTATAATAAGGATCAACCTATTTTCATTAATATTGTTGTGGAGCTTGATACAACTTTTTCTCCATTCCAGTTTTTAGATAAGATTCATGATATAGAAAAAATGTTAGGTAGAACATTACCTAGAAAGAAAAACCAACCTAGAACCATTGATATTGATATAGTTTTATTTGGTGACTCTTTTATTGAGACAGAAGAACTTACAATTCCCCATCCGCATGCATTATTGCGTAAATTTGTCTTAATTCCTTTGGCTGAATTGATTCCCGAAGAAATTTTTCCTGGCACAAACTATAAGATTGTTGATTTATTGAAGAATTGTCCTGATACTTCAAGAGTGTCTAAACATTTAATCGAAAAAAACGCATGATAGAATCGTATATAGCAATTGAAGGACCAATCGGAGTTGGAAAAACAAGTTTAGCGGAAATCATTGCTGATAAATTAAACACAAGAAAAGTATTGGAGAATTCAAAGAAATCCTTTTCTAGAAGGTTTTTATGATGATCCTGATGCAAATGCTTTTCAAACTCAAGTTTTTTTCTTATTGCAGAGATATCAACAGCAACAAAAAGAGATTAGACAGCTAAATGCGCTCCAAAAAGGAGTTGTTACCGATTATATGTTTGAGAAAGATCGTTTATTTGCAAGTTTTACACTAAAATCTCAAGCTGAAGATGAGTTGTATGGTCATGTTGCGGATATTCTTGAAAAAGATGTTGTCAAACCTGATCTTGTTGTTTACTTGCAAGCTGATACCTCTAGATTAATGAAAAATATCAAAAAACGTGGTAGAGAATTTGAAAAGGATGTAACATTTGATTATATCGATGTAGTCAATCAAAAATATCAAGAATTTTTTGTTAATTATGAAGATACCCCTTTATTAATTATTAATACTAATAATATTGATTTTGTGGAAAATGTGGAAGATTTGAAGGAATTATTAGATATTATTCAAAAACCTATAAAAGGGAAACCCAAGTATTTTAATCCAGCTTAAATAAATAGAAATGAAAATTCCTCTTTTACCTCTTTTATTATTAACTTTTTTATTAATACTTTTTTATAGAAGATTTAAGTCTTATCTATCAAAATCTTCTAAGAATAAAATAGTATCAGATAAGAAAATAACTAAAGTTAATTATGACAAAGTGCGTGATGCAGATTTTGAGGATTTGGATGAACAATAAATATATATATATAACTTTACTAATGTTATCTACCATATTTTCCCAAGAGAAGAATCATAATCTTAATTTTCTTTTTGCAAATAATGCTTATGGTTTATCATATGAATATCAAAGATTTGTAAAACCAGATTTATCAGTTGGTGCTGATCTCAGATTCTATGATATTCGCACTGATGAATATCCAGTATATGATCCATTCTATAATCAGTACGATGTATCTGGCGAAAAAAGCATCTTAATACTTCCTATGTATCTTAGGCTTAACTACTATCCATTTAAAGACAAGATTGCAAATAATTTCCAACCATTTCTATTATTATCTTTTGGTCCATTTGTAACAATTGATGGTGATGAAGATGCCGGTAGTTTCTCTGATAAATGGTCTGGTGCACCTACACAAGTTAATCTTGGTGCTTCCATTGGTTTTGGTGTTACCCTTCAGACAGATAGAGCTTCTGGATTCTCATTTGGTATAGCTTATGATCATTTGCAGGTAGAGGAACCAATTCATGATCAAGAAGATTTCGGTGGAGGATTTCTTTACCTACAGTATAGACTTGGTCGTGAGTAATTTTTTCTTTATAGATAAAAAGAATATTCAAAGAAATAATTTCTGTTTAAATCATAATGAATCGCATCATTTAATAAATGTTATGCGTTTAAAAGTTAACTCGAAGATTTGGCTTACCGATGGAGATGGAACATCATATTCTGTTTTGATTAATTCATTTGACAATGGAATTGCTTCGGGAGAGATCTTGGAAAGTTATAAAAATAAAAATGAATCAAATCATTATATACACCTTGGTTTACCTATTATAAAGAATTCCAGAATCAAAATTGCAGTGGAAAAATCTGTTGAATGTGGCGTAAAAGAAATCACACCATTATCTCTAGATAGATCAGTAAAGTCTAATCCTTCCATTGAAAGATTAAATTCAATTTCCCAGTCTGCTGGTAAACAATCCATGAGAAGTATTTTCCCAAAAATCAATCCTGTTTCTTCTTTATCAGATTGGTATAGTCGTGATGCTATCAATATTGTTTGTTTTATTGAATCTAATAGAAGATTAAGTGATTTTAAGGATGAAATTTTTAAAGCAAATGATGATAAGAAAAAAATTTCCGTTTTAATTGGGCCTGAAGGAGATTTTTCAGATGAAGAAAAAAAGTTCATTTATGATAAGAAATTTCTTAAAGTTAACCTTGGTAATACTATTCTAAGAACTGAGACAGCGGTTATATCTATTTTATCAGTTTTGAATGAATTAATGGCACAATATGAGTAAAACAGTTTTTCAAAAAATTATTGATAGAGAAATTCCTTCTGAGATTGTTTATGAAGATGATTTGGTAATTGCAATTAAAGATGTCAATCCTGTAGCACCAGTACACTTATTAATTATACCTAAAAAATGTATACCAACCTTAAATGATTTAATAGAAGAAGATGCTAATACCGTTAGTAGAATGATAGAGATTGCAAAAGATCTTGCAAAACAATTTAATATTGATAAAACAGGCTATAGAACTGTTTTTAATTGTAAGATGATGGTGGTCAGACCGTTTATCATATACACCTTCACTTAATCGGGGGGAAGAAAAATGAGTTGGCCTCCAGGATAAATATTATGCATATTTCAAAATTAGAAGTCTTTGGTTTTAAATCTTTCGCAAAAAAGCAAACTGTTGTTTTTAATGATGGTATTACTGGTATTGTTGGTCCAAATGGTTGTGGTAAAACAAACATTGTTGATGCAATACGATGGGTTCTTGGCGAACAAAGAACATCTAGATTGAGAAGCTCTAAAATGGAGGATCTGATTTTCAATGGTACATCTAGGGTCAAGCCTCTAGGTTTTTGTGAAGTGTATTTAACTGTTGAAAATGATAAAGGACTTCTTCCTTTAGAATATAATCAAGTGGAAGTCGGAAGAAAATTATATCGTAGTGGAGAAAGTGAATATTTTATTAATAAAAATTCATGCAGATTAAAAGACATATATAACCTTTTTGTTGATACAGGTATGAGTTCCGATGCTTATTCTGTAATAGAGCTCAATATGATTGAGCAGATTCTATCAAATAAAGATCATAGTAGAAGAATAATGTTTGAGGAAGCTGCAGGGGTAAATAAGTATAAATCTCAAAGACGTTCAACTTTGAAAAAATTTGAACTCAATAATAGAGATTTGGGAAAGAATCGATGATATTATTATTGAAATAGAAATGCAGGTTAAAAATCTTCAATTGCAGTTGAAGAGGTTTAATAGACATGAGAAATTAAGTGAAAAATTACAAAAACTAGAAATAGAATTAGCTCAAGCAAGGATTAGCGATTTAGAAAAAGAAACCAAGCCATTAGAATCTTTTCTTAAAAAGAAGAATAAGTTGCTAGATAAAAATTCTTCAAAACAGAAATCAGAAAATTTGGATTTTTCTACCGCTAAGGACAATTATTTACATAAAAAAGAAGAATTAGACAAGACTCAAAAAAAGGTTGATCAATTAACTGAGAAACTTCTCAAAGATGTTCAGAAGAAAAACACTGAGTCTTCAAAAGGGATAGATGTTCTTGAAGGTGAGCTTCAAAAAAAGATTAATCAATTAAATCAGTTTGACAAAGATTATATGAAAATTATTTCGGAATGTGATGATTGTGGAAAAACTGTTATAGGTACCGAAAAAGAAATATGAGAAATTGAAAAAGAGTATTGAAGACTATAAAAATAAAATTCAAGAATATAAAAGTAGTAAAGAATTCAACTTCAACAAACTAAATGATTCAATTAAAGATACTCAGCAAAAGATTGATATTGGAAAATCAGATATAAAAAGCAAAGAAACTGATGTGAATAATGCTTTTATAAAAATGGAGTCAATTCGTGCAAAGATGGATTCAGAAAGATTCAAAAAAGACGACATATTGTATGATATAAAGAATGCAGAAATGAAGATTGCAGAATCGAAGATAAGGATAGATCAAATTAAAGAGCAAATTATAGATAAATTTGGAGAGAATATTAAGCTTAAATCAATTAAGAATTATAATCTATCTGATATATCATATAATGTAGAAAAGACAAAAAGAAGTATTGAAACTATTGGTCCAATTAACTGGGCAGTATCCGATGAGTATAACGAACAAAATACTAGACTACAATTATTAAAGTCTCAAAGAAGTGATTTAGTAGAATCAGAAGCAAATTTGAAAGATGCAATTAAGAAAATTGATAATGTGGCAAAAAAACAATTTTCCGATACTTTTAATAAGATTAAAAATAATTTTGAAATAATGTTTGAGACATTCTTTCTAGGAGGAAAAGGAACAATTGCCTTGAGCGATACTGATGATCCATTGAATTCTGAAATAACAATCTTTGCACAGCCTCCAGGTAAGAAAAATAGTTCATTAAGGATGCTGTCTGCTGGAGAAAAATCTTTAACAGCAATTGCGCTTCTTTTTGCGATATATCAATATAAACCAAGTCCTTTTTGTATTTTAGATGAGATAGATGCTCCTCTTGACGATATAAATGTTAATAAATTTACTAAGGTCATAAAGGATTATAGCAAGAATACTCAGTTTATAATGGTAACTCACAATAAATTAACTATGGAATCAACTGATTGTATTTATGGGGTTACTTCGGAAAGAAAAGGCATTTCAAAAGTAATTTCGATTGATTTTGCTGAAAAATAAATTATTTGGACTATTCAATCCTTTTCCACAAATTACGCCTGTTTTAATTCATTAAAAGAGAATGGAAAGATAATAAATATGGCAACTAAAATTAGATTTAAAAGAATTGGAAGAAGAAATAGACCTTTCTATAGGTTGGTCGTTATTGATTCTAGAAAAAGAAGAGATGGTGCACCTATTGAACAGTTAGGTTGGTATGATCCGATCAAAGCTGATAAAGAATCTAACTTCAATTTTAATGAAGATAGAATAATTGATTGGTTGAAAGAAGGGGCACAAGTGTCAGATCCTGTTAATAAGCTTATGAAGAGATCTGGTCTTGCTTATAAATGGCATCTAATTAAACAAGGACTTTCTGAAAGTGAAATAGAAAAAGCTCTTAAGAAATGGAAAGAAGAAAGAGATGAAGTTGTTAAAAATAGAAAAAAAGCTAGACTCGATAGAAAGATTAAGAAAAAAGAAGAAAAAGATTCTAAAAAACTTGTAGAAGAAGCTCCAGCTGAAGAACCAGCAAAAGAAGAAAGCTCCAGCTGAAGAACCAGCAAAAGGGGAAGAAGCTCCAGCTGAAGAACCAGCAAAAGAAGAAGCTCCAAAAACCGTAGAAAGGAAGCTCCAGCTGAAGAACCAGCAAAAGAAGAAGCTCCGGAAGAAGCTCAGCAAAAAGAAGCTCCAGCTGAAGAACCAGCAAAAGAAGAAGCTCCAGCTGAAGAACCCCGCGAAGAACTCCAGCTGAAGAACCAGAAGAAGCTCCCGCTGAAGAACCAGCGAAGAAGCTCCAGAAGAAGCTCCAGCTGGGAAGAAGAAGCTCCGGTAGAAGAAGCTCCAGCGAAGAACTCCAGCTGAAGAACCAGAAGAAGCTCCAGCTGAAGAACCAGCAAAAGAAGAAGCTCCAGCTGAAGAACCAGCAAAAGAAGAAGCTCCCGAGACACGAAGAAGCTCCGTAGAAGAAGCTCCAGCTGAAGAACCAGCAAAAGAAGAAGCTCCAGCTGAAGAAAAATCTTAACTAAAGATTTGATATTATAATAAGGAGGTATGATGGAATTGACGGATCTTATTAAGGCAATTGTTAGCGAATTAGTGGATAGTCCTGAAGAAGTTGATATCAAAGAGGTTGAGACAGAAAATCAAATAATTCTTGAACTAAAAGTTTCTAAAGATGATTTTGGTAAAGTTATTGGAAAAAGTGGAAGAAATATTTCTGCAATCAGAACAATATTATTTGCTATTAATGCCAAAAAAGGTGGTAAAAAAGCAAGACTTGATGTAGTTGAATAAATTTTTAGGTTATTGATAATGAATATCTATTTTATTACCCCTTTTCCAGAACTAGTTGAAACTCTAGTTAAAAATAATATCTCAAACCAAGGGATAAAGAAAAATTTGGTTAATATTGATGTTATTAATCTTAGAGATTTCTCAAACAATGAATATAAACAAATTGATGATGAACCTTATGGTGGAGGAAGTGGAATGATTATGATGTGTGAGCCTTTGTTTAAGGCTATAGAACATTGTATTGATAAATCTTCTCATAAACCTAAGATAATCTTTCCTTCTCCAAAAGGTGAAATTCTAAATCATTCAGTTTCTGAAAATTTAAGTAAAGAAAATTCATTGATTTTTATATGCGGTCATTACAAGGGTATAGATCAGAGAGTAATTGATAAATACGTTGATTCTGAAATTTCAATAGGAGACTATGTTATTTCAAATGGAGAACTTTCTTCTATGATAGTTTTTGATTCAATTATCAGATTAGTACCAGGAGTTCTTAATGATTTAAATTCGGCAATGACAGATTCTTTTGTTGACGATTTACTTGATGCTCCTTATTTTACGCGACCAAATGAGATTGATGGGTTAAAAGTGCCTGATGTGCTGTTATCTGGGAATCATCAGTTGATTGAAGAGTGGAAAAAAAATAAGAAAATTGAGATAACTAAAGATAAAAGACCTGATCTTTGGAAGAAATATAAAGAAAAAAAGAAATGAGTAAAGAAAATTCAAAAAAAATTCCAGACTTTAAACCTGGCGATATATTATCAATCAACGTCAATGTAAAAGAAGGACAGAAAGTTCGTCAACAGCTTTTTAAAGGTACAGTAATTGCAAGAAAAGGTTCTGGTGTTGGGGAAACAATTACCGTCAGAAAAGTTTCTAATGGTATAGGTGTTGAAAGAATTTTTCCTCTTCACTCTCCTAGCATAGCTTCTATCAAGGTTAACAAGGTTAACAAGGT
>BPEH01000001.1 GCA_019654715.1 Fidelibacterota bacterium | reverse complement strand
CATAAAAGTCGTACAAATTTTGTTTTTGGTGAGGGCGATAAAAATGCAAGCCTACTCTTGATTGGAGAAGCTCCCGGAGCGCAAGAAGATCTTGAAGGGAGACCTTTTGTTGGAAGATCTGGGAAATTACTCGATAAAATATTAAAAGCAATTGATAGAGACAGATTCAATGATACTTATATCTGCAATATCTTGAAATGTAGGCCTCCTGAAAATAGAAATCCATCATCAAGTGAAGTTGATAAATGCAAACCATATTTAAATCATCAGATTAAATTAATTAATCCGAAACTTATTGTGACACTTGGGTTGGTTGCAACATCAACATTGCTAGGAAAAGATTCTTCTCTAAAAGATATGAGGAATAATATTTTTTATTATATGAATTATCCCGTTATTGTAACTTATCATCCTGCTTTTCTGTTAAGAAGTCCAAGTTTTAAGAGAAATGCATGGGAAGACTTTAAAAAAATTAGAGACTATATAAAGAATTAAACTTGTCAGGGCCAGAAAAGATTGTTAATCTAGTGAATATGGCTATTTATATGATGTTGATAGTCTGTGGATAAATATTGATGAATAAAAGATAATATGGCTGAAAATAAGACAGAAAAGAATATTAATTTACAACCTCAATCTCTTGAGGCAGAAGAAGCTGTTCTTGGAGCAATGATGATTGATGATGCTGCTGCCAATAAGGCAATAGGATTATTAAAATCTAGCAGTTATTTCTATAAAGAAGCTCACAGAAAAATATTTGAAGCAATGCTTGTTTTATCTGAGGAAAGCAATCCAATTGATACTGTATCGGTTTCAAATGAATTAAAAAAGAAAAAGTCTTTAAAATCAGTAGGTGGTCTCTATTATCTAACTGGTCTTGTAGATAAAGTTCCTACTGCTGCAAATATTGAGACTTATGCTTCTATTGTAAAAGAAAAAGGTATCTTGAGAGATTTGATTTCTGCGTCTCATTATATGTCAAAAAAAGCATTTGAGTCAGGAGAAGATGTTGCAAGCATCCTTGATGAAGCAGAGCAGTCTATCTTTAGTCTTACACAGCAGAAGGATAACAAGCTTTTTCAACACATAAAACCTATTTTGACCGAAGCAATTCAAAATCTTGAGAAGATGCAGAGCAAGAAAGGATCTGTTGTAGGTGTGCCTTCTGGAATTATTGATCTAGATAATGTTACAGCTGGTTTTCGTAAAAGTGACTTAATTGTGATTGCCGGAAGACCATCTATGGGTAAAACAGCTCTTGCGTTATCGGTTGCTAGAAATGCTGCTTTAGAGAGCAAGGTTCCAACGGCTATTTTTAGTCTTGAAATGTCAAGCGATCAGTTAGCACAAAGATTGCTTTCTTCTGAGGCAAGAATAGATGGTCAAAAAGCAAGAACAGGCCGATTACAGGCTGCAAGGTGGAAAGATATCAATACTGCTTCAGGAAAACTTGCTGATGCTCCACTTTTCATAGATGATACTCCCGCTTTGTCAATCTTAGATTTACGCTCTAGAGCAAGAAGATTAAAGAGAGAAGAGAATATTGAGTTGCTTATAGTTGATTATCTTCAATTAATGCAGGGTCCTAGAAGATCAGAAAATAGACAGCAAGAAATTTCTAGTATTACCCAATCATTAAAGGCTCTTGCTAAAGAGCTAGACATTCCTGTTATAGCTCTCTCCCAGCTTTCTAGAGCTGTAGAATCAAGAACTGATAAAAGACCTGTGCTTTCCGATCTTCGTGAGAGTGGTGCAATTGAACAAGATGCAGATCTTGTAATATTTTTATATAGACCATTTGTTTATGATGATAAAAAAGTTGATCAAAAAGGACTAGCCTATCTAATTGTTGCAAAACAAAGAAGTGGTCCTACCAGAACAGTAAAAGCTACTTTTATTGATACTTATGCCAGATTTGAAAACTATACGGATTGGTCTGAATCTGAAAACGTGAGTTAATTATGTCTTCAAATAATGATTTAATTAATAAAAAAAGTGTTGCACTTCTTTCAAGATTAAAATCAAATAAATCAAAAAAACTTATCAAAGATGCTCTAGAGTTTTCTGTTAAGATGCATCATGGACAGGAAAGAAAATCCGGGCTTCCATATGTAAGCCATTGTATCGATGTTGCAAATATATTATTAGATTGGAATATGGATGCTACAACCATTGCTAGTGCATTGTTGCATGATGTGGTTGAAGATACTGATGTAACGTTGGAGGATATCAAACTGCTTTTCGGAAATGATGTTGCATTTCTAGTTGATGGAGTTACAAAAATTGATAACATTGTTTTTAAATCAGAAAAACATAAACAAGCTGAAAATTTTACTAAACTTTTCCTTTCTTTGGCAAAAGATTTAAGGGTAATTATTATCAAATTTGCTGATCGTCTAAATAATATGGAGACTATTGAGTATCTATCTCCAAAGAAAAGGAAAGAAGTTGCAACTGAAACTAGAGAGATTTTTGTTCCACTAGCTCACAGACTTGGAATGGCAAAGCTAAAGTGGGATTTAGAAGATTTATCCCTTAAATGTTTAGACCTTAAAGGGTATAATAAGGTGGATAAGAAAATTTTAGAGTCTTCAAAAGTAAGTGAAAGCATTATCAATAATGCTATCAAGCCAATTAAAAGAGAATTAAAACAATATAAGATTAATGCTGATATCTTTGGAAGATACAAGTCTATATCTTCTATCTATAGAAAGATTAAATCGCAGGATAAAGAATTTGAAGATATATATGATTTATATGCAATAAGAATTATTGTTGACAAAATTGAAGAATGTTATTTAACTCTAGGTGTTATTCATAGCATTTATCCTCCTATGCAAGATCGTTTCAAAGACTTTATTGCTACCCCTAAAACCAATGGATATCAGTCTATTCATACCACTGTTTTAACTAAGGATAATAAGCTTACTGAGATTCAAATTAGAACGAAGGAGATGGATAATACCGCAGAAACTGGAATTGCTGCACATTATATTTATAAAGGCAGTAAAAAAATGAATGATTTAGATAATCAAGTGCCTTGGTTAAGAGACCTGTCAGCAATTATGGATGGTGATAATACTGAACCAGAAGAACTAATGGATTTATTAAAAATCGATATGTTTGAAGATGAAATATTTATCTTTACACCAAAAGGAGATTTAAAAAAACTTCCTGTTGATTCTACTCCTTTAGATTTTGCATTTTCTATTCATAGTGATATAGGTTTTTCTTGTGTAAGAGCTAAGGTTAATAAAAAACTTGTACCTTTAAGTTACAATCTAAGTAATGGAGATATTGTTGAAATTGAAACTAGCAAAAACCAGAAACCAAATAGTAGTTGGTTAAATTTTGTAAAAACATCAAGAGCTTCGCATGCAATTAACAAATATTTAAGAAGTATTGAGATTGAAGAGAGTATTAAAGTAGGAAATCAATTGCTTGAAAAAGGACTTAGAAAATCTAAGCTTTATAATAAACTCAGTGAGGTTAAGTCTAGATATAGTGAACTAAATTATAAAAATTTAAATGACTTTCTATCTGATTTAGGTAGAGGGAGAATTATCTTAAAAGATATTATTGGTAAACTCTTTCCTGATGTTAGATCTTCAAAGAATAAGATACCTTCTCAGGTAGATTTTATAGAATCGGCTAGATCTGAATCGGAAGGGATTAATTTGGATGGAGTGAAAAATCTTGTGGTAGATTATGCAAAATGTTGTAATCCTGTTCCAGGAGATTCGGTCATTGGATATATTTCTAGAGGGAGAGGTTTAATTGTGCATAGGTTATCTTGCTTTAATTTGTCGTCTTTGTCTGGTTCTAAGGAAAGGCTTGTTTCTGTCAATTGGGACATAAAAAAAGATATTTCATTTAAGACTAAGTTACATATAACATGCCTTGATAAAGCAGGAGTACTTCACAATATTACAGAGACGATAGCTAAAGAAAAGATAAATATTTTAGATGTTGAAACAGATGTAAATATAGGTGGTGTATCTGATATATGGATTGTCTGTACAGTTAAAGATTTAAATAGTCTTAATGGGTTAATTAATGCTATTTCGAAGATTAAAAATGTAGATACTGTTGAAAGAGTTTTTTCGTAACAATGGAAAGAATTCTTGGTATAGATTTTGGGCTTTCTAAAGTAGGCGTAGCTATTTCAGATCCTTCTGGTATTATTTCTTTACCTCTGAAAGTAATTCGTTATAATGATAGAAAAGAATTAATAAATAGTCTTACTAGCATTTCTAAAGAGAAAAATGTAAAAAAAATTGTTATTGGATATCCTATAGGAATGAACTATGAAAAAAATGAAATGACTAAGATTATAGATCTCTTTAAAGAAGATATGCAGAAAGCTGGTTTTGAAGTTTTTCTTGAAGATGAAAGACTTTCTAGTGAATATGCAAAAAAGGTTATGATTGAACAAAATATAAAGACAGGAAAAAATAAAGAGTTAGTAGATTTAACTGCTGCATCAATAATTTTACAAACTTATCTAGATAGAAGTAAACATTTATGAAATCAAAGGGAATATTTTTTGCTTTTCTATCGGGAATTTTATTAGCACTATCATATCCGCCTATTAGCTTAGGTTTCTTTGCCTGGTTTGCCTTAGTGCCATTATTTTACTATTTGTTTCAGTCGAAAGATCTGAAGCATACTATCATTTTAGGATTTATATCTAGCATTACAAGCAATTTAATCATTCTAAACTGGATTGCGATTAACTCTGGGACCTCTGTTTCTACAGCAATTATTACTTATTTTTCAGCATCTCTTTATCTGACTATTTTTTGGATATTTTTTAGTATAGGAGTTCATTTTACACCTAAGAGAATTAAGTTATTTTTTGTTCCTTTATTGTGGGTTTTTGTTGTTGAGATTTTAAGAAATTTTGGTTCTTTAGCTTTTCCATGGCTTGATCTATCAATTACTCAATCAAATTATAATAGAATTATTCAATTAATTAGCATTGAATCGCATACAATTTCATTTATTATAATTCTATTTAATATATTGATACATGAATATTTAGTTTCTAGGAAGAATAAATTTATCCTTTATTTTTCAACCACCTTACTTGTTATAATGCTTATTGGGAATTTTCAGATTAATTATTATAACAGAATTCAACCAAAAACCTTCTTAAGTATCTCGATAGGTCAGCCAGTTATTTTTCCAGATGAAAAATGGGATCGAGAATTAAGACAGAAAAAATTTCCAAATTATGGAATCTCTATTATTAGAATCATTAGAAGAGAAAGCAGAAATTATAGTATGGCCCGAAGTATCTGTTCCATCATATCTAGCAACAAATATTAATGATAGATTATTCTTCCAAGAGAGACTAATGGAGAATGATTCTTTTCTTATTCTTGGAATTCCAGAGAGAAAATTTATTGATGGACAACATTTTAGCTATAACAGTGTTATGGTTATGTATCCAAATGGTGATTTTTCTACTTATCAAAAGTTATTTTTGGTTCCATTTGCTGAATATGTACCATTTTTTAAATCGTGGTTGACAAAAATTAATCAATTTGATGATATGGGAAGTTTTACACCTGGTAATGAATATAAAGTATTTCCTATAAAAGATTATAAAATTGCAACTCTAATTTGTTACGACTCTAGCAATCCAAAGATTGTAAAGACTATGGTTCAAAATGGTGCAGATATTCTATTTATTGTTACAAATGATTCCTATGTTGGTGAATTTATGCCTTATCAGCACTTTGAGTTGGCAAAATTGAGAGCTATTGAACAAAGAATTCCTGTAGTACAAAGTGCAAATAATGGAATATCAGGCATAATTTTGCCATCTGGAAAAGTGATTTACAAATCAAATTTAAATGAGAGAGTTGTACATACAGAGAAAATTCCAATTTATGAGTAGATATAAAATTACTATTCAATATGATGGTTCTAATTTTTTTGGTTTTCAATCTCAAAAAGATTCTAATACCATTCAGAATAAGATTGAAAAATCATTATCATTTCTTAACGACAATAAACCAATCAATATAGTTGGGGCAAGTCGAACTGATTCTGGGGTCCATGCGTTAGGTCAGATAGCTCATTTTGATCTTAAAACTTCTTTGGATAATAATGATATTAAGAATGCCATGAATGCTCGACTACCACATGAGATACGTATTAGTGAAGTTGAGGGCGTATCAGATAAATTCCATTCTAGATATAATGCCAAGAGAAAAGAATACATCTATCAGTGTACATTGGACAACAATCCATTGTTAAAGTCTAATTATTGGTTTGTTAAAAGTATTGATTTAGATATTCTTAATCATACTTCAGAAAAACTATGTGGTAATCATAATTTTTTGTCTTTTTCAAAGTTTAATCCAGAAAAAGAAAATACAATGTGTGAAATTTTTGTATCAAAATGGATTTTAGAAAATAAAAAGTTATTATATATTACTGAAGGAAATAGATTTTTACATCATATGGTTAGATATTTTGTGGGTACTATGATAGCTTCTAGTCAGAGAAAGATTAATAGTGATGATTTTACAGATTTGTTAGAGAATCCTATTAAAGATGCAAAAATCTTTAAAGCACCAGCTAATGGGTTAATATTGAATAAAATTTATTATGAAAATTAAAATATTATTTATAATGGTTTTTCTAATTATTTGTTGTAATAGCGCAACGAATGACAATGTTGATATCCAAAATGAGATTTATAAATCAAAGGATACAGCTGTTACTAAAGCAATAAGTAAAGCTAGCCCATCAGTTGTAAGTTTATATGTCGTTAAAGATGTAAGAAATTTTTGGGGTTATTCTGCACGACCTAGCAGTGGCTCAGGGTTTATTATCAGTCAAGATGGATATATTCTAACCAATGCTCATAATGTTATAAATGTACAAAAAAATTCTATTATTGTTGTATTGCCTGGTGGAGCGCAATATAATGCAGTATTGGTAGGTCTTGATCAACAGTCTGATGTTGCTTTATTAAAGATTGATGGAAACAATTTTTTATATTCTAAAATTGGTGATTCTGATAATTTGTTAGTTGGAGAATTTGTAGTGGCTTTAGGCAATCCTCGTAAGTTATTTGCTGCAGCCAACAATCAACCAATAGCTTCTCTGGGAATTGTAAGTGCTGTGGATGCAGACTTTGGTCTCCAATCTAATGGTAAAGTTCTTGATAATATGATACAAACAGATGCTTCATTAAATCCAGGGAATAGTGGAGGACCTTTAGTTGATGCTAACGGATATGTAGTTGGGATTAATACATTTGTCCAGAATGATTCTGAAAATCTTGGTTTTTCTATTCCAATCAATTATGCGATGGAAATTGCAGAAGAAATTAAAGTTACAGGATTCATCAATAGAAGAGCTATGACAGGATTATATTTTTACTCAAATATGGTGATTTCAACTATAGATCGTAACGCAGCAGATAACCAAGAACTAAAATTTAACGATAAAGTTATAGCAGTGAATGATATACAGGTTCTAAGTCTGAACGATATTCACAATGTGTTGAAAAGAAATGATGTTAGGCCAGGAGATACTATTAAGTTTAAAATCTTAAGGGATGGAGAAATAAAAATAGTTAACTTAGTAACCCGATAATGGCTAGAAGAGATTTCAAATTATTAATGCTTGGGCTCCTATTTGGTGCAATGATTGGTACACTCTTAGGACAAGTTTTGACATTTTTATTACCTGATGGTAGCGCTGTTAAAACATTTTTTTTAACTTCCTTTTTTGAATTTCCTTTTGCTTGGATGGATGGGAACGGAACTAAAGTATTAGATTTGGGTATGTTTGCAATAAATTTTGGTCTTGTTTTAAGGTTTAATGTTTGTAGTATTATTGGTTTTTCTATTGCATATTATTTGTTAAAATACTTTAGGTAAATATAAAGGAGAATTTTTATGGGTAGTTTAGGTCCATGGCAATTAGTATTAATATTTCTTCTTGCATTGCTTCTCTTCGGAGGTAAGAGGTTACCTGGTTTAGCAAGAGGTTTTGCTAAAGCACTAAGGGAATTTCGTGGTGCAATAGATGAGACCAAGGAAGAAATAAAAAAGTCTGAAAATTCTGAAGAATAATTATAGATGTCTTCATCTAATTCTTTAAAGAAGAAATTTTCTTCTGAAAAGAAGAAAATTGCTGCTAGCAATACTAATTCTGTAGTAAGAACAAGGTTTGACAAAGTTTTATCTCAAAAATTTTCTTCTGATGGTTCTCTCTATGGAAAAAGCATTCTAATAAAAGATAATATCGCAATTAAAGATGAAGAATTAACATGTGCATCAAATTTATTAAAATCTTATAAATCTCCTTATAATGCAACAGTTATAGATCGTTTGAATGATGCTAGCGCTGCGATTACTGGACAAACCAATATGGATGAATTTGCAATGGGATCATCATCCGAATATTCATTGTATGGTTCTGTCAAGAATCCATATGATTTAAAAAGGGTTGCAGGAGGTTCAAGCGGTGGATCAGCTGCAGCTGTATCAGAAGGCCTCTGTGATATTGCTTTAGGGTCTGATACAGGCGGTTCGGTAAGACAACCGGCCGCATTTTGTGGTATTTATGGTTTAAAACCAACATATGGTAGAGTTTCAAGATATGGTTTGGTTTCTCATGCATCATCATTCGACACAATAGGTATATTGTCAAAGAATATCAGTGATATGGTCGATGTTTTTAGTGTTATAGCCGGTTTTGATTCAAAAGATGCCACATCATCAAAAGAAAAAGTTTTAAATAAGAAATATTACCATCAACATGGTCTTCCTAAAAATGTAGGTATATTAAAAAGAGAAGTTTTATCCGATGTAGATAATGAAATTGTTGAGAATTATGACATTATTCTAGATTTTCTCAGAAAAAATAAGGTAAATCTTGTTGAAATTGAATTGCCATATTTTGAATACTGTATTGCTACATATTATATATTAACGATGGCTGAAGCATCTTCAAATTTGTCTCGATTTGATGGTATAAGATATGGTTCTAGAGAAAAAGCTAGTAATTTGGATACAACATATACTCAGTCACGATCAAAAGGGTTTGGTCCTGAAGTCAAAAGAAGGATAATCACTGGAACCTACATTTTGTCATCTGGGTACTATGATGCATATTATTCTAAGGCCTTAAAAGTAAGAAGGCTAATCAAAGAGGAATACAATAAATTATTTTCAAAACTTGATTGTATATTTATTCCAACCACTGCTTCTCCATCTTTTCATCTAAAAGCTAACTTAGATGATCCAATGAAAATGTATCTTTCTGATATGTTTACTGTTCCAGTTAATCTAATTGGTTCTCCATCTTTAAATATTCCTGGAGGAGAGACAAAGAAAAATTTGCCCATCGGATTTCAAATTGTTGGAGATTCTTTTAAAGAGGAAACTTTGTTTCGTTTTGCGCATTCATTAGAGAGAGCAAAGCTGTTTGAATAATAGAGATGGAATTTTTAAATCCGAACTTTTTATACTTACTAGTTCTACTAGTATTTCTAGTGCTATCTAGAATAGTATTTTTTTCTAAGAGAAATGCCTCATTACAAGTTTCCAATACAGAAAATCTAAAATTATTTTTTAATAAAGGAGCTTCTTTAAAAATCTTTGTATTAAATAGTTTGTTTTTTATTGCCCTATCACTCTTAATTATTGCTTTGGCGCGACCAAGAATATCTAGTGCTGACAAATTAGTTACAGTAGATGTGGTAGATATTATTTTGGTTCTAGATACAAGTAGTAGTATGTTGGCAGAAGATTTCAAACCGAATCGACTAGAAGCTGTAAAACAAGCAGCTCAAGATTTTATTAAGAATAGAAATGGAGATAGAATCGGTCTTCTTGTATTTGGGAAAGAAACATTCATACAATGTCCATTAACTGTTGATTATAGTGTCTTAAATAATTTGTTAACCGAAGTAACAGTTATTGAACGAAAGTATGATGGTACAGCAATCGGAATAGCTATTGCAAATGCAATTAATAGGTTACGTGCTAACGATTCTAAAAGTAAAGTAATAATACTGTTATCAGATGGTAGCAATAATTCTGGTGCAATAGATCCAATATCAGCTGCTAAAATGGCAAATGAATATAATATTAGAATTTATACTATTGGTGCAGGGACAAGACAGGCTGTTACCTATATTCCTGATCGAGGGTATATTAGAAATGAAATCGATGAAGATACACTTAAGAAAATTGCTGTAGAAACGGGTGGAAAATATTTTAGAGCAATTGATAAAGAAAGTTTGTCAGATGTTTATCAAGAGATTAATGATCTTGAAAAATCTGAGATTACAGTGGACTACTTTGTTCAATATAGAGAAGTCTATTTGTATTTCCTGTGTATTGGGTTTGTAATATTATTGTTTTATGAGTTACTAAGTATAATTTATTTTAGAAGAATAATATGATTTTTGAGAACATAACTTTGTCATTGGTATTACTATTGTTTGTTTTGATTTTATTGGTTTTTCGTTTCTATGCTAATAAATCAAATTCAATTTTTGGTGAGAATAATTTCAATCCTGAATTTGCGAAAGATCTTTTTGCTTATGGTAATTTTCAATTTATTAGACTTAAAAAGATATTAATCTATCTATCATTGTTTGTATTGGTATTGTCAATTGCTGGGCTAAAAACAGGCACTACAGTCAAACAAATTGAAAGAAAAGGTATTGATATTATGTTTTGTGTAGATGTATCTAGAAGCATGGATGCTGAAGATATCAAACCATCACGAATTAATAAAGTAAAGTTTGAGATCAATAAGGTTATTAATCAATTATCGGGAGACAGATTAGGAATTGTAGTTTTTTCTGGATCAAACTTTCTTTATCTACCATTAACCATGGATTACGATGCAGCAAAATTATTTGTTAAGAGTATTGATACCAATATGATTTCTTCAAAAGGAACTGCTATTGCTCAAGCATTAGAGACCTCTGTTTCTTCATTTTCTGAAGAAGATAAGCAAGAAAAAATGGTATTTCTTTTCTCTGATGGAGAGGACCATAGCAATGATTCGCTTAATATGATAGAATCTAATTTACCTGATGATGTGAGAATCCATGTAATTGGAGTTGGGAGCACTAAAGGCTCATTAATACCTGTAATTACAGAAAAAGAAAATGTATTTCTAAAAGATAGTTCAGGTAATCTTGTAATGACAAAATTGAATGAAGACTTTTTAATGAAAGTGTCAGAAATCGGTAAAGGATCTTTTTTAAGGGTTTCAAACAATGAATCTATAAGTGATCCTATAGTCAATATTATCAGTACTGGAGAGGAATCATTAATTAATTCATATGAATTTTCTGATTATGATTATAAGTATCAATATACTCTGTTTTTTGCCATTCTTTTTCTTTTTGTTAGTTATATTTTACCAACAGGAAACAGAAGAGTATGAAAATATTATTTATATTAACAATTCTTTCAACTTGTTTAATATCTCAAGATGTCGGTTATAAGTTGTATAAAGATGGAGAGATTGAATCTGCATTAGAATATTATCAAGCATTGATTCAATTGGGCAATGATGACATCTCCAGAGAGGATATTCTATACAATATAGGGACTATTTATTCCAATATGGATAGTATTTCAGAAGCAGGTTCAATTTTTCAACAAGCTTATCATGATTCATTAGATTTTTCATCTGACTTAAGTTATAACTATGGAAATGTATTGTACAGGGGTGAACAACTAGATAAAAGCCTAGAGGCCTATAAGAATACATTGCTAAAAAACCCTAACGACTCTGATGCAAGAAAAAACTATGAATTCGTGAAAAATAAGATTAAAAAAAATAAGAATATGGAAAAACAACAAGATCAAAATCAAGATTCTAAAGATAATGAGGAAGACAAAAGCGATAATAACAATTCTGACCAAAACAAAAATCAAAACGAAAACGAAAACGATAAAGAAAATAATTCAGAGAATAATAATAATGAAGATCCTCAAAATGAATCTCCTCAAGTTGGAAATAATCAAAATAAGCAAATGCAATCAAATCAAAGTGCTGAAAATATCTTGAATGCACTCAAAGAAAATGAAAAAGTAAATAAAAAAAGAAAAGAAAAGAATTATTCTCAAGAATCAAATAAGGATTGGTAATGAAAAAACTACTATCACTTTTCTTATTTTTTTCTTTTTTGCTATGTCAGAATATTGAAACAATCGTTAGTAATAAAAATGTCAGTCTCAATGAATCTTTAGATTTTATTATTAAATTAGAAGATATTGATACTAATCCAGAAGTCAATTTTGCGCCAATGTTAGATTATTTTTCTATTATTTCAGGTCCAAATATTGGTAGTGAGTATAAATTTATTAATGGAAAAAAATCTAGTTCTCGATCAATATCATGGAGAATTATTCCAAAAAAAACAGGTAAGATAAAAATACCAAATCTAGAGGTTAAGGTTGGTAAGAAGATATACTTAACAGAAGATATTACAATTAGCGTTTCCGAACAAATATCTAATACAAATACTAATGATATGTTCTTAAAAGTAGAACTCAGTAATTCAAATGTAAAGATTGGTGAACAAATAACTATTAAATATATTTTTTTTACTAGAATGGCTTCAAGGGTTATAGAAACAGAATTTCCAGAGTTCGAAGGTTTTTGGGTGGAGAAACTCTATGATCCTTCTGGTACTCAAATAGATCCTGATAGCTGGGATGATGTAGTTATTGATAATTACAAATACAAATCTCTTAAGTTGTATGAAGTTGCTTTATTTCCATTATCTGATGGAGTATTTGACTTGGAACCAATGATAATGAAAGTAGAGACAAAGGAAAAAGATCCTTCATTTAAGAGATTATTCTGGGATGATCCTTTTTTTGATACATTTTCGCAAAAAACTAAAGCAAGAATTCTCGTCTCAGATAAAAAAACAATTAAAGTAGAGAACCTTAAGAGTCAGCCCGATAATTTTACTGGAGCTGTAGGTATTTTTGAAATTAATTCATCGCTATCTTCTTTAAACGTGGAGAATGGAACCCCAGTTACATTTTATCTAGAATTAGCAGGAGAGGGTAATTTAGACAATATTGGAAGACCTGAAATAGACTTTCCAGATAATTTTGATATATTTGAAGGAGAGATTAAAAAAGATAGAGATATATCTGATCGAGTTTCAGGATCAATTATATGGGAATATAATTTAATACCAAGAAAATCAGGGAATTATACTATTAAGTCTGTCGAATTTCCTTTCTTTCATACAGGTATAAATTCATGGAAGAAGATTAAAACAAGTCCAATTAAATTTAGTGTTATTAAGACTCTTGATACGGAATACAATAAAACAAATGAAAATTTTTCTTCGAGTAAAGAAATCAGATATATTAAGTTAAATATGCCTAGTTGGAAGAAAGAAAATTCTGACAAATTTTATATTGGATATATTTCAATCTTGCTTCTTTCATTAGTATTATTTTTGTCACCATTTTTTAGTTCAAAGTTTTCTTCTTTTATTGATATTCAATCGGTCAAATTCAAAAGTAGATCTGCACTTTCAAATTCTATAAATGTATTATCTTCTTCTAAAGATGTCTATAGCGATTGTTTACATGTTATTAATCAGTTTTTCTTTGATAAAGCTCTGATTGATTCAGTTAATGTTGATTATTTAGCTTTGAAAGAACAACTGAAAGATAAAATTAAATCGAAAGATTTAGTTGTGTTAAAAGAAATTCTAGATCAATGTAATAAATACAATTATACAGAATTATCTAGCAAGAAAAACAATAAGATAAAAAATAAGACTATTAAACTATTAAGTGAGATTAATGAATATGTTTAAAGAAATAAAAATTATTTTATTTACTAGTTCTTTATTGTTTTGTCAGAACCCTGATTCACTTTTTGTTAAAGGAAATAATTATTATAACAACAAAGATTTTGCTAATGCTATTAAGAGTTACGAAGACATCATAGATCAAGGATTATATCATGCAGATTTATACTTTAATCTCGGTAATTCATATTATAATCTCGAAGATTATGGTAATGCTCGATGGTCTTATGAAATGGCGTTTAATTTATCACCTAGAAATAGCGATATTATATATAATCTGGATCTTACGAAAAGAAAGATAGCAAATCTTATTGAGCCTCCAGAATCTTCAATTTTACACTTGATTAATATCTTTTTTAGTAGTTTTACTTATAATAATTTTATTTTTTTTACATCTATTTCGATTTTCTTATCATCAATATTTTTTCTATTATCCAGGATTAGACCTATTCCATTGAATAGATTAATGTACTATATCTTTTTATTTTTATTCTTTGTGGGTCTTATAATGTCAGTTAACAAATTTTTTTGGCTTAAAAATAATCAGTTTGCAATTATTGTATCAGAAAGTGCTGATGTTTATTCTGCACCGTATGCTAATGAAAACATAAAAACTTTCACTCTCTTTTCAGGCAATAAAACTAATGTTGCTCAAAGTACTGACAAATGGATTGAGATTTCTGTTCTTGACGGAAGAAAAGGTTGGATTAAAATTAAAGATGTGAGAACTTTAGACTAATTATGAGAAGAATAATTATTCTATTATTATTAAGTACAATTTATGGTCAAGTTGATTCTGATTTTATTTCTCCAGGAGATTTTGTTGATAGAAAACCAACATTGCCCGAGGTAGTGCTCCCTAATTTTGTTGAAGATAAAGATGTTGATTATTCTGATATGCTAAATACTGGGAATTTAGTCCAAGGATATCGAATTCAAGTTATGATTTCAGAAAATCAAGAAGATTTGGTTTTAGCAAAGCAAAAGCTTGAGAGTGTTATTAAAGAAAAAATTTATATCCAATTCGAATTACCAAATTATAAATTGAGAATCGGGAATTTCTCCAGTAGAAAAAAAGCTGAGTTATATCGTGCTAAAATTGTCCGGCTAGGATATAGGTCTTCATGGGTTATACCTACTTTAATTGAGTTGGACTCTTAATGTCTGGACACAGTAAATGGTCAACAATCAAAAGAAAGAAAGGTGTTCTTGATCAAAAAAGGGGAAAATTATTTTCATCTATGGGTAGAGAAATTACTATTTCAGCTAGATTATTTGGAAGCGATGTTGATACAAATGCAAGATTAAGACAAGCAATTAAGAAGGCAAAATCAATAAATATGCCAAATGCGAATATTGATAAAGCGATTAAAAAAGGTACTGGAGAACTAGAGAATACCGTTTATGAAGAAGTTTCATATGAAGGTTATGGTCCAAATGGTGTGGCAATTTTTATTGAGACAATTACCGATAATAAAAATAGAACTGTAGCAGAAATAAGACATGCTTTATCTAAATTTGGAGGATCTCTAGGGCAAAATGGAAGTGTAGCATGGAATTTTGAAAAAATAGGTATTGTTTTAATAGAAGATTCTAACATGACAGAAGAAGAAGCATTAAATTTATCTATTGAAGTGGACGCAGTAGATTTCAAGTTAGAAGACAAGTATTTTAAAATATTTTTTGATCATGATATGCTTTATGAAAAAATTGAATTAATTGAAGAAAATAGTTTGGAAATTGACTCTTCTTTTATTGAATTATTGCCAAAAAATTTTGTTGAAGTATCAGAAGAAAATTTTTTAACAATTAATAAACTTATTGATTCTTTGGAAGATTTAGAAGATATCCAAAATGTTTATTCGAATTATAGAGTAGAGAAAAATTAATGGTTATTATAGGGTTTGATCCTGGATTAAGTCATACAGGTTATGCAGTACTAAACAAGGAAGGTAATAATATTAACCTTGTCCAGTGTGGATTAATTAGTCCTAAAAGAAATAAATCGTTGTCAGAAAGGCTTTTTACTATTTTTTTAGAAGCAAATAAGCTAATAGAAGATTTCAATCCTAACTTAGTAGTTATCGAAAATGTTTTTTATGGTAAAAATGTTCAATCTGCTATTAAGCTCGGGCAGGCAAAAAGTTCAATTATGTTATCTTCTGAGAAATATGGTGTTGATATGGTAGATTATACTCCTAGAGAGATTAAACAATCAATAGTTGGAAATGGGTCTGCATCTAAAGAACAAGTTGAATTTATGGTTAAAAAAATTTTTAAATTAGATGACAAAATGTTAAAACGTAATGATATATCAGATGCTATAGCAGTAGCATGGTGTGGAGCAAATAAAATATGATTGATTCAATACATGGCATAATAGAAAAAAAAGAACCTACCAATCTTTTTATAAAGCTTAATGGTTTTGTGTTTAATATATCTATTTGTATCAGAGATTATGAAAAACTACCATCAGTTGGGAAGAAGATTGATGTTTTAACTTATCTTAATGTTAGAGAAAATTTAATGGAACTATATGGTTTCCTAAGCAAAGATAGAAGAGATCTATTTATTCAGCTTATTTCAGTGTCTGGAATAGGTCCAAGAACAGCGATTAATTTATTGTCAAATGTTTCTGTCCAAAATTTTAAAGAAAATATTATTACTGAAGACATTAAATCGTTAAGTCTTATTCCTGGAATAGGTCCAAAAACAGCGAAAAGAATTGTTGTTGAGATAAAAGAGAAGATTACTACTGACAGTTCCTCTAAGCGTGCTTTGGATACTTCAAAAATTAATTTTAACGTAGATGACATTTATACTGCTTTGTCCTCATTAGGATATAAAAAATCTCAAATTGATAAATCAATAAAAAAACTAAATGAATCCAATAGTTTTGAAGGTAATATTGAAGATGTAATAAAGAAGATTTTAAGCACTATAAGATGACTGATTTCTATAAAACTCCACTATACAATAACCATGAAGAGATGGGTGCAAAATTAATTCCATTCTCTGGTTTCTTAATGCCTTTACAATATTCTGGGATTATAGAAGAACATAAACATGTAAGAACAAAGGTTGGTCTCTTTGATGTGAGCCATATGGGTGAATTTATTATAAAGGGAGAGAATGCTAAACGGTTTCTACAGAAAGTTACTACAAATGATATTGAATCGTTAAAAGTTGGTAAAGCACAATATACTGCAATTTGCAATGAAGATGGCGGTATCTTAGATGATTTTGTAATATATAATTTATCTAGTTATTACATGTTGGTTGTCAACGCTCCCAATACTGAGAAAATTTTCAATTGGCTTAAGAAAAATTTGATGGATAAAGTAGAACTAAAAAATATATCTGATAAGATGAGCTTATTAGCTATCCAAGGACCACTTTCTAGACAAGTTTTGTTGTCTTTTTTTCCTGATATTGATTCGCTTAATTATTATGAAACATTGCTTCCAAATGAAGATGGAATTGTGATTGCCCGAACGGGATATTCAGGAGAATTGGGTTTTGAGATATATTGTCCAAATAATATCATTGTATCATTGGGGGAAAGATTGCTATCATCTTCAAAAGATTTAAAACCGGTAGGATTAGGGTGCAGAGATTCCTTGCGACTTGAAATGGGTTATGCATTGTATGGTCATGAGTTAGATGAATCAATAAATCCAATAGAAGCAGGTTTATCATGGATTACTAAGCTGGATACAGAGTTTATTGGTTCAAATAAACTAAATAGTATTACAAATAATCGAAAATTAGTTCCTTTGATATTAAAAGATCGTGCAATTCCAAGAAGTGGATATAAAATTTTTAATTTAGAACAAGAAGAAATTGGGTTTGTAACGAGTGGAGGAATGTCTCCATCATTAAATTTAGGTATTGCTTTAGCTTATATAGATTTACCCGGGGCCGAAGAATTAAAGTGTTTCAAAATAAAAATTCGTGATAATTTCTTTGATTCCATAAAACAAAGCTTCCGTTTTACAAAGAAGGGACATATTTATCATAATGAGTGAGAAATCTGACATAAAAATGAAATTAGAAACAATTGGGTGGCTACTTGGTTTCTTTTCCTTGCTAGTTCTAGGATCATTGATTGGTCATGATTCTTCTGAAGATCCATCATTGACTTCTGCAAGCATCAATAACCCTTTTAATATTGTTGGAGTGTATACTAGCTATGTTTTAGTGAAGCTAGGATTTGGATATGGGTCATATTTTATTCCAATAATTGGATTAGCAATCTCTCTTCAATTGATTTCAAATTTTAAATTTGAACTTTATAGAGTTATTCGATATTTAACTGCACTTATTTTCTTGAGTTCGATAACATTTGGATTGATTGAAAATTATCCGTCTTTTTCAGATAATATGAGTTCATATTCTGGTTTGCTAGGTTGGGCGATTGTGAATTTATTGCATGATTGGATTGGTCCAACCGGACTAGTCGGATTGGTTATTGTCTTATGGGTGCTATTGATTGGAGGATTTTTCCGTTTAAGTTCTTATAAAATTGGTGGATTACTTATTTCTTCTATCCGTAAGCAATTTGATTCAGTAAAAAGTTCATTTCCTAAGAAAAAGACTTCAGATTCTCCAAAAATAATTGAAGATGAAAGTTTCTTGGATGATGTGATTAAACAGGATGAAGAAGAGCTAGTTGATAATTCAGATATTATCGAAGAAGAAATTGTGAGTGATATAGATGATGTATCTGAAAAGAAATTAGGAACTGAAGATGAATTATCAATTGAGAAGGGAATAGTGGAAAAAGAAGTAGATATTGATGAAAAAAGAAAGAAATCTATTATTCGTAAAGATTGGAAATTTCCTTCAGCTGATTTATTAGAATCTATTCCAATCGATTCTGAAAGTTTGAGCAATGACTATTTAAAAGAAAGAGCCGAATTTTTAAGAAATTCAATTTCAACATTTGGTGTTGAAGGAAAGACTGGTTCTATTAAAACTGGCCCAATCATTACGCTTTTTGAAATAGAACCATCAGAAGGTGTGAGGGTTAATAAATTTGTTCAACTTTCCGATGATATTGCAAGGGTGATGGAAGCAGATAGGGTAAGAGTTTTAGCGCCTATTCCCGGTACGTCTCTTGTTGGTATTGAGATTCCAAATGATAATCCACAAACAATTTATTTAAAATCAGTAATTAATTCTGAAAAATATTTAAAGTCAGATGCTAAACTCAAGTTAGCTATTGGGAAGGGTACCTTAGGCGATATTGCAATCCTCGATTTAGGAGAGATGCCCCATTTGCTTATTGCTGGTACAACAGGATCTGGAAAATCTGTCTCTTTGAATACAATTATTGTCAGTTTATTGTATCAACTTAAACCAGAGGAATTGAAGTTTGTTATTATTGATCCAAAGAAAGTTGAAATGACTCTTTATAAAGGACTTGAAGATCATTATTTATTGAAATTTGATGGCATTGATGAATCAATTATAACCAAAAAGGAAAATGCAATTCTTGCTCTTAGATCTCTTGAAAGAGAGATGGATTCAAGATATGATTTATTGGCAAATGAAGGAAAAAGGAATATTGCTGAATACAATCAGGGCATGAAGAAAAAAAGCAAAGATTTAATGCCTTATATTGTGCTGGTGGTAGATGAATTGGCGGATCTAATGATGTATAGTCCAAGAGATGTTGAAGCCCCTATTGCAAGATTAGCCCAACTAGCAAGAGCAGTTGGTATTCATTTAGTAATTGCAACCCAAAGACCTTCTGTTGATGTTATTACTGGTGTGATTAAAGCAAATTTTGCTGCTAGAATTGCTTTCCAGGTTGCAACAAAAATTGATTCACGAACAATTATTGATGTAAATGGCGCAGATAAACTTATTGGTAAAGGAGATATGTTATACCAGAAACCAGGATCATCATCTCCTGTGAGGTTGCATGGTGCATTTATAACCCTTAAAGAGATTGAGGATGTTGTTAGCTATATATCTGAACAGCCTAAACCAACTGAACTTGTGATTGAAACAATAAAAGATACCACAAGTATCTTGAATGATAATGAAAATAATTTTAATGATGAACTATTGAATAAGGCAATTGAGATTATTGTAGTTAGCAAACAAGCTTCAATCTCACTATTACAAAGAAGGTTATCAATTGGCTACTCAAGAGCAGCTCGTTTAATTGATGAGATGGAAAGATTAAAAATAGTAGGTCCATTTTCTGGAAGTAAAGCTCGTGAAATTCTAGTAGACGAATCTTATCTAGAGACAATCAGAAATGATGAAGAAATATAGTAAACTATTATTTCTAGTCAGCATTTTATATACTCAAAATACAGTTTCAGATGATATAATTTCTTTCATAGAAGAGTTGGATAATAAAACTATCATTCTATCTATGGAGTCGCTAGAAAATCAAACAAAGTTATCAATATCTGGTGAACAAATTTATTTCGATACCTTCTCAGAAAATAAAAGTATAATACTAATAGAAAATAATGAAGTCAGAACTTATGATTTTAATAATCAGTTGATTATTATAGAAAGTGCCGATGAAACTTTATTAGATGTTTTTAATAAAGGGGAATTATCTCGATATAACATGACCGAAATCAATAATGAGGAATCAATTTCTTTAGTAACCTACACATTGGGTTCTAAATTATTGCTAATTGGATTTGATAATATTTTGAAACAAATTGTGTCTCTTCAAATACAAGATGAAGGTGTTTCATTATTCGAAACAGAAATAGTAGATATAATAGATTTTGATGTTCCATTGATTTCAAATAATTTTGATTCTTGGGAAGTCTTAGATTGGAGAGATGTTAATTAGTATGTTTGATACAATATTCCTAGATAGAGATGGTACAATTAATGATGTTGGATATGGCTATATTAATGGTTTGTCCGATTTTCATTTTTATGATTATGCATTTGAAGCTTTGGATATATTAAAAGGACATGCTAAAAACTTTATTATTGTTACCAATCAATCTGGTTTATCAACTGGAAGAGTTAGCATTGATCCTTTAAATGAAATTCATCAATTCGTTACCGAAGAATTTGAAAAAAGAGATTTACCTTTGAGAAAGATTTATTTTGCTGACGACTATAATGAAGGTTTTAATGCAATAAGAAAACCGGGTATTGGTATGTTTTTACAAGCCAAAGAGGATTTTAATGTTGATTTAAAGAATAGTGTGATGATTGGTGATTCAATAGTAGATGTACAAGCTGGAGAAAGAGCAGAAATGAAGACTATTTTTTTATTATCAGGATATGGAAAATCTCACTTAGAAGATGTCAAAAAAGAATGTAAACCTAATTTGATTGCAAACGATTTATTACATGCAGCAAAGGAGATTGAATTAATATAGGTGTCATATATGGTGGAGATTCTTCTGAAAGAGAAGTATCCATTAATTCCGGTAGGGCTATCATCCATGCTTGTGAGAAATTAGGATATAATGTTCAAGGTTTTGATGGCTTTGATGAATCAATTCTTAATCAGAAATTTGATTTTATCTTTTTAGCACTTCATGGAACTTTTGGAGAAGATGGATCTGTACAAAAAATTCTAGAAAATCATAAAATATGTTATAATGGTTCTAGTTCGCTGTCTTCAGAACATTGTTTTGATAAAAATTTTACTAAAATTCTCGCAAAAGAGAATAATATTTTAACACCAAGATGGCTATTAATAGATAACAATAAAATATTTAACGTTGCCGATATTGATTTTACACCTGTTGTGAAACCCAATAAAGAAGGGAGTACAATTGGGTTTAGTTTGATTGATCGCCTATCATCTCTTGATTCTGCAATCGATAAATCTCTTGAATATGGAGACGATGTTCTAATAGAGAAATATATTGATGGAAAAGAAATTACTGTTTCTGTTTTTGGAGATAAAGCATTGCCAATAGTTGAGATTAAACCTCATTCTAGTATTTACGATTATAAATCTAAATATACGAAGGGAGAATCTGATTATGTATGTCCAGCAGAAATTGATGATTTATTATCAGAAGAGATCAAAAATACTGCGTTGAAAATTCATAGGTTGTTAGGCTGTCAAGTATATTCAAGAGTCGATTTTCGATTGGATAAAGACAATAAATTTTGGTTATTAGAAATTAATACATTACCAGGAATGACTGAAACCAGCTTATTTCCAATGGCAGCAAAAGCTGTTGGTTTAAGTTTTGAAGATTTGATTGATAAAATTATTAAATTATCGCTAGAAAAATGAGTTTAAAACTTTACAATTCAGCTACTTCACAGAAAGAAGATTTTAAATCTATATTACCTAATCAAGTTTTGATGTATTGTTGTGGGCCAACGGTATATGATGATCCTCATTTAGGAAATTTTAGAACCTTTATTTTTTATGACCTAGTGAAACGAGTATTGATTCAAAATAATTTTAAAGTAAAACAAGTAGTCAACATTACTGATATTGATGATAAAATTATTGATAAAGTTAATAGTGGTGAGATGGATTATAAAGAACTCACTACCAAGTTCAATGATGTTTTCTTACAACATTCAAAAACATTGAGTATTAAGAAAGCTGATGAATATCCAAAAACATCCGACCATGTACCAGCAATGATTGATTTTATCAAAACAATTAATTGATAAAGGACATGCATATAATGCTAATGGAAATATTTTCTTTGATACAGATGGGTATAGTCAGTATGGAAAAATTTATAAACATGGAAAATATAGAAGCCTTAAATGATGAAGATAATGCCTTAGGAAAGAAAAATCAGAAAGATTTTACATTGTGGAAAGCTTGGAAAGAAGAAGATGGTGATATTACATGGGAATCAGAGTGGGGGAATGGTAGACCTGCTTGGCACACAGAATGTGCTGTGTTAGCAACAAAATCTTTAGGAAATGCTATTGATATTCATTGTGGAGGAATTGATTTAAAATTTCCTCATCATGAGAATGAAACTGCTCAAGTTGAAGCTCTCTTGGGTGCTACTTTTTCAAATTATTGGCTTCATTCAAAACATTTGACCCTTGAAGAAGAGAAAATGAGTAAATCTTTAGGAAATACTGTTAATTTTCTGATTTATTAGAGAAATATTCACCGGAAACATTGAGATTATTTTATTATCATCCCATTATAGATCCAAGATTTATTTTTCTGATAAAAAATTAGATGATTCCTCTAAAATGTTAGATAAAATTAATCGTTTTATAGACACATAGGAATAAATACGTTAGAAAGTTCTAATGCAAACATTTCAGACGATTATACTAGATTTTTAGATGCATTGAATGATGATTTAAATACCCCAGAAGCCTTGGGTATATTCTTTGATTTTTTTAATAAAAAGAATAAAAAAATTCATGATAATTCATTATCAGAAAAAGATATAAAAGAATCTCAAGAATTCATTGCTGGGTTCAATTCTATCTTTTGTGTTTTAAACCCAAACTTCCTTAAAAAATCAGGAAATTCCTTCTGAAGTTCAGAAATTGGCATCCTTGAGAGAAAAAATGAGAAAACAACAAAAATGGGAAGAAGCAGATAAGCTAAGAGGAGAAATTGAAAAATTAGGCTGGTTAATTGAAGATTTAAAAGATTCTCAGAAGCTCCTCAAAAAGAAATAATTTGATTTTCTCTTTATTTTCGTTATATTTCGTCGTTTTTGCCTACGCGCACGCGTACGTAAGATTGTGTATGCCGGTGTAGCTCAGTTGGTAGAGCAGCTGATTTGTAATCAGCGGGTCGGGGGTTCAAATCCTCTCGCCGGCTCACCGACTTAGGTAAAGAGTTATTTGAAAATTTTTCCTACTCAAGGAATAACGGATAAGGATTGAGGGGAAATGGCCGAGTGGTTAAAGGCGGCAGACTGTAAATCTGTTGACGTAAGTCTACGGAGGTTCGAATCCTTCTTTCCCCACGAGTTTTGCGGGTGTAGCTCAGCTGGTAGAGCATCAGCCTTCCAAGCTGAGGGTCGCGAGTTCGAATCTCGTCGCCCGCTCAATAAGCTTAATGCCTGCGTAGCTCAGTAGGTAGAGCACTTCCTTGGTAAGGAAGAGGTCACCGGTTCAATCCCGGTCGTAGGCTCAAAGAATTTTTATTTATAAATAAGGAGAAAAAAATGGCTAAAGGCAAATTTGAAAGAAATAAGCCTCACTGTAATATTGGTACTATTGGTCACGTTGATCACGGAAAAACAACGTTGACTGCAGCAATTACGCAAACCCAAAGTAATTTGGGAATGGCTGAATTGCGTTCTTTTGATACTATTGATAATGCACCTGAGGAAAGAGAAAGAGGGATTACTATCCAAACAGCACACGTTGAATATGAGACTGAAAATCGTCACTATGCTCACGTTGACTGTCCTGGGCACCCCGACTATATCAAGAATATGATTACTGGTGCTGCACAAATGGATGGAGCCATTCTTGTGGTTAGTGCTGCAGATGGTCCTATGCCTCAAACTCGTGAACACGTTTTATTAGCTCGTCAGGTTAATGTACCTAGTATGGTGGTTTTCATGAAAAAAGGTTGATCAAGTTGATGACCCTGAACTATTAGAGTTAGTTGAAATGGAATTAAGAGATCTATTAAGTGAATATAAATTTGATGGTGATAATACTCCTATCATCAAAGGAAGTGCTTTAAAAGCTCTCGAAAATAAAGATGATGCAGAAGCTACTAAATGTATTACCGAATTAATGGAAGCTTGTGACTCATTTATTCCTCAACCAGAACGCGCTGTTGACAAACCGTTTTTAATGCCAATAGAAGACGTATTTAGTATTACCGGTAGAGGAACTGTCGGAACAGGTAGAATCGAATCTGGAATTGTAAAAGTAAACGATAAAGTTGAACTTATTGGTTTAGGTTCTGATATGGAAACTGTTGTGACAGGTGTAGAGATGTTCCAAAAAACTCTTGATGAAGGCCAAGCTGGTGATAATGCTGGTTTGTTAATGAGAGGTGTTGAAAAAGATCAATTAAAAAGAGGAATGGTAGCTGCTGCTAAAGGTTCAATTACTCCTCATACAAACTTTAAAGCACAAGTATATGTTTTAAAGAAAGATGAGGGTGGTAGACACACTCCATTTTTTAACAACTATAGGCCTCAGTTTTATTTTAGAACTACTGATGTGACCGGAGTTGTTACATTGCCAGAAGGAACTGAAATGGTTATGCCTGGTGATAATGTTGAAATGGATGTAGAGCTTATTACACCAATTGCTATGGATAAAGAGCTTAGATTCGCTATTAGAGAAGGTGGACACACTGTAGGTTCAGGTGTTGTGACTGAAGTTGTCTCATAATAATGGCGGGAAATAGCAAAAGAGCAATTATAAGACTAGAGAGCACTGCAGGGACAGGGTATCGTTATACTGTTACTAAAAGTAGACATAGACATCCTGATAAGGTAGAATACAAAAAATACGATCCTGTAGCTCGAAAGCATGTTGTTTTTAAAGAAATAAAATAGCAAATAGGTGAGTAGCTCAATTGGTAGAGCACCGGTCTCCAAAACCGGGGGTTGCGGGTTCAATTCCTGCCTCACCTGCGATAAGGGAAAATATGTTTAAAGCGGTAAAAGATTTTTTAAATCAAGTGTATCTAGAAATGAATAAGGTTTCTTGGCCAACCTATTCTGAATTAAGGGGTTCAACTTATCTAATTATTATCTTTTCTTTTATATTTGTTGTTTTTCTTTTTGCTGTTGATTGGTTAGTGGGAAAAAGTAGTGAGTGCATTATTATGAATTGGTATAGTTTAAGAGTGATGTCAGGGAAAGAAGAAAAAAAAAAGATCTTCTATTTTTCGCGAGCTTGAGTATGAACCTGATATAGCAAAAAATATTGATGATGTACTTATTCCAACAGAGAATGTTGTAGATATCAAAAATGGAAAAAAACGTGTTAAGAAAAAAGTATTTTTTCCTGGATATATCTTGTTAAAAATGGAAATGAATAATGAAACAAAATTTTTTATCGAAGGCGTTGATGGTGTTATGAGTTTTGTTGGACCTAAAGATAGTCCTCAATCTTTAAATGATAACGAAATTAAAAGAATTGTTGGATCTATTGATGGTGATGATACAACTGTACATGATATTGAGATTCCATTTAAGGTTGGAGATTCTGTAAAGGTTATCGATGGTCCTTTTAAAGATTTTGATGGCTTAGTACAAGAGATTAATGATAGAAATAGAATTAAAGTTAATGTTAATATTTTTGGCCGTCCAACACCAATTGAATTAAGTTTTAACCAAATAATTATTGATAATTAATATGGCGACAAAAGAAATAAACGGATTAATTAAATTACAGATTCCAGCTGGACAAGCGAATCCAGCCCCTCCTGTAGGACCTGCCCTTGGTCAACATGGAGTTAACATTATGGATTTCTGTAATGCTTTTAATGAGAAAACTAGGGAACTACAAGGAGTATTAACTCCTGTAGTGATAACAGTTTATAAAGATAGATCATTTACATTTGAAACTAAATCACCACCTGCTTCTACACTAATAATGAAAGAATTAAAATTAAAAAAAGGTTCTGAAGAACCAAATAGGGATAAAGTTTCTACAATTACTATTGCCCAGTGCAAAAAGATTGCAGAAATGAAGATGAAAGATTTGAATGCTCATAATCTAGATCATGCAGCTGAAATGATTGCTGGGACTGCAGTTAGTATGGGGATTGAGATAGAAAGATGAAGAAAACAAAATTTTCAAAATTGGTAAATGAGAAAATAGATTCATCAAAGACATATACAATTGATGAAGCACTATCCATGTTAATGGAATTCAAAAGAGCGTCTTTTGCTGAATCTGTTGATGTTTCATATAATTTGGGAGTTGATCCTAGGCATGCTGATGAAAATATTAGATTAAATCTAATGTTGCCTCATGGAGTAGGTAAAAAAGTAGTTGTTTTAGCTTTAGTGAATGCAGATAAGGAAAAAGAAGCAAAAGATGCAGGAGCAGATTTTGTCGGTAACAAAGAATATCTTGAAAAAATAAAAAGTGGATGGACAGATGTAGATAAAATAGTCGTTACTCCAGATTTAATGAGTGAGATAGGGAAGTTAGGTAAAGTGCTAGGACCTAAAGGTTTAATGCCTAACCCAAAATCTGGTACTGTGACCAATGATATCGAAAAATCAGTTAAAGAATTAAAGGCAGGAAAGATTGATGCTAGAGTAGAAAAAAATGGCATTCTCCAATCATCTATTGGTAAGACTTCATTTTCTGAAAATGATTTAAAAGAAAATTTTAAAGTTCTTCATGGTGCGGTGATGAGTGCAAAACCTAATTCTTTTAAAGGGACTTTCCTGAATTCAATTAGTATATCTTCTACATTGGGACCAGGAATTAAGTTAGGGGTTGAATAATTATGCCAAGTGTAAAAAATATTAATTCAGTAAAAGAGTTGAGTGTAAAACTTGATAAAGCTAAGGCAATATATTTTACTGATTATTTGGGGTTAGATGTTGTGAGCGTCACAAAACTAAGGAAAAATTTTGTAGAAAAAGATGTTGAATTTACTGTTGCAAAGAATACTCTAATTAAATTAGCTGCGAAAGAAGTAGGAATTTCTGGTGTTGATGAATTTTTAGAAGGGCCTACTGCAATAGCATTTGGTTATGAAGATCCAACAGATCCTGCAAGGGTAATTAAAGAATTTTTAAAAGATTTTGATAAGCCTTCAGTTAAAGGCATGATATTTGACGGCGAGATATTTACTTCAGATCAATTTGATAAGATAGCTAATCTTCCATCTAAAGAACAGCTTCTATCGAAATTAGTCGGAATGCTTAATTCTCCAATGTCAAAATTGAGCAGCACTTTAAATGGTTCTGTTTCGGGCTTATTAGGTAGACTTACACAATTAAATTCAAAGAAAGGTAATTAAAATGAGTGCTAAAAGAGAAGATGTTTTAAAATATCTTGAAGAAGCAAATATGATAGAAATTTCTGAACTTGTTAAAGATATTGAAGAAAAATTTGGTGTAACAGCTGCAGTTCCAGTCGCAGCTGCTGCTCCTGGAGCAGCTGCTGGAGATGATGCAGGTGCTGCTGCCGAAAAAAGTACTATGGATGTAGTTTTAACAGCCGCTGGGCAATCCAAAATTGGAGTAATTAAGGTTGTTAGAGCAATAACTAGTTTAGGACTAAAAGAAGCTAAAGAATTGGTTGATTCTGCTCCTAAAGCTGTTAAAGAAGGCGCTTCAAAAGAAGAGGCTGAAGATATTAAGTCTCAATTAGAAGAAGCCGGAGCTTCAGTAGAGTTAAAATAGTTGTTAGTTAATAATTATTAACCAATTTTTTGGAGGAAGAGCTTTTTGGATAAGTCAAATAAGTTAAATAATAGACATAATTTTGAAAAAATAAGAACTGCTGTAGAATTGCCTGATTTGCTTGATTTGCAAATTGGATCTTTTCATGATTTTCTACAGGAAGGTATTAGTCCAAGTAAAAGAGAATTATTTGGACTGCACGAAGCATTCAAATCTATCTTTCCGCTTCAAGATAATCACGAAAATTATATATTAGAATATAGAAGTTATTCTATTGGTAAACCGAGATATTCACCAAGAGAATGTTCCAATCGTGGTATAACATACAGTGTACCTCTTAAGGTTAAGCTTAAACTCAAGATTACGGATAAAAATGAAAAAAAGAAAATAGCTGAAGAGATAACTCAAGATGTCTATTTTGGTAATATTCCTTATATGACCAAAAAAGGAACATTTATCATTAATGGTGCAGAAAGAACTGTTGTTACTCAACTACAAAGATCTCCAGGAGCTTTTTTTGATCAAACTTTTCATCCAATGGAGCAAAGCTTTTTAATGCTAGAATTATACCAATTCGTGGTTCTTGGATAGATTTTACAACGGATATTAATGATGTTCTTTTTACTATTATTGATAGGAAAAGAAAATTTCCAGCAACATTATTATTAAGATCTCTAGGTTTTAGTACAGATGAAGATATCTATAGTGCTCTTGATCTAGTGCTAAGTTTAGATATATCAAAAATTAATCCTGATGATTATTCAAAATATGTAATTTTAATGATATAATCAATAAAGCTACAGGAGAGTTATTTGTTGAAAGCGGAAAAGAGATTAATGACTCTATTATTAAAATTTTAACAGATAATAAACTAAACTATCAAAGTTGTTAACGTTAAAGATAATATTGATAGTATGATGATAAACAATACTATTAAGAAGGATCCTACTAAATCGACTGAAGAAGCACTCCTTAAAGTATATTCGCTCCTAAGAGGGAGGATGCACCAAATGCAAAAGCAGCACAAAAATTTTATTGATAGAATGTTTTTTCATCCTAAGAAATATGATTTAGGTCAAGTTGGTAGATATAGATTAGATAAAAAATTTGATTTAAATAACAAAGGAAAAGAATCTGTACTTACTCATGACGATTTTGTTATAGTTATAAAATATCTTATTCTAATGAGAAAAGGTTGAAAAGACCAGATGAATAGATCATTTAGGAAATGGGAGAGTAAGAACTGTTGGAGAACAACTTAAAGTTCAATTTAATTCTGCGTTGGCTAGAATGGTAAGAACAGTATATGAAAGAATGAATCTTAGAGAGTCAGAGACAATTACGCCACAGGATTTAATTAATTCTAGATTGGTTACCACTGTTATTAATACATTTTTTGGTACGAGTCAATTATCCCAGTTTGGAGATCAAACTAATCCTTTAGCAGAGATTACACAAAGAGAAGAATATCTTCACTTGGACCAGGCGGTCTTTCTAGAGAAAGAGCTGGTTTTGAAGTTAGAGATGTTCACTATACCCATTATGGGAGATTGTGTCCTATCGAAACACCTGAAGGTCCTAATATTGGATTAATATCCTCTTTAGCATTGATGGCAAAAATTAATAGCCATGGATTTATCGAAGCGCCCTAAGAATAGTTAAGATAAAGTTGTCACAAGTAAAATAAAATATCTATCAGCTGAGATGAAGATAGAGCTAATATTGCACAATCTGGTCTAAATACTAATAAGAATAGCAAAATAACTGATCCAAGACTAGAGTTAGATCAAAAGGAGATTTCCCGGGTTTTGATTCACAAAATGTGCAATATACTGATATTGTTCCAAATCAGATCCTTAGTGTTGCAGCTGCTCTTATACCTTTTGTAGAGCATGATGATGCCAATAGAGCTCTTATGGGGTCTAATATGCAACGTCAATCTGTTCCTTTATTAAAGACAGAATCACCTATTGTGGCTACTGGAATGGAAAAGAAAGTTGCTATCGATTCTAAAGCTGTTGTTTTATCTCCAGTGAGTGGGACCGTTGTTTATGTAGATTCGAAAAAGATTGTTATTAAAGATAATAATTTCCCTAAAGGAACTGTTCTTAGAAAAGACGAGAATCTTTGTACCGTTGAACTTCTTAAATATTCAAGATCTAATCAGAATACTTGTTATAATCAAAAAGCAATTGTCAAAGAAGGTCAAAAAATTAAGGTTGGTGATGTGATAGCAGATGGAGCTGCAACAAATAATGGAGAATTATCTTTAGGTAAGAATATCTTAGTAGCTCTTATGCCTTGGAATGGATATAATTTTGAGGATGCTATCGTTATTAATGAAAGACTTGTCAAAGAAGATATATTTACATCAGTTCACGTTAATGAAATTGAATTAGAAGTACGTGATACCAAAAGAGGGGAAGAAGAATTAACGCCTGAAATTCCAAATGTAAGCGAAGAGGCTACTGGTCAATTAGATAAAGATGGTTTGATAAGAGTTGGAGCAATTGTCAATGAAGATGACATTTTGATTGGTAAAGTTACGCCTAAAGGCGAGACCGATCCTTCACCTGAAGAAAAGCTATTGAGAGCAATTTTTGGAGAAAAAGCAGGTGATGTAAAGGATGCATCTAAAAAAGCAGAACCAGGTGTAAAGGGAGTTGTAATTAATACAGATTTGTATAAGAAAACTTCTAAGAAATCTAAAGCAAAAGTCAACGAAATGATCAAAGGATTGCAGAAACAAAAAAGAGAAGATGAAAGAACTCTAATGTCTAGTAGAGACAATGTTGTTAAAGCATTACTGAATAATAAAATTTGTTTAGGTGTAAAAGCTAAGCGAAATGATAAAGTATTAGTGAAAAAAGGTGCCAAGTTTACATCCAAAAAATTGGATGGATTAAATTTTGGACTTTTCTCACTTAAGAGTCCATGGATTTCTGGAGATAAATCTTGGGAAAAAATTGTGACTGCCTTCAGATTATTTAATAAAAATTTAATTGATCTTGATGAAAAACTTGAATCAGATATCTTTAAACTAAAAGAAGGTGATCAATTACAGCCTGGCATTCTTAAGCTTGCAAAGGTATATGTAGCAAACAAACGCAAGATTTCTATAGGCGATAAAATGGCAGGTAGACACGGTAATAAAGGGGTTGTTGCAACAATTGTTCCTGAAGAAAATATGCCTTTCCTAGAAGATGGAACTCCAATAGATATTTGTTTAAATCCAATGGGTGTTCCATCAAGAATGAATTTAGGTCAGCTCTATGAAACAATGCTTGGATGGGCAGGTCAGATTTTAGGCGAAAAATATGAAACTCCCGTATTCAATGGTGCTACTCCAGATGAAGTTGCAGAAAGAATGAAAAGAGCAGGTTTACCGTCTTCAGGAAAAGTTAGTTGTATGATGGATTAACTGGAGATAAGATTGATAATCCAGTTTGGTTGGGCATATGTATATGATGAAACTATTTCATATGGTTGATGACAAAATGCATGCAAGATCTACTGGACCATATTCACTAGTTACCCAACAACCTTTAGGGGGAAAGCTCAATTTGGAGGTCAAAGATTTGGAGAAATGGAAGTATGGGCTCTCCAGGCATATGGTGCTGCTCATGTATTGAGAGAAATTTTAACGATTAAATCTGATGATATTGAAGGTAGATCAAAAATTTATAGGCTCTTGTGAAAGGAGAAGATTTACCTGAACCAACAAGACCAGAAGCTTTTAATGTATTTATGAAAGAAATACAAGGGCTTGGTTTTGATATAGATTTAGATTAAAGGAAAAAAATAAATGCAAAGAACAAAAAATAGTATTTCATTAAAACTTGCCTCACCAGAAAAAGTTCTTGAAGGTTCTTTCGGTGAAGTTTTAAAACCTGAGACAATTAATTATCGTTCATATAAACCAGAGAAAGATGGTTTATTCTGTGAAAAATATTTGGTCCAGTAAAAGACTTTGAATGTCACTGGGGAAATATAAAGGAATACGATATAGAGGTATTATTTGTGATAGATGTGGGTAGAGGTAACTACTAAAAAAGTTCGTAGAAATAGAATGGGCCAATAACACTAGCTGTTCCCGTAGTACATATCTGGTTCTTAAAGTCTATTCCAAGTAAGCTAAGTTATATATGGGAAAAGCGCTAAACAGCTAGAGAGTGTAGTTATTATGAAAATTATCTTATTATTAACCTGGAAAAAGTCCTTACAAACGATTTGATTTAATTGATGAAGAAGAATATTTAGAAATGGAATCTGAGTTTGGTTATGAAGCTGTTTCACAAGCAGAAAAAGAAGAAGAATCATATTTTTATGCATCAATGGGTGGGCAAGGAAAAAAAGATGCTTTATCAGAATTGGATTTATTAGTTTAAAAAAGTGAATTAGATTAATAAGTAATACGACAAAATCTCAACAAAAAAAGGAAGATGCGTTAAAACGTTTAAAAGTTATCAAAGATTTTGCTGAGGATCGTAGTAATAAACCGGGAAAGGATGATAGTATCAATTTTACCTGTTATGCCCCCTGAATTAGACCTCTAGTTCCTCTTGAGGGAGGGAGATTTGCTGCAAGGATCTTAATGATTTTATAGAAGAATTATCATACGAAATAATCGCTTAAAGCAGTTAATGGATATTCAAGCACCTGAGGTAATTTTGAGGAATGAGAAGAGAATGCTTCAAGAGTCTGTTGATGCGCTTTTTGATAATACTAAAAGAAAAACGGCAATAAGAAGTGGTTCAAAACGCCCGCTTAAGTCAATTTCTGATATGTTAAGAGGTAAACAAGGGAGATTTAGACAGAATCTTCTTGGTAAACGTGTTGATTATTCTGGTAGATCTGTGATTGTTGTTGGTCCTGAATTAAGCATGACTGAATGTGGTATTCCAAAAAACATGGCTCTAGAGCTTTTCAAACCTCACTTAATTCGTGAACTTACCAGGCGAGATTTTTCGGCAACACCAAGAAGTGCAAAATTAATGATCGAAAATAAAGAAAAAATTGTTTATGAAATTTTAGAACATGTGGTGAAAGATCATCCAGTTCTTCTTAATAGAGCTCCGACTCTGCACAGACTTGGGATTATTGCGTTTCAACCTGTTTTAATAGACGGTAAAGCAATTAGAGTTCATCCATTAGTTTGTTCTGCTTTTAATGCTGATTTTGATGGTGACCAAATGGCTGTACATGTTCCTTTATCAATTAATGCCCAATTAGAAGCTAGAATTTTAATGATGGCAAGTCAGAATATTTTACATCCTGCAAGTGGAAGGCCGATTACTCTCCCATCGCAAGATATGATTTTAGGTTGTTATTATTTAACAAAAGAAAGAACAAAACAAAAGGGTGAAGGCAAAATTTTTGGATCGATTGAAGAAGTAAAAATGGCATATGAGAACAAAAAAGTAGATTTACATGCTCTTGTTAATTTAAGATATGATGGTAAGTGGTATAAAAATACTACAGTTGGACGTGCAATATTTAATAGTATTATCCCTAGTGAATTAGGTTATTATGATGAGATGATCTCTAAGAAGAAATTGAGCTATATTATTGGAGATTCTTTTGTAAAAGCTGGCAATGATAAGACTGTAAAACTGTTAGATGATCTTAAACATTTAGGTTTTTCAACTGCTACAAAAAGTGGAACTTCAATATCAATTACTGATATTAGTATTCCAGAACTTAAAGATGATATTATCAATAAAGCTGAACAGGAAGTGGAAAAGATTCAAAATAGATTTAATAGACACATTCTAACAGAAGGTGAAAGATATAATAAAGTTATTGATATTTGGACAAAAGCTACAAGTGATGTAGCATCTGAAATGATGAAAGGCCTAAAGTCAGAAGATGAAGGTTTTAATTCAGTATATATGATGGCAGATTCAGGTGCAAGAGGTAGTGGAGACCAAATTAAACAGTTAGCTGGGATGAGAGGTTTAATGGCTAAGCCAAGAAAATCAATGATTGGGGGTGGAGAAATTATAGAAAGCCCAATCATGTCTAATTTCAAAGAAGGTTTATCTGTTATGGAATATTTTATTTCTACTCATGGTGCAAGGAAAGGATTAGCAGATACCGCTCTAAAAACAGCTGATGCAGGGTATTTAACTAGAAGATTAGTTGATGTTGCACAAGACGTAGTAGTATCTACGGATAATTGTAAGACAATTAATGGTATTACGATTTCAGACCTGAAAGAAGGGAGGAAATAATTGAGCCTTTACCCGAGAGAATATTGGGAAGAACTTCTTCTGAAAATATTGTCATTGATGGGAAAAAAATTGTTAAATCTGGTGAAATATTTGATGAAGAAAAAGCTTCAATTATTTCTGATAATAATATTTCAACCATTAAAATCAGATCTGTTCTTACTTGTGAAACTAGAAGAGGGGTTTGTGCAAAATGTTATGGTTGGGATTTAACAAGAAGAGAATTAGTTAACAAAGGTACAGCTGTAGGTATTATTGCAGCTCAGAGTATTGGGGAGCCAGGAACCCAATTAACACTGAGAACATTCCATATTGGGGGGACAGCAACAAGAATTGTTGAGGAATCTGATATGAAATCAAAATATAGTGGTATAGTCCAATTTGAGGGAAGTATGAATCAGCTTCTACAGTTGATGAAGATGGTGAAAAAGTTACCAGATGTCTATCAAGGAATGGAAAAGTTGCTATTGTTGATTCAAAAGGAAATATTTTAGACGAATATAATATTCCTTATGGTGCAAATGTTAATATTTCAGATAAATCAAAAATTAAGAAAAATGATATTTTATTTTCTTGGGATCCATATACAGATCTTATTCTTGCTAGACAATCTGGTTATATTAGCATGAAAGATTTTATAGAAGGGGACACATATCATGAAGAAGCTTTTGAAGGTGGAAAGAAACAGAAAGTTGTTACTAAATCTAAAAATAGAAGACTGAGTCCTCAAATTGAGATTTATAGTAAATCTAAGAAACAAGGAGACTATTATCAGGGGGAACTATCCTACCTGTCAAAGCAACTTTGGTTGTCAATGATGGTCAGAAAGTTTCCAAAGGACAGACTTTAGTTAAAATCCAGAAGGATATTGGTAAAACAAGAGATATTACTGGTGGTTTACCTAGAGTAGCCGAATTATTCGAAGCTAGAAAACCTGCAAATCCAGCTGTTGTAACAGAAGTTAATGGTACTGTTCAGTTTGGAGAAATGAAAAGAGGGATAAGAAAAATTTCTGTTATACCATCAACCGGAAAAGAGATTGTATATAAGATTCCATACGGAAAACATGTTGTTGTACACGAAGGCGATTTTATTAATGCGGGTACACCTTTATGTGAAGGAGCAATTTCTCCAGCTGATATTTTAAGTATTTTGGGTCCGAATGCAGTGAGAGAATATTTAGTTAATGAAATTCAAGAAGTATATAGGTTGCAAGGTGTTGGTATCAACGATAAACATATAGAGATTATTGTCAATCAGATGATGAAAAAAGTTGTAATCAGTGATAAAGGAGACACAAAATTCCTTCCTAGAGAAAGATTAGATAAATCTGTATTGTTTGATGAAAATGATAGACTTAAAGGTATGGTAGTCATTGATGAATCTGGAGGTTCAAATTTAGACATTGGTCTAGTTATATCTGTAAATGAGGCAAAAGATTTAAATAAAGAACTCAAAGAAAAAGGTAAAGATTTGGTCAAATTTCATAAAGCTAAGCCAGCAACATTTGGACCAATTCTTATGGGAATAACACAATCTTCACTAAACACGACAAGTTTTATATCTGCAGCTTCCTTTCAAGAAACAACTCGTGTTTTAACTGATGCAGCGACTGCGTCTAAGACAGATTTCTTACTTGGTCTTAAAGAAAATGTTGCATTAGGGCGATTAATCCCAGCAGGGACCGGTTTTCCTGACTTGCAAAATATCAAAATTGAAGACGATAACTAGAATATTCTTCTATAATATTTTTAAAGTTAATTTTTGTAAGTAGAATGCTTTTCTCCTACGCGTTCAAGAAAAAGTTTGATTCTTGCTCGTTATAACGATATATTTCGACGTTTTTGTATTTATTGAAGGAAAAAAATAATTATGCCAACAGTAAACCAGTTAATAAGAAAGAGTAGAAAAAGAACTGTTAAAAAAACAGCTAGCAGGGCTCTCGAGAATAACCCTCAGAAAAGAGGTGTATGTACTCGTGTTTATACAACTACGCCCAAAAAACCTAATTCTGCTTTAAGGAAAGTTGCAAGAGTGAGACTAACTAATGGTATTGAAGCGACCGCATATATACCAGGAGAAGGTCATAATCTGCAAGAACACTCAATAGTATTAATTGAGGGTGGTAGAGTAAAAGATCTTCCTGGAGTCCGTTACCATATAGTACGCGGTTCTTTAGATACTGCTGGTGTAGATGATAGAAGAACTAGTAGATCACGTTATGGTGCAAAGAAACCTAAAAAATAAAGATGAGAAGAAGAAGACCAGAAAAAAGATCTATCAGCCCTGATCCTAAATTTAATGATTTAGAAGTATCTAAGTTTATTAATTATCTATTAACCCAGGGTAAAAAAGGAATTGCTGAAAAGATATTCTATAACTCACTAGATATCATTAAAGATAAAACAAAAAAAGATCCTATAGATATTTTTAAAAAAGCTTTAAATAATGCTGCGCCACATGTAGAAGTAAAATCAAGGAGAATTGGTGGAGCAACTTATCAAGTTCCAATCGAAGTCCCATCTAATAGACAGTTTTATCTGTCATCACATTGGATTATTGATAGTGCAAAAAATAAATCTGGTAGCCCTATGTCAAATCGTTTAGCTAGTGAACTTATTGCAGCATCAAACAATGAAGGGAATGCAATAAAAAAGAAAGAAGATACTCATCGTATGGCTGAGGCAAACAAAGCATTCGCTCATTTTGGTAGGGGAAGGTAAGAATGTCTTCTGGTTTAAAAATTGTAAGAAATATTGGGATTATGGCCCATGTGGATGCTGGAAAAACAACATTAACAGAAAGAATGTTATATTATTCTGGTAAAACCCATAGAATCGGTGAAGTTCACGATGGTGCAGCAACTATGGATTGGATGGCTCAAGAGCAAGAAAGAGGCATTACAATTACTTCAGCTGCAACAACTTTCTATTGGGATGAGAATCGTATTAACCTAATTGATACCCCAGGGCACGTAGATTTTACTATGGAAGTAGAAAGATCATTACGCGTTCTTGATGGTGCAGTTGCTGTTTTTTGTGCAGTTGCTGGAGTTGAACCTCAAAGTGAGACAGTTTGGAGACAAGCAACAAAATATAATGTACCAAGAATTGCTTTTATCAATAAAATGGATAGAGTTGGTGCCGATTTTCATGCTGCAATACAAAGTATGAAAGATAGATTAAATGCTAAACCTTTACCTCTTTTATTGCCCATTGGTTCAGGTGAAGATTTTCATGGAGTTATTGATTTAGTAAGAATGAAAGCTATTGATTATAACGAAAGTACTCAAGGAGCTGACTTTGAATATATTGATATTCCAGCAGATTTAGTTCTGAAGCAGACAAATGGAGAAATTTCCTTGTAGAAGAAGTTTCTACATATGATGATACATTAATGGAAAAATATGTTAATGAAGAAAAAATTTCATCTGAAGAAATTGTAAGTGCATTAAAACAAGGTTGTTTAGAAAATGCTTTTGTTCCAACTCTATGTGGATCGGCTTTTAAAAACAAAGGTGTTCAGAGAGTTTTAGATGCTGTCATTGCTTTTTTACCTTCTCCTGTTGATATTGATAGCACTGAAGCTTCTTTAGTTGATAATCCTGAAGAAAAAATAAATATCAAAAATTCTGATGATTCACCCTTTACAGCCCTTGCATTCAAAATTGCTACTGATCCTTTTGTTGGAAGACTAACTTATTTGAGAGTTTACTCTGGGTCTTTAAAGAAAGGTTCTTTTTGTATTAATTCTAATACAGGTAAAAAAGAACGTATTTCAAGAATTTTACAGATGCATGCTAATAAAAGAGAAGAGCTCCAAGAGGTTAAAGCTGGAGAAATAGTTGCAGTGATTGGTTTAAAAAATACTAATACTGGACATACATTATCAGAAAAGGGTGATGTTGTTTTAGAATCAATGGAATTTCCAGAACCTGTTGTTTCGGTTTCGATTGAACCTGTCTCTAAAGGAGATCAAGATCAATTAGCTAAAGGAATGAATAAGTTAAGTGAAGAAGACCCAACTTTTAAAGTAGCAGTTGATAAGGAAACGGCGCAAACCTTGATTTCAGGAATGGGTGAAGTCCATTTAGAGATTATTATTGATAGGCTTAAAAGAGAATTTAATGTTAATGCCAATATTGGAAAACCTCAAGTTTCGTTCAGAGAAGCAATACAAAAACCTGTTGAAAAAATTGATGAAAAATTTATCCGCCAGTCTGGCGGTCGTGGACAGTATGGTCATGTTGTAATAAATGTAAAACCTGCAGAACAAGGAAGCGGGTATACTTTCGTAAACAAAATTGTTGGAGGTGTTATTCCTAGAGAATATATACCTGCTGTTGATCAAGGTATTCAAGAATCATTGCAAAATGGTGTCTTATATGGATATCCTATTCCAGATGTAGAAGTTGAACTTGTATTTGGATCATACCATGATGTTGATTCATCAGAAATTGCATTTAAAGTAGCTGGTTCTAGAGCAATTATTGCTGCATGTAAACAGGCTAACCCTGTCTTAATGGAACCAATTATGAAAGTTGAAGCAACAACTCCAGATGATTATATGGGTGATGTTATAGGAGATATTAATTCAAGAAGAGGTAAAGTAGATACAATTGGTCAACAAGGTTCAAATCAACAGATTAAAGCGGTTGTGCCGCTTAGTGAAATGTTTGGGTATGCAACCGATCTAAGATCTCTATCTCAAGGAAGAGCAAATTTTTATATGGATTTTTCTCACTATGATAAAGTTCCCGCTCAAGTGGAGGAAAAGTTAATGAAAACAAGAGTTAAAAATGGAGTTGAAGAATAATGAGTAAAGACCTAATAAGAATTTCACTAAGGGCTTATGACCATAAACTTCTGGATAAATCTGCAGAGAAAATTATAAGAACAGCTAAATCTACTGGAGCAATTATCTCTGGTCCAATTCCATTACCAACAAAGAGAACTATTTATACGGTTTTAAGATCACCTTTTGTTAATAAAAAATCTCGTGAACAATTTCAGACAAAAATCCATAAAAGAATAGTGGATATTGTGAATTCAACACCAAAGACTGTTGAATCTTTAATGAAATTAGATTTGCCAGCTGGTGTAGATATAGAGATTAGAGGTTAATATGTACGGTTTAATTGGTAAAAAATTAAAAATGTCCCAAATATTCAATGAGAATGGGCATGTTGTTCCAGTTACTTTGATTCAAGCTGGTCCATGTACAGTCTCACAGGTAAAAACTATAGATTCTGATGGTTATAATTCTGTACAGCTTGCTTTTGGAGAGAAATCAAAACGAAATACAAATAAGCCTCTTAAAGGACATTTGAAAAAAGCAAAAATAGATTCTGCTAAAGTATTGGCAGAGTTTCAATCTGTAGATGGGTTTGATTATGAATTAGGTCAAAAATTTGATTCTTCAATTTTCAATATTGGAGAAATGGTTAGTGTAAGGTCGAAATCAAAAGGTAAAGGTTTCGCTGGAGTTATTAAAAGACATGGTTTTAGAAGACAACCTGCTACCCATGGTACAAAACATACTGAAAGAGCTGGAGGGTCAATCGGACAAGCATCTTGGCCTTCTAGAGTGTTTAAAGGGCTAAAGATGGCCGGTAGATTAGGAGGAAATTCTTATAATACTGCAGAAAATCTTGAAATTGTTAATATCGATAAGGAAAAAAACTTACTATATGTTAAAGGATCTATTGCAGGTGCAAATAATGCTATAGTATTTATTTTGAAAAAATGAAGATAAAATCAATCAATAATAAAAAAGATTATACTGTGAGTGATTCAGTATTTAAAGTTCCGATGAATAATCAGGTAGTATACCAATGCGTTGTGGCTGAGTTAAATAATGCAAGGCAAGGTACAAGTTCTACTAAGAATCGATCCTTAGTATCTGGTGGAGGTAAGAAACCATTTAAACAAAAGGGTACTGGAAATGCTAGAGCTGGAACAATAAGATCTCCTTTAATGAGAGGTGGTGGTGTTATTTTTGGACCTAGCCCAAAATATTATTTTAAGAAGGTTAATGCTAAGACAAAGAAATTAGCTTTTAAATGTATTCTTTCTGATAAAACAAAGAATAAATCTTTAAAGATAACTGATTCGATTAATCTCAAAACAAATAAAACTAAGGAATTAGTTCAATTTTTACATGACAATGATTTGTCTGATAGAAAATTAACAATTGTTACATCTGAAGTGGATAATAACTTACTTTTAGCATCACGTAATATTGAAGGCGTAAATATAGTTAAAGCATCTTCTTGTTCGATTGTGGATTTATTTGATTCGGACATTATTTTGATTGATTCAGGTGGACTTGAAGTTATTTCATCTAGATTTGGAGGAGACAAATAAAATGAATGATATTTCTCAGATATTGATACGTCCAATTGTGACTGAAAAAATGACTCTTTTACAAGATGAAGATAATAAATATGCATTTGAAGTACCTTTGAGTGCAAATAAGATTGAGATAAAAAAAGCTGTTGAGAAAAAATTTAAAGTTAAAGTTTTAAAAGTAGCTATTACCAATAGAAAAGGTAAAGCCAAACAAATGACAGTAAAAAGCGGTGGAAGAACAATTAGAACAAATGGATATACAAAATTAAAGAAAAGAGCTTTAGTAACATTAATAGAAGGTTATAACATAGATCTATTTAGTATATAAGAAATTATAATTATGGCAACAAAACAACTAAAACCGATTACACCTGCTTCTAGATTCGCTTCTAGACCTGATTTTGCTGAGATTACTACCAGTAAGCCTGAGAAATCTTTGGTAAGAAAACTCAATAAAACAGGCGGAAGAAATAATAAGGGTAGAATTACATCTAGAAGAAGAGGTGGAGGACATAAACGTAGTTATCGGATTATAGATTTCAAGAGAAATAAATTTGATATTGAAGCTAAAGTAGCAACAATTAAATATGATCCAAATCGTAGTGCTTTTATTGCATTGCTTTATTATTCAGATGGTGAAAAAAGATATATTGTTCAACCAGACGGATTAAAAGTGGGTGACATAGTTATTTCTGGTAAAAAAACTTCTCTGAAGACAGGAATGCTATGATGTTAAAAAATATACCATCTGGACAATTTGTACACAATGTAGAGTTGGTTCCTGGTAAAGGGGCACAATTGGCTAGAAGTGCAGGTTCCTATGTTCAGATTATGGCAAATGATGAAGGTTTTACAACTTTAAAAATGCCATCTAGTGAGGTAAGGATGGTTCCTGAAGATTGTTTAGCTACATTGGCATAGTAGGCAATAAACACCATGAATTAATTCAATCAGGTAAAGCTGGTAGATCTAGATGGTTAGGTAAGCGTCCAAAAGTTAGAGGGGTAGCAATGAATCCTGTCGACCATCCTATGGGTGGAGGTGAAGGTAAGAGTTCTGGAGGAAGACACCCAACCACTCCTTGGGGTAAACCTACAAAAGGATAAAAACTAGAAAGAAAAATAAGAAATCAGATTCTTTAATCGTAAAGAGGAGAAATAGTTAATGTCTAGATCGATCAAAAAAGGACCACATATTGATTTTAAACTTTTAAAGAAAATAGAGAAAATGGAGAAATCAAAAAAAAAAAGTGTTATTAAAACTTGGGCTAGAAATTCAGTAATAACCCCAGATTTTGTTGGACATACTTTTGCTGTTCATAACGGCAATAAGTTTATTCCTGTTTTTATAACTGAAAATATGGTTGGACATAAACTTGGTGAATTTTCTCCAACAAGAATATTTAGAATGCATTCAGGAGATAGGAAATAAAAAACTATGGAAATTTTTCAAAATCTAACAATATAAGACATCACCAAAGAAACTTAGAAAAGTTGCTGATTGTGTGAGAGGTTTGAATGTCAATAAAGCACTTTCTTCATTGGGGCATATGGATGAAAAAGGAGCAGAAATTATTGGAAAAACGTTTCATCTGCTATTGCTAATGCTGTAAACAATGAGAAATTTGAAAAAGATATGAATAGTGTTATGATAAAAACAATTACTGTTGATGAAGGTCAGCCTTTAAAAAGATTTAGAGCGCGTGCACAAGGTCGTGCAAGCAGAATTAAGAAAAGAACTAGTCATTTAAAGATAATTATAGGATAATTAAATGGGACAAAAAACACATCCAAAAGGATATGGGTTAGATGTAAATAAAGATTGGGAATCTAACTGGTTTTCTAAGAAGAACCAGTATGCTGTTGACTTAGCTCAAGATATCCAATTAAGAAAATATCTTAAGAAAAGACTTCAAGATGCATCAGTTTCATCTATCAATATTGAAAGAACTTCGCAATCATCACCATTACATTTCATCCCGCTAGACCGGGTATTGTTATTGGTAAAGGAGGAGAAGAAGTTGGAAGATTGAAAAAAGAAGTGCAAAACTTTGTAATACAAACGATATCCAGTTAAATATTAATGAAGTTAAAAGACCTGAGTTAAATGCGGAACTTGTAGGTCAGAATATTGCAAGTCAATTAATTAAGAAAATGGCATATAGAAGGTCATTAATAAAACAATGCAGTCTACGATGAGAATGGGGCTGAAGGTATAAGAATAAATGTTGCAGGTAGATTAGGGGGTTGAGATTGCAAGATCTGAAAGATTTATGGATGGAAGAGTACCGCTTCATACACTTAGAGCAAATATCGATTATGCTCTTGTTGAAGCACAGACTACATACGGAATTATCGGTATTAAAGTTTGGATTTGTAATGGGTTTAATAAAGGAAGAGTAAATAATGTTAGAACCTACAAGAGTAAAATTTAGAAGAGTTCATAGAGGAAACAGAAGAGGTATGGCTAAAGGTGGTACTGAAGTCAATTTTGGTAGCTATGGATTAAAGCAATGGAACCTGGTTGGATTACTGCTAGACAGATTGAAGCTTCAAGAGTTGCAATTTCTAGGTTTGTTAGAAAAGTTGGAAAGATGTGGATTAGAATATTTCCTGACAACCAATTACCAAGAAACCATTTGGGAAACAAGAATGGGTAAAGGAAAAGGTGCTCCTGAATATTGGGTAAGCAATGTAAAACCAGGGAGAATACTATTTGAAGTAGAAGGAATACCAAGAGATGTTGCACATAAAGCATTTAAAAATGCAGGGAGCAAACTACCTATTAAAACAAAATTAGTTGCAAGAAGAGGTTTAGATGAAAGTAAATGATTTAAGACAATTATCTGATAACGATTTACTTTCACGCTTAAAGATAACAAAGAAAGTTTACAAAAATATCGTTTTCAAAAATCTATTCAACAGTTAGAGGATCATCGATTGTTTCAGATTTACGTAAAGAGAATGCAAAAATTAAGACAGTATTAAGAGAGAAAATGTTGAATAAGGATAATACTAATGGATAGAAATCGTCAAAAATTAGTTGGTAAGGTTGTATCTGATTCTATGGATAAGACTATAGTTGTTAGCGTGGAAAGATTAGTCAAACAAGACTTTATAAGAAATATATAAGACAATCAAAAAAATATTATGTTCACGATGAAGATAATTCTCATAAGAATGGAGATTTAGTTGAGATTGTTTCTTCTAAACCGTTGAGCAAAACTAAAAGATGGCGTGTTTCAAGATTGACGGAGAAAAACGAGAAATAATATGATTCAACAGGAAACAAAGTTAAAAGTGGCTGACAATTCTGGTGCAAAAGTTGTGCAGTGTTTTAAAGTGCTGGGGGTTCTAAGAGGAGATATGCTAGCATAGGCGATGTTGTTGTTGTGTCTGTGAAGACATCTATTCCAGGAGGAATGGTAAAAAAAGGAGATGTTTCTCGTGCTGTTGTCGTTAGAGTTGCGAAAGAATTACGAAGAAAAGATGGTTCATATATAAGATTTGATGATAATGCTGCTGTTTTATTAAATGACAAAATGAGCCAAGAGGTACAAGAATATTTGGACCAGTTGCTAGAGAATTAAGAGATAATGGATATATGAAAATTATATCAATGGCTCCAGAGGTTTTATAATGAAAATTAAAAAAGATATGGTAGTAAAAGTAATTTCTGGGAATTTCAAAGGTTTGTCAGGAAAAGTATTAAAAGTATTTCCAGTAAATAAAAGAATTATTGTTGAAGGAATTGGGTTAACTAAAAGGACATTAAAACCCTCTCAAGAAAATCCTAAAGGCGGATTTACTGAGAGAGAAAGATCTATACATATATCAAATGTTATGATTTTAGATAATAATGAAATCTCAAGAATTGGTTTTAAGCTATTGAAAGATAAATCAAAAGTAAGAGTTTCGAAGAGAAGTGGTAAGGAGCTTGGTTAATTATGGCAGAAGCAACATATACTCCTACATATAAACAAAAATATCTTAATGAGGTAAGACCGCATCTTATTAAGACATTCAATTTAGAAAGTGTTATGGAAGCTCCAAAAATTGAAAAGATAACTTTGAATATTGGTTTAGGAAATGCCAAGAATGATTCTAAAGCGCTAAAAGCAGCTTTGGATGAATTAATGTTAATTACAGGACAGAAACCTATTGTGACTAAAGCAAAAAAAGATGTTTCAAATTTTAAGATCAGGAAAGGATTTCCTGTTGGCTGTAAAGTGACATTAAGAAAGAATTATATGTATGAATTTTTAGAAAGATTATGTGCTGTAGCCCTTCCAAGAACGAGAGATTTTAGAGGTTTATCTAACAAATCATTTGACGGTCAAGGAAACTATAGTTTTGGAATTAAGGAACAGGTTGTATTTCCTGAAATTGATTATGATAAAGTTGATACTATTAGAGGTATGGATGTGATTATTACAACCTCATCAGACAATGATGAGATTTCATATGAAATGTTAAGAGCAATGGGACTTCCTATTAAAGAAAAAGGCACTGAGATAGAAGAAGAAGTTCCGGTAAGAAAAGCTCCTCCAGTAGAAGAAGCTCCGGTAGAAGAAGATAAATTAAACGAGGAAAAAGATGGCGAAAAAGTCTAAAATTTCAAGAGAAAAGCATTTAGCAAAAAAAGTTAAGAGACATTATCTTTTAAGAAAAGAATTAAGGGATTTAATTAAAAATCCAAAGACTTCTGAAGAAGACAAATTAAATGCAATCAAAAAATTACAAAAACTTCCAAGAAGTTCTAGTCATGTTAGGCTAACCAACAGATGTTTAGTATCCGGCCGTCCGAAGGGATACATGAGAAAATTTGGTTTATCAAGAATAACTTTTAGAGAATTAGCACTTAAAGGAGAGCTTCCTGGTGTAACAAAGGCAAGCTGGTAAGGAGCATATTTATGTCAATGACAGATCCAATAGCAGATTATTGTACAAGAATAAGAAATGGTTATTCTTCTAAGAAGAGATGGATAGATATTCCATCCTCTGAATTAAAGAAAAGAATTTCTCTTGTTCTAAAAGAAGAAGGATATATTGATAATTTTGTATTTGTAAATAAAGAATCAAAAAAGAAGATATTAGAATCTTTTTAAGATATGATAATGATGTACCAGCTATTACTACTATTGAGAAGATTAGTAAGCCTGGAAAAAGAGTATATGTATCTGTTGGTGATATTCCTAGAGTCTTGAATGGACTAGGAATTAGTGTTATTTCATCTTCAAGAGGAGTGGTAAGTAATAAGGTGGCAAGAGAATTAAAAGTTGGAGGAGAGTTGCTTTGCAACGTTTGGTAGAATGTCAAGAATAGGGAATAATCCAATTACAGTGCCAGAAGGTGTAAAAATAGAGAAGAATAGTTCTAGTTTGCTCATTAATGGTCCTAAAGGAAAATTATCAGTGAATCTTTTTGAAGAACTAGATCTGAAAATTGATAAAGATTCAATTGGAGTATCTGTAAAAAATGATGATACGCATTCAAGAGCTATGCATGGTACAGTGAGACAATTAATTTCTAATGCAATTGAGGGTGTTAATAGTGGTTTTTCAAAGCATTTAGAGATTGTAGGTGTTGGTTATAATGTAAAGAGTCAAGGTACTCGACTTATATTTCAGTTAGGTTTTTCACATGATATTATATTAGAACTTCCTGATGGTATTGAAGCAGATGCACAAAAAAACAAGCTTGAGATTAAAGGAATTGATAAGCAATTAGTTGGTCAAGTATCTGCAAAAATAAGAGCACTAAGAAAGCCTGAACCTTATAAAGGAAAAGGAATTAGATATAAAGATGAATATGTTCGTTCTAAACAGGGTAAAACTGTTGGAGGCACTGAGTAAAACATGGGTATTTTAAAAGTAAAAAAAGAGCAATATTTACGCAGAAAAAAGAGATCAAAAAAATCTTTTCCTATCGAGGGAGAATATAGATTGTGTGTTTATAAAAGCGCGAAACATATAGAAGCCCAGATTATTGATGATTTTAGTCAAAATACAATTGTTGCTGCTTCATCTAAGGAGAAAGTTTATAATGGTAAGAAAATCAATAAGACTGAACTTGCTTCTCTTGTAGGAGAATCTCTTGCTGAGAGGGCTAAATCTAAAAAAGTAATAAGTGTTTATTTTGATAGAAATGGTTTTAAGTATCATGGAAGAATAAAGTCATTGGCAGACGCTTCTAGAAAAGGCGGATTAAAATTTTAATAATGGAGAATAAATGAGTACAATTAATCATTCAGAATTGGACCTAAGGGAAGAATCAGTTATAAGAATTAATAGGGTTGCTAAAGTTAATTCTAGAGGAAAGAGATTTAGTTTTTCTACTCTTGTAGTTATAGGAGATGGAAGAACTCATGTTGGTATTGGTGCTGGAAAAGCAAACGAAGTATTAGTATCAATTACTAAAGCAAAAGATACCGCTAAACAAAATCTAATTAAAGTACCTGTTTACAACTATACAATTCCCCATGAGATTATTGGAAAACATGGTGCAAGCAGAGTTTTACTAAAGCCTGCTCCTCCTGGAACTGGAATTATAGCTGGATCTGCTGTAAGACTAATTATGGAGCAAGTAGGTATAAGTAATATTTACACCAAAGTATTGGGTTCAAATAATGCTATGAATGTTGCTAAAGCTGTTATGAATGCGCTTTTAAATTTACAGGATATAAGAAAAGTTGCTAAAAAGAGAGGTAAGACTCCAAATAATTTGTTTGAGGTATAAAAGTGGCCAATAAAAAAATAAAAATTACACAAGTTAAAAGTAGAATTGGGTATTCTAGAAAAGCTAAAGCAACATTAGATGCTCTAGGATTGAGGAAGATTAATCAGTCTGTTGTTCTAGATTTGAATGATTCTATATACGGGATGGTTAAAAAAATAGATTATTTGATTAAGGTTGAGGAAGTTAAATGAAATTAATTAAACCAGTTAATTCACTCAAAAAATCAAAGCGAGTTGGTAGAGGTCCTGGGTCTGGATTAGGAAAGACTGCAGGTAGAGGCCATAAAGGTGCAGGTCAAAGGAGTGGATTCAAACATAGATATTGGTTTGAAGGAGGTCAAATGCCTCTTTATAGAAGAGTTCCAATGAGAGGATTTAATAATTCAAATTTTCAAAAATCATATGAAACTGTTAACCTTTCTGATATTGGAAAAATTAAAGTTAAAAATATTGATTCAGAGGTATTATTTAAGAACGGTTTGATTTCTTCAAATTTTGCTCCTGTTAAGATTTTAGCAAATGGCGATATTAAAAAAGCATATAATATTACTGCTTCATCATTTAGTAAGTCAGCTGCTAGAAAAATAGAAGAACTTGGTGGAAAGGTTATTGTGGAATGATTGAGAAAATAAGAAATATTTTTGCCATTCCTGAACTGAGAAGAAAAATCCTATTTACGTTAGGAATTTTAGTAGTTGTCAGAATTGGAGCTCAAATTCCAATTCCTGGTATCGACACTGCAGCTCTTTTTGAAGCCATGGAAAAATTCGAGGATACTTTCTTTGGTTTATTTAATATGTTTACAGGTGGAGCTTTTGCCCAAGCTGCTCTTTTTGGGCTAGGAATTATGCCTTATATATCTGTTTCAATTATTGTTCAGATTTTACAAACTACACTTCCATATTTCCAAAGATTAGCTAGAGAAGGAGAGAGCGGTAGAGCAAAGATTACTCAAATTACAAGATATGGTACAGTAGTTTTATCTTTTATTCAGTCTATTGGTATTGTTTTTCTATTGGAAAGTTTAGTAACGCCAAATGGTGTTCCAGTTGTACTAGAGATGGGGTGGATGTTTAGATTTACTGCAATCGTTTCTATTACAACAGGTACAATGTTGTTATTGTGGCTTGGAGAAAAGATTACAGAGCATGGTATAGGTAATGGTATATCTCTTATTATTATGGTTGGAATTTTAGCTGGATTTCCAAATGTTGCTTTCGCTGAACTAGAATATCTTAGAACAGGTCAAACAAATATATTATTTGAATTGGCTTTGGCAATCCTGTTCTTCTTTTTAGTTATGTTAATTGTTCTTATTCAACAAGGGATTAGAAAAGTTCCTATTCAATATGCAAGGAGAGTAATTGGTAGAAAAGTTTATGGTGGTCAATCTACATATTTACCATTAAAAATTAATACTGCAGGTGTTATTCCGATTATATTTGCGCAGTCTATATTATTAATTCCAGGTACAATTGCTACTTTTTTAGGACAAGAGGCTGTACAATCAGGTTTTATGTCTTGGTTTGCAATGGATCATTGGTTTTCTAATCTCTGTTTTGCTTTATTGATTGTCTTCTTTACCTATTTTTACACGGCACTACAATTTGATCCAAATCAAGTTTCTTCAACATTAAAACAGCAGGGAGGATTTATCCCTGGAGTAAAACCTGGAAGAAAAACAGCAAATTTTATTGAGAATATATTAACTAGAGTAACATTGCCTGGAGCGTGCTTTCTTGGATTTATTGCTTTAATGCCATACTTCTTACAACAATTTGCTGGTTTAGAGTATAATTACGCTTCATTTTTTGGTGGTACAAGTTTATTAATTATTGTTGGTGTTGGTTTAGATACCCTTAATCAAATAGAAACACATTTATTATCAAGACATTACGATGGTTTCTTAGCAAAAGGTAAGATGAGAGGTAGAAGGTAATGGTTGATTTAAATAATATGGAACAAGTTAATAAGATGACTGAAAGTTGTCAGATATTATCTGATACTCTAGATCTTGTTGAGACATATATTGTTCCTGGTCAATCTGTTTTAGAATTAGATAAGATTGCTGAGGATTATATTGTTTCAAAAGATGGAATTCCTGCATTTAAAGGATATAATAATTTTCCGTCTACTTTATGTATATCAGTTGATGATGAGATTGTACATGGAATACCAAAGGATATAACATTAAAAGAGGGACAAATAGTAGGAATTGATTGTGGAGTTCTTAAGAATGGTTACTATAGTGATTCTGCAAGAACTATTCCAGTGGGTGAGATTTCTAAAGAAAAAGCATTATTATTAAATACAACAAAAGAAGCACTTGATATAGGCATTAGTAAAGCAGTAGCTGGTAATCTTGTCTATGATATTAGTCAGGCTATACAGGAATATGTGGAATCGAAAGGATATTCAATTGTCCGAGAATTAGTGGGGCATGGTATTGGCAAACAACTCCACCTCGATCCTCAAGTTCCTAATTTCTGTGAACCTAAGAATCATAGTCACGATGTTGTATTAGAGGAAGGTATGTGTTTGGCTATTGAACCAATGGTTAATTTGGGTAGTAGACACATTAAAACTGATAAAGATGGGTGGACGATTAAGACACAAGATGGGAAGCCAAGTGCACACTTTGAACATTCAGTTCTTATTACTAAGTTCCAACCCAGAATTTTAACGTAGTATGGCAAAACAAGAATCAATAGCAGTTGAGGGAGTTATAAAGGAAGCTTTACCAGGAGCAAGGTTTAGAGTGATAATAAACTTAGGAGGCAAAGAACACGAAGTTCTTGCACATGTAAGCGGTAAAATGCGTATGCATTTTATTAAAATGCTTCCTGGCGATAAAGTTGATTTAGAGTTATCTCCATATGATCTAACTAGAGGAAGAATTACGTTTAGGCAATAATTATGAAAGTTAAAGCATCAGTCAAGAGAAGAAGTCGAGATTGTATTATTGTACGTAGAAAAGGACGTATTTATATTATTAATAAGAGAAATCCTCGATTTAAACAGAGGCAAGGATAATGGCTAGAATAGCAGGAATTGATATACCAAAAAATAAGAAAGTCGCTCATTCTCTTAGGTATGTTCATGGAATTGGTTTAACTACCGCATTAAAAATATGCGAATTAGCCAAAATTAATCCTGATTCTAGAGTTACTGATCTCAGTAGCAAAGAAGAAGATTCTATTAGAAAAGTTATTGTTGATTTGAAATTGCTAATTGAAGGCGAATTAAGAACCGAGAATATTAAAAATATTAAAAGATTACAAGATATTGGTACTTATAGAGGTGTAAGACATAGGAAATCTTTGCCAGTAAGAGGGCAGAGAACTAAGACAAACTCTCGTACCAAAAGAGGAAAGAAGCAAACAGTAGGACTTGGTAATAAAAAGGTAGCAGTATAAGATTATGGCAGTAAAAGGTAAATCAAAGAAAAAGAAAGTGGGCTCAAAGGGTATTGTCCATATAAAAGCAACATTTAACAATACAAATATTACAGTTACTGATGAATATGGTAATGTTATTGCGTGGGCCACTGCTGGAAAAGCAGGTTTTAGAGGATCTAGAAAAAATACTGCGTATGCAGCCTCTATAGCAGCAGAGAAAGTTGCAGGCGAGGTTGTTGGTATGGGTTTATTAAAAGTTTTAGTTAGGGTAAAAGGTCCTGGAGCAGGTAGAGAGTCAGCTATTAGAGCGTTATCAGGTGCAGGGTTACAAATAACTTCGATATCTGATGTAACTCCACTACCTCATAATGGTTGTAGACCTAAGAAACAGAGAAGAGTATAAAATTATATGGCAAAACTAAATACACCTAAAGGCAAACTGGTCAGAAAACTTGGAGTTAATATCTTTGGAAATCCAAAATTTGATAAATTATTATCAAGAAAAGGATATAGACCTGGTCAACATGGACAATCTGGAAAGCGTTTTACGACATATTCCACACAATTAAAGGAGAAACAGAAAATCAAGTTTATGTATGGTATGTTAGAGAAACAATTTAGAAATTATTTTAAAAAAGCTTCACAAATGAAAGGTGAGACTGGTCTTAATCTATTGGTATTACTTGAATCAAGATTAGATAATGTAGTCTATAAATTAGGATTTGCTCCTTCAAGACCGTCTGCTAGACAGCTTGTTAATCATGCACATTTTATGGTTAATGGTAAGAAAGTTAATATACCGTCTTATCGATTAAAACCAGGTGATACCATTCAAGTAAGGGACAAAAGTAAAAAATTAGATATTATATTAGATTCAATTAAGATGATTAAAGGTGATTTAAATGTATCATGGCTATCTTTAGATAAAGCTAAAATGGTTGGTACATTTGTTAATTATCCAGAAAGACAAGAAGTTGATATGACTATTAATGAACAGTTAGTTGTAGAGTACTATTCAAGATAAAAGGAAAAGATAATGAGTAATGAATTAAAATTTAAAATTTCACATAAAGAAACAGATGATAATTCTAGTGAGTTTGTTATTAAACCATTGGAAAGAGGCTATGGAATAACTGTAGGAAATTCTCTAAGGAGAGCTTTGTTAACAGCGGTTCCTGGAGCAGCAATTACCAATGTGAAGATTGAAGGTGCTTTACATGAGTTTTCTACATTGGACGGTATCAAGGAAGATGTTGCTGATATTCTTATGAATTTGAAAGCAGTACGATTTCATCTTTTTGAAAGTGTTGTTGAACCAATACGTTTAAAGATTAAAGGAAAGAAAACCTTTACTGCAGCTAATATTCAAGCGGCAAGTAATGATTTTACTATTCTTAATCCTGACCTATATATTACTGATATTGCTAAAGATACTACATTAGAGATGGAGTTGAGACTAGGCATAGGCAAGGGTTATAAGTCAAGCGAAGAAAATAAACTTAATAATTCACCGGTTGGAATTATTCCAATTGATAGCATTTTTAATCCTGTTACAAAAGTCACATTTAATGTTTCTTCTTTGCCAGGAGCAAAAGAAGATTTAGAAATGTTGTCTTTAGATGTTACGACTGATGGATCAATTACTCCAATAGATGCGGTAAGTTATTGTTCTTCAGTATTATCTGAGCACTATAATATTATCAATTCAATTAGCAATCCTTCAGTGTTGGAGATTGATAAGCCAGTAAGTGAAGAAATTCTACAGACTCGTAAGCTTCTTGAATCTTCAATCGATAAAATGGAACTTTCAGTAAGAAGTCATAACTGTCTTGAAGCTGCAGGCATTACTTTGATTGGAGCACTTGTTCAAAAAGAAGAATCCGAAATGTTGGAGTATAAAAATTTCGGTAGAAAATCTTTAAACGAGTTGATTGAAAAACTTGAAACAATGGGATTGAAATTTGGAATGGATATTAGTCCATACCTTGACAACGAAAACAACGAAAACAGTGAGACATAGAGTAAGAACAAAAAAGGTTGGGAAATCTGCTTCTCATAGAAAAGCAATGTTGTCTAACATGGCAAGCTCTTTAATCGAGCATAAACGTATTAGAACGACCCATCAGAAAGCTATAGCGCTAAAAAGGGTTTATTGAGCCAATGATTCCCCAAAGCAAAAGATGGAACATTGCATAATAGAAGGCAGGTTTTGGAAACACCTAAATAATCAAACAGCTGTTAAGACGCTTTTTGATGTTATTGGTCCTAGTTATGCTCAAAGACCAGGCGGTTACACAAGAATCATTAAGCTTGGAAGCAGGGTTAACGATGCTGCAAAGATGTCTCTGATTGAATTTGTTGATAAATCTAATCTAAAAGATGATGTTGTTGAAGAGCAAGTTCCTGAAGAAGTAGAATCAGAAGATAATTAAATCATTTCGATTATTTTTTTTAAAATATTTTTTATCAATCTCATCGAAGTCATCAAGTTTTTTTTGAATCAATGTCTAATACGTAATTTAGAAATGGTATAGAAATTTTTCTGACTTACTATTTGGATCGCATTCAATATGTCCATGAAATTTACTAACATTAGGCACAATTATTATTTTTCTAGAATTGAGGGATTGTCCGCAGACTCCGCCCATATTTATGGGACTACATGGTATTTTGTCTGATTTATAAAATGATATTTCTAGTTCGTTATCATTGAAATATAAAAACCACAAAAAATTTCCCAAATTTTTAAACATATCATATAGTGTGTTACATATTAAATCTAAGGTTAGTTTATCTTTTTAAATTTTTAATTTTAGAAATTGCTTTTTTATAAGTTTCTTCTTTAATGTCAGGTTGTAACTTGCTCATGTCAAAAAATAAAAAATATTCTGAGAAGGCAATAATAGTTTCTGGTTTGCCTAGAACAGCAACAACAGCATTGGGAGATATATTGTCTCTTATTGATGGATATAACATGGTTTACGAGCCTTTTAATGCGTCCCAAGGCATTTCAGAGGTCAATTTAAATTACTTGATTCCTGGTGCAAATATTAGTTATAGTGATTTCGATGATGTTTTTAATAGTATTCTCAATTTAAATGCTAAGTTTAAATTAGGAGTGAAGGATAACGATTCAGCTCTAAAGAAAGCTGTTAAAACATTATTTGGGAACGAATCTTCATTGTCATTTCTTAAATCCAAGTTTTCTATTAATAAAAAGAAATTAATTATTAAAGATCCTTTTTTGGTATTTGCATTGCTCTATCTTTCTGATAATTATAGAGTGATAATGTGTGAGAGGCCAATTCTACCATTAGCGGGTAGTTTTAAGAGGATGGGATGGGAATTCTCTGAGTATGACAGACTCATTAATGATCTTAATCGTATTGATATTAAAATAGAGGAAAAAATTGAAAATAATTTTGTTTCTCCATCTGTTTTGGGAGCTGTCCAATTTTTCCAATTATATAGCAATTTCAAAAATAAAATTGAAAGAAAAGAGAATATTTATTTTTTCAATCAAAATGATTTTTCATTAAATCCAGAACAATCAATTAATCAATTGTTTGATTGGCTAGGTGAAGAGTGTACAGACAAAATAGTTAGCAAAGTTAAAAACCTAAATTTTGGTCAAAAAGATGATATAAAAGAGCCAAAAAAACAAGTTCAACATGACTTAGTTTACAATAAATCTTTTTCAAACAAATACTATAAGTCAGTTTTGAATAAAGAAGAAATTGATTTTGTAAGGGAGTGTAGCGGAGGAGAGATTTGAACTCCCGACACGCGGATTATGATTCCGCTGCTCTAACCAACTGAGCTACTCCGCCATAGATTTTTTGAAGTTATATTACTTAAGTTTAAATGTCTAAATTTTTATAAGAAAAGTGTTCACTTTTTTATCTTATTTTGTAACTTTAACTTCTGTTGGCGAACTTAAAGACATATAGGGATACAAATGAAATATAAATCAAAAAACGATTTTTTGAATACAGTTGTTGATAAATATAAAGATCAACAAGAATTTCATCAAGCTGTAGAAGAAGTAATTGGTTCTATTTGGTCTACTGCTACAAAAAATAAAAAATATATGCAAGCTAATATACTGGATAGAATTATTGTTCCTGATAGGTCTATTATTTTTCGTGTTCCATGGGTTGATGATAATAATAATGTTCAAGTCAATTTAGGGTATAGAATTCAGTTCAATTCCTCTATTGGTCCTTATAAAGGTGGGCTTCGATTCCACCCAAGTGTTAATCTAGGAATTCTCAAATTTTTAGCATTTGAGCAGGTTTTTAAAAATAGCCTTACAGGATTAAATCTTGGTGGAGGTAAAGGTGGTTCAAATTTTGATCCAAAAGGAAAATCAGATAGAGAGATAATGAGATTCTGTCATTCATTTATGGATGAACTTTTTAGGCACATTGGTAGGAGAACAGACATTCCTGCTGGAGATATCGGTGTTGGCGCAAAAGAAATTGGATATATGTTTGGTCAATATAAGAAAATAAAGAATGTTTTTTCAGGTGTCTTAACCGGAAAAGGAACTAATTGGGGTGGAAGTCTAATTCGTCCTGAAGCAACTGGTTATGGGTTAGTTTACTTTACGATCAATATGTTAGAAACACAAGATGATGCACTAGAAGGAAAAACAGTCACTATTTCTGGCTCGGGGAATGTTGCACAGTATGCTTGTGAGAAGTTAATCGAATTAGGTGCGAAACCTGTTACCCTTTCAGATTCAAGTGGATTTATTTATGATCCTGATGGAATTACTCAGGAAAAACTTGAGTATGTGAAAAAATTAAAGGATAGTCGTTCAGCGAGAATTTCAGAATATGCAAAGAAATATAAAGTCAAATTTTTTGCCAATCAAAATCCATGGAGCATTAAATGTGATATTGCTCTTCCGTGTGCTACACAGAACGAATTGGATTTAAGAGATGCCAAAAAGCTAACTAAAAATGGTTGTATTGTGGTTGCAGAAGGAGCAAATATGCCATGTACTAAAGATGCAGTACACCACTTTATAGATAAGAAGATATTGTTTGGTCCAGGTAAAGCTGCAAATGCTGGAGGAGTTGCTGTTTCTGGTATTGAGATGAGTCAAAATAGTACAAGAATTCCATTAAAAAGAGAACAAGTTGATAATTTATTGAAAGGAATTATGGATAAGATTCATTCTACATGTGTTGACTTTGGTTCTCAAAAAGGATTTGTTAACTATGTTGATGGTGCAAATATTGGCGGATTTGTTAGAATTGCAGACTCTATGGTTGATCAAGGCGTTGTCTAAAATATTTTTAACAAACTTTCAGACTGATGCTACGCAAACTTAAATCATTTGATATTCAATCAAGACGCGTCTTAATAAGAGTAGATTTTAATGTTCCCATTGATAATGATATTGTTATTGATGATTATAGAATCCGAGAAACAATTCCTACTATCAAGCATTGTTTAGACCAAGGGGCTAAAGTTATTTTAATGTCACATCTAGGAAGGCCAAAAGGTAAAATCAATCCAAAATTTTCTTTAATGCCTGTAGGAGAAAAATTAGCTGAATTATTAGAAATTCCTATAAAGTTTTCTCAGGATTGTGTATCGGATGATGCGATAGATGTTTCACACAATCTACAGTCGGGTGAAGTACATCTCCTTGAAAATTTACGTTTCTACAGTGAAGAGATTGAAAACAATAATGAATTTGCGACAAAACTTTCTAAGCATGGTGAGATATATTTAAATGATGCATTTGGGACAGCTCATCGTGAACATGCATCCAACGTTGGTATTGTCCATCATTTTATGCACAAAGGCATAGGCTTACTGATAGAAAAAGAGTTAAAGTTCTTATCAGATACTCTTAAGGATCCTTTAGCTCCAGTGTTATTAATTATTGGAGGAGCAAAAATTGATACCAAAATTGATGTTATTCATAACTTTCTTGATCTAGCAGACAATATTATTATTGGAGGAGCAATGGCAAATACATTTCTAGCTGCGAATGGTTATAATATGGGTAAATCATTGGTTGAAACGGATAAATTAGAAATTGCAAAAAGAATATTGTTAGATGCTTCAAAAACAAAAACTAAGATTATTTTACCAATTGATTTTAATGGAGAGTTAGATGAGTTTGGTAGCGGAAACTTAAAGTATGCTAATTATGATGATATTAAGAAAAATATGATTTGTGAAGATATTGGAGAATTAAGCGTAAATTTATTTGCAGATATTATAAGCAAGTCAAAAACAATTTTTTGGAATGGTAAAATAGGGGTTGCTGAGAACAAAGATTTTGCTTTTGGTACAGAGAAAATTTCGATAGAATTATTGAGAATGAATGTGTTGCAATAGTAGGAGGCGGTGATACTGTGACTGCCATTAGAAATTATAACGATGAATTAATTAATGGATTTTCGCATGCTTCAACAGGAGGCGGTGCATGTTTGGAACTATTATCTGGAAAGAAACTTCCAGCAATAGAGATTTTAGATAAATCATGAAGAAAACAATATTAGCTGCAAATTGGAAGATGTATCTCAATGAGAATGAATCTGTTGATTTCATTAAGAAGATGAATCAAGAAGAAGTTCGTTCTCTAGTGCTAATGTAATACTTTTTCCTTCTCATACCTGTATCAATCAAGTTCAAAAAAATTTGAAATCAAATAATATTAAAATTGGTATGCAAGATTGTGATATTCACACCAGTGGGGCATATACAGGATCCGTATCTATTAATAGTATTACCACAGTAGATTATTGTATTGTTGGACATTCAGAACGAAGACTAATATATAATGATTCCGATAGCATTATTCAAGACAAACTCCAAACAGTTTTTAATCATGATGTAAGTGCAATTTTATGTGTTGGAGAAACAAAAGAAGAAAAAGACAATAATCAAACCCATAGTGTTATAGATAAACAATTGGGTATACTGCCAAAGGAGTTAAAGAATGATTTAACTATAGCCTATGAACCTGTCTGGTCTATAGGGTCTGGCAATCTTCCTTCTAATGAATATATAGAGGAAGTTCTTTCTTATATAAAAAATAAATTAAAAAGTTTATATTCAAACGAAATTGCAGAAAAGGTTATTTTACTTTATGGTGGATCTGTGGATGAAAACAGTGTTAACCGATTGTTAGAAGTTAAATTAATTGATGGTTTCCTAATTGGTAGTGCTAGTGCTAATTTTGAAGCTTTTAAAGCAATTGCAGAAAAAATAAAATTATAGAGGAATCATGGTTGAATTTTTAATAGTAATTCATACGTTAATTAGTATAGTGTTGGTTGTTGTAATATTGATGCAGTCTGGTCAAGGAGGTTTAAATTCTATGATGGGTGGTGTTGCTAATTCCATGTTAGGATCTTCTGGTGCTAATGATTTTATTACAAAATTGACAACATGGCTTGGTATAATTTTCATAGCATTGGCCTTGTTAATAGGGATGTTAAGTGGTAAAACTGCTAGAGAATCATCAATACTTGGACAGGATGCCGATTCAAGAGAAACAGAAATGCCAGCTACCAATGAATATATATTACCTTCTGATGAGATTTTACCAGAAGAAAGTAAAGAATAATTAGCCGAAGTGGTGGAATTGGTAGACACGCTAGCTTGAGGGGCTAGTGGAGGAAACTCTGTGTGGGTTCAAGTCCCGCCTTCGGCACAAAAAATAATTTAATATTATTTTGAAAAGATTTTTAGATTATAGGTTAATAATAAAGAGATATTTAAAGGTGATATAATGAAAAAAATTGTTCTTACTCTATTATTTTTTACAACTGTTTTTGCTCAAACATCTGCAATGCAACTTTTTGATGAATCAAGACAGGCTTTATCAAATGGTAATTTAGAACTTGCTGGTGAAAAAATAAGAGCAGCTATTGATGCTGATAAAGGCAATGACCAATTAAGAAAAGAATTTGATCGTCTAAATGGGCTAAGAAACAAAGCAAATAATTCCAATAGAGCGGTACAAGATGGTAGATTTGATGATGCTATTATAGGGTTTAAAGAAGTATTAGATAGTATCCCAAAATATATTCCCGCACTTTTTGGGTTGGCAAAAGCTCATGAAGGCAAGAAAGACTACACTTCTGCAATAACATATTACAAACAAGCTTTATCTCTTCGTCCGACCCATGAAGATTCAAAAAAATCCATACAGAATATTGAAAAAAAACTTTACAATAGCGCTAACAAAGACTATAAAAATGGAGAATTACAAGCTGCTATGTCGAAATACAAGCAAGTATTAAGTATTAATAGTAGGATTTATCAGGCTCATCATCAGTTAGGTGTTTTGTATAAGGCAATGGGTAATGTTTCCCAAGCAATTCAAAGTTATCAGTCAGCTCTAAACATAAAAAAAACCTATGATAAAGGTTGGTATGCCTTGGGAATTGCATACAAAGACAATGGTGATGTAGAAAATGCTAAGAAAGCTTTTCAAGAAACAGTTAGGCTTAATAAAAAACACTATAAAGCGCATAAAAGTTTAGGAGAAATATTTATTGATTTAGAACAATATGACGATGCAGTTGCAAGTCTTAAAGCAGCTATTGCTATTAAATCTAATTACAGTGCAGCATATCATGCGCTTGGTATTACATATGGAAAAGAAAAATTAGAAGACTACAACAGATCTGCTGAAGCTTTAGAAAAAGCAGTAGAATTGTCACCAAGAGAAATGTTGTCTTGGTTTCATTTATCCGAGGCCTATAATGAGCTTGGGGAATGTGAAAAAGCAAAAGAAGCTGCATTAGAAGCGATTGATTTGAAAAAGAATTTTGGTGGAAGTTGGTTTCAGCTTGGTATAGCTGAATATTGTAATGCCACTGGGAATAAAAGTAATGCCATTAACCATTTTGAAAGAGCTAGAAATGATAGACAATGGAGAAAAATGGCAGAATATGAAATTGATAGGGTTAGAAATCCTGAGAAATATGAATGATTAAAGCTGTTATTTTTGATTTAGATAACACATTACTTGATTTTGTAACAATGAAGCGAGAAGCCGTTAAAAATGCTCTCCCTCTATGATAGAAGTCGGCCTTGATATTGATTCCAAAAAATCTTATAAAAGAATTATGCAACTCTATGAAGAAAATGGATGGGAAAGAAATCAGTATGTTTTTAATAAATTTTAAGAGAAGTAGATGGACGTCTTAATCATAAGTATTTAGCTGCAGGAATTGTTGCATACAGAAGAGCAAAAGACAAACATCTTAAATTATATCCAAATGTAGAGAAAACCCTTAATGAGATAAAGAATAAAGGAATTAAGCTTGCAATAGTTTCAGATGCACCAAATCGGGAAGCGTGGATGAGGATATTTTACTTAAAATTACATAACATCTTTGATGTCGTTGTTGCTTTCGATGATTCCAAAGAAAGAAAACCTTCTTCTGCACCATTTAAGCTTGCTTTGGGGAAGTTAGGACTTTCTAGCGACGAAGTTTTAATGGTTGGAGATTGGCCTGATAGAGATGTTGTCGGTGCAAAGAATTTAGGGATTAAAACTATTTTTGCTAAATATGGTGATCATTTTGGAGTAAAAGAATCAGGGGCAAATTGGGATATTGAGAATATTTCTGAAATAGTGGGTATAATTGATGGTATTAATAATGAATAATATGAATCTTGGTGTTGATATAGTCTTAGTTGATAGGATTAACAAGATTTTAAATTCTAAGAAGAAATCAAGGTTTTTAAATAAAATTTTTTCTCGTAGTGAAATATCTGATTCTAAGAATAGACAAAACCAGTCAGAATATCTTTCAGGAAGGTTTGCAGCTAAAGAAGCAATAAAGAAAGCATTATCTTCTTATGATGAGACTGGTATGCCTTCTTTTAAATCATTAGAGATTCTCAATAGTGAAAGCGGTAAACCATATGTACTTATTAATTCCAAAAAACAATCAAATATCAATATATCAATAGCGCATGATGGGAACTATGCAATTGCATTCTGCGTAGCAAACTTAGATTAATGGATTATTTTGAAATAGAAGGAAAAAATCAGCTATCTGGAGATGTCCAAATTAGCGGTGCAAAAAATGCTGTTTTACCACTTATGGTTGCATCAATTCTTAATAATGATCAGTTAACCATTTCAAATGTTCCTAATCTTTCTGATTCTATAACAATGGCGAATTTATTAAGAGGGATGGGTTCAGAAGTTGAGTTATCTGATGGAAAAATTCATATTAATTCACAATCAATAAACGATCCATATGCTCCTTACGATCTTGTCAGAAAAATGAGGGCATCTTTTTATGTTTTAGGACCATTATTGTCCAAATTTGGTGAAGCAAAAGTTTCTCTTCCTGGAGGTTGTGCTTGGGGACCAAGGCCTGTTGATTTCCATATTAAAGGAATAGAAAAATTAGGAGCTACCATCGATTTAGAAGATGGGTATATCATTGCTAAGTCAAATAAATTAAAAGGAAATAAGATAGTTTTCCCAAAAATCTCTGTTGGTGCTACTGGCAATGTACTCATGGCTTCAGTCTTGGCAGATGGAGACACTGAAATCCACAATGCAGCAGCAGAACCTGAAATTCAACAATTATGTCATTTTTTAAATAGTATAGGAGCAAAAATTTCAGGTGTTGGTACAAATACTTTACAAATTCAAGGGGTTGATTCGCTTAATAGTGTTGAAAATATTGCTGTTATTCCTGATAGAATTGAAGCCGGCACTTTTCTTATGGCTGTAGCCGCTACTGGAGGAGAAGTCAAATTAAATAAAGTAAATCCAAATCATTTAGAAACAGTGATTTCATATTTGAGGCATGCTAATGTTAATTTGGATGTTGGAGATGATAATATAACTGTTTTATCTAATGGGGATATTAACTCATACAATATAGAAACCAACGAATATCCAGGTTTTCCTACAGATTTGCAGGCACAATGGATGCTTTTGATGAGTGTTGCTTCTGGTGATTCAACAATAAAAGAGAATATCTATTTTGATCGTTTTAATCATGTTCCAGAGTTGAATAGGCTTGGCTGCAATATAGATGTTGATTTAAAAACAGCAACTGCATCTATAAAAGGAAAAAGAAAATTAATTTCTGCTGATCTTACATCAACCGATTTAAGAGCCAGTGCTTGTCTTATTATTGCTGCATTATGCGCAGAAGGCACTAGTGTTGTAAGTAGGGTATACCATATTGATAGAGGATATGATAAAATTGAGGAGAAATTGTCAAAAATCGGTGCAAGGATAGTTAGAAAAAAATAATCGAAATATTGTTGTTTTTTTTGTAATTATTAATAGATTGTCTTTCAGTCATGAGAGTTGTGATTATAGGAGCAGGTGAAGTTGGTTTTCATGTTGCGAAATCTCTTAGCGAACTTGATTATGATATCGCAGTAATAGATACTGATCCTGTGAAGTGCCAACGTGCAAACGAGCATCTAGACGTCATTGTTATCGAGGGGAACGGTTCTGACGCCCAAGTTTTAAAAAATGCAAATGTTGACGACGCAGATTATGTTTTCTGTGTGACTAGTTCTGATGAAACCAATCTAATTGCCTCAATGCAATCACATAATTTAGGGGCGAAAAAAATCGTAGCACGTCTTAGAAATACCGATTATAGCAATAATGGTGATAGTATTCATCCAGAAAAGTTTGGTGTGGATGTTATTATTCATCCAGAACATGAAGTTGCCAATGAGATTGTAAGACTTGTTAAGCATCCTTATGCAGACAAATTCTATGAATTTGAAAATGGAAAAGCTGTATTATTTTCAAAAAAAATAAATCATCGATCTAAACTTGTTAATGATACAGTAGAAGACTTTCACAGAAAGAATAATGATGATTTTAAGTCTTTAATTGTCGCTGTAGTTAGAGATGAAAAAATGACAATTCCACCAGCTTCATTTAAGTTTGAACCAGACGACAATATCTTCTTTTTTGTTAAATCAAAAAATCTTAATCCATTATTATCATCTATTGGAGTTTCTGTATCTAGTTCCAAAAGAGTTATGATTGCTGGAGCAAGTAAGATAGGAAGAAAAGTTGCTGAAGAATTACAAGAAACGATGTCTGTTAGATTGGTTGATAATTCTAAAGAGAAAGCAAAAAATGTTGCCAATGAATTAGGCGATTCTATTGTTATGAATGCCGACGCAACTGATGTTGAATTTTTGAAGAATGAAAATATTGGTGATGTTGATTCTTTTATCTCCGTTACAGAAGATCAGCAATTAAATTTATTAGCGGGAATTCTTGCAAAACAATTAAGGGTAAAACAATCTATTATTCATGTTGCAAACCCTGATTATGTTAAAAGTATGTCTGATCTTGGTATAGGATCTATTGTTAGTAAAAATACATCTAGTGTTAACTCGATTGTCAAAGCAATCCGAATTGACCAGAAAGATAATGTAATCCAGATTTTTAGCAGATTAGGAATGGAAGCTATTGAATTAGAAGTAGAACGAAATTCTAAAGGTGCTAGAGTGCCTATTGCTAATTTAAATTTACCGCATGGAAGTTTAATTGCTCTAGTTAATCATAATGGGCATATTGCCATTCCTAGCGGAGATTATCAAATATTACCGAATGATGCGGTTCTTATTTTCTGCATTAATTCGAAAGTAAAAGAAGTTACCAATATCTTTAAATCAGAATAATGAGTCTACGACCTACATTTAGATTTCTTGCAATGTTGGTAATGTTTTTATCGCTTTGTTTATTTATTCCAGGATTGATTGATTACCTTAGTGGAGAACACCAAAATTTCTATTTATTTAAGATAGCAGGATTCTCTTTTATTGCCGCTATTCCTATATGGTTGTTATCAAGAAAAGCTCGTTCTTTCTCAAATCGAGATGTTTTTTTAGTTACTGTTCTTGGTTGGGTACTAACTGCAATATTTGGGTCTTTTCCGTTTTATTTTTCAGGTTATTTTCCAAGTTATCCTGATGCATTATTTGAAGCAGTATCTGGTGTGACAACAACTGGAGCAACAATTTTAACTGATATTGAAAGTCTTCCAAAAAGTATTCTTTTATGGAGGGCTTTTTTACAATGGATTGGTGGATTAGGTATTGTTGTCTTTACTATTGCCTTATTACCATTGTTAGGGGTATCAGGCGAGAAATTATTCAATCTTGAATTTCCTGGTCCTGCCTCTGAGAAAATGACTCCTAGAATACAAGAAACTGCTAAAATATTGTTAGGTTTCTATGTAGGATTTACATTTATTGAATTTTTGCTATTATCTTATTCGTCAATGGGGCCTTTCAACGCAATTTCTCATGCATTTACAACGATGCCAACAGGTGGTTTTTCTACATTTAATGATAGTATTAACTCCCAATCAAATTATGTAAAAAGTATCATACTCTTGTTCATGATTATTGGAGGAACAAATTTTGTTCTGCATTTTAGAGCACTAAGAGGGGGATTACGTTCCTATATAAATGATAGAGAATTTTTATATTATGTTGGATTGATTGCTCTTGTTTCATCAGTTATTTTACTGATACCATATATTGCTTCTAATGGTTCCGATACTTCTAATGGTTCCGGTGTTCTGGATACAATCTTTCAGGTTGTAGCAATTTTGACAAGTACAGGATATACTGCCACTAATTATGAACTTTGGGATCCATATATTAAACAATTTATGCTGTTTGGATTAATGTTTGTTGGTGCGATGGGTGGATCAACAAGTGGCGGAATGAAATTGATAAGAGTAGTTGCAATTTTTAAATATGCAAGAACGGAACTAAAACGTGCTCTTCATCCTAAAGCAATTATTCCGATACGTATTGGCTCAAAGGTGATTGAAGATGAAGTAATTCGAAAAACGTTAGGATTTTTCCTATTCTATATCATGTTTTTCTTCTTTGCAGCTTTTGCTTTTTCTGCAATGGGAATTAAGATGGAATCTTCTTTTGGTGCTGCTGCTTCAGCAATGGGGAATATCGGACCATCACTAGGGGATTTTGGACCAACAGATACGTATATAGGCCTTCCACTAGCCGGTAAGTTTATTATGATGTTCTGTATGTTATTAGGAAGGCTAGAAATCTTTGCAGTATTGGTATTATTTACTAAGACATACTGGAGAACTTAAAAATAAACCTTACTTCCAACATTAATGGATTGCCAGCATCGCCTGGCGTTTATCAATTCAAAGATAAATCTGACAACATTATTTATATTGGAAAAGCAAAGAATTTAAAAAAAAGAGTTAAATCATATTTCCAAAAAAAATCGTATCGTACTCCCAAAGAACAGTCTCTAATTAAAAGAATAAATACCCTGGAGTGGATTGTATGTCAGGATGAGGCAGATGCTTTTATCACGGAAGCAAATCTGATTAAAAAACATAAACCAAAATATAATGTTCAACTCAAGGATGATAAATCATTTCCATACCTAAAGATTACCAATGAAGCCCTTCCTAAAATTGATGTTACAAGAACAATTCTTAATGATCAATCAACCTATTTTGGGCCGTATACAGATGTGAAATCAATGCGACGATTGTTAGATGTATTGCATCGAGCATTTCCAATACGAAATTGTTATGTAGAGCTTCAAGATAAATCAGTTGTTAAAAAGGGGTTGGGGTTAATTAAAATTTCTCAAGAAGAATATCATGAGATGATTGAACATATGATTTTGTTCTTAAAAGGAGGAACCAAATCTGTAGAGAAGAAATTGGCTAAAAAAATGGACTTGTTTTCATCAAAGTTAATGTATGAAGAATCTGCTAGAGTACGGGATCAATTAAGAGCAATCAAAAGCTTTAAAACACGCCAACGCAAATTGGAAGCTGACTTTTCTAATCGGGATATATTTGGGGTGAAATCAAAGGATGACTACCATGTTGTGGTTATTCTACGTATACAGGAAGGAAGGATTATAAGCAGAGAAAAAGTATCTTCTAAAACCAATCTTCCAGTGAGCGAATTATTACGATCTGTGATTGTAAATTTTTACATGAATTCTGCCTATATCCCGTCCAAAATCTATTTTCCAGAACTTCCCGATGAGACAGAAGATTTACAGGAATGGTTATCAACACTGAATGGAAAGAAAGTACAATTTCTAGTTCCCCAACGATCACAAAAATTACAAGAGGTAAAGCTAGCCAATAAGAATGCACAATTGTTACTAAATGAATGGCTATTAAACCTGAAAAAACGAAAAGATTATGTCCCAAAAATTCTCCAAGAATTACAAGATATATTTGGATTGGATGTCAGTCCTAGATTAATTGAGGCGTTTGATATCTCACATTTAGGAGGGACAGATACGGTCGCATCAATGGTAGTATTTAAAGATGGGAAACCTTATAAAAGTGGGTATCGGAAATACAATATTAATGTTGACAAAATTGATGATTTTGAATCCATGAAAGAAGTTGTATTTCGTCGATATAAAAGACAACTTGCCGAGAAAAATCCTTTACCTGATTTAATTTTGATTGATGGTGGGAAAGGGCAGCTTTCATCCGCTAAATTATCATTGGATAAATTGGAATTAAATCTTCCTGTTGTAGCATTGGCAAAGAAACTAGAGGAAGTGTTTATCCCAACTAAAAAACAACCTTTAATAATTGCAAAAAATTCTCCAGCATTAAATCTATTAAAACAGATACGAGATGAAGCTCACAGATTTGCCATTACATTTCAGAGAAGTAAAAGAACAAAAAGAATGTTAACTAAATAAGATCGTTTTCTTCCATCCACTCATCTGAAACAAATTTTCTCATATAGTTTCTGATACCATCAGGAAGGATTATTAGGCAATTTTGCCCTTTTTTAAGCGATTTTGCTGCTTCTAAAGCCGCAAAAGCTGCTGTACCACATGAACCCCCGATTAAGAGCCCTTCATCTTGTATAAGGCTTCTAGCGATTTTGAAGGTATCTTTATCGTTTACTTTAACATATTTATCGACGATAGAATTGTCTAAAATCTTTGGAAAAAAGTCATATCCAATCCCTTCAACATGATAGGGATGGACTTCATCGCCACCACCGAGGATTGAACCGTAGGGATCTGCCCCAATAATCTTAATACCAGGAATCTCTTTTTTGAGACGTTTGCCTACTCCAGTAATGGTTCCTCCTGTGCCAACGCCCATAACCACCATGTGTAAATCAGTTCCAAAATCGTCCAATATTTCTTGAGAAGTTGCTTTAGTGCGCCTCAGGATTGCACTCATTTTCCCATTGGTCAAATATGTGGCTATTTGGAATTTCTCCATTTAATTTTTTTGCGATAGAAAAATTGCTATCTGGATCTTCATATGCAGCTTCAGTTCGTGTTCTGATAATTTTTGCACCCAATGCTCTTAAGGTTAATTCTTTTTCCATCTCATTTTTTCTGGCATGACAATAATCATCTTATATTTTTTAACCGCTGCTGCTAATGCAAGCCCAATTCCTGTATTTCCAGAAGTTGCTTCAATAAGGGTATCTCCAGGTTTAATTCTACCTTCTTTTTCAGCGCATTCTACCATTTCTAGAGCAATACGATCTTTGACTGATCCCCCAGGATTAAATAATTCTAGTTTCGCAAAGAGATTGCATTCAAGGTGAGATCCAATCGAATTAAGTTTTACGATAGGAGTAGAACCAATAGTTTTTAAGATTTGTCGTAAATCACATAGCAATATTAAAAAAAAAGGGGCTAAATGCCCCTTCTTTTTTTATTTATGTTTATTTAAGAGATTTTAATATCAATTTCTTTTCCGATGGCATTTTTATCCTTAGGAAAAGCGATGTTTAAAACTCCATTTTTTAGGTTTGCGTTGATCTTGTTAATGTTCACATTGCTAGGAACCTTGAAGATTCGTTCAAATTTTCCATAAGCATGTTCATTTTAGAGTATCATTTTTTCGTTCTCCACTAACAATCACATGATTATTCTCAAGGCGTACATTAACATCCTTTTTTTGAACACCCGGCAAGTCCATATTCAAATAATATTCTTTTTTATTTTCATTCATATGAGAATATGGTTGATTGGTTGCTAAGCTAAATTGAGGATTGAACGCAAAATCATTAAAAAACTGATCAAATAGGTTATCAAATGTATCTATTTGGTTGTTTAATGGTTTCCATTTTATTAAACTCATTTTTAAACTCCTTTGGTTTAATTGTTTAATTACATACATATTGTTACAAAAAGGGTGCCAAAGGGTAAATGTCTGCATTATTTTCATACAGGTAGATATTTATGGCATATATTTATTTTTTAGAGATAAAAACTATGCAAAAATGACTTACTATGAGCTTAGATTTTAAGAAAATACTGTCAAAAGTTGATTATCCTGCCGATTGGGTGGGATTGCGTTATGTAGAAGAGGTCAGAATACGTTATCTACAAAGAATTCTGATGTTGATAGTATTAAAAGAATGTCTTCCAAAGGCGTTATGATTGATGTACTTGTAGACGGTCAGTTTGCCTATTATGCAACCCCTTATTTAGATGAAGATCATATTTGCAAGCAATCAATACTGCATGTAAAAATGCCAAGGTAGCTTCCAAGTATTCTATTTTCCAGTTTGATGGAGCAGAAGTTCGAAAAGGATACGAAGGAAAGTATCGAACAAATTGTTCTGATTCAGTGATGGATTTATCTATTGCTGACATGAAAGATCTTGCATTGACAGGAGCAAAAGCTCTATTTCAACCCAAAGAAATTGTTCACGCTGCAGTTGCAATTGAACTAATTCAACGTACTACCAAGATTTATAGTACTTCAGGAGCTGATATTGATCAAAAAATGGATATTGCATTAATTGAATTATCATCAACAGCACAAAATAAATTAGATAGTCAAACTAGATCAAATCATGGAATGAGAGGACATTGTTATCAAACAGGTGCAGAATTCGTTAGAAACTATGATATAAAAGAAGAAGCTGAGGTTATTTCGGAGCAGGCTGTCGAATTGCTTTTAGCTGATCAATGTCCGACAGAGGTAACAGACTTGGTCCTTGCTCCAGATCAAATGATGTTACAGATTCAGAGAGTGTAGGACATCCTCTAGAATTAGATCGTATTTTGGGAGATGAACGCAATTTTGCTGGATCTAGTTTTGTTAATCTTACTGATTTTGGTTCTTTGCAGTATGGATCAGAATTAATGAACATTGTTTTTGATCCAACAATTGATAATCAATTAGCAACATATGCATTTGATGATGCAGGAATGCCTGCATCAAAAGAACATCTCATTAAAGACGGAATACTCGTCAGAGGACTTGGTGGAATTGAAAGCCAAGTACGATCTGGTGTCAATGGGGTTTCAAACCTTAGAGCTTCCTCTTGGAATCGTATTCCTATTGATCGTATGGCTAACATTAATCTGTCACCAGGTTTATCAACAAGAGATGAGATGATTGGAAGTGTTAAGCGAGGAGTGTATATGGAGAGCAATCGTTCTTGGTCTATTGATGATTATCGCAACAAATTTCAGTTTGGTTGTGAGTATGGTAGAATGATTGAAGATGGACAGTTAACAAAGGTAGTAAAAAACCCAAATTATAGAGGAATTACCAATCCTTTTTGGGAAAAATTTACATATGGTGGGAGATCAAGACACATTTGAGGTGTTTGGTACACCAAATTGCGGAAAAGGAGAACCAAATCAAGTGAACGTGTTGGTCATGCTTCTCCATTGTGCCTATTTAAAGATATTCAAGTTTTTGGGGGAGTGTAATGAAAAAAGAAATATTCTATACATTATGCAGCAAGGTATTTGATTGTCTCAATTCAGATGAACAATTGACACTTTTTCTTGAGGGAGAAAACTCACAATATTTCCGTTTTAATGATTCTAAATTAAGACAATCTGGCATCATAGAAGATTTTAACTTAACCCTTTCGTTGTACAACAAGAATAAGTGTTTACAATCAATGACAACAATCTCTGCAGATTTAGATTCTTCAGTTCGTAAAGTTATTAAAGAAATTGATATTTTAAGATTGTCGCTTAACGCAACACCTCCAAGTGATCATATTGTTTTTCCAGATAAATTTGGTTCAGTAGAAGTAAATGCACTTGGTAATTTGCCAGAAAGAGATAATATACTTGATTCTCTGATGGGAATTATTGATAAAAATACTTTAACAGGTGTATGGAGTTCTGGAAAGATTTTCCGTGGATGTTGTGCTTCTAATGGAACAAAACACTGGTTTGAAAAAGATTCTTTTCTTTTTGATTTTTCTCTCATTGATAGGAATGAAAATATGGTCAAGATATTGTATCCTCATTCAAATTGGAATGAATCTGAATTTCATAAAGTTTTTACGGATGCTTCAAGCCAATTATCCTTAATGGATAAACCAAGAATAGAGCTAAAACCAGGAAAATATAGAACATGGTTTGAGCCATGTGCTGTTGCTGATTTTATTGATATGTTTTCGTGGAACGGTGTGAGTGAATCCTCTATACGAAAAGGATCGAGCTGTTTTATCAAAATGAGGAATGAAAAAAAGAAATTATCTCCTTTATTTTCTTTGGATGAATCATTTACAGATTTAACAACTGCTCCATTTAATACAAGGGGAGAAGTCTCTAGTATCGTCTCAATTATTAAGAATGGTGTATTTGAAAATGCTCTTATTAATTCTAAAACGGCAAATGAGTATAATCTTGAGTCAAATTATGCTGAAGACGAAAATTCATGGGGAATGGGGGAATATTTACGTTCTCCATCTATACATGGAGGATCTTTGCATGATAATGATAAATTAAAAGCATTAGATACAGGCTTATTTATGTCCAATATTCATTATCTAAATTGGAGTGATAATTTAGGAGGAAGAATTACAGGATTAACACGTTATGTTTGTTATTGGGTAGAAAATGGAGAAATGATTGCTCCTATTAAAACCATGCGTTTTGACGATTCTTTTTATAATTTTCTTGGAGATAATTTAGAAGCAGTTGGAGAAAAGGTATTGGCTAGACCAGTTATTGATACTTATGACGGAAGAAATCCAGGGGAAACCAATTGTCCTGGAATATTAGTTAATGATTTTGAATTGACCCTCTAAATATCTATATTTCCACGTTTTTGGGTTGAAAATTGGCGTCGTACCCAAGCGGTCTAAGGGATCGGTTTGCAAAACCGCTATTCGTCGGTTCGAATCCGACCGACGCCTCAGGCAAATTATGTTGCCCGGGTGGTGAAATTGGTAGACACAAGGGACTTAAAATCCCTCGGAGCTTAAACTCCGTGCCGGTTCGAGTCCGGCTCCGGGCACATTTTTAGAGGGATATTTCAATGAAACACTTTGTTTTTTTTCACGGGATTGGAATTAGATCATTTTTCTGGGAGAGCATTAGACCTCTTCTCAACAGAGAAAATATACATTATTCATTGATTGATCTGGATTTTACAACTATGGAGACTGGATTTAATTCTGCGTTAAATAGCGTCGAGAATATTACCAAAAATCACCCTGATAGAGATATTATTCTGGTAGGACATAGTTTGGGCGGTCTTTTTTGCAGGATATGTTGCTTATAAACTAGGGGAGAGGATTGATAAGTTAATCATTGTTGCATCAGGGCTTTATCCTGAGAAAAAGAAGAAAAAAAGCAATTTATTAAAAAAAGATTTAAAAAAATGATGATGAAGCTAATGTTTGGTGGATATATGCCATATTGGGTTACCCAACCTATGTTTTTTACAAATCATACCCCTAAAGAGGTTCAACACAAACTTTGGACAAAAACCATAAGAGAAGATCCAAAATTTTTAAAGGAATTCTTGAATTATCGTAATTCATGGCAAAAATTCTATGATAACCCTCATTTTAGCGGTCCTGATAATGTGTTATGTATTATAAATGATAAAGATAAGATTGTACCAAACCATGCATCATTATACCTAAAAGATCATTTAAATGCTTCCTATAAAATATATGAAGGCGCAGGACATAATGATGTTGTAACATCTAAAAAATTCAATCAAAAATTTGTAAATGATATCATTTCATTTTCACTTATATAAGGAGATAGAAGAATAACATAAACTAATACTTGAATTATAATTAATTCTTGGATTGATGTGTTATAATAGTTAATATTTGTCTAATGAGGCCATTTCATTTAGCGTTTCCAGTTACAGACTTAGACACTACTAAATCATTCTATGTTGATGTTTTACAATGCGATGTTGGAAGAACATCTGATGACTGGATTGACTTTGATATGTTTGGGCATCAAGTCGTAGCACATTTAGTGGACAATAAAGAAGGTATCGAGACAAATAAAGTAGACGGAGACAATGTTCCTGCGAGTCATTTTGGAGTTATTCTGACATGGGATCAATGGCATGAATTACGTGACGTCTATAAGTCATGATATGGAGTTTATTATAGAGCCAAAAATTCGTTTTAAAGGGGAGCCTGGAGAACAAGCAACAATGTTTTTCCCTTTACCCTTGTGGAAATGCTTTAGAATTTAAGTCCTTTAAAGATGATAAACAGATTTTTGCAACTTAATAGAAAGATAAATTGAGCGATACATATATACCACACTGGTCTCCTGAAACTTTTGGATCTTTTTGGTGGAATGGACTCATTTTTTCTATCCTTTTTATTCTATAATATTGATTATGGGGAATATATGGATAAGAAAACTCGTCTTTATCTAACATATTCAATGGGAATATATCAATTGGTGATGGCATTTGCTCCAGAATTGGCCCAAATTTATAACGGAAAATTCGTTCTAGCTTCTGATTTACCCTCGAGATGTGTGGTCTTTCTGGTATTTTAGCAGGAATTGTTATTTTTTATCGCAATCAAACCTTATTTGAATTCCTATATTTCTGGGGAATTTGTGGTTTTATTCATTCTATCATCAGTCCAGAGTTTACAGGAGGAAATCCAAGTAATTTCCAAGTATTTGATTACTATGTTGGGCATTCAATGATTTTCCTTGTTCCTGTATGGCTTATGGTATTTATGGGGAGAAGTCTAACAAAAGGTGCTTTATGGAGAATTGCTCTTTATACCCAACCTGTTTTATTTTTGTAGGGACAGTAAACTGGCTTGTTGGAGGGAATTATATGTATTTGGCCGAAGCTCCGATTGCAAATAATCCTCTTATATTAACAAAGAATGGCCTTGGTATATTCTTCTTTTTGAATTTTTGATGATTATACATTTTATATTGTTATATCTCCCAGCAAAAAAGAGTAGTGTTTCCTCGACATGACTTATTAATCACTTACTTTTGTTTAGCGTTATTTCTTTCATTTATTTGTTCTTTATTAGAGGCGGTATTGCTTTCTACTCCAAGTTCTTACGCGTCAATCTTGAAGAGAGAAAACGAGAAAAGTGGACTTATTCTTGATGGGTTTAAAGAAATATCAACAGACCATTAGCAGCCATTTTAACCTTAAATACTTTTGCTCATACAATAGGAGCAGCAGGTGTTGGTGCACAAGTTTTTGATTTGTTCGGAGAACCTTATGTTGCAATAGCATCAGGGGTATTAACTTTTTTGATTCTAGTTTTTTCTGAAATTATTCCTAAGACATTAGGGAGTACTTATTGGAGAGGGTTAGTTGGTTCTGCAGTACGATTTATTCAATTCTTAATTTGGGTAACCTACCCATTTGTTTTATTGGCTGAATTTATCTCTAATTTTGGTTCTGATTCTACTTCTGTTACAAGGGAAGAAGTAATTGCAATGGCAGAAATGGGTGAAGATGAAGGTATTTTAGAAGAACAAGAAACAGATTTAATTGAAAATACTCTCCGTCTAAAAGATATTAAAGTTAACGACGTAATGACCCCAAGAAACGTTATATTCGCCCTTAAAAGGATATGACAGTTGGACAGGTCCTAGAGGAGCATGAAACCCTAGATTTTACCAGAATACCCGTTTTTGACACAAATTTGGATAATATGGTTGGTATGGTGAACCGTTATAATTTTGTCAACCGTAAAGCAGAAGATCAATTTAGTACTAGAATGTCAGAGATTATCAAGGAGATTCCGTGGGTAAATGAGAATGATTCCATTGATAAAGTTTTAGAATTATTTATTGAAAATAGAGATCATTTATGTCTTGTTAAGGACGATTTTGACACTCTTACTGGTTTAATTACCTTAGAAGATGCAGTCGAAACATTATTGGGGAAAGAAATTGTTGATGAACATGATTCTGTTGTAGATATGAGAAATCTTGCGGAAACTAAGATAAATGACAATTAATCATTTGAGTTTTTAACAAAGCGCATTAAGTTCGGCACCTAACACTTAAATAAAAATTAATTATGGCTAAAAAACAAACATTTACTAGCAAATTAGGAAAAGAAAAAAAGAATTTTAAAGTTGTCAAATATATCCAAACCCTTCTTTCTGAGAAGACAGGACATATCAAATTTTTATCTAGAATGATTCGTATGGAAGAAAATGAAAATATTGATCAAGCTTTAAAACGTGAAGAAGAAGAATCTTCTAATGTATTAGCATTTGGGGGGGGGGGGGAACCAAAAACCCCAAAAAGGAAGCACCTGCAGAAGAACCTGTAGAAGAAGCTCCAGTTTAAGAGGAAGCACCTGCAGAAGAACCTGTAGAAGAAGCTCCAGTTTAAGAGGAAGCACCTGCAGAAGAACCTGTAGAAGAAGCTCCGGGTGAAGAAGAGCCAACAGAAGAATTATCTACTGAAGAAACAGTAGAAGAATCAAAAGAGGAACAACCAGCAGAGGAAACTCCAGCTGAAGAAACTCAAGAAGAAGCTCCAGTAGAAGAAGAAACCCTACTGAAGAGCCAGCCGAGGAAGTATCAGAAGAAGAATCGGCACCTGAAGAAGATTCAGCTGAAAAAGCTGAAGAATCCTCCAAAGAATAACAATTTTGGAGAGGTGGCTGAGCGGCTGAAAGCGCACGCTTGGAAAGCGTGTTTACGTTAATAGCGTAACGTGGGTTCGAATCCCACTCTCTCCGCGAAATATGATACAGTTTTTATATAGAAAATGGAGTATATTAGGCCATGCTACTATGGTATTCCTATATTATCTCCTAAAGATATTATTTTCTATATTATTATTCCTTTTCTATAATTGGGGGTATAATATTTAAGCCATGTTTAAAACATTTCTTAACGCACTAAATGACCTTCGGCTCAATACAAGAAAACACGGTTTACGGTATGCGCTAAAAGATGTTTTTAAAAAATATGGATGGAAAGCTGGAGTAGTAATATTCTTATATTATCTCATTCGAGATGTGACTCTCTATATCGTTATTCCCTATCTTGTGGGTAAAGGTTTTATTGATTCAATTAAATAATTAAATACAATACAAATATTGCTATCAGCAATGATTTCATTGATTTTCCTATTAAGTAACCTAGTGTTGTACTTATCGCAATTTGAGTTGCTTCTTGAGAATTTTTTCCTAGATTTTTTTCATTATAATAGGTTACCAAATATGATCCTATAATCAGACCAAGGAATGTACCAATAATCGGGAGGATGAAACTACCTATAATTGCTCCAATAATTGCACCTAAGATTGACAAAAAAGCTGATGAATTTTTTCCACCTTGAAATTTTACCATAACAGCACTCAATAGAAATTCAATAACCTCTAATAACATAAATACGATTAACATGGTTATAAGAAAATTTTCTGGTAATTCTTGATAGTCTGTAAATCGATCAATACAGAAAATAGATACCAATAAAACAAAAGTTCCTGGAAGATTAATCCATACCAATATAATTGAAATTATAGCTATTAAAACTATTGCAATAGTTATCACATAATCCACTTATAGTTCCTTAAATATTTGATGGTTATTTTCTTAGCATTCCTGGTAAAGAATTCATTTCAAATTCAATCTCTATTTCATCACGAATGACCCTATCTTTAGCTGTGTCTCTTGTAGAGCGTAATTTATTCCAAAAAGAATCAGGATTATCCAGATGCATTTCAGCCCGGTATTGAACACCAAAATCTGTTCTATTAAATATTAAGGTTCCAGTTGCTTTTTTCACTTTTGAATCAAGGTTGATCGTTGCATTAAATGTAATAGGTTTTGTAGTAGACTTAATGGTTAAGTCCCCTGTGATTTGAACATTGTATAATCCATCATTAGTTTTCCCAATTAGCTTAGATGATTTGATATCCAATGAGGCAATAGGGAAGTGTTCTACATCGAAGAAATCTCCAGATCTTAGATGACCAATAAGACGTTCTCTTTTTCCAGGATCACTTAGGTCTGTATTAGTCATTGTTGCCATGTTAATTTCAATTTTCCACCTGTGAAATTTTTATTTTCCATCAGACTAATATTTCCTTGTCTAATTTTTAAGGTACCTGAATGATTACTGACAGCGAACTTTAATCCGCCTGTCCATTTAAGAATACTATTTCTTCTATCCAGAATAATTGTTGCAGGAACATCATTTGAAACAAACCCTTGTTGTTTAGGCATAGCTTCTTTTCTTGGAGTTAATTTTTGTTCTTTTAAATCTAAGCTTTGTGCAGAGATAGCAGTACTTAGAATGAGTAGGTAAATTATTTTTTTCATCTTCTGTTTCTTGGAGATTTCTTTTACTAAATTATTGTTATATACAGTATTAAAGAATAAATCTACAATTATGTATTTTAGTATCCAGAATACGCAAAAAATTACTATATATAAACAAGTCATTCAATTAAATTTAATCTAGGAGGCGTGGCAGAGCGGTTGAATGCACTGGTCTTGAAAACCAGCAAGGGTGCAAGCCCTTCGTAGGTTCGAATCCTACCGCCTCCGCAATGAACAAACCTATTGTCAGATTTGCTCCTAGTCCCAACAGGATATTTGCATATTGGAGGTGCTAGAACTGCTCTTTTTAATTGGTTGTATGCCAAAAAACATAAGGGAACATTTTTATTACGTATTGAAGATACCGATACAGAACGTTCTGAAAAAAAATATATTGATCAAATATCCGATGCATTACAATGGTTAGGATTACCATGGGATGATGACATTGTATATCAATCTTCTAATCTTGATCGCCATCAATCTGTTGTAAACTCAATGCTGGATGATGGGACAGCTTATCGATGTTTCTTAACAAAAGAAGAACTTGATACGCTTCGTACAGAGGCAGGACAAAAAAAAGCAGTATTTCGTGTTCCAAAAACCTATCGTGATTATACATCAGAACAACAACAAGAATTAGTTGATCAAGGCAAACCATTTACTGTGCGATTAAAGATCCCTGAAGGAACCACAGAATTTGATGATTTGGTATATGGAAACATTAAGGTAAACAATAGTGATTTAGATGATTTTATTATCGCAAGATCAGATGGGCTACCTACCTATAATTTTGTAGTGACTATTGATGATTGTGATATGAATATTACCCATGTTATTAGAGGGGATGATCACTTGGCAAATACACCGAAACAAATCCTGGTTTATCAAGCACTTGGATTCAATGTACCTACATTTGCCCATTTGCCTATGATTCTAGGATCTGATAAGAAACGATTAAGCAAACGACATACAGCAACCAATGTTCAAGAATATCGCGATAAAGGGTATATGCCAGAGGCGATTCTTAATTATCTTTCTTTGTTAGGATGGAATCCAGATTCTGATCAAGAAATTTTTAACCTTGATGGTTTAATCGATGGATTTAATCTAGAACAAGTTCAAAAGAAATCTGCAATATTTGACGAGAAAAAATTATTATGGATTTCTGGTCAACATATGGCAAATGCTAGTATCGATACTACCATTATAGAGCTTGAAAAATTAAAACCAGATTGGGCTACAGGGCAGGCAAGTAGTTATAAAAAAGATGTTTTAAAACTAACAAAAGAACGATCAAAAACATTGGTAGATTTAATTGAGATTTCAGAAACATTTTTTAGCAGTCAAATTTCTTATGATCAGATGTCAAAAATACAATTTGGAATGATTCATCCAAAAAAATTGTAGAAGACTTATTAAATGCATTAACCATTGAAAATAATTGGGATAAAAAAACATTAGAATCTGTTTTTGAAAATCTAATGAATCAACATAATCTATCTCTTGGAAAACTTATCCAACCTATTCGATTTGTTCTATCTGGACTTACCTATGGTCCTGGTATTTTTGATACGATGGTTTTGCTTGGAAAAGAAGCGTGTATTAAGCGATTGGCGGCTGGATTAAAGGAATTAAATTGAAAAAATATAGTATTGTATTTTTAATTCTGTCTGTCGTATTTGCACAATCAACTATCCCAAATGCAAAAGTACGTTTACTAAATAATGAAACCATCGATTTACATGAATTAACTGGCGATGTTAGTTTTGTTAGTTTTTGGGCGACATGGTGCATTCCTTGTATTAAAGAAATGGATGTTTTAAGTGAATTTATTGAAGAGTATGATGACAAAGTATCTGTAATCTTAATTAATACAGATGATCCAGGAAAAGTGGGGAAAGTAAAATCTTTTGTGAATTCAAAAAAATACCTCAAAGGAGATATTTATCATATTGTAATGGATTATAATCAGAAGCTTTCTAGACGATTTAATGCCCAACCAATTCCTTTGTCTTTTATAGTTGAGAATAATAATATTATTTATCGGAAACGTGGTTTCATTCCTGGAGATGAAAACATATTTAAGAAAGAATTAGACGCAATATTTAATGAATAAACGTATTATCTCCATTTTTTTATGTACTCTTTAACTGCCCAGGTTGAATATTCAAACAATCTCAATATTCGTTATGGTGAGGGTGATAATAATTATACTTATGAGGAAATTTATTTTAATACTGGGATAATCTTAAATCGTCCAGATGATAGATTTGAAGCATTATTTAGTTTAAAATTGAGTGATCCCCCTGAAATTGGATTAAAAGAAGAAGGGATTCGCGAATTTTTACTTGGATTTTATAATAAAAATTTATCGATTGAATTAGGAGATTTTTATCAAACATGGGGAAGAGGCCTTATTCTTAATCAAACAGACTATAAACATTTAGATTTTAATACAAGTGCAACTGGATTAAGGTAGGGTATGAGAAAGATTATATTTCATTAAATGTAATTGCAGGTGAGACTAATCCTCGAAAGAGCACTACTTTCCTTGGGGATTATGATCCACGAGTTCCGAATTATATTCTTAAACAAACCTTATACGGTTCAGATTAGTATTGAGTCACGAATCAACATGGGACTCTCTATATTTTTACAGAAGAAGAGGAAGCCCCAATCTCTAGCTTTTAAAGTGGAATACGTTTTGAAAAACCTTACGATAATGGTGATTTCTTTTTGTCATTTATTAGCAAAAGATCCAAGTTGATAAGTTGATAGTGGCTCAGAGACTGATAAAGGGAATGGACTTTACTTTCTAATACAAACTATATCAAAGATTGGGCATTGACATCAAACTATAGACGATCCCGAATAGATGTAAAAGATCCGAGTATGCGAGACAATATATTGAGTAACTATGGACAAGCACTTGATGTTCAGCGTTCACCAACAGGTTATTATCAGCATAGTTTAAGTTGCTAAGTCGAAATTCAAAACAAGTGAATTTAAATGATGAAATTGGTTTAGAATTAGAATTAATAGGCCCAATAGATGAAAACCGAACTTTGTTATGAATTATACAAAATCTAGCTCTACAAAAGGATGGCATAACGAATTTGGTTATTGGGAACCTGAACCTTTAACACCACAAATGGAAATAGCAATTCTTTGTTCCCAAGTAGGATAAAGATTCTTATCCATTTGATGAAATATTTATTGAGTTGAATGGGTATAATAAAGCTCATACTTTATTTTATCGAGTAGGGTTTGATTATTTTTCTGACACCTTTGCTGTGCTTGCTAATTCAAACACTTCAGAATCATTTGAAGTGAATAAAGCAATCACTTTTCCATTTATGGTAAATGTTATTTTGAACGATTTATGGAGCATTGAAGTACAATTAGAATTACAACGTGCTAAAAAAGGATTTGAAGTAACCACGAATGATGAATCTTCATTTGTTTCTTTATTTCTGAAAAGTATCAAGACAATATCTTTTTAGGATTCACAGTTAATCACGCACCGTGGTCATAACAGTGGCTACAGAATCAACCAATAGGATGAATCATATCAAATTTTGATTCAAATACATGGAATTCAGTAGCATTAACTATAGAATTAAATCAGATAATATTTTGGAAATTTTTTATGGATCTATCAGAGGAGGATTAGATTGTACAAATGGGGTTGTAGGTATATCCAACCTTTAAAAAAGGGCTAAGAATTGATTACATGTTAATTTGAACTAAATTCAGGAAGATATGGGGGGGAAAAACCCCTAGGAGATTTACTATGAATAATAAAAATATATTTTTGGGGGTATTGCTTTCGCTCTTTTTGCTTTTAGCGGAGGAGGAGATAGTGTAACTGCAAACCCCAGATGGGGTGGTGGAGAAACTGGTGGAAATACAGGCGGTACGGGACAACCAGTACCAACCAAAATTTTGACTGAATTATTCACATCAACAACTTGTGGTCCTTGTACGGGTCAGAATAAACTCTAAACAAATATTTAGATCCTACATCATCTACATATGCAAGCGATATTGCAGCTGAATGGATTGTATTACGTTATCATGTTTGGTGGCCTGCTGCTGGAGATCCTTATTATGATTGGAATCAAAATCCAGTAATTTGGCGTGAAGGATACTATAATGTTGGATATGTTCCTCATGCTTTACCCAAGGAATGACTGATTCTGGTTCAGGAGCATCTACATGGCGAACACATGCAAGACAGGTAGATACTACTACGGCTATTTCTCCATTTGATGTTCAGATGAATGTAGCATTAGACGGATATAAATTAACTGGTACTATTACAGTGACTGCTGCAGGAGATGTGAGAAACCTTGGATTCAAATACTATATTGCTGTAACACATGATGATTCTCAATATGCTGCACCAAACGGACAAACAGTATTTCACCAAACTTTCATCGATTTCCTCAACTCTGAAACAACCACTGAAGGAATTATAACTTGGGGAGAATCTCTTAATTTAGATTCAGGTGAAACAAGACTACAAGTATTGATTGGACATTAAATAGTAATTGGCCAAATGATTCTGGAGTTACTTGGTCTCCAAGTGATTTAAATATTCTTGCGTTTGTTCAATTTGATGGTGGCGGAGAAAATGATAAGAAAATCTTCCAGGTTGAAGAAATAGATTTTGGTTCATAAGTTCTCCTCGTTTTACATATGCGCCCGTAGCTCAATTGGATAGAGCGTCTGGCTACGGACCAGAAGGTTGTGGGTTCGAGTCCTTCCGGGCGTACTCGTGTCTACTGGAATTCAAATAAATAAAATATCTCATGAAGATTGGATGCATCGTGCATTAAAACTCGCAATGCAAGCCTTTAATGCAGATGAAGTTCCTGTTGGATGTATCATTGTTCACGATAATAAAATTATTGGACAAGGATATAATCAATGTGAATCTTTAAATGACGCTACTGCTCATGCTGAAATGATAGCAATTACTTCAGCCTCATCTACGTTAGATAATTGGCGTTTAAATGAATGTGCAATCTATGTGACAAAAGAACCTTGTTCAATGTGTGCTGGAGCCATTGTAAATAGCCGTATTGATAAACTTTATTTTGGATGTTATGATGAAGAATCAGGCGCATGTGGTTCTAGTTTGAGATTTGTGGAGGTTCTACTCCTTCTATTGTGAAGGGAAATATACTTGCGAATGAATCTTTATCTTTAATTCAGGAATATTTTATTAGAAAAAGAAAGGAAAAATAGCCTTTCTTTCTTTTGGATAATCATCAAATTGTTGATGATACCATTGATGTCCTTTAATAGCTCTTGGAACTAAGTTTGCCATTGTCCATATCATAAAAGATAATCCTGCCCAAGACCAAGTCATTAATGCAAATGCAGTCCATTCTAAGATTTCTCCAAAATAATTGGGATAAGAAATGTATTTGAACAATCCTCCTCTTGGAATTTGGTATCCTTTATTTTCTGATCGTAATTTTAGGAGAATGGTATCCGATTGCATATTGATTACCATTCCTACAGCAAACAAAATAATTCCTAGAATAAAATTCCAGTTGGTAGCATAATCAATGAGGTATGGTTCCATAGAGCCTAAGAAATAACCATTAATAAATCCGTTGATAATATTAAACAACAATGCAAATACGGCAATAGAAAGGGGCATTTTTGCTGGATTTTTTTGTCGCATAGGATAAATAATGCTTCGATTAGAATAATGACCCATCCAACAGATAAAAAACACCCATGTAATCCAACTTTTTTCTTCTAATCCAGTAAGAAAAAAATAAGCAAATGCAACAGGAGAAATAATTTCCATTACAAACCATCCTAATTTGCTTGGAATCATTGGTCCCCAACTTGTATTAGAAAATTTTCCATACGGAGCAGGGATTTTTAAAAGAATAATGAATGTTACAACTCCCAAGATAATCCAAGGCATCAGAATCATTTCATAAATTTGTAACATCGCCTCCAATTTATAATTAATATTGATTCGTTCAAAGAGGACTTATGAGTGATAAAATTATAGTCATTACTGGCGCTACTGATGGAATAGGATTGGCTGCTGCAAAAACAATTGCAGGCCAAGGATATCGCGTTGGTCTCGTCGGTAGAAATCCTGATAAAGGGAAGCAGGCAATGGAAGCAATTGTGTCTGAGACTGGTAATGATAAATTAGATTTTTTTCAAACAGATCTAAGTTTGGTAAAAGAGGTTGCTTCTCTTTCTAATCAGATAAAAAATAAATACCCTTACCTTAATGTTTTATTAAATAATGCAGGAGGAGCTAGCAAGGACAAAATAATCACTAGCGAAGGATTGGAAAGAACTTTTGCTACCAATCAAATGAATTATTTTGTGCTTACCACCAACCTAATGGATATGTTATCAGCTTCTGAAGGATCTAGGGTGGTCAATGTAGCTTCTAATGCTCATATTGGAGCAACAATTGATTTCGACAATATTAATTCAGAAAAAAAACATTCATGGTGGAGTACATACTGTGTTTCAAAGCTCATGAATATTATGTTTACTTATCGTTTAGCACAGATTCAGAATAAGGTAACTGCGAATTGTCTCCATCCAGGATTTGTGAATACCAACATTGGAGGGAATGAGGGTACGATGATAAAACGTATTGTCAAATTTGGATCAAATTTATTTGCTAGAACAGTTGAAGATGGAGCAGATTCCAGTATTTATCTATCAACATCAGATGATGTTCAAAATGTTTCAGGAAAATATTTTTTCAAATGTAAAGAAATTAAATCATCAAAAGATCCTATAAACAAGCTCAATGGGACCAGCTTTGGAATGTTTGTAAATCTTACAAGGAACAATTATCATAATGCAAAAAATCTTATCACGATCAGACTATGATTTTTTTACAACTGCGTCAACAAGATGGAGAGATTCAGATACGTTAGGGCATATCAATCATACAATTTATTTAAGCATTCTAGAAACAACGCATAAAGATTTTATAGTACATATGTATGGAAAAGAAGCCTCTTTTGGACTTGATAGCACAAGCGCAGGTTTATTAGCTTCAATGCAAGTTACATATGTAGAACAATCACATCACCCTGCTAAATTTGATATCGGTTTCCGTATTACTAGAGTTGGTACAAAGAGCTATGATGTGCATGAAGCTTTATTTTTAGAAGGAGAAGATACTCCTGTTTTCCAAAGTATTCATACATTTGTGATGTTTAATTTTAAAGAACAAAAGTCAATTCCAGTAGATGATGTGATTAGAGATAATTTGAGAGCAATAGAGTGATTACCTTATTATCTCCCTCCAAAAAATTAAATTTTGAACCTCAAAATATGGTTGATAATTATACTCAGTGTGAGTTTATCAAAAGCGCTGAAATATTAGCTAACAAAGCAAAAGATCTTACCGAAAGCGATTTAAAAGAATTGATGGATATAAGCGATAAGCTTGCTCAATTAAATCGGGAACGATTTGATCGTTGGTCACTTCCATTTAATTCTTCTAATGCAAAACAGGCAATTCTAGCGTTTGATGGAGGAGTATATTCTGGTTTAAGAGCAAATACATTTTCCGATAAAGATTTTGGATTTGCGCAAGATCATCTTCGAATCTTATCAGGACTATATGGGATTTTGAAACCTCTTGATCTTATTCAACCATATCGATTAGAAATGGGAGTTTCATTTCAAAATCCAAAAGGGAAGAACTTATATGATTTTTGGAAACAATCAATAACAGATAATTTGAATAATACTCTAAAAAAACATCCATCTCCTGTGATTATTAACTGTGCATCAGTTGAATATTTTTCTGCAATTGATTTATCGAAACTCAAAGGAAGTATTCTTTCGATTGTATTCAAAGAATATCGAAATGGGGAATTAAAGTTTATCTCATTTAATGCAAAGAAAGCGAGAGGATTAATGACACAGTACATTGTTAAGAACAAAATCGATGATCATACTAATATCAAAGATTTTAATTATGAAGACTATAAATTTGATTCGAAGCTATCTGAAGATTCAAAATTTGTATTTACACGATAAAGGCAGTTTATGAGCTATATTTCTTTTTTTAAAGATCGGTTTATACCTACAGATGAAATTAATCTTAATTTTCGTGATAATTTTCTAAGCATTGTTCGAGGCTATCAAGTCTTTACATTCTTTAAAACTATAGATGGAGGAAAACCGCTTTTTTTAGATCATCATATTAAACGACTACTAAAAAATACAGAAACAATGGGGATGAAGATAGAACAATCATATGATGATATTGAACAGTTGGTGTTTGATACCATAGCTGAAAACAATTCTTCTACAGGTGAGTTTAGTATAATGATTGCGTTTTTAGGAGGGAAGCCCGTTATTGGTTCTGATTTGTATTCAAATAGTCCTATGGATATTTTGGTCTTAGTAAATCCAATAAGAATATATCCAGCAGAATTTTACTCTAAAGGGATTACTGTTGGTCTTTTTGAATTTCAACGTCATTATGCAGAGATTAAAGCTCCCTTTACGTACATAGGAGGGTTATTAGCACAAAATGCTATAATAAAAAATGGTGACTATGATGAGGTCTTATATGTTTCAAATGGAAATGTATTAGAAGGAACTACATTCTCATTTTTTGCAATCAATCATAATGGAGTTGTGCTAACAGCTCCGACAGATGGGAATATTTTACGAAGTGTTACTAGATCGGCTTTACTGAATGTTATAAAGAAAGAAGAGATGAAATTTGAAGAAAGGGATTTACCAATTGATGAAATGCATAGTTGTAAAGAAGCATTTATTGTGTCTTCCACTCGTGATATTATTCCTGTAGTTTCAGTTGATAATCATACAATTGGGGATGGTTTAGTAGGGGAATCAACCAAGAAATTAATGGAACTTTATCAGAAAGAAATATTGGAGCTTGTTTCCAATAGGAACAATGTTTAAAATTTTGCGTTTACTTAAGAAACAACATAGGGGTTATACAATGAAACATACTGGAATTGTTTTATTATTAAGTTTTTCTATTTTTTCATGCAGTGTTCCTGCAACCGCAACAAACAACGACTTTACGTTAGGAAAAGTTCAAAGCCAATTAAAAGAGGGTATGAGCTCTGCTAGCGTTGTTGAATTGTTAGGATCTCCAAATATTGTAACCAATGCAAATGATGGATATGAAGTATGGACATACGACAAAGTTAGTAGCGAAGCAAAAGATGGTTCTGCTATGGGAGCAGGCGTTGTTCCTGGTGGAAGATTTCTTGGGATATTTGGTGGAAGTCGTAGTAGTAAAAGCAATAAAAATCTAACATTAACCATCAGGTTTACTCCTGCAGGTCTTGTTGATAGTTTCAAATACCAAAGCATTAAATACTAATGGTTAGACGTATAGCACTTCATCTGGTTGTATTGAGCCATTTGTTTGTTGTTAGTTGTGGTAGCTCTGCTCCACCTCCTACAACAGCAGTAAAGCGCGCCATTGAGACAAGACAATATAACGTAGATTTTGATACTCTTATGAAAGGTTCAATTGGGGTATTACAAGACCTAGGGTATACTATCGATGTACTCAATGACAATTATGGACTCATTACTGCCACCAAACAGACAACTCTAGGAGGTGGATCAGATGAGAAAGAGATGAGTAAAGGGCAAAAAGCTGCCATTGGAATAGGAGTTATATTAACCTTAGGATTATTAGCAGCAGCAGGCGATGATAAAGATGATGATAATAATAATGATGATGGCGGTGGAGATTGTTTGTTCTGTGGTTGGGGCGGTAATAGTTCTAGTAATGATGGACCTAATGTATATAACTTGAAAACAACCATTAATGTTACACAGGAATCTGAAGATCCAGTTTCTAGTACTATTCGTACAAATTTTCAAGCCTCTAGAGAACAAGGTGGTTCGGTAAAATATGCAGGAAGTAAACATTCAAATGAATTCTTTCAAAGTTTCTTTTTTGCACTTGATAAATCCTTATTTTTAGATACCAATTTAGAAAGTGGAGAAGCTACAGTAATAGAGGAGAATTAAACAGCTTCTAATTAATTATAATTTTTCTTATACTTTGTGAGAATAATTATAATGATAAGACAATTAAAATATCTTTTTATAGGGGTTCTTTTACTTTCATTTCTTCTCCCATCATCCGGAAGAAAAAGTCATTCTTCAGAGTTGTTAAATAGAGGAAGAACTATTCCAATTGCTTTATCGCAAGATTTTTTAGTAACTGCCAGAACTTTTTCAACACTTACTCCTAGAGTAGTCGATATATATGATTTATATAATGGAATAAGTTCATTACAAAAGACTGCAGAATTAACTGCCCCAAATCCAACGGTGGGAGATGATTTTGGATTTAGTATAGCACTCCATAAGGATTATTTGCTTATTGGAGCTCCAGGATCAAATAATGGATATGGAGCAGCATATTTATATCATAAAAATTATGAAGGAGATTGGGTTTTATTTAAGACTTATGAGAATCCCTATTCAGGAGTTTTTCAGAAATATGCTCAAAAATTTGGGTATAATGTTGCATTAAATGATCAGTATGTTGTAATTGCTTCGCCATTTTATAATGATGGCAATGTTTTTATTTATGATTTTAATCCTGATACCGAAGATTTTGCACATCAAAATACTCCATTTAAAACGATTGATGTACGGGAATTAGGCGATGTAGAAGGTTGTTATGAAGTAGGTCCAAATCAATTTGGATTTGGAGTTTCCCTTTCATTTAATAATGACAAACTGTTGATTGGTTCACTAAAAGATTTTGTGTATTTGGCTGAGTTTAACAATGGGGCTGTACAAGGAGTAGAGATTCCTATTCCTACAGTAGAAAATGAGTATGATTCTTTTAGAATGCGTTTTGGTCAATCTGTATATGTAGGAGATTCTACTCTTTATATAAGTGCGTTAGGGTTAAATAGCGGGAAGGGAAAGGTTTTTGCTTATCCTTACATTGGTTTATCTAACAGAACGGATGAAAATCCTTGGACAAATTTCTATACTATTCAACCAGATGATTTGCTAGAAAACAATCATTTTGGGTATCAAATTAGTGAATTCAATAATCAATTAGCAGTGAGCACTTTTAATCAATCTCAAGTTTATTTGTATAGCAAAAACCAAAAAAATAATCGATTTGAACTTGGAGAAATCATTACAAATAATGATTATAAAAAAGTAGATCATTTTGGTAGGAACATTACCTTATTAGACAATGCTTTAATAACTGATGCATACTATGCCGATGAACTTATTTTATACAGCGATATGAATGTAAATCGATATTCTATACAAAGTCTTTCAACAAAAGGGGAAGTTGTATCAATCAAGAATAAGATTGAATGTACTGGGGGAGTTGCTGGATCATATGAATGTAATGAAATTGATCTGATGGCATATATGGATAAAACAGAAATTGGAGGAACCAATAATTCTAGTTTAAATGATATTTGGGGATGGACAGATCCAAACAGTCAACGCGAATATGCTTTGGTCGGATTAAGCAATGGAACATCATTTGTAGACATAACTGATGCGGACGATCCAGTGTATTTAGGTCGATTGCCAACACATACAAATAATTCAACATGGAGAGATATTAAAGTATATCAAAATCATGCATTTATTGTATCCGAAGCTGGGGGTCATGGAATGCAAGTATTTGACTTAACGGAACTCCGTAATGTAAGCAATCCACCGGTACAATTTAGTCAAACAGCACACTATGCTCAATTTGGAAATGCGCACAATATTTTTATTAATGAAGATACTGGTTTTGCGTATGCAATAGGTACAAGTACTTGTGGTCCAGGAGGATTACATATTGTTGACATTAGCAATCCAGTAGCTCCAGCAAAAGCAGCATGTATTTCTGATCCTGCAACCGGAAGAAGTGGGACAGGCTATGTACATGATGTTCAGTGTGTAGTTTACAATGGACCGGATACAGAACATGTTGGAAAAGAAATTTGTGTTGGATCCAATGAAACAAATGTCTGGGTAACGGATGTAAGCACAAAGAGCGATGATTCTAGTGGAGGAAAGACCATTGGTCTTGGTTCATATGATGATTACTATACGCACCAAGGGTGGCTTACAGAAGATCATCGATATTTTGTTCAAAATGATGAATTAGATGAAAGCAATGGTGCTGTTAATAATACACGAACTTTAATATGGGATTTACAAGATTTAGATAATCCAGAAATTGAGACAACATATCTTGGTCCAACATCTTCCATTGATCATAATAATTATATTATTGGTGATTATGTATATATGTCCCATTATACAAGTGGATTGCGCATTTTAGATATTGGGGATATTGCTAATCCATCTGAAGTGGCATTTTTTGATGTATATCCATCTAATAACAATACATCTTTTGATGGTACATGGAGCAATTATCCTTATTTTGATAGTGGAAATGTAGTAGTCACTAGTATTGATGAAGGTTTGTTTGTTCTCCGTCCAACTTTTAATATTAATCAACCTTCTGTACCAACAGGTATCTCATACTCTATTCCAACTGATGGTACTGTAACTTTCTCATGGAATATTGGTATTGATTCATCAATAAGCTTTAGAGTATATCGAGATGAAGAACCAGGATTTACTCCTTCATCTTCAAATTTGATTGCAGAATTGGCTTATCCGGCAGCAACCTATTCGGATGAGAATCTAGATACAAACAAAATTTATTATTATATACTATCTGCTGTGAATCAAGAAGGTACTGAGAGTGATTTTTCTTCAGAATTTAAAATTACACCTTTAGTATATGTTAATGTTCCACCAACCATTGATGTAGTTTCAAATGTTCAGATGAATGAAGATGGATCTACTGCAGTTTCTCTTACAGGAATTTCTTATGGTGGAGATGCAAATTCTCAAGATATTGAAATCTCAGCTTATACAGCGGATACAAATTTATTTTCCAATTTAACTGTAGATTACAATAGTCCATCCACCACAGGATCACTTGATCTAGTTCCAGAAGCCAATGCAAATGGATCATCTATAATTCATATTACAGTTAAAGATAATGGTGGAGTCGAAAATGGGGGAATTGATTCAGTGAGGGTATCTTTTAATGTGGATGTATTAGCAATAAATGATGCTCCAAATTCTTTTACTGCTCAAGGAGAATATTTACTCAATATTATTGATGGTTCTGGATCATTTTTGACAACAGAATATTTATTTATTACCCCAGAAAACGAACAAGACTCATTGCGATTTATGTGGAATCCATCTATTGATGTTGATGGAGACAATGTTCAATATCGTATGCTTGGTTATGAAGATTTAGAGTTTTTAACAATGAATACATGGGTTGATGATACAGCTATGACATGGGCAATTAAAGACTTAGCATCCCAAACAGATACGGTAAATGTATCAGAAGGTGCATGGTCTGTAATTGCTACTGATGGACAATCCTTTAAGACAGCAAGTACTGGTAGTATAGGCGATTTAAAGATTGATGCAAGGGCATTGATACCTGATGTTTTTGATTTACGTCAGAATTATCCTAATCCTTTTACTAATTCAACTACGATTGAATATGATGTACCTGAAACACAACAAATTGTGCTCCGTATATTTAACATTAGAGGACAATTAGTAAAGACATTGGTAGAAGAAGAGCAATCAGCAGGTTATAAGTCTGTTACATGGGATGGAACCAATAATAATGGTGATTCAGTAAGTGCTGGAATATATTTCTGCCAAATGTATACTCCGCCAATCCATATGGCGGACAATTTGTCCGAACAAAAAAATGTTACGATTAAGGTAAATTGCGTTGAATTGGTTCGTAGTTATATGTTTGGGGTACTTTCTTGGGAAAGTAGCCTTAGAGTCCTGTTTTTTGTTCTTTTGAGAATCTTTTTTTTTCCTATTCCTGCTGATCCTTTTTTTGCTTTAAACTTGGGGGAGGAAAGGGCCCTTTTATTATGCTTTTTTGTACGCGGTCGGTTTTGGGGATTTTGGTATTTTTTGGACGTTCTTAGGGTGGACAAAAACTTGGTTTTTTCAGTTTTCCCATTTTTTCTTTATTATGTCCCAGGTTTTACCGAAAAATTTTTTTAAATTTAAACAAATTGTATAAATTTTGTAGAATTTTTATGCGCTTTACCCCATTCCTTATAATTTTTTCATTGTGCGGGGGTTTTTAAATTTTAAATTTTTCACTTTTTTGGCATCAATTTTGGAAGGGGTTGCGTTTTATAAATTACATTTGTTTGGTTTTTGGTCCAGTAAAAAAATAAAGATAAATATTTTGATCTTTTGCTATTTTTTTTTTAATTTAATTTTGTTATATATCAGTCACATTTTTTAAATACTTTTTAAAAAAGGGGAGATTGAAAAAAATAATTAAGTATTCTTCTATTAAATTTTATTCAAACCACTATTCCTGAATTAAATCACAATAAAATATTCATTTTGATTTTCAAACCCTATTACTTTCTTGGCTTCTGATGAATTAGAAGGAAGGAGTTCTGGTACTCAAGGGATGAACTTGCAAAGATTATATTGTAAACCATTTTACAAATGCGGTTTGCCAACTGAACAAATAGTTGAAGTTCAAGAACATTATGTTTATAAAGACAGAAGAAACAAAAAAAATAAGGTGTTAACCTATAATATTATCGCAACTCTTCCTGGAACTGATGACAAATTAAAAGAGGAATATGTAGTCGTTGGTGGACACTATGATAGTGTTAATAATAAGTTAGATAAAATTCATAATGGTGCAGATGATAATGCATCTGGAACCTCTATGATTTTAGAGTTGTTTGAGAAATTTGCAGTATCAAATACACATAAAAGAACGTTAGTTTTTATGGCATTTGGAGGGGAAGAACTAGGATTACTTGGTTCGAAACATTTCGTTAACAATCCAACTATTGATCTTCAAAAAGTTCAATTAATGGTGAATCTAGATATGGTTGGTAGATTAGATAATGAAAAAAATCTTCAATTAGGAGGAACATTAACTGCAGTAGATTTTGATAAAAAACTTGAGCCTTTTTTAGATGAAGTGGAAAACAGATGGCAAAATAATTTAAATATCACAGAGCTAGGAAAAGGAATTTTTAAGCGTTCAGATCACTATAGTTTTTATTTAAAAGATATACCAGTATTATTCTTTTTCACCGGATTGCATGAAGATTACCATGGTCCTACCGACGATTCTAATAAAATTAATTATCAGGGAATGAAGGTTATTTCAGATTTAGTTCATCCGATTATGGAAGAATTTGCAAACACACCAGAAAAATTAATCTTTCAACCAGTTGAATTAGAAGAACAGAGTATGCCAACTGCTACAATGAAGGTTACTTTAGGGTAATGCCTGACTATGCACATGAAGGAGATGGATTAAAGATTGATGCAGTTATCGACAATAGACCAGGGGGAGAAGCAGGAATGCTTGCTGGGGATATTGTTATAGATATTGGTGGTACTCCTATAAAAGATATATATGCTTATATGAAGATATTATCCCAATGAGTCCTGGTGATAAAGCTGAAGTGAAAGTATTACGTAAGGGTTCAGAAGTAGTATTGCAGGTTCAGTTCTAATGAAACAATTCTTTAGCTTTAATGCTAATTAGCGTAGTATATAGTCAACAAGATATGATTACCAGTGATCCGTTTCCACGATGGGAGAATGATGTAATTGATCTTTTAGAAGAAGTCGATAAAAATAACGAGTATAATTCTACCAATAAGAATTTTGTTTTAAAAGATATAAGACAATTAACATTTGATGGAGATAATGGAGAAGCTTATTTCTCTAAAGATGCTAGTCAACTTATCTTTCAATCAAAACGCAATGGAAATGAATGTGATAAGCTTTATACAATAAGTATTGAGGAAGCAACCTTAAAGAGTTTCCAATACAAGATGGAGCATTTACATGCGCTTATTATTCACATGATAATAAATTTATCTTTTTTTCCTCTACTTTACATGATGGAGTTGGATGTCCAGAAATATATAAACATCCAAATCCTCGTAAATATATTTGGCCATTAAGAAACTTTGAGATTTATCGATGGGACGGAGATGATCTAAAACAATTAACCAGTGTTCCAGGGTATAATGCTGAAACCACAATTCATCCAACAGAAAAGAAAGTGATTTTCACTTCTATGCGTGATGGAGATATTGATTTATATGAGATGAACTATAATGGTGGTGATGTTAAACGTATTACTACTGAATTTGGGTATGATGGTGGTGCATTCTATTCTCCAAATGGAAAAAATATTGTTTGGCGTGCATGGTATCCTAAAAACGAAGAAGAGAAGGAAAAATGGTCTTTTAACTTAAAGAATCGTTATATCGATGCTGTCCCATTAGATATTTATGTTGCAAAGAGAGATGGATCCAGTAAAAAACGATTAACGAGTAATGGAGCTACTAATTGGGCTCCTTCTTGGCATCCTGATGGAAAACATATTATTTTTTCATCTAACATGGATGATTGGAGGGAAGATTATAATGCATTTGGAAGTAATTTTGAGCTTTATATAATTAATATTCGCACTTTAAAACTTACACGTCTCACACATAATGATACCTTTGATTCATTTCCAGTTATTTCTAAAGATGGAAAGCTTGTTTTTGCTTCCAATAGAAACGCTAAAAACCCACGTCAAACCAATATTTTTATTGGAATCTTAGACTAAAAAACTATCCTATTGAGATTTATTCTCATTAATTATTTGCTTCTATTTATTTTTAGTTATATAATTGAGACGATTTCTCAATAAAAAAAGGGGTATATGAAAAGAGTAGTATCAATCTTTTTTGTTTTTAACATTAGTTATTGGACAAAATCAAATAACAGGTTCAGTTACCGATTCTAATAATAATCCAATTGCGGACGCAAATATTATATTAGAAAATGGAATGGGATTGGTCAGTAAAGACGATGGAAGTTTTGTACTTAATATAGGACGAGCTTCCTTTTTTATTAACTGTATCAGTTGTAGGGTATGATGATCTTACAGTATGGGTAAAAGAGAATAATGTATCTCTTAAATTAAACGATAATCCTATTTTATTAGATGCAGTAAATGTTTTGGCTAATTCAGCCAGTATTACCTCTGGAATGTTTTTACGATCAGTTTATCCAAGTGCTGTGGTATCTGAATTAGAATTAAGACAATTTGATGATACTGATATTCATCGTGCTATTGCAAGGATTCCTGGTGTATATGTTCAGGAAGAAGATGGGCTTGGATTACGACCAAATATTGGAGTGCGTGGTACTGGTTTATCACGTATGGAAAAACTAAATGTAATGGAAGATGGTATTCTTATTGCACCAGCACCATATGCTTCTCCAGCTGCATATTATTCTCCAACAATGGGAAGAATGCAAACATTGGAAGTTCGTAAAGGATCTAGTCAGATTAAATATGGTCCATTTACTACTGGAGGATCTTTGAATTATGTTTCTACTGGCATTCCTGAAACAATGACAAGTAATCTAGAATTAAAAACAGGAAGTTTTGGTAAAACAGTTCTACATCTTAAACATGGTTCTACGGAAGGTCAGTGGGGATATTTATTGCAAGTTTTTAATGATCAAACAACTGGATTTAAAGAATTAGATGGCGGTGGAGATACTGGATACACAAAAGCAGATGTATTAGCAAAAGTGCGTTACAGTATGAATAAAAATCATGCATTAGAATTTAAATATTCTATAACTGATGAAGTTTCAGATGAAACTTATCTTGGTTTAAGTGATGAAGATTATGATAGAAATCCATTAAGAAGATATCGTGCATCACAATTAGATGAGATGGATGCAGATCATAGTCAAATTGTACTTTCTTATGCAGGAAAATTATTAGACAATATGTCTATGGCTGTATCACTTTATAATAATGAATTCGCAAGAAATTGGTATAAACTAAATAAAGTCAATGGTGCAAAGCTTAGTGTAGTAGCTGATCCATCTTCTGATGCGACTACTTTTGCGCTAATGGATGCATTAGATAGTGATCCCGATATGTATCGAATTAAAGCAAATAATCGTGAATATTTATCAAGCGGTCTTCAAGCAGTGTTAAGCTGGAGTGTTGATAATCATAGTTTGCAAGCTGGAATGCGTATTCATTCCGATGAAATGGATCGTTTCCAGTGGGAAGATCGATATCAGATGGTTGCTGGTAATTTAAATATGACCACGAAAGCCACACCAGGTTCTGATTCAAATCGAATTGACTCTGCAGAAGCTAACGCTTTATTTATAGAAGATAGATATACTTCAGGAGCTTGGACGGTGACAGGTGGCTTACGCTATGAATCAATTACTGTTAAAAGAGAAGATTGGGGTAAATCAGACCAGTTCCGTATTTCAAATCCATCAGTAAAAGAACAAGATTTTAATGTAGTAGTGCCAGGTGTTTCTGTTGAATATGCATGGAAACCAACTACAACGTTATCTTATGGTTTACATAAAGGATTTGCTCCTCACGGTCCGGGCGGTGTTAAAGTTATAGATGGTGTTACGCAAGACGTAAAACCAGAAACAAGCATGAATCATGAATGGACAATAAGACATTATGAAGGCTATCTGGAGTTGAGCTTACATATTTTATAAACCAATATGATAATCTTTTAGGAGCAGATACTGCAGCTTCCGGTGGAGGGACAGATGAACTTTACAATGGTGGAGCTGTTGATGTATCTGGAGTGGAATTATATCTTAGACATATGTTAGAGGCTAGAAATATGCAATTTCCTCTTGAACTTGCATATACCTATACAAATACAGAATTTAAAGAATCGTTTGATGGTGATTTTTGGGGAGATGTATCATCTGGTGATGAACTTCCATATGTTCCTAGTGATATGTTATATCTGAATGTTGGAGTCAATGCTGGTTTAGTATCGGGGAATGTATCCTTAAAACACACCGCAAAGATGAGAACAACAGCGGGATCAGGTAGTTTGGATGAATCAAGTTTTACAGATGCATTTACTGTGGTTGATGCTTCTGTTAATTATAATCTTAAAAACAATGTAATTCTCTCATTACATGTTAAAAATTTGCTTAATGATAATGAGGTTGTTGCAAGAAGACCATATGGAGTTCGTCCAACTATGCCTAGAACAGTATCTCTTGGGCTTTCATACACTTTTTAAGCTGTATTTATTAAAAAAAAGTATTATTATCACGGGTGCATAAGAAGCTCATATATGTCTTATTTCTTGGATTTTTATACTCTCAAAGTTTTTTAGACTTAACTCCGCGTCCATCATATAATATCAATAAAATTGATACCCCAATTACGCTTGATGGTCAACTGGATGAAGAAAGCTGGGGGTTAGCTCAGATTGCCACAGGGTTTACTGATACTAGAGCTTTTGAAGGCGATCCCGCTGCATTTAAAACAGAAGTAAAGTTATTATATGATGATACAAATCTCTATGTAGGATTTATTGCATATACACCTCCAGAAAAGATTAGAACTTCACTATCAAAAAGAGATAATCTCAATGACGACGATAATTGGGTTGGAGTTGACATAGATCTATTTGATGACGAAGCTCTTATTTATGCATTTGGATCAAATCCATCTGGTATACAGATAGATGGGCGTGGTGGATATCGTCTTGATAAATCTTTAGATTTAATTTTTGATGTCAAAACAAGCATTACAGACTATGGTTATATTGTAGAGTTTGCTATTCCGTTTTCAACTTTGAGATATTCAGTTGGAAAAAATCAAAATTGGAGGATTAATTTCCTTCGTAGTTACACGACAGATGACGAAATAGAACATGAAGTTGTTTGGGCATCAAATATTCAAGGGATTGAATGCCATACTTGTCAAATGGCTTTTTTAAAAGGTATTGAACCACCAAAACAAGAAGCTGGAAATGTTGAATATATTCCTTCATTAGTTGCTGGATATTCTGAAGATTTTAACAACGATTTAAGTAGCGACAATACTGAACCATCCTTATTTGTTAAATATCCTGTTTCTTCTGTGGATTTACTTGAGATTGCAATCAATCCAGATTTTAGTCAAATCGAATCAGATGATATTAAAAATGATGTGAATACAGTAAATGCATTGTATTTCAGAGAAAGAAGACCCTTTTTTAGTGAAGGAGCTGAATTATTTAAATTTCAGTCAGAACGCGGATTTATTAATTTATTCTATTCAAGAACCATTAATGATCCATCTGTAGCAGTAAAATACACAGGAAAAGTTGGAAAAACATCGTATGGGGTAATTAGTGCTATAGATGAATCGTCTCCATTACTTTTACCTTTTGAAGAATCAAGTACTATTGTACAAATGGGTGAAAGCACATCCAATATTGTACGTGTAAAACGTATGTTAAAAAATGCAAGCTCCATTGGGGCAATTATTACTAATCGTACCTTTGATGAAGGTGGGGATATGACTACAGGAGGGATAGATTTTCATTATCATCCTGGGAAGAATTTACATTTAACTCTTCATGCTACTGCATCAATTCATAATGAACCTGATTCTCTGTCAACAATATTTGATGATAATCCTTATACATTTGATAACCATACCGCCAAATTTGACGGAGAAGAGATTACAGGAAATGCATTAGGGTTTAGTTTATCAAAAATGAATAGAACAGATACTACAGGTTTAACCATACGTCTTCGTTCTCCAGGATTTCGAACCAGTAATGGATTTGAGAGAAATAATTCCACAAAGTGGATGAAACTGTCTAAAGGAAAATCCATTTTCTATGACAACCATCCACGATTGTTGTCATCAGGACATAGAGTTACTATGGTTCATAAAACAAATTATGATGGTGATATTAAAAAACAAGAATTTGAATTGAACAATGAGTTTAATTTTTTAAATGGATATGTGCTACAAATTGGGACTGAGATTGAGAATGAACTCTTTCATGGAGTGCAATTTGATAATATGTTTGATATGAATATTAGTGTTACTGGTAAACTAAATGCCAAGACAAAAATTCATGGAGGAATTGCTGGCGGTGAGACAATTATCCGATATTTAGATACTCCAGAACAAACCGATTCCTATGGAATTTGGAGCTATGTTGAATATAAAATTTCAGATCAAGCGAGTACCGGTACTGGAATACAATATGAGGATGCAAAGAATTATTATGATGGTTTTCTACTTAATTCATGGTATACACACTCTTTCACATCGAAACTGTCTTTAAGAACTAAGATACAGTATAGTGATTTTTCTCATAATTGGTTTATTGAACCAATGTTGACCTATCAACCAAATGCATTCTCCGCATTATACTTTGGAATTAATGAACTTCTTTCTACAGAAGATGATATGTTCTCAAATTTAACTGAGTCAGAACGTCAATTATTTGTTAAGTTTCAATACTTGTTTTAATTGATGAAAAAAATATTAATACTATCTCTTCTATTAACATTCTATGGATGTGCTATTCCTATCGGCAATAATGTTGCAGATATTCCAGATAATAATGTAGTTACAAATGGAAATAGTGTATATCATTCGAATGGGAATTCTATGATTGCATTTAATAAGATTTCCCCTAGAAAACGTGGTGCATTTGAGATGTTGAACAAAACCATTATTATGCCGGCAATTGAACGTGCGAATCTACCTGTATATAATAGTCTAACTTTTTTAGCACCAGACGAGCAAAATGAAGATGGAACATATACTTTTCTTTATATCGCAAACCCTTATTTGGAAAATGAAGATTACGATATTTTATCTATACTAATTTCAGTGCATGGCAGGCCAAGAGCAGAGGAATATTTCCAACTATGGCTAGATTGTTTTGCTGAAGAACAAAAAACATTATTGTTTAAATGATAAAATCGTGTCTTTTTGATTCGTTCTGTATTAAATTTTTTCAAATGCAAATCCAAAAGAATTTTTTTATTACACTTCTCAGTTGTTCGTTTGTTTTTGCTCAAACCTTACAAGTCAATGATGCTACTCTTTCTTCAGAAGGCTACAATACTGGAACTACGCTCGGTATAACTGACACAGATGTTGTGATTTATTCCAATGCGCTTGTACACAATTTATATGTGTGGGGAATTCCTTGGTATACAGACACAAAAACTTTTCCAGCCCAAATCACACTACCGCTTGATAATAGAGCCTATGTGATAAGTTTATATAAGAAATCAATATATCAATCCGTTTCTGCAGAGTTACAAACTTTTGATTTTGACAATAGGCCATTGGAAGAATTTGAGGCGTTACAAGATGAGCTTCAGCGTATGAAAATTGGTACAAAATTAGTTAGGCCAATACCTGGAAAATCAGAATCTGTATTTCTTGTATATTGTCCAGACGAAGATATCTCATGTGAAGAAGGATTACACTGGCGAGATGGTTTTTTAGCAAAATTTTATGATCAACAACAAGAAGTATATATGCACTCACAATTAAATAAACCTAGTGAATACCTTAGCGAAGAAGAGGCAAAGTTAATTAAAAGACATCGTGGAGGTGTTGGGATGTTGGTTGGTTTTTTCTCAATGGGTATATGGTTACTTGATAGATCCTTACAGTGAAAAATATTTCCATTAATATTATTGGCGCTTCTACTGGATCTTATCCAGCTGGGATTACTCCTTTAGAAATTTCAGAATCTGTAAAGGAAATACCAAAAAATGTTGTGATCTGTAAGGTTGATGATGTGTTAACTGACTTAAATGAACCTTTGGATAAAGATGCAACCATCCAATTTTTAGACGCAAAAAGCAAAGATGGTCATAGTGTTCTGTTGCATAGTACTGCACATTTAATGGCACAAGCAGTAAAAAGACTTTTTCCTAAGACTAAAGTAACAATTGGTCCATATTTGGATAACAAATTCTACTATGATTTTGATGTTGAAACTCCTTTTTCTGAAGAAGATTTAAGTAGTATTGAAAAAGAGATGCATAAGATATCTAAAGAAAATCTTGAGATTATACATGAGGTAAAATCAAGAAAAGATGCAATAAGCCTCTTTAAAAAGATGAAAGAGTCTTATAAAGTTGAGATTATTAATGATTTAGAAAAGAGCGAAGTATTAAAAGTTTATTCACAAGGAGAGTTTACTGATCTTTGTAGAGGACCACATGTTCCTTCAACTGGTACCATCAAACATTTTAAATTACTTTCTTCTTCAGCTGCTTACTGGAGAGGAGATGAAAACAATCAGACATTGCAACGGGTTTATGGAACATCTTTTCCTAGTGAGAAAGATTTAAAAAAATATCTAACAATGTTGGAAGAACAAAAGAAACGTGATCATCGTAAGATTGGAAAAGAACTTGATTTATATTTCCATGATGAAGAAGTAGGTCCTGGACTACCGCTATGGACTCCGAATGGTGCAGTTATTATTGATGAATTAGAGGCATTAGCAAAAGAGAAAGAAGATGCTAGTGGATATAAACGCGTCCGTACACCGCATCTAACAAAAGGAGCCTTATATGAAAAATCTGGTCATCTGGAACACTATACTACAAGTATGTATCCTGCAATGGATGTAGATGGTCTAGACTATTATATAAAACCAATGAATTGTCCTCATCATCACAAGATTTATGCTAATAGGCCGAAGAGTTACCGAGATCTACCTTATCGTCTATCAGAATACGGAACATGTTATCGTTATGAGAAATCAGGTGAACTTTTTGGATTAATGCGTGTAAGAAGTATGCAGATGAATGATGCACATATCTATTGTACAGAGGATCAATTCAAAGAAGAGTTTATTGGGGTATGTAAGCTATATATGGAATATTTTAAAATTTTTGGTATTGAAAAATATGAAATGCGACTTGGTCTTCATGATCCAAAAGGGTTAGGTAAAAAATATATTAATAATCCTAAGCTATGGAAAAAAACAGAAGAAGATGTTAGAAATGCACTAAAGGATGCTGGATTAAAATTTGTTGAATCAGTTGGAGATGCAGCATTTTATGGTCCAAAAATTGATGTGCAAGTATGGAGTGCAATTGGAAAAGAATTTAGCCTTGCAACTAATCAAGTTGATTTTGCAGTTCCTGAACGTTTTAATTTGACTTATACCGACGGTGATGGTTCATCTAAAACACCATTATGTATTCACAGGGCTCCACTTGGAACACATGAACGTTTTATCGGATTTTTAATTGAGCATTTTGGTGGAGACTTTCCATTATGGTTGGCACCTAAGCAAGTATCCATTTTACCTGTTTCTGATAAATACAATGCTTACGCTGATCAAGTGTGTAGTGAATTAAAAAAACAGGGAGTAAGGGCTGAAGTAGACAATCGTTCAGAAAAAATTGGTGCTAAAATTAGAGATGCAGAACTACAAAAAATTAATATTATGCTAATTGTTGGAGAAAAAGAAGTTGATGGTAAAGTAGTAACAGTTAGAAGAAGATTTGTTAAAGAACAAGAAACACTTTCATTGGATAAATTTTCCAATGGAATTAGAAAAGAAATTAATGAAAGGAGTGTTACGAATTAAGAAACAAAGAATAAGAGTAAATAAAAAAATCTATGCAGACGAAATCCGTTTGATTGACAACAATAAAAACCAAGTAGGAGTTGTCAAAGTCCCAGAAGCATTAAGGTTGGCAGAAGAAGCTGGCCTTGATTTAGTCGAAATCTCACCGAATGCCAAACCACCTGTGTGTAAAATAATGGACTATGGGAAATACAAGTACGAAGAAAAGAAAAAAGCACAACAGGCTCGTAAAAATCATCATGTAATTAAAGTAAAAGAATTAAGAATGAGACCTAATATTGGAGATCATGATTTAGAAAATAAATTAAAAATGGGAAGAAAATTTCTAAATGAAGGTTGTAAGCTCAAATTGAGCATCATGTATCGTGGTCGAGAAATGTCCAGACAAGATTTAGGTGATGCACTTTTAGAAAAAGTTGTGTTAAATTTAAGCGAAGTTGCAGAAATGGAGAAAGATAGTCCTATGATGGGAAGAAAAAAATCTATAATATTAGCTCCTAAATAAGGATATTTTAATGCCAAAACAGAAAACAAGAAAAAGCGTATCAAAACGATTTAAACTGACAGGAAGCGGAAAAGTTAAACGCAACCATGCAGGGCATAAGCATATGTTAATCCGTAGAGATAAGGATACAAAACGCGCAGCAAAGAAATCAACTCTTGTTGCACCTTCTGACAAGAAAAAAGTCATAAAAATGATGGGAAAATAGGTTAACAATGCCAAGATCTAATAGTTCAGTTCCAAGACATAGACGACATCGTAAGACTGTCAAATTAGCCAAAGGATACTTTGGTGCAAGAAGTCGTAATTATAAAGCGGCTAAAGATGCGGTGACAAAAGCAGGGTTGTATGCATATAGAGATCGAAGACAGAAGAAACGTCAATTTAGACGTCTGTGGATTATACGTATTAATGCTGCTGCAAGACTGAATGGATTATCATATTCAAATTTTATACATCTATTAAAGGAGAAGGGCGTTGATTTAGACAGAAAGGTATTAGCAGATTTAGCTGTTAATAACCCATCTGTTTTTGAAGACCTCGTAAAATATCTGAAAAAATAAAATAAAAGGTGTCTATGGATAAAGCTATTAATAAGGTTAAGACATCTTTTCACTCAGAACTGGAATCTTGTAAAACATCAGAAAATCTTGAACAGCTTCGTATTAAATATTTAGGTAGAAAAGGACAACTAACTGATTTGTTTAATCAGTTTGGTGCTCTTAGCAATAAGGAAAAACCTAAATATGGAAAAACTTTAAATATTCTTAAGTCAGATCTTACAGCATCCTATAATAACAAACTTGCTACATTCAATTCAGATCAAGGAAGCGATGACAAAAGAGATTTTTCATTACCAGGGTATGCACTACCAAAAGGGAATATCCATCCTCTTGAACATGTTACTGATGAGATAAAATCTATCTTTCAATCTATTGGATTTTCAGTGGCTTATGGTCCAGAAATTGATGATGATTACCATAATTTTGAAGCACTAAATGTGCCTAAACACCATCCTGCAAGGGATATGCAAGATACCTTTTTTATTGATTCAGATGTAGTATTACGTACCCATACTTCCAATGTCCAGATTCATTTGATGGAAAATCAAGATCCACCTCTCCGACATATTTGTTGTGGAAGAGTATTTAGAAATGAAGCAGTTAGTTATAAGAGCTTTTGTTTATTCCATCAAGTCGAAGGGTTGGTTATTAATGAATCATCTTCATTTGCAGAAATGAAAGGAACCTTAGAATATTTTGCAAAAGAAATGTTTGGGAAAGACACAAAAATGCGTTTCCGACCAAGTTATTTTCCATTTACAGAGCCAAGTGCAGAAGTTGATATTTGGAATGATAAATTAAACCAATGGATGGAAATTCTTGGATGCGGAATGGTTAACCCAAATGTTTTAGAAAATGTTGGATATGATAGTGAAAAATATCAAGGATTTGCCTTTGGTATGGGAATAGAACGTATTGCAATGATTAAATATGGCATTAGAGATATCAGACTATTTTATCAAAATGATAAACGATTTTTGGAGCAATTTTAATGAAAGTATCTCTTCCATGGCTTAAGCGTTTTGTAAACTTCAAACAATCTGCATCTGAATTAGCTGATTTATTAACAATGTTGGGATTTGAATCTGAAGTTGTGACTGATTTTTCTGTACTTAAAAATATTGTTGTAGGAGAAGTAGAATCAGCCAAAAAACACCCCAATGCAGATAAATTAAAGTTCTGTATAGTAAACGATGGTAAGATGACCCATGAAGTTGTATGTGGTGCACCTAATGTTGCTACAGGCCAGAAGATTGTTTTTGCTAAAGTTGGTGCAGTATTACCGGGAAATTTCAAAATTGGTAAGGCAAAAATTCGAGGAATTGAAAGCAATGGAATGATTTGTTCAGAAAGAGAACTCGGAATTTCAGAAGAACATGATGGAATTATGGTATTGAATCCAGGACTGAAAAATGGTACTAATGTTGCCGACATCTTAGGACCAATGTATGATGCAATTGATATTGATATTACTCCCGACAAAGCGTTTGCATTAAGTCATCGTGGTATTGCTAGAGAACTTGCAGCAAAACTTAATAAAAAACTTAAAAGCCCACTTAATGCAAAAAGAGTTATTCCGGATTCAAAAGAGAAGGTAAAAGTTGTCTTAGATAAGAAAGGTGGATGTCCCCGTTATGTTGCAGGAATTGTTAATAATGTAAAAGTAGGACCTTCACCACAATGGTTAACCGATTATTTAAAGTCAGTTGGACAAAAAAGCATTAATAATCTAGTTGATATTTCAAATTTTATGTTACTTGAAATTGGACATCCGACCCATATCTTTGATTTAGACAAATTATCTGAACCAACTATTGAGGTAAAATGGGCAAAAAAAGGAGAAAAATTTGCTGCTCTTGATGAAGAATCATATATATTAGATTCTGATCATTTAGTTATTACCGATTCGGTTAATACTGTTGCTTTAGCGGGAATTATTGGTGGGAAAGATAGTGCCGTTTCAGATACGACAACCAATGTATTGATTGAAAGTGCTTATTTTGATCCTATTGTCGTCAGAAAAGGATCAAAAAAATTAAATTTATTATCAGAAGCTTCTAGAAGATTTGAGCGAGGAGCAGACCCAGATGCTACTTTGGATGCATTCTACATGATTGTTAGACTGATGGAAGAGGTTGCTGGTGGGGAATTAGGGTCTATTGTAACAGACCAATGTACATTTGATTTAAAACCACGTAAGATAACACTTTCACATAGAAAATTATCAAAATATACTGGATTTAATATTCCCAATAAGAAAGTGGAACATATTCTTTCTGGATTACAGATTGATTGTCAGACCAGGGGAGAGAGCGTTATTCCTATGAATGTAGTAGAAATTCTTTCAAACTCGAATAAACTAGAGTCTATGAGAATAAGAACGGAATTTAGACCCTTTATGCGCAATATTGTGGATCACTTACAAGTTATTGGTGAGATTACAAGGAAAAATGCAAGCAGTTATCGTCGTGATATTAGGTTTGGATCAAAAGAAACCTTATCAGAATTAGCCAAAGTACTTAAGAAAAATCATTCTGACAGTCTTCCAAAAGAATTTATTCCTAAAATAGCAGGGAAAAAGACCAATAAAAGTGTTGATACACAGAAGTGGATTTGCACGATTCCTTCCTTTAGGGGAGATCTTGTAAATGAAGCTGATTTAATTGAAGAAATATTGCGTTGTTATGGGTATGATAATATTGTTCCATCCTATAGTTTCTCCTCTCAAATGCAGTATGCAGAAGATGAAGAACGCCCACTATCTCATTTAAAGAAGTATTTATCCTCTATTGGATTTCAACAATGTTACAATAATTCCCTTGAAGAAAGAGATAGTATAGCAAAATTCGGAGTAGAATCTCTATCTGTTATGAATCCTTCTTCTGACAGAATGAATGTTTTACGAACCTCGTTACATCAAGGATTGCTCAAAACGCTTGATTTTAATTACAAAAATGGTACACAAGATATATTAATCTATGAGCAAGGGACGGTATTTGAGAAAAAAGGGGATACCTTGGATGATATTGAGCAAAAAAATGCTTTTTCTTGTCTAGTACATGGTGATTTTGCTGAGCCAAATGTTCATTTTAGCCCGATTGAAGGAAATTTCTTCCTATTAAAGGGATTAGCAGAAAATATTTTTAACAATTTATTGAAGATAAAAATAAAATTTATCAAAGAATCACATTCATATTGTGGTACTTTTTATAACATAGTAGATTCTCAAAAGAATTTGGTTGGATCGCTAGGTATTATAAACGAAGAATTTTTAAAGGAAATGGATATTTTACACAGGACAGATGTATGTATTATGGATATTAATACAGAAAATTTTAAAGAATGTTTTAATTATAATATTAAAACAGAAGATATTGTGTTATATCCGATAGTAAACAGAGATTTGAATTTTATCATGGATAACAGCATAGAATTAGCACAAGTATGCCCCACGATAAAGAATGTGAACCAATCTTTATTAAAGGAAGTAGTTCCTGTAGATGTCTTTGAATCAAAAGAACTAAAAGATGAAAAAAGCGTACTGTTCAAGTTGTACTTTCAGAACCCTAAGAAAACACTTGAAGATAATGAAGTAAATTCTATTATTGCTGAGATTATAGATATTGTTTTGAAGAAATTTAATGCTAAATTAAGAGACCAATAAAAGGAAAAATTATGGAAAACAAAGAACCAAGACTAGTAAAGGTTAGAATTTTTGGACAGGAATATTCAATTAGAGCTACAACTGAAGAGAAATATATCAAAGAAGTAGCAGCTTATGTGGATAAAAAGATGGCTGAAATTCAGAAATCAGTTCCTTCTGGATTAAATGCGTCTAAGATTGCAATTTTAGCAGCTATGAATATTTCTGATGAACTTTTCAACGCTAGAAGAGGAGAATACTCTTTTAAGGGAGAAGTAGAATCAAAAATTGAATCTTTAATTCAACGCATTGATCAAGTTATTTAAGTAAAAAAGGAGAAGTTTAAGTGTCTGATACGGTAATTTTATCAGGATTAGAAGCGAGTAATGCATTGTATGATAGTTTGCATACACGGATAGATGCGTTAAAATCAAAGCAAGTTACTCCTGGATTGGCAGCTATTCTTGTTGGAGAAAACCCTGCTTCTCAGATCTATATTCGTAACAAAACAAAAAAAATTTGATTCACTTGGGTTAAAATCAGAAATCTATCGTCTTGAAGAAGGGGTATCAGAAGGAGAATTATTAAGGTTAATTGATCAAATTAATAATGATGATACATTTCATGGAATTTTGGTACAATTACCGCTTCCAGACCATATTGATAGCCAGAAAGTAATTCACGCAATTAGCCCCACAAAAGATGTAGATGGATTTCATCCTGAAAATGCTGGATTATTGTCAATAGGAACACCAAGATTTGTTCCATGTACTCCTAAAGGCATCATGTATATACTAAAACATTTTAATGTTGAATTAGATGGAAAACATGTTGTAGTGGTAGGAAGAAGCAATATTGTTGGTAGGCCGGTATCTGTACTTTCAAGTCTTAAATCATTAGGAAATGCAACAGTAACGATATGTCATAGCGGAACTAGCGACCTAAAACAATTTACAACCCAAGGAGATATTGTTGTGGCTGCAATGGGTTCACCAGAATTTTTAGACGCCTCTTTTATTAAAGAAGGGGCTTGTTTAGTAGATGTTGGAATTAATCGTATAGAACGTGATGGAAAATCAACCATTGTTGGAGATGTTAATCAGGCAAGTGTGATGGGGAAAGCAAGTGCATTAACTCCCGTACCAAAAGGAGTTGGTCCAATGACAATAGCGATGTTAGTAGAAAACACCGTTTTATCCGCGGAGCTGTCTTTAAACTAAAGGAAGAATTATGAAGAATTTTTTATACTTTTATTATTATTTTTTATCGGATGTACCGGGACAAACGTCAGTGATGACGAGGTCAAAAAAGCTAACCAATTCTTTGAATCTATCTTTTTAGATCAAGTACAAGATAGCCCTGAATTTCAGACACGTTTAGGGTATAAATCCAATTATGATCAATGGGATGATATTACTTGGGAAGAACGTAAAAGAAAGATAAGAAAAGCCATGTCTAATCTAGAATATCTGCACGATAATATTGATTATGATAAATTGGATGAACCTGCCAAAATTAGCTATCGATTGATTGAAAGAAGATTTGAAAGACAAATCGAATCTAATGACTATATTTTTAATTCATATCCAATCACACACCGAGGAGGAAAACACTCTTCGATTCCATCTTTCTTGATTAATTATCACAAAGTTGATGACGAAGATGACGTCAAAGACTATTTAAAACGATTACGCAATATTGAACCATTGATAGACGATTTAATTAAAGAGTTAGAATTAAGAGAAGATTTAAATATTCTTGCTCCAAAATTTGTGTATCCGCAAGCAATTAAAGTTTCTCAAAATATCATTGCTGGATATCCATTCGAAGATGTCAAAAAAAGAAATGTTATTTTTGATGATTTTAGTAAAAAACTTGATAAGCTAGATCTGTCTGATCCTATTAAGACTCGTTATTCAAGTGAGGCAGAAGCGATTCTTGTAACGATTGTAAATAGTTCTTATCGAAAATTAATTGATTTTCTTTCGATACAAGAAACAAAAGCAACTGATAATTTTGGGGTATGGAAATACACCAATGGAGCAGAATATTATCAATTCCAACTTGATGGGTTTACAACACTTGGGTTAACCCCTGAGCAAGTACATGCAACTGGATTACAAGAAGTAGAACGTATTCATCAGGAAATCTATGGCATTATGGAAGAAACCCAATTTGAAGGAACATTACAGGACTTCTTTGAATTTATGCGTACAGATCCACAATTTTACTATCCAGACAATCAAAAAGGGCGCGAGGCATACCTGAACCAGGTAAATGTAGTTATGGACACATTAACCGCTAATATTGATCAATTATTCAATGGATTGCCAAGTATTCCGTTTGTTGTAAAGGCAGTAGAGCCATATCGTGAAGAATCTGCTGGCATTGCATTCTATCAACGCGGAAAAGCCGATGGAAGTAGACCAGGGATTTATTATGCTAATTTGTATACCATGCAGGATATGCCAACGTATAAACTAGAGAATTTAGCGTACCACGAAGCAATCCCAGGGCATCATATGCAAATTTCAATTGCCTTAGAAACCAAAGGCATGCCTAGTTTTAGAAAATATGGTGGATATAGTGTATATAGCGAAGGATGGGCATTGTATTCAGAAACTCTTCCTAAAGAAGTAGGCTTATACAAAGATCCTTATTCTGATTTTGGACGATTATCTGGTGAATTATGGAGAGCGTGTCGTTTGGTAGTAGATACTGGGATTCATCACTATCGTTGGACTAGGGAAGAAGGGATTGAGTATTATCGTAGCAATACCGCTAATCCAGAAGGGGAATGCATAAAAATGGTAGAACGTCATATTGTATGGCCAGGCCAGGCAGTGTCTTATAAAATTGGGATGTTAAAAATTCAAGAATTACGTGAATATGCTGAGACAGCATTAGGAGAAAAATTTTCTCTACAAGATTTTCATGACATTGTATTAAAAAATGGTGCTATGACAATGGATGTACTACACGATGTGGTATACCAATGGGTAGAAAACCAGTAAGAAATGATTATTATTAAAACCACTTCTGATAGCCATAAGACTATTAAGTTGATAGCAAATACGTTGCTTAATAAACGATATGCGGCGTGTGTTAATATTCTTCCACGCATTCGTTCTAAGTATATTTGGGAAGGACGTATTGTTGAATCACGAGAAAGTGCACTATTGATTAAAACGGTAGCGAAAATGGAAAAGAAAGTTTATACAACAATTAAAAAATTACATAACTATGATGTACCGGAAATTACCACAATTGAAACAAGCAATGTTGATACAGATTATTTAAATTGGGTAGAAGGTTCATTAAAAAATAAATCAAAAAAGGAGAGTTAAAAAATGGATGGAGCATTTATGGCTGGCGTTTTAGTAGGCGCTTTACTTATGGGAGTTGTTATTGGTTTAATTCCACTTATTATTGGTATCGTTAAAGAACAACGTAACCTAGGAATAATCGGTTTAGTAAGTTGTATAGTTGGAAATCTTATTTTAGGTTTGTTTCTTTCTATTCCTATAGCACTAATTTTTTCAATTATTATTCTTACTAAGAAATAACAATGAACGATAACAATTATAAAGAATCTACATGGTATAAAATTGAGAGATTTTTTGATCGACACAATCATCTGATGGAGTTTATCAGAACAATATTGGCACTGCTTGTGTTGAGTTTACAGCTTTATATCATTTCAAGATTATAGAAAAGGGAGAGTTAATGTCTAAGAAATTAGAGACACTATCTGCATTTTTATTCATGATAGCAGGAGTAACATTTTTAGCATATACCATAAATGATGTTTTTTTCACCGAAGATGATGGGGTGAAGATGATTACTATTGATGGAGGCCATCAAGTCTGGACACAGAAAGTAGGGGATAATCCATCTGTAAAGATACTGTTACTTCATGGGGGACCAGGTGCTACCCATGAATATTTCAAAATTTTTGATGAATATTTCCCAGGTGAAGGCATTGAGTACTATTATTATGATCAATTAGGGTCTACGAACAGTGACCCAGCAAACGACCCAAGCTTATGGACTATAGAACGCTTCGTAGAAGAAGTAGAAACAGTCAGAAAAGCATTAGACCTAGACAAGTCAAATTTCTATGTTTTAGGGCATTCATGGGGCGGTATTCTTGGCATGGAATATGCCCTCAAATATCAGGACAATATGAAGGGATTAATCGTATCTAATATGATGGCAAGTATTCCTGCATATAACAAGTATGCTGACGAAGTATTGGGTCCACAAATGCCACCAGAAGTGTTGGCAGAAATTCAAGCATTCGAAGCAGCAAAAGACTTTACAAATCCTCGTTATATGGAATTGTTATTACCACATCATTATCAAACACATATGTTGCGAATTCCTCTCGAAGAATGGCCAGATGAAGTCAACAATGCATTCGCAAATATTAATCAAGATATGTATGTTGCGATGCAAGGACCGAGTGAATTTGGAGCGTCTGGATTGCTAGAATTTTGGGATATTACAGACAAGCTATCTACTATCACCATTCCAACATTGGTTATTGCAGGAACCCATGATACCATGGATCCAGAACATAAAGAATGGATGGCAAATGAATTTCCTAATGGAGAATATCTTTTGTGTCCAGATGGAAGCCATATGGCTATGTGGGATGATACCGACACTTATATCAATGGTGTGTTTAATTTTATAAAGAAGGTAGAAGGAAACTAAATGAAATTAGAACATCTAACTGAAGGAAAAATTTTGAAGTATCTTGCCATGTTTTTCATGGGATTAGTACTAGTCACTGTTTTGGTGGTTTTTGTTATTAAATCTCCAAAACAAGTCATGGATGAATTGGTACGAAGAGGGGTGGAAGAACTATTGGTCGTGGAAGAAGACCCTAAAGATGTGATGCGAGTCATTTTTAATGGTACAGGAACTCCACTAGCAGCACAATTTGCATCCCAAAGTACGGTTATTGCCATCAATGATAATATATATGTTTTCGATGTTGGACCACGTTCGAATGCAAATCTTGTTATGAATATGACCTTAGAACCTGCCTTTGTTAAAGCCGTATTTATCAGCCATACCCATTCTGATCATGTAGGAGATTTAGGGCAATTGAATTTAGCATCTTGGGTGCGTGGAAGAGAGGGACCATTACAAGTATATGGAACTGAAACAGTACAAGATTTGGTCGATGGATATAACTTAGCATATGGACCAGATCGAATGCACCGTGTTGCCCATCATGGAGCAGATTTGATTGATCCAGAAGTAGGATTGATGGAAGCCAATATTTTTAATACGGATGACGGGGAAGTATTAGTGTATAAAGATGATCAAATTGAAGTATCTGCATTCTATGTACCGCATGATCCAGTTACAGGAGCAGTAGGATATCGTATTACATGCCAAGATCGTTCAGTGATTATTTCAGGTGACACGGCGCTAATGGATGATTATAGTTACGCCAATGGAGCAGATTTACTGATTCATGAAGGAATTTTCCACCAAGTAAACACCCGTATTGCTAGAATTGCAGAAAGAGTTGGAAAACTCCGTATGATGCAAATATTTGATCATATTAATCATTACCATACCAATATGATTGATTATGAAGGAGAACCTGGATTATTAAGCCGTATGGAAGGAATTGACGTTGATATGTTGGTCTTAACCCATATTATTCCTACAAGAGACAATTTCTTAGTCAAACGCAAACTCAAAGAATTTATTTCTAAATCTCCAGTAGAAACGATTGTGGTAGAAGACAATGATGAAATTCATCTTCCATTAGGATCAGATGAGATTATCGTAAAATGAGCATTATTCATAGCCTAGAGTGGCGTTATGCTACAAAAAAAATTTGACCCCAATAGAAAGGTAAGCAATCAAGATATTAGTACCTTAAAACGTGCCATTCAACTTGCACCATCTTCCTATGGGTTTCAGCTATACAAAATTATTATCGTAAAAGATCAAGCAACCAAAGAAAGCTTGGTAAAAACACTCCTATTATCAGTCCCAAGTTCGTGATTGCTCACACTTGTTTGTTTTTTGTAGTTATAAGCCCTGTGAAACCAGAACATGTGGATGAATTTATTGACTTAATGAAAGAAGCGCGTACCCATGATAAAGAAGGGATGAAACAAAAACTGAAATCCACCGCAAAAATGAAAGCGTATAGCGTAATTGCTAAAACAGATTTAGGAAGTCGTGATCCAAAGGATGCGGAAGAATGGATGAAAAGACAATGTTATATTGCCTTAGGAAATCTAATGGCAACCTGTGCAGAAATGCGCATTGATTCGTGTCCGTTTGAAGGATTTAAATCAAAAGAATATGACCGTATTTTAGGACTAACTGATCGCAATTTAACCAGCGCAGTATTGTGTCCTGTTGGATACCGATCACCTGATGATGATCATCAACATCGTACCAAGGTTCGTAAACCAAAAGAACGACTATTCGAAGAGAAATAGTATGAGCCTTATTGATCCTATTCATACGATTGAAGATGCCGAAACCAAAGAGCTAGTAAAATTCTTTAATGAAACCTTAGGATTTTGTCCAAATTCGGTTCTAACCATGCAAAAAAATCCGGCCCTTGCCAAAGCTTTATTAACCTCAATATGGCAGTGATGGAAAATCATGGATCTTTAACCAGTGAGTTTAAACGTTTGATTGCATTTGTTAGTAGTAATACCACTGGATGTAGGTATTGTCAGGCCCATACAATTAGGGCAGCGGAACGATACGGGGCAAGCAAAGAACGCCTCGAAAATATTTGGAATTTTGAACAAAGCGATTGTCTTTTCTGATCAAGAAAAAGTCGCGCTTAAATTTACTAGGGAAGCAAGCAAAGTTCCTGTAGCAACCACCCAAGCTATGGAAGAGGAGTTAAAGCAACATTGGAGTGAGAATGATATCATTGAAATCATGTCCGTGATTGCTTTATTTGGCTATTTAAATCGATGGAACGATGTGATGGGAACTTCCTTGGAAGAGGATGCAGTAGAGTCCGCCAATCAATATCTCAAAGACAAAGGGTGGGATATTGGAAAAACATCTAAAAGTTTATTATTTAATAATAAAGTTTCCTTGAGATTG